>CAVSZM010000008.1:0-600082 GCA_963732455.1 uncultured Alphaproteobacteria bacterium | reverse complement strand
TGGTCGAATTGCAAAGAGCGGCTTGATGCGAGGATTGCGGCGGCGAACGGTCGCAGCCCGATCCCTGATTGGAGGGTGCATGACCTGCGCCGTACGTTTGCGACGTATGCCGGCGGCGGCTTGCCAGAGCATCAATTGAAGAAGCTGCCGGCGCGGGATCGGGACGCCGCCGGTGGGCTCGAATGAGCCCACGTCATAGAGGCTGTTCTAAACCATGTGAGCGGCCACAAGGCTGGCGTCGCCGGTATCTACAATCGGTCGACTTATGCGCGCGAGAAAAGGCCGCTCTTGATCTTTGGGCCGATCGGCTCGTGGCGATCGTCGAAGATCGCGCAAGCAAGGTTACGCCGCTGCGCCGCGAAGCGTGAGGCGCGCAGCATGAGCACGCCGTCTGAGACTTTCCGTGATGAGCTGAAAGACTTTCAGCAGCGCCTTCCGGCGTTGACGCCAGAAAACGACGATTGGATGGAGAGGCTCGTCCACGAAGTCTTGGTTCGGTGGATGGACCACACCGAGTGCGAATCAATATGGACCACAATCCGGCCGCTCTTGCGGGTCGCAGTAACCCCGGTTCATTTCATTGATGAAGTCATTCTTCGTATTGACGCTGAACAGCTCAACACCGTCGTCCGTGAAGCGCCCGTGCTCGAAGCAAAAATGCGGACGCGCATGAAGCGGCTCTTTTCGGCGAAGCAATACTCCCGACTAGCCCCCCTGAACGCCGTCTTAGGTGATTTTAACGAGCGCAAGGCGCGCGTCCTCGGGCGAAAGAAAACAGGCCCGCGCATAAACTTCATGAAGGAATTGAGCGCCGGCTTTGTGAAGTGGTGTGGACAGCCGCTCGACAATGAGGTGCGGGTCCTGGCGGAAATTGCCTTCGGAGGGCCGACCACCACCGAAGCCGTGCGAGCTGCGCGTAGTCCACGCGCTAGGCGCCACCGGGTAGTTCGACCCCAAAAATAGCGGTCCAATCCCCCGCAGCGGAAAGACAGTGCGAGCATAGAAAAGCAGGCGTCAGCATGAAGGGAGACGCCTCGTGTCGCCAGCTCACACCGAAAAACTTGCCAATTTCGACAGCCTGCCAGACGACGCGATCGTGCCGGACGCTGTAGCCGCCGAAATTCTCGCAATCTCTGTTTGGACGCTGCGCCGCAATTCTCCGGTGCCTGCTCGTCAGATTTCGGAGCGGCGATGCGGCCGTCGCGTCGGCGATCTCCGCGCCAAAGTCCGCGGTATCGATTGCAAGGCGGCCTAGAAAAACCGAAAGCCGCGCGTTGGCTGCGCGGCCCCGGCTAGGCGTGAACGCCTAAGCGGGAGCGAGCGCTAGCGCTGCGTGCTATTCGCGCGCGGTGGGCAAAGCACCGGCGGAATGTAGCAAATGCATCTGTTACAGAAGCTTCGCAGTCGGCGCCGGCACCCGCGTAGCTTTTCGTCACCGAAATAAATCCACGGGCTCCTAGCCCGATTGCGAGGCATTCCATGCGGACGGTCTTGCGATCGTTTGCTCGGCGAGGAACGCGAACTGCGCCCTGGACGGCCGACCGGTATACCCGGGGTGGATGCCGGTGGGGGCGGCGATCGGCGGCAAAATCCAAAATCGACGTGGTTCACTTCTCGCGAGGAAATTTTTTGAAATCCCGGTCGATATATCCCGCCGCTGGAACCGGCGTTCGCGGTTTCCGGGTTGAACAGCATCGAAGCCCGCTTGACCGAAGGCGCTATTTCCCGCAACAGCTCAAGCCACTTACCTCCCATCGTCTCTTCAAAGTTAGTGAAGCCGGTAATGTTTCCACCGGGGCGGTCCAAGCTTTTCACAATTCCCGGCCCGATTGGATCAGAAACGCTAATGAATACGATCCGCATGTTCGCAGATGCTTGTCGGACCACATTCGTGGCGGGAGTTGTATTGGTCACCATGAGGTCCGGCGCTTGACGAAGCAATTCCGCAGCACCCGACCGCAGGCCGTCGAGATCGGGGGCGGCTCGATGTTCTATTTGTAGGCTTTGTCCCTCAATCCAACCCAAAGCGCGGAGTGCTTCCCGGAATGCCGCCAAATAGCTTTTTGTTTGTGGATCCTCCTCTTCAAGGGCGATGAGAACTCCAACGCGTCGAGGCTGCTGTCCGTGCGCGGCGAGCGGCCATGCGGTCAAAACCGCAATTCCTGTGACGAACTCGCGCCGTCGCATTAGCTCACCCAAGCCTACCCAAGCCTACCCAAGCTTCGAAGACCGGGCATCGTAGCTGGTTAAGCCGGCATACTGAAAGTGATCGGGTGGAATTCTCGAATGTCCGGTTTGGGTCAAAAGCGGACATTCGAACTATTCGATCACCTCGTCGGCTGTCTGCAAGAAGGCCTCAGGGATTGTGAGGCCGAGCGCTTTGGCGGTCTTGAGATTGATTATCAGCTGATACTTCGTCGGCTGCTGGAACGGGAGATCGGCAGCCTTCTACCGCGCAAAATGCGGTCGACATAGACAGCTGATCGGCGGAACAGGTCGATGCGATCAGCTCCATAAAATGCTAAGCCTCCAAGCCTCACGAAGGAGATATCCCAATAGATTGCAGGCAGGCGGTGCCGTGCAGTCAGGTCAACTACTTCTTTACGCAGCGCGAGCGTCGAGACGTCGGGTAGAAAGTAAATCCCACTATTGGGATTAGCGGCCAGGCTTGCAACGGCACCATCGATGTCCGAAAACCCGTGAATTGGGGAAGCGATCGGCTCAATACCGATCCGACCGGAAGCTTCCTCAGCGATTTGCCTGTAAATAACCGAGTTTGGATTGTCTGGATTGTAGATCAACGCGACGCGAGCCATAGCGGGTGCAATCTGTTTCAATATTTCGATTGACTTGCCGAGCATCCGACAATTCGAGAAGCGCAAATCCTGTGATATTTCCACCGGGCCGGGCCAGCGTCTTCGCATAACCCATGCGAACTGGATCGCTTCCTCCCGGCAACACGATTGGTATCGAGCTGGAAAGCCCCCTCAAAATGGGGACAACCCTGCCGCCGGTGGCAATCACCACGTCCGGATTGACGCCATCAGACTTGCCGCCTCAGCGCGCACCACATCCATATTGTCCGTGGTCGAACGCCGTCGAACTGGACATTGCGGCCATCCACCCATCCAAGTTTTGCAAGTTCTTGCTTGAAAGCTACGACAAGTTCGTTCTCGGCATCTCCGGTGGCGTAAGACATACAATACCAATGCGCCGAACTCGACCCGGCTGCTGTGCGCGCGCTGCGAGTGGCCAAGAGGCCACACCGCTGAGAAAGGTGATGAACTCGCGCCGCCTCATGTTATCCCCAAGGCTGAGGACAGGCATCTTACCGGCTCAAACTGGAAGATTGGAAGTGATCGTCGATGTCCGCTTTGGGTCAAAAGCGGACGTGACGTTCTTAAATTTCGATGTCCGCTTTACCCCCCGAAAGCGGACATCACTAAAAGCCCGGTTCCGCAAGTTGACATCTTGGCCGAATCGATATTCGCTTAACGTCGCCTCGATGGG
Source organism: uncultured Alphaproteobacteria bacterium (assembly GCA_963732455.1). Lineage (GTDB taxonomy): Bacteria > Pseudomonadota > Alphaproteobacteria > Rhizobiales > Xanthobacteraceae > Bradyrhizobium. Next base: position 596,572 of record CAVSZM010000008.1, on the reverse strand, counting down.
CCAAGAAGCAAGAACGCCCGGACTAACGGGTGATAAGCAATAAGAAGTAAGCGGGGATCCACCCGCCTCCCATCGGCGAACCCAGAACCACTATGCCCGCTCACAGCCAGCAACGCTGCGCTGCGCGCGAATTCATGGAGTTTGCACGATGAAAGATAATCCAATGGACACGGGACTGCTTCATCAATTCGATAAGGAACTGGCAGTCGAATATCGCGGCGAAATGTATCGTGTGCGCGACAATGGTTCAGTGTGTCGACAGCGCAGGCCGAACAAGCGAAAACGTCCGCTCGATGGCATATGGACTTTTGGGTCGGCTAATGCCGCGACCGGCTACATGCAGATTGGCACTGAGGTTGTGCATCGCATAATCGCCACCGCGTTTCACGGTAAGCAACCTTCAGAGAAACACATCGTCGATCACATCGATACCAACCGTAAAAATAACCGCGCTGAGAACCTGCGTTGGATCACGCGGCTGGACAACCTGCTTCAAAATCCGATCACCCTTCGTCGGATCATAATTGCCTACGGCTCTCTTGATGAATTTTTCAAGAATCCGGGTGCGCCGCTAAATCCAAAAGCAATCAAGAACTTCGATTGGATGAGGACGGTGTCGAAAGAAGAAGCGCAAGAAAGCCGCGAAAGACTACTTCGATGGGCCGAGTCCGATCAGGCCCCAAAGGGGGAGTTCTTGGCGACTGGATTTATGGCGCAGCGTCGAAACGAACCAGTTGTCGAAGAGACGCACCGGATATCCAATCACCAACTCCGAACGCAATACAGCGGAATTGGAAGACACCGACGCGAATTTTTGAAGTGTCCCGATAAGATTTGCCTTACCGAATATGCCGAGCGGCTTAAATTTGGGACGGTGTTTGCGCGGAATCAGTACGGTCAATCTCTAGTGGTCACAGCAGCTGAGGGAGATGGACTACTGAGCGTCGTTTGTAACTTGTCCGAAAATCCAGTCAAGGGATGGTCAGTAGCCAAGGTGACCATTGAGAACGGGAAGTTCGTTCACGAGGCCGTCCGTACCTATTTCACTTTCCAAGGTGCCTGAAAGAGCACTGCATCTTGTTGGGTGTCCCCTTTGAGGAGTTTGAGGGGCTATAGACGATTACTCCTAGCTACGAATGTCCACTTTGGGTCAAAAGCGGACATGGCGCGATCAAGTTTCGATGTCCGCTTTACTCCCGAAAGCGGACGTTAAAGGAGTAGCCGGGCGGGCATCACGGCGGGGCCGTCTTTTGCATTGAAGATAGATCGGACATGCCGCGCATCCAGGCTGCGAGATGCGGGCGGTCGGCAGAGAGATCACCGAAACCGCGTTTTGCCGCGACCAACGCACCGGTATTTTTGGCGCGGCGCCGAGTAAAGAGCGAGGAGGTCGAAATTCGGTCGAGCCGCCGAGTTCCTTCCCACCGCCGGGGTCGCCCCGGTCTTTTTCGGAAGCCTATCAATGGCGTTGCTGCGATCCTCGCCAGCGATTGTGCGGCAAGAACGATCGACATCGGTAGTCGCACCAGAAGGCCCCGACCTGAGTATCGGATCACACGGCACCAGCAGAGCGCTGGCGCCAATGTGGCGATGAATGCGGCAGTTGCCGGCGAGGCGGGAGGCGATGCTGAAGACGGCCGAGCTGCTCGGCATCCTCGACAGCAAGCAATTTGATGCCGAGCGCGCCCATGATCGCGCAGAAACTCACCGGGCCAAAGCTTTTGCATGGGTTTGGTCCTAAAATCTTGGCGCTGTAACCGCTTTGAACGCCGCTGACGGCATCGCACCTCAAAGGTGATCCGAAGCTGATCCATTCGCGCCCGCGCGATGGTGCGCAAATCATCGTAGCTCGTGATGATTCCAAGCGGCGCCAAGTCAGGCAGCTGCTCAGCGGGCGGATGAGACCCGGCGGCGGACGTGGAATGATTAGGCCCGAAGTTCGGGACTGCAGCGGGGAAATCAGGAAACGGCGCAGCATTCATTCCGGGCCTCGAAGCCGGATGCGTTGAACGTATAACAGGTAACAGGCGGCAAACACGCGCCAACCCGTTGTTCCAGACCAAGCAACCCCTTTGCAAGCGGCATTATTTCCATTTCGCAGGCACCGAGATCGCCATTTGGCAACGACTTGGCAACTGGCCGACGAATTCCCGTAACGGGCAAGCGTGGCTCTTGGCGACGGAGCTGACCGAGCGAGCCATCCGATTTGGCAGAATGTTCGCCTGGCGAACAATTTGACCTATGGGGCCACACTGGCCGACCCTCGGCGGGGTGGCGGTTCGGTCAAGTGGTCGAGCAGCGCAAGGCTGCCGCGATGCCAAGCGGCCGACTTGCCAGCCGCTCATGGGCTTTTTGGAGTTCGGTGTTGCGGTAGGTGGTGGATGGACCGCCGGAGGCGGGGACGCGGTGGACGGCGCGAGGTGTCAGCCGTTCGCGCCGCTCTCATTTTCATATGTCGCCAATGCGAAAAGTTCATGTCACCAATTCGAAAAGGCCGTATGTGGCGAGTGCAGATAATGCAGTCAAATTTTTCTGTGCGCTATTTCGGCAGATTTGGTTCCGAAAAGCGTGCGCGCGAGTGGATCGCCGCGCACATGTTTGTTTGACAAACAGGGACGTCAGTTCAGTTGCTCGCCGCGCCTCGTCGCGAGCATGGCCCTAACAAGCAACATATTGGCCGAAATTAGCAAGACATGGAGTGGCGCTGTTCCCATATTGCGGACAAATGCCCGCGCGTAGTGTTCCGAATAAATCAGAACCGATTGCCTTCGCCTGTCCAAGTTGCGGGGCAAAATACATTATTGTCACCATTGAGGTTCCAAGAGATCAGCACAACAAGTTCGGTTGCGTGAGGTGTGACGCCTTGTTCGCGGTGGGCGAGGGACGTGCGTCACTTGAATACTTGTAGCGACTCAACAGGACGGTTGATGATGGTTTCCTTCATCTACCGCTGCCCGCGAACCGGCCTGCAAGTGCAAAGCTTAGGGCCGCTACCCGATCACCTAACCGACGGTGAGATTGAAAGCGGCGGGCTGTCGTAGCTGCTCCTTCACGACACAACAAAATGAACGATTAATGCGGCTGGTATGATGACGATTAGAGGAAACAGCTGCGACGCGCTAATCATTGTCTCACGCTGAATGAAGTGCAGGCATTCGGCTTTATTATTGAACCTGCGCACATGACCTGACGGAGAAATAATGACCAAGCCAAATGGAAAACGACGCGCGTGGACATCAGAACACGTTCGCACATTGAAGACACTCGCCCGAAGAAAGGCTCCCGCTAGAACGATTGCTCGAGCGTTAAAGCAGGACCGAGGGCGCAACACGGCAAAAAGCTTTTTATTCTTCGATTGTGTTTCGGAATCGCGCGCTTAGCTCAATTAGCCCCGCACACGAGCGGGGCTTTTCTTTTTAGGTGCGGCTGGTGTGCAACGACATGGTGCGGGCTATTGGTTTTTGTGGGTCCGCCATCCGGCGTACAGTACCATGAAACCGATCGATCTGAGGACAATCGACCGTCACCGCGACGCGGCAGTGAGCAGTCTCATTCTCGCGCTGTCCTGCCGATCCTGCCGGCCGAATGCGCCGTTTGCCGAGCTATCGCGGACCAGCATCGCCAACGAAATGCGGATCGAGCACTCGCGGCGGGTGCTTGGCGAGTAATTCGACGGATCAGCGCGGTGGCAAGCGGCGGGCAGTCATTTCCATTTGGCCGACGAAAGCAACTAATTGTCCAAATACCGCAAGATTTCACCCGGCGCACTGGTGCAAGTGTGAAACCAACACGATCGCTGGCGTGTGGCGCGGCGCAAACCCTGTCCCGGCGGTAGGGGTGGTGGACGGACCGCCGGAGGCGGGGACGCGGTGGGCCGCGGCGCGACTGGTGTCAAGCCGTTCGCGCCGCTCTCATTTATGCAGAGTGCAGATACAGAGCAATACGTGGAACGCTAAAAAGGGGGGGGGGTAAAAAAACAAAAACAAAAACAAAAACAAAAACAAAAACAAAAACAAAAACAAAAACAAAAAAAAAAAAAAAAAAAAAAAAAAAAAAACAAAACTGAATTGCTCTAGCGGTCTTGATGAAACTCGCCGTGCCCGAGATCCAGTTCCGGAATGCCTTCATGTTGCTCGCCCCAAATGCGTCGCTACCGGCGGGACGGGGCTCGTTCGCGAGCTGCCACGCCATGATCGTCGAGTTGTCGCGATAGGCGCGGTGCGTGATGGTGTTGGTCCGCGTGACGAGCGAACGAACATAGCCGCGATAGAGCCCAACCGCGGGCGCACTCGCATAAAACTGCGCCGAGAAGTCTGCGAATTCAGGCCAGGGATGGGCCGGATCGTTCATGTCGATGTAGTGGCCGCCATTGGTCCAGTAGAGATAGGTCGCGAACCCGCCGGACCATTCCCAGAAATTGCCGAGATAGATCACGGCGCGCATGTCGCGCGCGCCCATTTCGGCCAGAAGAAAATCGAGCCCTTCAAGCAGGGTCTCGTTGTGTGGCGGCTTGTCGGCGTGGAACGCGGGCTTTAGGGAATTCTTGAGCGGCGACAGTTCCGATGCGCCCAGAACACGCAGATTCGTCACGCCGAGGGCGCTGAGTGAGTCCAGTTCGCGCTTCAGCCGGTCGCGGTTTCCAAGCGGCGCCCGGGCGCCCAGATAGGCGCCGTAGTACATATTGGCGCCCGTGAAGCGCCAGGTCGCGCCATCGAGCAAAAGCCGCATGCCGTCGGCGCCGACGAACCCGCTCCGCCGTCGTGGCAGGTCTGTGACAGTACAGCCCGCGCCAAGAAGCGCGGCCGAAACCACCATTTGCCGCCTGGAAATCATTTCGCTCGCCCGATCCTGCGCAAAACGCATCACGGCGCCACAATCATGTCAACGCGCCCTTTTCTTGCGCGACCCGCTCGGCTACGCAGACGCGACGGAGTTGGCGCATGTCCATGATTCTGATCACCCCGCTTTCGGCGATCGAGGAAACCATCCGCGGCCGCGCTCCGTCGCACATGGTGACGCTGCTCTCCAACGACTACATGATCGAAACGCCCCAGGGCTTTCCCGCCGCGCGCCATCTCAGGAGCAATACGTAACTCAGCCGAGCACACTTTTTCGGCGGGAGAGAGAGAAAAAAAAAAAATATATATATTTTTAAAAAAAAAACGTGGCGGAATGATGGGGGCTGCGAAACGGCCGTCGCGCCGTGAGCGCGCCGCCTTCGATTTCGCCGGCGACGGAGGCAATCATCGATACCTCGAGTAGTTCGGACGGCGACAGTGGCGGCAGGATCGAGGGCAGCCGCGCCGCCAGCATCGACTTGCCCGCGCCGGGAGAGCCGATCATCAACAGATGATGTCCGCCGGCCGCGGCAATTTCCAGCGCGCGTTTGGCGCTTTCCTGTCCCTTGATGTCACGCAGATCGAGCAGATCGGCTTGGCGTTCGTGGACCTTCGGGGAGGGGCGCGACAGCACCTGCGTGCCTTTGAAGTGGTTGGCGATCTGGATCAGCGAATTTGCGGCAATGATCTGGATATCGGGGCTCGCCCATGCCGCTTCGGCTCCGCAAGCCGCGGGACAGATCAGGCCTTCGTCGCGCGAATTGGCGCCGATCGCCGCCGGCAGTACGCCGGCCACCTGCGCGATCGATCCATCGAGCCCGAGTTCGCCCAGCACCGTGAAGCCAGATAGCGCATCCGGCGGAATGGCGCCTATCGCCGCCATCAGGCCGAGCGCGATCGGCAGATCGTAGTGGCTGCCTTCTTTCGGCAGGTCGGCGGGCGCCAGGTTGACGGTGATTTGTCTTGCAGGCAGCGCCAGGCCGGAGGCGATCAGCGCCGAGCGAACCCGCTCGCGGGCCTCGGAGACGGCCTTGTCAGGCAACCCGACAATGGCAAAAACCGGCAGGCCGGGCGCAACCTGCACCTGCACGTCGACGGCGCGGGCTTCGATCCCCTCAAAGGCTACCGTGGAAACTCGCTGTACCATGCCATCCTCTTTTGCAATCCAAGGTAGTGGAAAGCAGGAGTGTTGGCAAGAACATTAGGGGAACGGCCTCGGAGGTCTACCTCCCCCGCTTCTTCTCAATCTCGTCCCAGATCTTGGCGGCAACATCGGGGCCGCCGAGCCGGGCGATCGCGCGAATTCCGGTCGGCGAAGTCACGTTGATCTCGGTGAGATTGCCGTCGATGACGTCGATGCCGACGAACAACAGTCCACGCGCCCGCAGCGCCGGGCCCAATGCCGCACAGATTTCGCGCTCGCGCGGCGTGAGGTCGGTGGCCTGGGCTGCGCCGCCACGCACCATGTTGGAACGCAGGTCATCCGGCGCCGGCACGCGATTGACCGCGCCGGCGAATTCGCCGTCGACCAGGATGATGCGCTTGTCGCCGTGTTTGACCTCGGGAAGAAAGCGCTGGATCACCCATGGTTCGCGAAAGGTCACAGAAAACATGTCGTAGAGCGAACCGAAATTCATGTCCTGCGGCATCACGCGAAACACCGCGGCGCCGCCATGGCCGTGCAGCGGCTTCATGACAACGGCGCCGTGCTGGTCGCGGAACGCGTTGATCTCGTCGAGATCCCGCGAAATCAAGGTCGGCGGCATCAGGTGGGGGAACTCCATCACGAATATCTTTTCCGGCGCGTTGCGCACGCTGGCGGGATCGTTGACCACCAGCGTTTTGGGATGAATTCGTTCAAGAAAATGCGTCGAGGTGATGTAGGCGAGATCGAACGGAGGATCCTGTCTAAGCAGGATAACGTCGAATGCCGCGAGAGATTCGCGCCGCGGCTCGCCGATCGTGAAATGGTCGCCGGGTTCGTCGCGAACGCTGAGGATCTGAACCGGGGCGACCAACTCCTCTCCGCGCAGCGAAAGTTTGTCCGGCGTGTAATAGGAAAGGCCGTGGCCACGCTTCTGTGCTTCAAGAAGCAGCGCGAATGTTGAATCGCCGCGGATGTTGATGCGCGCGATGGGGTCCATCTGGACGGCGACGTTCAATTTCATTGGCTGGTCCGCAAGTTGCTTTGGTGGAAATCGAGTTTTTCAGGTGCTGGCGTCGAACGCCGCTGACAGATGACGCGGCAAATGCCGCGGCGCTATCAGCATTACGTCAAAGCGCAGGTCGAAATCGGCGTGTTCGGGATGCGCCATCAGCCAGGCCTGCGCGGCATCGATGATGCGCTGCTGCTGGCGCGGCGTCACGGCATAGGCTGCGTCATCGAGACTGGCGCGCGCCTTGACCTCGACAAAGACTAGCAAACTCCGGCGTCGCGCCACGATGTCGATCTCGCCATAGGGCGTGCGAAATCGTTTGGCCATAATGCGATAGCCCTTGGCCATTAGATAGGCGGCGGCGCGAATTTCGGCGGAGAGACCGGTTCGAAACGCAGCGACGCGCGCGGGTGAAGCGCGCTTCGGAGCCGTTTCCGTCGGTGCGACGCCGTCAGTTTTCGCCATGATCACCTCCGGCGTTGATTTCCTTGGCGAGTTCGAGCGCACGGGCATAGATTTCGCGGCGCGGCCGGCCGGACAGTTCGACCGCGTGCGCTACCGCATCCTTCACGCTGTCGCGTCGCAGCCGATTTCGCAGCAGATCGTCCAGTTCATCCGCCGCCATCGCTTGCGCACCCGCCGCGGGTGGGCCGATCACCAGCACAAATTCGCCGCGCGTCTCTAGCGTGTCGGCTGAAAGCGCCAGTTCGGAGACCGGCGCACGCCTGATATCCTCATGCATTTTCGTCATCTCGCGGCAGATGGCGGCATCACGCGCTCCCATGATGCCGGCAAGATCGCGAAGGGTCTCCCGCACGCGGCTGCCGGATTCGAAGATCACCAGTGTCGCATCGATCCGCATCAGTTCTGTAAGTCGCGCGCGGCGCGCGGTCTCTTTCGGCGGCAGAAATCCTTCGAAGAAGAATCGATCGGTGGGGAGCGCCGCCACCGAGAGCGCCGTCAGTAGCGATGACGGCCCCGGTAGCGCGATCACCCGGTGGCCCGCCGCGCAGACCTCGCGCACCAGCTTGAAGCCGGGATCGGAAATCAAGGGCGTGCCGGCATCGGAGACCAGCGCGATGGAGGCGCCCTGCGCCAGCCGTTCCAGGATCTTCGGCCGCGCCACTGCGGCGTTGTGCTCGTGATAGGGTTTGAGCATCGCGGAGATGGCGTAGCGCCCGGTCAGGCGGCGGGTGATCCGGGTATCTTCGCAGGCGATGATGTCGACCCCGGCCAGCGTTTCCAGGGCACGCAAGGTGATGTCGCCGAGATTGCCGATCGGCGTAGCCACCAGATGAAGACCCGGAACCGCCTTCGGCGCGGCTAGGGTATGGCCCGCCACCGAAAATGTGCGCCCCGGGGGTCCCGTCAGGGCGTCAGGTGTGTTTAAGGAAGCAGCCTTTGAGCGCATAGTGCCAATCTAGAAGCTACACTGCACTTACGCCACAATCGTGCGTGGTCTGGAATACCGTGCCGCACGGCGGTGAAGAAACAAGGTTCTGCAACCGGCGCCCTGGCGGGGCTGCCATAATCCTTTTGTTTTGGTTAACTATTCGCCGACAATATGCCTAAATCCACCCTCCTGATCTCCGAGGGCTGAGGTTCTGGCCGATTTCGGTGGGTCAAGAGATAGAGATACGATGGTGGGCCCGCTCAATCCCAAGCCTCGACTTTCGGGAACAAGCCGGCGGACGGCGGTTGGCCTGATCCTTGGCGCGCCCTTGCTCGGGGCCTGCTCCGGCGTGCAACAGAGCCTGAACTCGTTTTCGCAGCCTGGGGCTGGCCCGGCGGGACCGGCTCAGCAGCCGCTCGCGGTAGGCACCGGACAGGTCAAGGTGGGATTGATCCTGCCGCTGTCGGCCTCGGGGAATGCCGGCGTCGCGGCGCAATCGATGAAGAATGCCGCCGAAATGGCGCTGGCGGAATTCCAGAATCCCAACATCCAGCTTCTGATCAAGGATGACGGTGGCAACCCCCAAGGCGCGCAGCAGGGAACCCAACAGGCACTCGACGAGGGCGCTGAGATCATTCTCGGTCCGCTGTTTGCGCTGTCGGTCCCCACGACAGCCCAGCTGGCCCGTGCGCGGGGCGTGTCCGTCATCGCATTCTCAACCGATTCGAGCGTGGCTGGACGGGGCGTCTATCTCCTTAGCTTCCTGCCGGAATCCGACGTCAACCGGATCATCGAATATGCCGCCGGCACCGGTAAGCGATCTTTCGCGGCGCTGCTCCCTGAGAATGCCTATGGCAATGTGGTTGAGGCGGCATTCAAGCAGGCGGTGGGCCGCAGGGGCGGGCGCATTATCGCGTTTGAAAAATACGGCGCCGACCGCGCGACGGCGGCGCGCACCGTGGCGCAGATGCTCGGTCAGGCGGATGCGCTTTTACTGGCCGACGACGGCGATTCGGTTGTAACCGTGGCCGACGCACTGACAGCGGCCGGGGCAAATTTGAGAAACATCCAGCTTCTCGGCACCGGTCTGTGGGACAATCCACGCGTGTTCGCGAGCCCGGCATTGCAGGGCGGCCTGTATGCCGCGCCGGATCCTTCCGGTTTCCGAGGTTTTTCAAGCCGCTACCGCGCAAGGTTCGGCTCCGAACCGGTGCGAACCGCGACACTCGCCTATGATGCAGTTGCGCTTATCGCTGCATTGGCCAGAACTCAGGGCCCGCAACGTTTTTCCACTGAAGTGCTGACCAATCCCTCCGGCTTTGCCGGTATCGATGGCCTGTTTCGATTCCGCGCTGACGGCACCAACGAGCGCGGCCTTGCCGTCATGCGCGTGGGATCTGGCGGTGGCCAGTTGGTCGCCGGTTCGCCGAAGAGTTTTGGCGCGTAGCTACGCCGCCAAATCGGCCACAACGGCATCCAGCACCGGAAATCCGTCCTTCGTGACGCGCAGCCGCCCGCTGGCGTCGATCGCGATGGCGCCTTCCTCACGCAGCACCGCAATTCGGCGCGGATCGAGCGCACGGCCTGCCAATGTCGCGTAGCGCCTGGGATCGATGCCCTCAGCGAGCCGCAAGCCCATCAGCAGGAATTCATCGGCGCGCTCTTCGCTGTTGAGGCGATCGTCGGTGATAACGCCGTTGCCCGTCGTCTCGACGCGCATCAGCCACGCCTCCGGGCGCTTTTCCGTGGCGATCGCATGTCTGATGCCGTCGACATCGAGGCGGCCATGGGCGCCGGGACCGATGCCGGCGTATTCCTCGCCGCGCCAATAAACCAGATTATGCTTACATTCCGCGCCGGCACGCGCGTGATTGGAGATCTCGTAAGCCGGCAGTCCATGCCGGGCGCAGACCTCTTGCGTGACGTCATACAGCGCGCGCGCGGTCGCCTCATCCGGCGTCTTCAGTTTGCCGGCGGCATGCAAGCCGAAGAACGGCGTCTCCGGTTCGATCGTCAATTGATAGAGCGACAGATGCTCGGCCGCTTCCGAGATCGCGAGCTTCAATTCGTCCGCCCACATCTCGGGCGTCTGATCGGGGCGGGCGTATATCAGATCGAATGAATAACGGTCGAAGGCGGCACGCGCGATCGCGACCGCATCGAGCGCTTCGCGCGCGGTGTGCAGGCGCCCCAACGCCCTTAGCGATGCGTCGTCCAGTGCCTGCACGCCGAGTGAAACTCTGTTGACCCCGGCTGTCCGGTAGCCGCTGAAGCGCGCGGCCTCGACGCTGGTGGGGTTGGCTTCCAGCGTGACTTCGGCATCGCGCGCAACGCGCCAGTGTTTTCCGATCGCGTCCAAAATCGCGCCGACGGTTTGCGGCCGCATAAGTGACGGCGTACCGCCGCCCAGAAAAATGGATGATACCTGGCGGCCTGGCGTGCGCGCCGCGGTGGTTTCGATTTCACGGGCAAATGCGCGCGAGAATCGATCTTCGTCGATCGGGGCGTGCCGGACATGGCTGTTGAAATCGCAATACGGGCATTTCGACAGGCAAAACGGCCAGTGCACATAAACACCGAAGGCTTCTTGTTTTCCCTCCCCCGCTTGCGGGCGAGGGTAAGAATGCGGGCTCTCAACGCTGGTCAAGGCAGATCTCCGCCAGCTTGACGAATGCCCGGGCGCGGTGCGACAGGCCCAGGCCCAGCGGCGGCAGGCCGTGTTTCTCGATGCTGGTCATTTCGCCAAAGGTGCGCCGGTGTCCTTCCGGCAGGAACGCCGGATCATAGCCAAAACCGGCGGTTCCGCGCGGCGGCCACACCAGCGTCCCCTCCGCGATGGCCTCGACTTCCTCGACATGATCGTCGGGCCACGCGACACATAATGCGGATACGAAGTGCGCTCTTCGCTGCGAAGGTTGCGTTGCGCCACGTTCCTGCAGCAGGCGTTCGATCCGCGCCATTGCGGCCAGAAAATCCTTGTTGGGCCCCGCCCAGCGGGCCGACAAAACTCCGGGCGCGCCATCCAGCGCGTCGACCGCCAATCCAGAATCGTCGGCGAACGCCGGGAGTAGCGCAGCTTTCGCCGCAGCGACCGCCTTGATCCGGGCATTGGCACGAAACGTATCGCCGGTCTCGTCAGGCTCGCCAAGGCCAAGCTCGCCCGCCGACACCGCCTCGACGCCATGCGGCGCCAGCAATTCGCGCATCTCGACGAGCTTGCCGGGGTTGTGGGTCGCGATCACGAGCGTGCCTGTAATTCGCCGGTGCATGCTTTCAGTCTACGCCAGGTCGATTGCGATCCCGAATCACGCCACTGCCATTTTTTGCAGATCCACCAGCCGCGCCACACCTTTGCGGGCCAGCGCCATCAGCGCCAGAAATTCGTCCTGCGAGAACGGCGTCTTTTCTGCCGTGCCCTGCACCTCGATGATACGTCCGTCGCCGGTCATCACAAAATTGGCGTCGGTATCGGCTTCAGAATCTTCGGCGTAATCGAGGTCGAGCACCGGCGTCCCGCTATAGATGCCGCATGAGATCGCGGCCACATTGTCGCGCAGTACGTTGCCTTTCACCATGTTGCGGGCCTTCATCCAGCCGATGCAATCGGCCAATGCGACCCATGCGCCTGTGATCGAGGCCGTCCGCGTGCCGCCATCGGCCTGCAGCACATCGCAATCCACGGTAATCTGGCGCTCACCGAGCGCTTCGAGGTCGATCGTTGCGCGCAGCGACCGCCCGATGAGACGCTGGATTTCGACGGTTCGGCCATTCTGCTTGCCGGCGGAAGCCTCGCGGCGGGTGCGCTCGAGGGTGGCCCGCGGCAGCATGCCGTACTCGGCGGTGACCCAGCCGCGGCCCTGGCCCTTGAGCCATGGCGGCAGCCTCTCCTCAAGGGTTGCCGTCACCAGCACGTGGGTATCGCCGAATTTGACCATGCAGGAACCCTCGGCATATTTGACGACGCCGCGTTCCAATGACACGGCGCGCAGTTCATCCGGCGCACGGCGGCTTGGCCGCATGGGAATCCTCCGAAAATTCGGCGAAAATTATGGCTCGCGGTGCTTGTAGGAGGGGGAAGGGGCAGCGGCAAGGCCTTTAGCCACCTCTTCTGACCAATGGCTGCTTGTAACTCGCCCATGACATGGACAAATTAGGGTTTATTGCGAGGGAGTAGCTTTTTGGCACACCACGAGCCGATTGGTCTGATTGCCCCGAATGCAGGGCTCGCCCAGCTCAACGAGCGCTCACGGGACATATTTCGTCAAATCGTAGAGAGTTATCTCGCGACCGGCGAACCCGTGGGTTCGCGGAACATTTCGCGCCTGATCGCGGTGCCGCTGTCCCCGGCCTCGGTGCGGAACGTGATGTCGGATCTCGAGCAGCTTGGCCTGATTTACGCCCCGCATACGTCGGCGGGACGGCTGCCGACCGAATTCGGTCTGCGGTTTTTCGTCGATGCGCTGATGCAGGTTGGCGATCTCAGCGAACCGGAGCGGCAGTCGATCCAGACCCAGCTTGCTTCCGTCGGCAATGCGCAATCGGTCGAAGCCGCCCTTGGCGAAGCCCTGACCCGGCTGTCCGGCCTCGCCCGGGCCGCGGCCGTAGTGCTTACGGCAAAATCCAATTCGCGGCTCAAGCATATTGAATTCGTGCGGCTGGAGCCGGAGCGCGCGCTGGTGGTGCTGGTCGGCGAGGACGGGCAGGTCGAAAACCGCGTGCTGACGCTGCCGCCGGGGGTTCCCTCATCGGCGCTCACGGAAGCGACCAATTTTCTGAATGCGCGGATTCGAGGGAGAACGCTGGCGGAAGCGCGTCTCGAACTTGAAACCGCGTTGACGCAAAGCCGCGCCGAACTCGACCAGCTAACGCAGAAAGTCATTGCCGCCGGGATAGCGAGCTGGTCCGGCGGTGAAAGCGATGACCGGCAGCTGATCGTTCGCGGTCACGCCAATCTGCTGGAAGATTTGCACGCGCTGGAAGACCTGGAGCGCGTGCGATTGCTGTTCGACGATCTCGAGACCAAGCGCGGCGTGATCGATCTTTTGGGACGCGCGGAACGTGCCGAAGGCGTGCGGATTTTCATCGGATCGGAGAACAAGCTGTTTTCGCTGTCAGGCTCTTCCACGATCATCGCGCCCTACAGCGATGCCTCCGGTCATATCGTCGGCGTTCTCGGCGTGATTGGGCCGACACGGCTTAATTACGCCCGGGTCATTCCGACGGTGGATTATGCTGCGCGCATCGTCAGCCGGATGCTGGGCGGATGATGCGGCCGATACGAGCCCGGCTGCGCTTGATTTTCTGCGCTCAAAGCACGATATCCCGCCCAGCAACCCTCCCGCATTGATTTCAGGCGATTTCAAGAAGGCAGTCTATGACCGATCCCAGCCGGCAGAAGGACGATCCGGTGAACCCGGCGCAGGCCAGCGAGCCCGTGGTTTCCAAGCCATACATCATGCCCGACGATGCCGAGGAAGGATCGGCGGAGGCGCTTGCAAAAGAAGCCGCGGAATCGCGCGACAAGATGCTGCGGACGCTTGCGGAAATGGAAAACCTGCGCAAGCGAACGACGCGGGAAGTCGCCGATGCTCGCTCTTACGGCATTGCCGCGTTCGCGCGCGACGTTCTCGATATCGCGGATAATCTGCAGCGTGCGCTCGATGCTGTTCCGGCCGACACCAAGGCAGCCGCCGACCCCGGCCTGAAGGCGCTGATCGAAGGCGTCGAGTTGACCGAGCGGTCGCTGCTCAACACGCTGGAGAAAAATGGGGTCAAGAAATTCGATCCGTCCGGCGAGAAATTCGATCCGAATTTTCAGCAGGCGATGTATGAGGTGCCCGACCCATCCGTACCCCCGGGAACGGTGGTCCAGGTCGTGCAGGCTGGCTACATGATCGGTGAGCGCGTGTTGCGGCCGGCGCTCGTGGCGGTCTCCAAAGGTGGCGCAAAGACGGGCGCGCCGGCGAACGGCAACGATCCCAACAGCGCAGCCTGAGGCACGTCACTAAACCTCGGCTATCCGCGCGGCTGAACTCCGTCGCGCACGGCGCGGAAGCGTGGAAACGCCTTCGGCCATTGCTCGCGCGGGGCGCTACCAATGATGCGCAACGCGTTCGAGCCGCCGAATCGTAACCATTGCACCACGGTGACGGCGGTATTGTCCTTGCCGCTGGTGGCATCGATGCGCGTTTCATATCCGGGCATGCCGTCGATGCGGATAGGTTCAGACATCGTGATCCGCGCGTCGCGTACCCCGGGAATCGTGGTTGCGGCCTGCTGGGCAAAACGGCCGCGATCCTCCGGCTGCGCCGGGGTAGATCCGATCAGGCCAATCAGCATGAAAGGTGCCGGCTCGAAGCCCGTTGTTTCATCGCCGTCGGCAAGAATGACAGCGGCGCCGGGCGCCAGCGTGCGGATGTTTTTGAAATCGCTGAGTTCGGTGATCTTGAACGGCATCAGCCCAAGCTGCTCCTCGACCGGTACTTCCTTGCGGATTACCGCCGACGCAAACATCTGCCGCACAGCCTCGTCGGTATAAATTTTGGTGGCATTCTCGGGAACTTGTACCGCGACGTAGCCGGAGAAGGTGCCGCCGGGCAAAATCATCGAATAGCGCCGCACATTGCCCGAGGCATCCCTGGCGCTTTCGGCAGTGTAGTAGGCAACACCAGCCGCGGTCTCGATGCTCTCGGGCTTTATGCCACCAGTGCCGGCCGGATTGGCCTTGAAAGCATTCTTGACTTCGCCATAGGCCTCTGCCGGGAGCTCTGTCACCAATACCTTGACGCCTTGGTCTTCGGTTTCGAATCCGACGAATGATTTTGCGCGGACCAGGCCCACAAGCGGCGTCATCCCGACCCGAACCCCGGGCGGAAAGATCGGGTCCGCGGCGAAGGCAGGACACGCGGCGACGAGGAGGAGGGCAGCCGCGGTCAGTAGTCGAATAGGGTTCATGAAGAATCTACTTGGTTCGTATTAAGGCCGTTCGATGGTCGGCCGGAGCGGCTCCATAGGGAGGCCACTTTCAGTCCGCTCGCTTTTAGCGGTTTTGGCGTTTCGGTAACAGGCCAGGCCGCGGCCCAGTTCCCGGCAAACATGTTCTGCCTGCGGAAAAACCGCCAATTTTCGTTCAAAATTGCCCGTCTTCACCGAATTTCGGTACCACGCCCCGATCGACTTGCCTAACCCATCGGCGCGCCGAAAATCTGAAAGACAACCGGTGCGCCGATGAGGAAGGCGACGAGAACCACCCGCAACAGGTGAGACTGGACCGTTGAACAAAACGTCAGTGCCGCCATCGGGATAATTGCGATCAGAGGCAAATAGTAACGCGGGTAAGCGTCCATCACCCACCCCGTCTGCAAATGCCGTTGATAACTGAATGCGATGTGGACCGCTAAAGTCAGCGCGATGGACGCCATACCGGAGACGACCAGAAAATCCAGCGGCCTTGGACGGCGATTCAAGACGGCGCGCAACGAAACTACCCATCCTGCGACCGAAAACAGGCTAATCGTCGCCGGCAGTATGAGCAGCGCCAGTTGAAGGCTGTTCCGCGGCCGCAGCACGGGCATCCATTCCTTTAAAAAGGATTTCAAGAAGAAAGCGACAAACGCAGCCGGCGCCATCCTCGGCTCGTTCGCCCAGCCGGCAATGTCGGCACCGTTCCTTAAAAGCGCGCTTTGGGCGGGGGTGTCGGGCGCCGGACTGCCGTACTGGATCATGAATGCGAAGTAGGGTGACGCTGCCACGGCAAGGCTGCCTGCGACGATCAAAAGATCGATCCTGCTTACTTTATGGCGCATACCCACGAGCATGAGGGTCATGCTCAGGGTCGTACCCACAAGGATCAGGCCCGTAAGCTTCGCTGCGCTTGCTGCGATCATGCCGACGCAGGCTACGATCAACCACGATCGACTGAAAGACGCCGAGTAGGCATATAGGCCGAGGACGCTGAGAGCACCCCCGGCAAAACCGAGGTTATCGTTATTCGCTGCGCCTGCGAGCGGCGCCAACACCGGCGTCGCGGCGATCATCGCGGCAAAGGCGTAGAATTCCAAGCGTCCCAGGTTCATATGCCGGCCCAGAATCAACAGCGCCATCAGCCCAAATACCGCCATCGCTACGTTAATCAGCCGGATCGGGATCAGGGACGGCGGGTGTCCCGTAACGCTTGGACCAAGGACAGCCATTAGTGAGTAGTAGAAGGGAGGATGGTTTAGGTAGTTCTGGTCCGTGTTGAATTCGAAGGTCGTCGGATCAATCATCCGCATTTCGGCAAATCGAGGCCAGTTTTGGCCCGTGGCTTGAAGGTATGCGATGTAAGAAACGTGCGCGACTTCATCGAAGCCCTGGGTGACAGGCTTACGCAGGGCGCTACCGGTTGCTCCGAGAGTAAACAGGACAACAATTATCAAGGACGCCATGATCCATGATCGCCGGCCGACCGATGTGGAGAATGTGGCGTCAACGTGCATCGCTGAACGTGTAATGATCCGGGTTAATATCCGATTATGCATGTCCGCGGGACCGATCCTGCCGCGCTTGCTCGTAGGGGCGGGCCAAGGCCGGTTGCGGCAAGGCGGTCGTACCGATCACTGGCCGCGGCGGGCACGGGTTGCCCGGTGGTCGCGGCTGCTCGTCTTGCCGGTCCGGCACAGGCCTGGAACGGACACTATCTTTCAAAGGTGGGAGTTTTCGTGGGCTAAGGTTGCGTCCCAGTCCTTGCAGGCCTGCCCCCCCCTCCTATATGAGGCTCACCGTCGCAATATCGCGAGCATTTGATCGTTTGGGGGTTTGGATTGGTGCGCCGTCAGGGCCCAGCCAACCTGCCGCAAAAAGA
Organism: uncultured Alphaproteobacteria bacterium; assembly: GCA_963732455.1. Taxonomy (GTDB): domain Bacteria; phylum Pseudomonadota; class Alphaproteobacteria; order Rhizobiales; family Xanthobacteraceae; genus Bradyrhizobium. The sequence goes on along the minus strand of CAVSZM010000008.1, from coordinate 579,343 downwards.
AGGATATGAGGACCATGGGAAAGGTCATTGGGATCGATCTCGGCACCACGAATTCGTGCGTCGCCGTAATGGATGGCAAGACAGCGAAAGTCATCGAAAACGCCGAGGGTATGCGGACGACCCCGTCGATCGTCGCCTTTAGCGATGACGGCGAGCGCCTTGTAGGCCAGCCGGCCAAGCGCCAGGCCGTGACCAATCCCGAGCGGACCTTCTTTGCGGTCAAGCGCCTCGTCGGCCGCCGCTACGACGATCCGATGGTCGAAAAGGACAAGAAACTTGTCCCCTACAAGATCGTCAAAGCGTCCAACGGCGATGCCTGGGTCGAAGCTGACGGCAAGACCTACTCGCCCTCGCAGATTTCCGCTTTCATCCTGCAGAAGATGAAAGAGACCGCCGAGGCCCATCTCGGCCAGAAGGTCGATCAAGCCGTTATCACCGTTCCAGCCTATTTCAACGACGCGCAGCGTCAGGCCACCAAGGATGCCGGCAAGATCGCCGGCCTTGAAGTGCTGCGCATCATCAACGAGCCGACCGCGGCCGCGCTCGCTTACGGTCTGGACAAGTCGAAGTCCGGCACCATCGCGGTGTACGACCTCGGCGGCGGCACCTTCGACATATCTATCCTCGAAATCGGCGACGGTGTGTTCGAGGTGAAGTCGACCAACGGCGACACCTTCCTCGGCGGCGAAGACTTCGACATGCGGCTCGTCAGCTATCTGGCCGATGAATTCCAGAAAGAGCAGGGCATCAACCTGCGCAACGACAAGCTTGCCCTGCAGCGCCTGAAAGAGGCTGCCGAAAAGGCCAAGATCGAATTGTCCTCGACCACGCAGACCGAAATCAATTTGCCGTTCATCACCGCCGATCAGTCCGGGCCAAAGCATCTGACGATGAAATTGACGCGCGCCAAGTTCGAGGCGCTGGTCGATGATCTCGTCCAGAAGACCATCGAGCCCTGCCGCAAGGCACTGAAGGACGCGGGTCTCACCGCCGGTGAGATCGGCGAAGTGGTGCTGGTCGGCGGCATGACCCGCATGCCGAAGGTGCAGGAAGTGGTGAAGCAGTTGTTCGGCAAGGAGCCGCACAAGGGCGTCAATCCCGACGAAGTCGTCGCTATTGGCGCAGCGATCCAGGCCGGCGTGCTGCAGGGCGACGTCAAGGACGTGCTGCTGCTCGACGTGACGCCGCTGTCGCTGGGCATCGAGACGTTGGGTGGCGTATTCACCCGCATTATCGATCGCAACACCACGATCCCGACCAAGAAGAGTCAGGTGTTCTCGACCGCCGAGGATAACCAGAACGCCGTCACGATCCGCGTCTTCCAGGGCGAGCGCGAAATGGCGGCCGACAACAAGGTTCTCGGCCAGTTCGATCTGATGGGTATTCCGCCAGCGCCTCGCGGCATGCCGCAAATCGAGGTGACCTTCGATATCGACGCCAACGGTATCGTCAACGTGTCGGCGAAGGACAAGGCGACCGGCAAGGAGCAGCAGATCCGCATCCAGGCCTCTGGCGGTCTGTCCGAAGCCGACATCCAGAAGATGGTCAAGGACGCCGAGGCCAACGCCGCCGAGGACAAGAAACGCCGCGAGGCGGTCGACGCCAAGAACCATGCCGATGCGCTGGTGCATTCCACCGAGAAGGCGCTGGCCGAACATGGATCGAAGGTCGAGGAGAGCGAGCGGCGTGCCATCGAAGACGCCGTCAGCGATTTGAAGGAAGCGCTGAAGGGTGACGATGCCGAGGCGATCAAGGCTAAAACCAATACCCTGGCGCAGGCTTCCATGAAACTCGGCGAGGCGATGTACAAGCAGCAGGCCGAAAGTGATGCGGCCAAGGACGCCGCGAAGGACGACGTGGTCGATGCGGAGTTTACCGAGGTCGACGACGACAAGAACAACAAGAAGTCTGCTTAGACGGCGATGATCATGGCCCCCATTCTGAAGAGTACGCAGCGCGTCTCGAAGAATGGGGGTCATTTTTCGTTAAGCCGGAGGCTGCATCCTCGAGGGACGCATTGCTTCGGAATGAGAGCGAATTTCGGGCGGAATTGACGGATGTCGACCAAGCGCTGCTACTACGAAACCCTTGAAGTCGACCGGAATGCGGATGAGTCCCGTCTAAAGGCGGCGTTCCGCAAGCTCGCGATGAAATGGCACCCGGACAAGAATCCGGGTGATGCCGCGAGCGAAATCCGTTTCAAGGAAATCAACGAAGCCTACGAAGTTCTGAAAGACGGCGACAAGCGCGCAGCCTATGACCGCTTCGGTCATGCCGCGTTCGAGCAAGGCGGCGGCGGTGGCGGTCCCGGATTCGGAGCGGGCTTTGCCTCGTCATTCTCGGATATTTTCGAAGACCTGTTCGGCATGGCCGGGCAACGCGGCCGCGGCGGCGGGCGCGAGCGCGGCGCCGACCTGCGCTACAACATGGAAATCACGCTGGAAGAAGCCTTCATCGGCAAGACCGCCCAGATCGAGATTCCCGTTTCGGTCACCTGTGAGTCCTGTTCGGGCACCGGTGCAAAAGCCGGCACCAAGCCGAAGACCTGCTCGATGTGCGGTGGCGCCGGCCGTGTGCGGCAGGCGCAGGGATTTTTCACGTTGGAGCGAACTTGTCCCGGCTGTCAGGGCCGCGGCCAGATGATCGAAGACCCGTGTCCCTCATGCTCTGGCTCGGGGCGGGTGACGCGCGAGCGGACATTGTCGGTCAATATCCCGCAGGGCGTCGAAGACGGCACGCGTATCCGGCTTGCCGGCGAGGGCGAGGCTGGCGTCCGTGGTGGACCGCCGGGCGACCTCTATATTTTCCTGTCACTGGCTACGCATCAGTTCTTTCAGCGCGATGGCGCCGATCTGCACTGCCGCGTACCGATATCGATGGTGACGGCGGCGCTGGGGGGCGAATTCGAGGTGCCGACCATCGACAAGGGAAAGACCAAGGTGAAAGTCCCGTCCGGAACCCAGTCGGGCCGTCGCTTTCGCATCGCGTCAAAGGGCATGCCGGTGCTCCGTTCGCGTCAGACCGGAGATATGTACGTCCAGGTCGTGGTCGAAACGCCGCAGAATTTGACCAAGAAACAGCAGGAATTACTGGCCGAGTTCGAAAAACTGTCGTCCGGGGCGACCCAGCCCGAAGCCGCTGGTTTCTTCACCAAGGTCAAGGACTTCTTCGGCAGCCGCGCCAGCACGTAGAGGCGGTCAGCAAGTGCGGAGTCGCGATCGAGATCGATCGCGCGCTAAATTCCGAAAAAGCGCATGATCTTATAGCCAAACCGTTCGCATTCACATTTTGAAGGACCATGCGGACTGTATGCGGGACCGTCCGGCTTGACCGTATCGTCTGCTGCCTATACCTCTTCATGACTATTTTCTGACACTGCCGCGGAATCGCGGTCCCGTCCGGTAACGACATGCCTCTGCAATCGTCTGTGCGTGCGTTGAAGAAGCCCCTTCGTCTCGACGATGAGGTGCGTTTTCTACGTTCATGGATCGAGAAGCCGCTTCACATGGGGGCAGTCATGCCTTCGGGAAAGGTGCTGGCGCGCACCATGGCGCAGTATGTCGACATCGATTCCTCGGGGCCGGTCGTCGAACTGGGACCGGGCACCGGTGCGATCACCAGCGCGCTGATCGAGCACGGCGTCGATCAAAAGCGTCTCGTGCTGGTCGAATATAATCCAGGGTTTTGTGCGCTGCTGCGCGATCGCTATCCGCACGCCAAGATTGTGCAGGGCGATGCCTATACCCTGCGAGACTCGCTCTGGAATGTGTTGAGCGCCCCCGCATCCGCTGTAGTGTCCGGTCTACCGCTCGTCACCAAGCCGATGCTGACGCGGTTGAAATTGATCCGTGATGCCTTTCTCGCGCTCGCGCCGGGCTCGCCGTTCGTGCAGTTCACCTATTCGGTTGCGCCGCCAATTCCGAAGTCGCTGCCGGGCGTATCCACAGAGGCCTCCGAGCGCATCTGGATGAACCTTCCGCCGGCGCGGGTCTGGGTGTATCGCAAGGACTGATATCGTCCGCCGCCGCTGTGCGGCGGGTCCGTCCTGATTGCGATTGATACAATGTCCGCGCTGAAAATCCTCGTGATCCCCGGCTCACTTCGCACCGGCTCGCTCAATGCGAGGCTTGCGGCGGCGGCGGCGTATGAACTCGCGCAGGCCGGCGCGGATGTCACCCGAATTTCGCTCGGAGACTTTCCGTTGCCGATCTACGACGGCGACCTGCAGACAAAATCCGGCGTGCCGAAGAATGCGATCAATCTCAAGCGCATGATCGGCGCGCATCATGGCGTCCTCATCGTGACGCCGGAATACAATTCGTCGGTACCGCCGCTGGTCAAGAACACCATCGACTGGGTGACGCGCGTGCAGGACGCGCACGGAACCCGCGGCCAGGTCTTTCGCGAACGAGCGTTTGCGATTGCGGCGGCTTCGGAAAGCAGGCTCGGCGGAACGCGGTCTCTGGCGGCGCTGCGGTTGATTCTGGCCGCGTGCCACGCCACCGTTATTCCGAACCAGCTCGCGCTGTCGTTCGCCGGAGAAGCCTATGACGATATGGACAGATTGAAACATCCGGCCGATGTCGAGGCGCTCGACGCGCTGGTGCGGCAGCTGATCGACGTTTCCCAACGCATGATGTGAGGTGACATGCAGCCATCGAATATCGCCCCTCGCGACCGGTTGATTGTGGCACTCGATTTGCCAAGCGTCGCTGCTGCGGAAGCGATGATCGGCCGGCTCGGCGACAGCGTCACATTCTACAAGATCGGCTATCAGCTAGCTTATGCGGGAGGCTTGCCGCTGGTTCGTCAACTGGCAGGCGCCGGCAAGAAGGTTTTCGTCGATCTCAAGCTGCATGATATCGGCAATACGGTGGCTCGCGGCGTTGAGAGCGTCGCCGCGCTTGGCGCAACATTCCTCACCGTGCACGCCTATCCGCAGACCATGAAGGCGGCGGTCGAGGCCCGCGCGGGATCGGGCTTGAGAATTCTCGCCGTTACAGTGCTGACCTCTTATGACGACGGCGATCTGCACGCAGCCGGCTATCGCCTCGGCGTGTCCGATCTGGTCGAAGCCCGCGCCCAACAGGCACAAGTGCTCGGCGTCGATGGCCTCGTATGCTCGCCGGAAGAAGCGGCCAGCCTGCGCAAGATCGTAGCTCATCAGATGGTTCTGGTGACGCCGGGTATTCGGCCCGCAGGCGCGGCTGTCGGCGACCAGAAGCGCATTATGACACCGGCACGCGCAATTTCAGCGGGCGCGGATTATCTGGTGGTCGGGCGGCCCGTGATGGAGGCCGCCGATCCCAGGGCAGCCGCGGACGCCATCGCCTCAGAGATCGCTCAGGCACGGGCGACGTGACCAAAAAGGAAGAGCAAGCATGGCAAAGGGCTACTGGATCGCGCGCATCGATGTTCACAACATGGACGGCTATAAGGAATACGTCGCGCAGAACGGCGCGGTATTCAAGAAATACGGCGCGAAGTTTCTGGTGCGCGGCGGCAAGTTCGAGGCCAAGGAAGGCTCGAACCGGTCGCGCAATGTGGTACTGGAATTCAAGGATTATGAAACCGCGCTCGCCTGCTACAATTCGCCTGAATACGCTTGGCTGATCGCAATCCGCGGTCCCCATGCCGAGAGTGACCTCGTGATCATCGAAGGTTACGACGGGGTGCAGCCGTAATATCAGGCGGTTGATTGGTTGCCGGAACAGCCCGCCCCGGTTATACGGCAAGGGCGAGGGTTACAAATGTCCGACATGCGCTTGATCGTTGCGGGGGCAGGCGGCCGGATGGGCCGCGCGCTGACGCGGGTCATTTCGGAAACATCAGGCGCCGTCCTCACCGGCGCGCTGGAGGCGCCCGGTTCTGAACTTTTGGGAAAGGATGCCGGGACGCTGGCCGGCTTGCCCGCCAACGGTGTGTTGCTGTCAGCCGACCTGTGGTCGCTGTCGGCAAACGCGGACGGCATTCTCGACTTCACCGTGCCGGGCGCGACCATCGCCAATGTCGCCATCGCCGCCCAGCGGGGTCTTGTTCACGTTATCGGAACCACCGGCCTGACGGCTTCGGATGACGCCGTGATCAAAAGCGTCACGTCCCGCGCCATTGTCGTCAAGTCCGGCAATATGAGCCTCGGCGTCAACCTGCTGGCGGCGCTCGTGAAGCGCGTCGCACAATCGTTGGACGACGGCTTCGACATCGAGATTCTGGAAATACATCACCGGGCGAAGGTCGACGCCCCGTCGGGCACGGCATACATGCTTGGCGAAGCCGCGGCCGAGGGCCGCAAGATCACGCTTGAGGCCCATGCGGCCCGGTGCCGTGATGGCCACACCGGCGCGCGGCGGTCAGGCGATATCGGCTTTGCGTCACTGCGCGGCGGCACCGTCACAGGCGATCACAGCGTGATCTTCGCCGGTCCCTACGAGCGCATCGAGCTGTCTCACAAGGCCGAGGATCGGATGATCTTCGCGCATGGCGCCATCAAGGCCGCGCTGTGGGCGCGCAATCAGAAGCCCGGAATGTATTCGATGACCGACGTGCTCGGCCTTGGTGATTTCTAGCGATTTGAACGGAACTAAGGGAATGAACGATCGACTTCTCGTCCTCGTGCGTCATGGCCAGAGCGAATGGAATCTGAAGAACCTCTTTACCGGCTGGAAGGATCCCGATCTCACGGATAAGGGGATCGCCGAGGCCAAAGACGCCGGCCGCAGGCTGAAGGCGCAGGGGCTGTCGTTCGATATCGCGTTTACCTCGGTGCTCAAGCGCGCCCAGCGGACGCTCGATCTGGCGCTGGTCGAGATCGGCCAGACCGGCCTTCCCGTCAGGAAGCATCTCGCACTCAACGAGCGTGACTACGGCGAGCTGTCAGGGCTCAACAAGGACGATGCCCGCAAGAAATGGGGCGAGGAGCAGGTGCATGTCTGGCGGCGATCCTACGACGTTCCGCCGCCCGGTGGCGAAAGCCTGAAGGATACGCTGGCGCGCACGCTGCCCTATTACGTTCAGGAGATCTTGCCGTGCGTGTTGCGCGGTCAGCGCACGCTGGTTGTGGCGCACGGCAATTCGCTACGCGCGCTGATCATGGTGCTGGAGAAGCTGACGCCGGAAGGCATTTTGGCGCGCGAGCTCGCAACCGGCGTTCCCGTGATTTACCGCCTCAATGCCGACGCCACGGTTGCCTCAAAACTCGATCTGGCGGCGTGATCGCCAAGGCCGAAATAGTATCTCTCGACGCGCCGGTTGCGGATACCGTGCTGGATCAGCTGGCGGCGGTACTGGTCGACTGTGTCGAAGGCGGCGCCAGCGTCAATTTCATGTCGCCATACTCTCATGCCGATGCACTGAAGTTCTTTCGGAAAGTCGCAACCTCGGTCGCCTCCGGCGATGCCGTTTTGCTGGCAGCAAGGCTCGACGGCAGGATCATCGGTACGGTGCAGCTCGGACTGGATACGCCACCCAATCAGCCGCATCGCGCCGATATCAAGAAAATGCTGGTCCATCGTTCCGCCCGCAGCCGCGGTGTCGGCGCCGCGCTGATGGCGGAAGTCGAAGAAGAAGCCAGGCGGCGTGGCCGCTGGCTTCTGGTCCTCGATACCGTGCCCGGCGAAAACGGCCACCGCCTCTATATCCGCGCGGGCTGGACGCAAACCGGGATCGTTCCGGATTACGCCCTGTTTCCCGATGGGCGGCTTTGCGACACGGCGATCATGTGGAAGCGCCTGGATAGATGATCGGGAACACCGCCAACGTGTATTCAAGTGCGGTGGATGAGGTCATCTAAAACTGCGGGGGGTGAGGAGGGCGGCCCCGCCACGCGCCCCGAATCATAGGCCGTTGCGTAACTGAACGGCCCTAATGCATCCCTACTTGTCCTGCTTCCCAGCCCAGCATCGCCTGCTTGCGGGTGATGCCCCAGTGATAGCCGGTCAGCGCTCCGCTTTTTCCGAGCGCGCGATGGCACGGTACCACGAACGATATCGGGTTTTTTCCGACCGCGGCGCCGACCGCGCGTGACGCCTTGGGACGGCGGATTTTGGTGGCAATGTCCGAATAACAAACCGCGCGGCCCATCGGGATCTTCAATAGCGTCTCCCATACCCGGACCTCGAAGTCGGTGCCAATCAGGACCACGCGCAACGGCTGATCCGCACGCCAGAGTTTCGTGTCGAAGATACGCTGCGCCAGTGCTGATGTGCCGGCGCGATCTTCAACATATGTCGCCCGCGGCCAGCGCCGCTGCATGTCCGCGAGCGAAGTTGCCTCCTCACCTGGATCGGCGAAGGCGAGACCGGCCAGTCCGCGACCGCTGGCGATCACGACGGCGGTGCCGAATGGTGAAGGATGAAATCCGAAGCGCAGCGTCATGCCGGCTCCGCCATTTTTCCATTCGCCCGGCGACATTGCTTCATGGGTGACGAACAGATCGTGTAGCCGCCCCGGACCCGAAAGCCCGGAGTCGAGCGCTGCGTCGAGCACGCTTGCGGAGTCGCGCAGCAAGCCCTTGGCATGATCCAGCGTCAGCGCCTGCATGAAGGCCTTTGGCGTCAGCCCGGCCCAGCGGCGAAACAGATGGTGCAACTCATCCGGCGTCACGCCCGCCGCATCCGCCATCGATTCGATAGCGGGCTGCGCGCGCCAGTGCTCGGAGATGAAGGCGATGGCGCGCCGCACCGAATCATAGTCGCGAAGCGCAGCGTTCTGGGGGCCTGGCTTGGTCAGACGGTGATCATTTATGGCGAGATTCATCATGGCCCTGATGTAGGTCTAACGCGTCGTCCAAACCACCCGATTTCCGACAGCGTTGTCATTTTCGAGCAGGGTGGACACCGGTTCGCGCGACGAAAAAAAGTCAAACTAAAGGCTCTGGCTAACCGGATTGTAGGTCGGGCCACGCCGCGCGGCTTGCAGCGCGGCCGTTAAGGCTTTGGCAAAGCTTGCCTTTTCGTCCGGTCCAAGAAAACTTGCGATCGAGATGCGGCGGCCTTTTGAGACCAGATAGAGCTTTTCGATGCCGAATTCCGCGTGAGACTTCTGGTCGAGCTGCACCCACAGGGGATTGAGCACATATTCGGCCACGTGGCCACGATGACTCACCCGGCGCACGCGCAGCTCGTACAGCGTCACGGAAATTTCCTCGGTGGCCCTGGCGTGGCGGAAATTGATCCGGAATGCCCAGTAGATCGCGAGCACATCGAGGCCGAAAAAGCCCAACACCGGCCACGCGCCCATCAACAGAAACGCAAGCCCAGCGGCGAAACTGACCGTGCTGAGGAACCCCATCAGCACCAGAAAACCGGTGCTATTCAGCGAGCGGTGCGGCGTCAGCAGCGCCGAAAATAATTCCGGCGGCTCCCGCTCTGGATCAAAATCGTTGCCTGAGGTCATGGCGTGTCAGTATACCCGGATCATGTCGAAAATCACCCGTAGTCCCCCGCCGAAATCAAAACTCCCCAGCCCCAAGCGCGTCAAAAAATCCCGCAAGCAAGGCAAATCGGCGAAAAAGGCTGCGGCCAAATCAGGGCAGCCGCGTGCAGCGAAAAAATCGGCCAAAGCCGCAAAGCCCTGGACATCGGCCGAGATCCACGAGGCGTTCAGTCGTTTTCGGAAGGACAACCCGGCGCCGAAGGGCGAACTGGAACATCTCAATCCCTACACGCTGCTGGTTGCGGTCGTTCTATCGGCGCAGGCCACCGACGCCGGCGTCAACAAGGCGACGCGCGCGCTGTTTGGGGTCGCAGACACGCCTGAGAGGATGCTCGCGCTCGGCGAAGACAAGGTGCGTGATTACATCAAGACCATCGGCCTCTATCGCAACAAGGCGAAAAACGTCATCGCGCTGTCGGAAAAGCTGATAGCCGAGTTCGGCGGTGAAGTGCCGCGCACCCGCGCGGAACTGGAGTCGCTGCCCGGCGCTGGGCGCAAGACTGCCAATGTCGTGCTCAATATGGCGTTCGGCCAACACACCATGGCGGTGGATACCCACGTGTTTCGTGTCGGCAATCGCACCGGTCTTGCGCCGGGGAATACGCCGCTCGAGGTGGAGCTTGGTCTTGAACGCGTGATTCCCGCCGAGTTTATGCTGCATGCGCATCACTGGCTGATCCTGCACGGCCGCTACACGTGCCTCGCGCGCAAGCCGCGCTGCGAGGCGTGCCTGATCAACGATCTCTGCCGCTGGCCGGAGAAGACGGTTTGAATACCAAGCGAGGCCGCAATGGTTGGAGACGCACGAAGACGCGCTCCTCAGCATGAGGTCACACCACCGGCACGCTGGTCTTTCGCTCGCGTTCGATCAGCTCGGGCCGTGGCCCGCTCAAACGCTTGTGCATGTGCACCATGAACGCCATGCCGAACAGCGGCGTCGCCAGATTGACAATCGGGATCGACACGAACGCCGCGATGATCAGGCCCGCGGCGAACACGATGGCGGCATTCCGTTTGCGCATCGCCTTGGCTTCCGCGGGCGGACGGAATCGCATCGCCGCGAGTTCGAAATATTCCCGGCCAAGCAGCCACGCGGTCGCAATAAAGAACGCGATGAAGCCTGCGCCGGCCACGAACACGAACGGTAGCGCGATCAGGTAGACCAGGATCGTCAGCGACGCGGTCTTGACGCCTTCGGTCATGGCCAGGCCCAGCGGTAGCTCCATGCCGGGGCGTTCGGCCGGATAATGTTCCAGCTCGACATGGTCGGCGACCTCGTCCACGAAAACGCCCGCAATCAGCGAGGTGATCGCGGGCATCAAGAATACCGCGCCGAACACGACGCCGAGACCGGCGGCGATGGAGAGGATCCATGCAAGGACATTGAGCGGGGTGTGGAAACCGGGGCCCAACATGGCCTCAGCCCAGCCTTCGCCCGATGTCGCAAACCAGCTGAGCAGCCGTTGCAGGCCGAGCGCCAGCACCACGACCAGTACCAGCGCCAGCCCGATCGATCGCCACAGGATGGAACGCATCGGCGGCGACAGGATTTGTGAAAGCGCCTTGACGGCGGCGTCGAGCATAATTGTCCTATCCTCTGCAAGAACCCTTGCGAGAGGTAGACATGCCTTCCGGGTTCGGCAAGAGCCTGTGCATGCCCGTTCGGGTGCGACTAAGTGTCGAGCGGTTTGCCGCGCACGTTCGGGCCGAAGATGGCAATCGCGAGGATCACGACAACCATCGCTGACGTGATCAGGCCGAACACGCCGCCGACGCCGGCCTCGCGCAGCACATACGCGACGATAAAGCCCGAGAACGTCGCGCTGACCCGGCTCATCGAATAGACCAGACCCGACGCCCGCGCACGGATCGTGGTCGGAAAAACCTCGGTCTGATAGGCGTGGTAGGCATAGGACATCGTCATGTTTGCGGCCGTAATCAATACGCCGCACAATATCAGCAGCACTGGCTCGGCGAATTGCGAAAATGCCATCCCGAACACGGAGATCGCCACGGCCGCGCCGCAGATAATCCATTTGCGTTCGAACCGGTCGGCAAAACTTGCGGCCAGCAAAGGCGCAATCGGATAGGCGAACGCAATGATGAAGGAATACTGCAGGCTCTTGGTAACAGTGATGCCCTTTTCGACCAGCAGCGCCGGAACCCAATTGGCAAAGCCGTAGACGCCGAAGGCCTGACAGAAGTTGAAGATCATGAACATCACGACAAGCGACAGGTATGGCGGCTTGAACAGCTCCGCAAAGCCTGCCTTCGCAACCGCGCGCGCGGGCAGCAAATCGGCTGTCCTCTCCGCGCGTGCTGGGGCGACGCCGGCGGACGCCTCGAGCGTCCGCAGGATCTTTACGGCCTCCTCGGTTCTTCCGTGGCGTGCGAGCCAGAGCGGGCTTTCCGGCACGAACAGCCGCAGGATCCAGATCACCATGCTGCCGGCCGCGCCTATCAGCACCACCCAGCGCCAGCCATCGATCCCGAACGGCGACAATGGCACCAACCACCACGACAGGAATGCCACCACGGGAACTGCGGTGAACATGACAGCCTGATTGACCGCGAAGGCGCGGCCTCGCATCCAGCTCGGCGCCAGCTCGGTGATATAGGTGTCGATGGTGATGATCTCGACGCCGATCCCGATCCCGGCGATGAACCGCCAGAGCAGCACGCCGCCGGACGTGGTTTGGCAAGCCATCGCGACGGAAGCCGCGGTGTAGCCGAGCAGTGCAAAGGTAAAGATCGACCGCCGTCCGAACCGGTCGGCCAGAAAGCCCAGAAACAGGGTGCCGACGAACAATCCGGCAAACGTCGCCGCGACGAATGCGCCGATTCCCGAAAAGCCGAAAAAGGCCTGAGTGGTCGTGGTCAGCAATCCGCTGCGGTTGAGGCCGGGCGCGATATAGCCGGTGAAGAACAGGTCATAGACCTCGAACCAGCCGCCGAGCGACAGCAGGATCACGAGACGCCACAAGTAGGACGAAGCGGGCATGCTTTCGAGCCGCCGGGAGATCTCGTCCGGCCCACTGCCGCTGGCCGCAAAATCAAGTCCGGTCTCGATTTCGGCTGCGCTCATGATGCCCCTCGAATTTAATATTTTCCGCACCGGACGCATTGCTGCATTGTCTCGCGAGCTTCCGTCGCGCCTTGCCATGTTTATATTTAGCAGATAGCGCTCGGAAGCCTAATTTGCTCTACAAACAGAAGCCTTAGGGAACCCCGGGAGACGCCAATGAGCACGCAGGACCTGCCGCTATCAGGGGTGCGTATCGTGGAAATGACCCATATGGTGATGGGGCCGACCTGCGGCATGATTCTGGCGCAGCTCGGCGCCGAGGTCATCAAGGTGGAGCCGCCTGCCGGCGACAAGACCCGCAGCCTCGGCGGCATGGGAACTTCATTCTTCCCGCTGTTCAACCGCGGCAAGCGCAGCGTGGTTCTCGATTTCTCTCATGCAGACGACCGCGAGACGATGCATCTTCTATTGGCCAGCGCCGATGTGTTTCTGGAAAATTTCCGCGACGGGCAACTGGAAAAACAGGGGCTCGGCGCGGATGAATTGCGGCGGAGGCATCCACACCTGATTGTCGCCGGGCACAAAGGCTTTCTGTCCGGTCCCTACGAGCATCGTCCGGCGCTCGATGAGGTCGTGCAGATGATGTCGGGGCTCGCCGCGATGACCGGAACCAGGGACAAACCGCAGCGTGTCGGCTCATCCGCCAACGACATTATGGGCGGCATGTTCGGCGCGATCGCGATCCTCGCCGCGCTCTACCAGAAACGTGACGGCGCTAAAGGCGCTGATATCCGCATCGGGTTATTTGAAAACTGTCTCTTCCTCGTCGCACAGCACATGGTCGAATATGAAATGACCGGCCACAAGCCGCGCTCGATGCCCGAACGCGAACATGCGTGGCCGATCTACGATATTTTCGAGACCGCGGGCGGAGAACGCATTTTTGTCGGCGTCGTTACCGAAGGTCATTGGCAGAGCTTCTGCAGGGAGTTCGGGCTGCAGGAATTTTTGGACGATCCCGCTTTGCGCACCACCACCGACCGGATCTTGGCACGGTCCCGGATCATTCCGCGCGTCGCCGAGGTGGTCAAGCGCCGGAACGCACGCGATCTTTCTGCAACGCTCGACCGGCTGAACATCTGTTTCTCGCCGATCAATCGTCCCGAAGACCTGTTCGACGATCCGCATGTGCTGCGCCCCGGCGGCCTCGTCAATAACACCAATGCCGACGGCGAGCCGTTCCGCGTCCCCGCCCTTCCGATCGAGTGGAATGGAGCCAGCATCGGCGAAGGGCTGAATGTGCCGGCGCTCGGCGCCGACAGCTTGGCCGTTCGCGCCGAGCTTGAAGACCAGGAATTTTCTCCAACCGGCAAAACCGCTGCGAGGCTCGCATGACCCGAGTTCAGGACGTTTATCCCGACGATCGCGTGACGCTGCGTGAGGTAGGCTTGCGAGACGGCCTGCAGCTGGTGAAGACCTTTCCGTCGACCGCGGCAAAGCAACGTTGGCTACGCGAAGAACACGGCGCGGGTGTGCGGCATTTCGAGGTCGGATCGTTTCTGCCGGCGAGCACCTTTCCGCAGTTTGCCGATGTGCGCGATATTGTCCGGACTGTGGCCGCGCTTCCAGGCGCGCACGGCATTGCGCTGGCGCTCAACGAGCGCGGCGTCAACGAAGCGCTGGCGTCGGGGGTTGCCGAGATCGCTTCGGTGGTTTCGGCAACCGAAGAGCACAGTCAAGCCAACGCCAACAGGTCGCGCGAGCAGGCGATTGCCAACGTCAAGCGGCTTTGCGATTTGCGCGACGCCAGCCCGCATAAGCCGATCGTCAATGCTGCGGTTTCGATGGCGCTCGGGTGTTCGATCGCGGGTCCGGTGGATCCGCGCGAGGTGATCAAGATTGCCGAAAAATGTCTTGAAGCCGGCGTCGATTTCGTCGCCGTTGCCGATACCGTCGGCTATGCCGGCCCGAAGCAGGTGGGAGAGCTGACCAAGGCGATCGTCAAAATGTCAGGCGCGAAGCCAGTCTGTGTCCACCTCCACGACACAAGGGGCATGGGCATTGCCAATGCGTCCGCCGCACTCGATGCCGGCGCGCGCATTCTCGACGGCTCGCTCGGCGGGCTTGGCGGTTGCCCATTTGCCCCCGGTGCCACCGGCAACGTCGTGTTCGAGGACCTGGCGTTTCTTTGCGAAAGCAAGGGTTTCGATACCGGCATCGATATCGAAAAGCTGGTCGCGGTGCGTTCGATTCTGCGAACGGAAATGCCCAACGAGCCGCTCTACGGAGGGCTCGCCCGCGCCGGTCTGCCTGACAGAAAATCCGGTGTAGCGGCCTGAAATCCGGAAGCACTACTTACCGTAGGCTGCGGGATCGAGGCCGAACGCCAGACCCTGCCAATTGCAATCGTTCGCGTCGCATCTCCAGCGGTTCTCACGCGCGGGGCGGACGGACAAGTCGGAAAGTTTAAGGCGTCATCTCCGTCGTGGTCCCAAGTACCGTCATCGGCCGCTCGCTCGTTTCATTCCACCGCTGGACGAATTTGTGATGCATATCGGTTGCCGAAGGTCCCGTGATCTCGGCGTAGACATCATGGCGCTCGCCTTCGGCCGCGTGACCGGGTGTGCCCACGGCCCTGGCGGTCAGATTCATCCTCCGACGAACGCAGTCTCGGAAGGTCGGCCAGCGTCGATCAACCAGCTCTTTTGATGCTGACAATAAGGACCATGGGCGCGATTCCAGCGGATGCGGAAGCGCGAGCGGCGCGCGTCGATCCCGGTCATGGCTTCGCTGGTAGCGTCAAATCATTTCGGGTGGAATCGGCGCTGCCCTAGGTCGCTGACAGCGGCGCCGTTACTTCCTCAGCCGGAAGCGTCGTCTCTTTGTCAATCTCTTCAGGAACAAGCGGCGGCGACTTGATCGCCTCTGGAAACGGGCCGAATTCGCCCGCTACCTCCCGGAGCGGCTTTTGCTTGTCGGCCCAGTGCAGGGCCGTGTAGTCAAAGCCGTGCACGATGGTGGGTTTGACGATTTCGAAATAGGGCGAGATGTCGAAATCGCGCGGCATGTAAAGCGATGAATCGCGGATGTGCAGGATTTCGCGCCTGGCCTGCTTGCTACCGGCGCGCGTTATCTTTGGCAGTATTGGGTAGCGCACGGCATCGAACGCCTGCGCGATCAGCGCCGAGCAGATGATCTTGGTAGGATCGCCGGAGCCGAACGCGATCATCCGCCGCCGCCAGCGCTGCGGGATCGGCAACGGAATCAGAAAGCGCATCAAATCGAGGATGTTCTTGGTGTCGTAGCCGAAGCCGATCCGGTTGATGGCGTAGCGGCACACCGTGTTGCGATCTTCGAACGACAGGCCGACCGGCCGGCACAGCCTTGTGTGGTAGGGGAAATATTTCGACAGAGGCGCTGACGCCACGCCTTCGCCGATATTGGCCTCGATCAGGACATGCGGTTCGCCGTCGAGTTCCTCCGCACCGTCGATCGGGCCGACATAAAGGGCAGCATGCGACCAGGTGGATTGCGTGAGGTATTTGATGATGCCGGAAACCCGGTTGTTGCCTTCGACCAGCAGGACATCGCCCTGCTCGATAATGCCGCGCAAATGCTCCGGATCGCTCGGGGTGAACGGCTCATAGCCCGGTACTTCCTTCTGAAGGTAGCCCGCGATCAGCTTGCCGACGGTATCGAGCACGGCGCCCATGAATCATCCCCCAGCGGCTTTCCCAGCCGCTTTTTTCCTTTCCTTATCATGGTCGAAAGCCGTTGCAATTTAGTTCATGCACTGGGCAGATCAATCATGATTGATTTACCATGCCGGTTGCTGCCTGCGGCCGGATGCGGCAAGTTCGCTAGATGTTCCTGTCGTTCTCAAAGTTCCGGAAACCATGACATGACAATGACGCGCCGCGATTTTCTCACGGCGTCCGCGACATTAGCCGTGGCACCAGCCCTCGGCGCGAACGCCTGGGGAGCGCCATTGCCCCGCGAGGCGGACATCGTCGTGATCGGCGCCGGCGCAGCCGGCATAGCCGCGGCGCGGCGGATCATGGCGGCGAACCGCAAGGTTATTGTGGTGGAGGCCGCCGGCCAGATTGGAGGCCGCTGCCTGACCGATACCGCGACATTCGACGTGCCGTTCGATCGTGGCGCGCGCTGGATGCACAATCCCGACACCAACCCGATGATCACACTCGGGCGCAATGCGGGGCTCGACGTCTATCCGGCTCCGCTGGGTCAGAAAATCCGCATCGGCCGACGTAACGCGCGGGCCGGGGAAACCGAGGAATTTCTCGCCGCGCTTGTGCGAGCCAACCGCGCTATCGATGATGCCTCGCGCGGCAGGACCGATGTATCCTGTGCGTCAGTTCTGCCCAAGGACCTCGGAGACTGGGCCGGAACGGTGGAATTCATGCTCGGCGCCAATGCCACAGGGAAAGATCTGAAAGAGATCTCCGTGATCGACAAGGCGCGCGCGCAAGAGCGCAATGCCGCGATCGCTTGCCGCCAGGGCATGGGTACGCTGATTGCGAAACTTGGCGAGCAGATTCCGCTTTCGCTGTCGACGCCCGCAAGCCGCATCGCCTGGAGTGGACGCGATGTGACCGTGGAGACGCCGGCCGGCAAGATCGCCGCGCGCGCCGTCATCGTTACGGTATCGAGCAACGTATTGACGGCGGGCAATATCAAATTCACGCCTGACATTCCCAAGCGCCAGCTCGATGCCGCGGCAAAATTGAGCCTCGGCAGTTACGATCACATCGTCCTGCAACTGCCGCGCAATCCGCTGGGGCTCTCCCACGACGATATCATCATCGAGCAGAGCGCTTCTACACGGACTGCGCTTTTGTTCGCGAATATGGGGTCGTCGGCGCTGTGCTCTATCGATGTGGCAGGCTCGTTCGGTCGCGATCTTTCGGCGCAAGGCGAACCGGCGATGATCGCTTTTGCCGTCGAATGGCTGACCAAACTGTTCGGCAGTGAGGCAACTTCTGCGATCAGGAAATCGAGCGCGACCCGCTGGAACGCCGCGCCGTTTGCGCTTGGCGCGATGTCGGTCGCCGCGCCGGGCGGGCAGCCATCGCGAAAGATCTTGACGGAGCCGATCGGCTGCATGTTCCTCGCGGGCGAAGCTACCCACGAAACCATGTGGGGAACAGTTGACGGGGCATGGGAAAGCGGCGAACGCGCGGCCGAGGCAGCGCTGCGCAAGATAGGCGCGCTAAGAGATACCGAACCTGAGGCGGGCCGGAAGCCGAAGCGCCGTGGAGCGCCGATCCGTTGAAACCTCCCGCAACGACCGTGGGCGCTCCCGGGAACGCCCAACCTTTGACGACGCCGCGACCGAAGGCGCTGATTTCGTGGTCGAGCGGCAAGGACAGCGCGTTCGCGCTCCAGGAGGTCAGGCGCGCGGGTAAGTTCGATGTCGTCGGCGCATTGACGACGGTCACGGAGACGTTCGACCGGGTGTCGATACACGGCGTGCGGCAGGAGATTCTGCGCGCGCAGTGTGAGGCAGCAGCATTGCCGCCGCGCATCGTGCCCATACCCTATCCGTGCCCGAACGAGATTTACGAAGCGCGAATGGGCGAGGCGGTCGCGAGCGCCGTGCGCGATGGCATCACCCACATCATTTTCGGCGATCTGTTCCTGGCAGATATCAGGGCCTATCGCGAACGGAAGCTCGCCGGCACCGGAATTGCGCCGGTATTCCCACTGTGGGAACGGCCGACCTTGCCGCTGGCGCATGCGATGATCGCCAGCGGGCTGGAAGCCTATCTCGCGACCGTCGATTTGAAAAAGCTGCCGGCAGAATTCGCGGGACGCAAATTCGACATGCAGCTGCTGGCCGATTTGCCCGACGGGGTCGATCCCTGCGGCGAGAACGGCGAGTTTCATACCTGCGTGGTGGCGGGGCCGGTCTTCACACATCGCCTCGCGGTTGTGGCCGCCGAGCGTGTCGAACGCGACGGTTATGCGTATTGCGATTTGTTGTTCCGACCTTGACCGCAATATCGCGATATGCGATATTCTCGCATGAAACCGATCGTCTTCACCGCGACCGGCGCTCGCCAGTGGGCGAAGCTCTCGCCCGACGTGCGTCGTCGGATCGATAAGCGGTTGACGGAGTTTGCGACAACCGGGCATGGCGATGTGAAACGTCTCAAGGGACGCGACGGCGTGCGGCTTCGTGTCGGCGACTGGCGGGTGATTTTCTACGAAGATCGGGGAGCGATCGTCGTAGCGGCGGCAGGTCACCGGCGAGATATCTACGATTGAGAGGACGTCATGAGTGTTCGATTTCAGAAAACGCCACGGGGCGAAGTCGCAATCCTTCCGAGAAAGGATTACGAGCTTCTGGTCGCAAGGGCATCGGAAGCTGATGAAGATGCGGGCACCGCGCGTATTGTGACGCGAGCACGTAAGGAGATTGGCAGCGGTGGTCTTTTGTTACCGAAGGACATTGTCGATCGCATGGCCAGCGGAGAGAACCCCGTGCGTGTTTTGCGCGAGTGGCGCGAGCGGCAATTGCCCGGAGGCATGACCCAAATGCATTTGTCGTACAAAACCAACCTTAGCCAAGGCTATATTTCGGATATCGAGAACGGCCGACGAACAGGCACGGCAGCAGCGCTTCGACTCATCGCCAATGCGCTGAACGTACCGCTAGATCTTCTCGTAAAAGATGCATAGATCGGGCGGCTTTACGGCGGCAGCACCGGTCGCATGAGGTCGTGGGCCAACGATGATCGGGTCGCAGAATTCCTTTCGCGTCGGTTGACGCATTCTCCTCGCAAGCCCCTATCTCAGTACCCCATCAAGCGCGGGCAGGCCGATAATGACTGCAGCCGCGATCAACACGTAGCAAATGGCGCGGAAAAGTGTCTCGCTGGCGCGGCCGAATAGCGATGCGCCGAGTAAGACGCCGATGGCATAGACCGGACCGACCAGAATCGAAAATCGAATTGCGTCTGCAGTGATGAGCCCGGTGAACGAATAGCTCACGGCCGAAAAAAAGTCCGAAGCGGCAAAAAACAGCAAGATATTAGCGCGCGCGATGGCCGAGGCGATCGGCCGGCCCAACCAATAGCCCACGATCGGCGGCCCGCCGGTCTGCGCCAGTCCGCTGCAAAATCCGGACAACCCGCCGATGCCGATGGAAATCGCAGGGTAGTCCTTCCCCCGATAGCGCCAACCCGATAACAGCAGGATCAGTAGCGCAAACACAAAGGCGGAGATGATCCAGCGCGTCGTCACCGGTTCGAGCCGGCTGAGGAACCAAGTCCCGATCGGAACGCCAATCAGCGCGCCCGACACCATGACCGCGGTTGCCTTGCGGTCGGCGTGCTTCCAGGCATTGGGAGCGAGCGGCAGTGCCGCGACGAAATCGATGATGAGCAGCAGAGCCGCGACCAGGCGCGGCGCCGCCATGCTGCTCGCCAGCGGCATGAAGATCAGCGCGGAGCCGAAGCCGGAAAATCCGCGCGCCGTTCCCGAAACGAAGGCAATGGCGCAGATCGCGATGGCGGCGTCGATGCTGACGTCGGTCGGGATGAGGCCCAAGAGGCTCATGCTCTATACATTTTTGAGCATGATGTGATCCGAAAACCGCTTCACATTTTTCGGCGTCATGCTCGCAGCACGCCGCCGGTTTTCTTGTTCACTTCGGTCACTATTTTTGCGGCTACCGCGTCGATCTCCTGGTCGGTCAGGGTTTTCTCGCGCGGCTGGATTGTCACCGCAATCGCGACGGACTTCTTGCCATCGTCGATGCCTTTGCCCTCGTAGACGTCGAACACCGTAACGTCCGCGATCAGTTTCTTGTCGACGCTTTGCGCCGACCGCACGATGTCGCCGGCCTTGACGCTGCGATCGACGATAAAGGCGAAGTCGCGCGACACCGGCTGAAATGGCGAGAGTTCAAGTATCGGCTTGGCGCGGGTGGACCTCTGCTTGGCGTCGGGAAGACGATCGAGAATCACCTCGAACGCCATCAACGGGCCATCGGCTCGAAGCGCTTCCAGCGCGCGCGGATGCAGTTCACCGAAATATCCCAGCACGTTTTGCGGACCGATCTGGATGGTGCCGGAACGTCCCGGATGCAGCCAGGTCGCGCCACCGGGCACTATCTGCAGCGCCTGCATCGGCGCGCCGGTGGCCGACAGCACGGCGAGCGCATCTGCCTTGGCATCGAGTGCGTCTGATGTCGCCGAACCGGACCAGTGTCGTCCAATGCCCTTCGACGACGCAAAGCCATGGCGAACGCCGGCGGCTGCAATCAGTTGATCCTCAAGCCTGTCTCCCTTGAACACCTGCCCGACTTCGAATAACGCCACATCCGGAAAGCCGCGATCGACATTGGCCTGAACCGCGGCGACAAGACCCGGTAGCAGGCTCGGCCGCATCTCGGAAAGATCGGACGCGATCGGATTGGCGAGCGTAAGTTCGGGCTGCCCGCCGCCGAACAATTCGGCCGATGGCTTTGCAATGAACGACCATGTCACCGCCTCGACCATGCCGCGAGCAGCAAGCGCACGCTTAGCGCGGCGGGTGCGCAGCTGGATGGCGGTGAGGATCGGCTTGCGCGGCGCGTCGCCGCGGTCGAACGGCGTCATCGGCACCTTGTCGACGCCGACCATGCGCACGATCTCCTCGACGATATCGGCCTTGCCGTGCACGTCGGAACGCCAGGACGGAACCGCGACCTTCACCACCGGACCGTTGCCCGCCATCATGAAGCCGAGATGGCTCAAGATTCGTTTCATCTCCGGAGGTGGAACGTCAATCCCGGCGAGGCGCTTGACCTCGGTCAGCGGGAAATCGATCACGCGGTCGTCGCCGAAGGCGTTGCCGACGACAACATTCTCCGAAGGCGTGCCGCCGCACATCTCCATGACCAGCTTGGTCGCAAGCTCAAGCCCCGGAACCATGAAGGCCGGATCGACGCCGCGCTCGAAGCGGTAGCGCGCGTCCGAATTGATCCCGAGCTTGCGGCCGGTCTGCGCGATGTTGATCTCGTTCCACAGCGCGGACTCGATCAGCACGTCGATGGTTTGCTCCGAACAACCGGAGGCTTCGCCGCCCATAATCCCTGCGAGCGATTCGACGCCGTGCTCGTCCGCGATCACGCAGATGCCCGCGTCGAGGGTGTAGGCGCGGCCGTCGAGCGCCGTCAGGGTCTCGCCTTCGCGAGCCCGGCGCACGGTGAGATTGCCCTTCACTTTGGCCGCATCGAACACATGCAGCGGGCGGGCCCGGTCGTAGGTCATGAAATTGGTGATATCCACCAGCGCGTTGATCGGCCGCAGTCCGATCGAGATCAGGCGCTCTTGCAGCCACTCCGGCGACGGGCCGTTCTTGACGCCGCGCAGGAGCCGCATTGCGAAGCCCGGACACAGCTTCGCATCCTCGACGGTTACCTTCACGGGACAGGGGAATTCGCCCTTGATGGGGCGGATAGCCGGGTCCTTGAACTTGCCCATATCGGCGGCGGAAAGGTCGCGCGCGATGCCGTGCACGCCCGCGCAATCCTGCCGGTTAGGGGTCAGATTGATTTCGAGCACGGGATCGCCGAGCCCGGCCCATTGCGCGTAGCCGGCACCCACAGGCGCATCAGCCGGCAGCTCCATGATGCCGTCGTGATCTTCAGAGATTTGCAACTCGGCCGCCGAGCACAGCATGCCGCGGCTCTCGACGCCCCGGATGGTGCCGACGCCGAGCGTGATGTTTTTACCCGGAATGAAGCTGCCGGGGGCAGAGAACACGCTGACAAGGCCCGCGCGCGCGTTCGGCGCGCCGCACACCACCTGCACAGGTGCCGCGCCATCGCCGGTATCGACCATGCAGACGCGCAACCGGTCCGCATTGGGATGCTGCTCGGCGGAGATCACCCGCGCGATGGTGAACGGCGCGAGCGCTTTTGCCCTGTCGTCGATGCTCTCGACCTCAAGCCCGATCATGGTGAGCTTGTCGGCGAGCTTTTCAACGGGCTCGTCGGTGTCGAGATGTTCCTTCAGCCAGGAGAGCGTGAATTTCATGATGCCACTCTGCTATCGGCGAAAACCTCGACCAGACGAAAACGCTCGCACATCAGCATCATGTCTTCGCGGAATTTGCCCAATCGCGTGAAATACCTGAGATGAGCTTCCCGCCAGTAGGCGAGGCTGCGGTCGCCTTCGCCCTCATCATGGGCAAAGGCCGCATCCACTTCGCCAAAGCGGCGGTGGGTTACCTCGGTCGATTCAATGACGCATCGCGGCGTGCCGCGCCCGTCGAGCACAATCCAGCGCTCGCCCGGCGTCGAGCTGTTCGGCTCGTCCTCGGTGCTGCAAGTCGCGGTCTTGATGCCCTTGAGCACGAGCTCAAGCAGTTCGTCGGCCAGCGTAGGGCTGTCGCCGAACGCGAACGAACGTAGACTCCGGTATTTTTCGGGCACATCACTCACGAACTCAACCCTCCCGCCAGCGTCGGGACGTCGAGCGGCTTGAAGCCGTAATGGGTGAGCCAGCGCACGTCGCTCTCGAACAGCTGCCGCAGATCGGACATGCCGTATTTCAGCATCGCGATGCGGTCGATGCCCATGCCCCAGGCAAAGCCCTGATAGACGTCGGGATCGATGCCGCAGGCGCGCAGCACGTTCGGATGCACCATGCCGCAGCCCAGTATCTCCAGCCAATCCTCGCCTTCGCCGAACCGGATTTCGCCTTTGTCGCGCCGGCACTGGATATCGACCTCGAGCGACGGCTCGGTGAACGGAAAGAACGACGGCCGGAATCGCATGTTGATGTGATCGACCTCGAAGAACGCCTTGCAGAATTCGTGCAGGATCCATTTGAGATGACCGAGATGCGAGCCCTTGTCGATGACGAGGCCTTCGACCTGATGAAACTGCGGGGTGTGCGTGGCGTCGGAATCGATGCGATAGGTACGGCCCGGGCAGACGATGCGGATCGGCGGCTTCTGCGTCAGCATGGTGCGCACCTGCACCGGCGACGTGTGGGTGCGCAACAGCATGCGCGAGCCGTCCTCCTTCGGATTGAAGAAGAATGTGTCGTGCATTTCGCGCGCCGGATGGCCCTCGGGAAAATTCAGTTTTGTGAAGTTGTAATCGTCGGTCTCGATATCCGGGCCTTCGGCGATGGAAAATCCCATGTCGGCGAAGATCGTCGTGAGTTCGTCCATCACCTGGCTGAGCGGATGAATCCGACCCTGTTCGGCCGGAGTCTCGCGCAGCGGCAACGTGACGTCGATGGTCTCGGACGCAAGCCGCGCGTCGAGTGCTGCTGACTTCAGCAAGTCGCGGCGCGCGGTCAGCGCGTGGCTGACCTTGTCCTTGGCAAGATTGATCGCCGCTCCCTGTGTCTTGCGTTCGTCCGGCGACATCTTCCCGAGCGTTGCCAGCAGCGCGGAGACCGAGCCCTTCTTGCCGAGTGCTGCGACACGCACAGCTTCGAGTGCGGCTTCGTCGCCGGCGGCGGCGATATCGGCGAGAATGGCTTTTTCGAGCGTTGCGAGGTCGGACACGGATCAAATCTCTCTGCAAAAGGCCGCTGGTTGTGGCCGCGCCGGGGTTAAAACGTCAAGCAAAAAGCCGAAATTCAGGGACGCTTTTGAACCCCGTCGGCTAGCGCTGGACCAAGACGAATTGGATCGAGGAACGTGCAATGCGGTTTAAACCTTGCTTGGCCAGCCTGGCCGTCGTTTTGTCTCTGGCCGATGCTTCCGCGCGGGCGGAAGAATGTCCGGCCAAGTCGACCCAAATGGACGACATCGTTGTTGCACTGAACAAGGCTCCGAGCTGCGACCGCGCGATGAAAGTGTTCGAGGCCTGCGAATTCGGAGCCAGCGGCGATGTCCAACTTGGCGCGGTTGTCGAGAAGAAATGCGAAGGCGATTTTCTTTCCCGGCTCAAGGACCCCCAGAGACGAGCGTATCAGCGCGAAATGCGGGTCTGCGACCGAAAATACCGAAACGAATCCGGTACCATGTACGTGTCGTTCACAGCCTTCTGCCGGGCGATTGTCGCCCAGCGCTACTCGCATCGAGCGCAGAAGCTCGCAGGCTCCTCGCCGCGGCGCTAAAGGCCGTTACGCTGCCAGCGCGGCCTTGGCCTTTTCAGCGATCGCCTGGAACGCCGCCGGCTCGTGGATGGCGAGATCCGACAGCACCTTGCGGTCCACCGTGATGCCCGACTTGGAAAGGCCGTTGATAAACACGCTATAGGTCATGCCGAATGGGCGCACCGCGGCATTGAGGCGCTGGATCCAAAGCGCGCGAAAGGTGCGCTTCTTGCGCTTGCGGTCGCGGAAGGCATATTGGCCGGCCTTTTCGACCGCCGCCTTGGCAGCGCGGATCGTGTTCTTGCGGCGGCCGTAGAAACCCTTGGCGGCCTTGTAGACTTTCTTGTGCTTGGCGTGAGAGGTCACACCGCGTTTGACGCGAGACATGACTAGTCTCCTTCATATGAAAATGGGTGACGGGATCGCCGCGCGGACGCGGCTCGGCAAGGTGTGGCTGCGATCGCGCTTCTGCGATCAGGCGTTCGGCAGGAAAAATTTCTTGATGTTGTCGCCGTCGGTCTTGAACAGCACGCGCGTGCCGCGGAGCTGACGAATCTGCTTTTTCGTCCGCTTGATCATGCCGTGGCGCTTGCCGCGCTGGGCGTGCATCACTTTGCCGGTGGCAGTCACCTTGAAGCGCTTTTTAGCGCCCGACTTGGTCTTCAGCTTGGGCATTTGGCTCTCCTGTTGCCGCAACACGAAAACGCCCGCGAAGGCGTCCGGCCGGCTAAAATGCTCGTTAGAGCGTTGAAAGTGCTTGGCTATTTCCTAACAAAATAACCAGCACGGACATCGACACGGCAGCCCTTGATCAGCCGGGCGATGAGGTTGCGCTTATGGCAGAGCCAAGCCGGATTGGCAACGATGAACAGCGAAACCGGAGTGCACTATCGCATCACCTGATGCCTTAGCGTGCGGCCGGAAATAGGAACAAATGACGAGATTGGCCCATCGATAGGCTTATTTGCCTAACTAGTACGAGCGCGCGCCCTTCAACGGATTTTTGCCGCTACCCTCCTCGCCGCAATGGCAGGCCAATGACACACCCTGCGAATCAGCGCGGCGCCAGAACCATCACCACCTGACGGCCCTCGAAACGCGCGTCCTGCTCGACCTTCGCGACTTCTGCGACGTCGCTCTTGACCTTGTCCAGGAGCTTGGTGCCGATTTCCTGATGCGCCATTTCGCGACCGCGGTAGCGTAAGGTGACCTTGACCTTGTCACCCTCCTCGAAGAACCGTTGCATCGCGCGCATTTTCACGTCGTAGTCGTGATCGTCGATCATCGGCCGCAGCTTGATCTCCTTGATCTCGACGACCTTCTGTTTTTTGCGGGCTTCCGCGGCTTTCTTCTGCGCTGAATATTTGAACTTCCCGTAGTCCATGATCTTGCAAACGGGAGGATTGGTATTGGGCGAAATCTCCACAAGGTCCATGCCCGCTTCGAGGGCCATCTTTACGGCGGCCGCTGTTTCGACCGTGCCGTGGTTCGTGCCGTTCTGATCGATCAGCTGGACCTGTGCGTTGCGGATTTCATCGTTGGTGCGCGGCCCGTCTTTTGTGGCAGCGGGCGGGGCTCTGTTGGGACGGCGAATGGGTAACTCTCCAATGTTGTGAACGAGGGCGATACTTTGAAGGAATAAGGCTCAACGGGCAAGCAAACTCGCATGTCGGCGCGTGAAAACCATCAAATGCGAGACATTTTGGTCACGCCAACCAACGCTTGACAGCGGGGAATGTTCAGACCAGCCCACATAAAGGGCCAGGAGTTCGCTCCGCAAGCGCCACGGCCGCCCTTAGGACGGTATTGCTGTCCGTTGACGGAACGTGTGCGCTCACTCAAACAGCAGCGAACCCGAGTAAGGACCATGACCGATTCAGCCGCATCCGGGCAGCAACCCGTGTTTATCGAGATCGGCGAGGGCAGCGCGTCGCGCAGCATCGCGGTACGCGCCCGCGCAGGCAGCATGCCCGGGCTGTTCTGGCTGGGCGGCTTCAACTCGGATATGCGGGGCACCAAGGCGCTGGCGCTGGACGCGTGGGCAGCCGACCAGGGTCGCGCTTGCGTCAGGTTCGACTATTCCGGTCATGGTGAATCCGGCGGCGCGCTCATCGACGGCACCATCGGACGGTGGCTGGATGAAAGCGTCGCGGTGTTCGAGCAATTTTGTGCCGGCCCGCAGGTCGTGATCGGCTCATCGATGGGCGGCTGGATGGCGCTATTGCTGGCGCGGGAGATCGCGAGGCGTCCGGGAAGCCGCGCGTCGTTGGGCGGGCTGGTGCTGATAGCACCGGCGCCGGATTTTACCGAACAACTGATGTGGAACGGATTTTCGCCCGAAGTCCGCAAGGAGATCGAGACCAAGGGCGTTTGGCTGCGACCGTCGCAATACGGCGAGCCGTATCCGATCACCCACGCCCTGATTGAGGAGGGCCGCAACCATCTGTTGCTCGGCAGCGCCATCGACGTGGGGTGCCCGGTTCGCATTCTGCAGGGCGCGCAGGATCCGGATGTGCCATGGCAACATGCATTCGCGCTGGCGCATCGGCTGCCGAGCGATGACGTCGTACTGACGATGATCCAGGACGGCGATCACCGGCTGTCGCGGCCGCAGGACATTGCGCGGATTGTCGCAGCGGTGGCGGAAATTGCGTGAGTTTCTCGCCGCGACCAGCCCTCATTCACCATCCGCTCCCGTTTTGACGGCCCGATGACGGCTTCAGCGGACGATCCAATGCGCCGTGATGCCTCGATTTATTGCATGCACTCTGGGATACTGGATTCCCCCGCTGTTGCGGGCATGACGGATTTTTCGGGAGAAACGCCATGCATACCACCGCGATGCTTTGCGCATTCTGCGAGGCCGTCGAACAACGCAATGGCGCGGCGTTCGCGGCACTGTTCACGGAGGATGGGGTCTATCACGACGTGTTCTACGGAGCGTTTGCCGGGCGTGCCAAGATTGCTGGCATGATCGACGACTGGTTCTATCGCACGGCAACGGATTTTCGATGGGACATGCACGCGCCTGTCAGCGACGGGCAAACGCTCTACGCGCGCTACACGTTCAGCTATCGCTCGACGCTGCCGGAGGCCAAGGGAGCCCGCGCGATGTTCGAGGGTGTCGCGATCATGAAGCTTCGTGAGGGCAAGATCGCTGAGTACCACGAAGTCGCCAACACAGCGACCGGCTTCGTCGACATGAATTTCGCGCCTGAACGCATCGCGAAGATTTTCGCAAAGCAGGGCGCGGCATTGAAAGCGCGGCCGGAGATGAAGCGGCATCTGGAGGCGTGATGCTCGGCAAGATGCGCCAATTGGCGCAGGCCCGGAACCCAAAGTTGTTAGTGCGAGATTCCGGGTTCGCACTGCACGCGGGAATGAAGGCCAAAGTCTGTATCTGTACTGCGCTCACGGCGGCGGGGGCTGGGCCATCGGCTTGCGCTGCGCCAATGCCGCCACCGTGGATGTTCCGATCGCGCCACGTTGATCATACAGAAGACATTCACCGATCGCGATGCCGTCGGTTGCGTGATGGTTCACAACCTCGAACCCGATCCATTCCTTCGCCGGCAGGCGGTGCAGGTACAATGTGACGTCGCTGTTGATATAGCCGAGACCCTGATCGCCGGCATTGGCGAACGGGCTTGCGAAATCCGCGGCCACCGCGACCCGCACGAACGGTGTTAACGGCGCGCCCTCGACAAGGTCGCGCACTTCGCTCATCCACAGCCGCCGCGGGCCGACGGTGCCCATCGCGCCTGTTATCGCGCGGGTCGTCCATTTGCCGTTCATGCCCAGCCGCGGGTCGATCGGAGCGGGAATTTCCGCGGGCGCGGGCACGGCCCAGTTCGGCGGCGACCAGACCCGGCCCTGCGGGTTTTCCGTCTTGCGCAGCAGCTGGCAGGATGCGCGCGCCATGCTGACGCCGCCGCTTAGGAAATCGGCCTCGACCACCTTGATGCGGAGGCCATCGCGGACGAGCCGCGTGGTAACTTCGATCGGCGCCAGGTTCGGCAGCCGGAACATGTCCACCGTCAGCCGCGCCGGCACGAAGTCGTCGGCGCCGTGGCGCTGCTCGATCGCGAAAGCCAGCAGCCCGATGATGACACGGCCGTGCAGCGAGTTGGGGTCCCATGGGCCGCGCGCGGCGTCGGTGGGAATGTAGGCGTCGCGGTCTCTGGCGAAGAAAGGCTGATTTGTCATGGCGCGGGACCATGACGGAATTTCCCGGATGAAATCAAGAGCGGGCGGTGCAATCCGTTGTGGCCATCGTCCATTCGGCACGAACGTCGTCATTTGCTTCGGCATTCAGCGCCCTCGCCGCGCGCGCCGTAAATTCCTCCGGCCCCATCAGTTGCGAAAGTGCCCACACCGCGGCGCCCCGAACCAGCGGGCTCTCGTCATCAAGCCGACGTTCGGCCTCGACGGCGAAAGCTCCAATGTTCGAGTTGCCGATCGCGATCAGCACATTGCGGACGAACCGGTCGCGGCCGACGCGCTTGACCGGCGATTTCGCAAACAGGCTGCGGAACGCCGCGTCGTCGAGCCGTGCGAGCTCGGCCAGATCGGGCGCACGCAGTTCATCGCGTGCGGCGAGCTTTGCTTCGCGCCCCTGGTGCGCGAACTTGTTCCAGGGGCACACTGCGAGGCAATCGTCGCAGCCATAGATGCGGTTGCCCATCGCTTTGCGAAATTCGTGCGGGATCGGTCCCTTGTTCTCGATAGTGAGATACGAAATACAGCGCCTTGCATCGAGCCTGTAGGGTGCGGGAAACGCCGCGGTCGGGCAGATATCGAGGCAGGCCCGGCAAGAGCCGCAATGGTCGGTGTCGCCCTCATCGCGCGGTAAATCCGATGTGGTGAAGATGGCGCCGAGAAACAGCCAAGAGCCGAATTCGCGCGAGACGAGGTTGGTATGCTTGCCCTGCCAGCCCAGTCCCGCTGCCTGCGCCAGCGGCTTTTCCATCACCGCGGCGGTATCGACGAACACCTTGACCTCGCCGCCCGAGGTTGCAACCAGCCATCGCGCCAACGCCTTCAGCCGCTTCTTGATCAGGTCGTGATAATCGTCGCCCTGCGCATAGACCGAGATCGCGCCGCGCATCCGTTGCTGCAGAATAGCCAGCGGATTCTGATCGGGTCCGTAATTGACGCCGAACATGATTACCGAGCGCACGCCTGCCCACAGCACGCGCGGATCGGCGCGGCGTTCCGGATGAGCGGCGAGCCAGCCCATGTCGCCTTGCTCGCCGGCGGCAAGGAAAGCGCGCAAGTGTTTGGCCGCATCCGCAGTCGCGTCCGGATCGGTAACGCCAACGCAATCGAAACCCAGCGTGCGCGCTTCGCGGGCAAGCGCAGCCTTCAGATCGACGGCAGCGAGCTTGGCGGTTGCGTTCAGAAGTCGAGGTCCACGTAGGTCCGTGACGCCGGCACGCCCGCCAGCCATTCGCTCAGCAGCGGGCGGAACGACGGACGGGATTTCACCCGCGCGTACCACGCCTTTGCCGCGTCGTCCTCGATCCATGGCACGTCGCCCAGATAATCGATCGCCGAAAGATGCGCCGCGGCGGCGAGGTCCGCATAGGTCAGCCGGTCGCCGGCAAGAAAATTCCGCGTCTGCGCCAGCCAGCCGATATAGGCCAGATGATAGCGCACATTTGCCTTCGCCGCGCGGATGACGTCCGCCGCCGGTGCGCCGCCACCGTTTTCCTCGCTCATGAAGCGTTTGTAGATGCGTTCAGTAACCAGCGGATTGGACGCCTCCTCGAAAAATTTCTCGTTGAACCAAGCCATCAGCCGGCGAACCTCGATGCGCTCGCCCATTGCCGGTGGAAGCAGCCGCCGTTTGCCCATATCGGCGCCATGGGCCTCGTCGAGATATTCGGCAATGGTTCCGGCGCCGGGAATCGGTATCTGACTTTCAGTGATCAACACGGGCGTGGTGCCCGCGGGGTTGAGCGCGAGAAACGCCTCGCGCCGCTCCCAGGCCCGCTCTTCAACCAGCCCCGCATCGAGGCCGTGTTCGCCCAGCGCCAGGCGGATGAAACGTGAATGCGGACAGAACGGATGATGTAACAGCGTGAACATGAAACCCTTGATAAATTTGCGGCGCTTAAGAAACCCTTAACCCTTAAGGCGGCGACACTAGCTAAGCGCGCGAACGAGGCAACCTGTGTTTTGGCGTTTTTTAAGATTGCGGCAGAGGGGCGAATAAGCGAGAAGGGCCCGGCTTTCGGTCGATATCGATCATAACGGACCATGTCATGATGTCTGATGCATTGAGGGCGGTGATTCTCGGCATTATCGAGGGCGTCACGGAGTTCCTTCCGGTTTCCTCGACGGGTCACCTGCTGCTGGCGGAGCGATTCTTCGATCTCGGCGAAGGCAGCTTCTGGAAGAGCTTCGCTGTGCTGATTCAGCTTGGCGCGATTCTTGCGATTGTCGCCATCTATTTCGGCAAATTGTGGCGGGTCGCGCTCGGCATGTTTTCCAACCCGGATGACCGGCGATTCGTCATCGGCTTGCTGGTGGCGTTTTTGCCCGCCGCAGTGATCGGCGCCGCCGCCGGCGGTTACATCAAGACATTTCTGTTCAATCCATGGGTGGTGTGTTTTTCGCTGATCGTTGGTGGCGCGATCCTGTTGTGGGTCGATCAGCTCGATCTCGATCCGCATGAACATGATGCCATGGCGTTTCCGCTGCCGATGTATCTCACCATCGGATTTGCGCAGTGCCTTGCGATGATTCCCGGCGTGTCACGCTCCGGCGCCAGCATCGTCGCGGCCATGCTGCTCGGCGCCGACAAACGCGCAGCGGCGGAGTTTTCGTTCTTCCTGGCGATCCCGACCATGATAGGCGCCTTCGCCTACGACCTCTACAAGAACCGGGCCGATATGACGGCCGATCACGCGGGAATCATCGCGATCGGATTCGCGGTTTCGTTCGTCACCGCGATCATCGTGGTCAAGACATTTTTGAGTTACGTTACTCGCCACGGTTTCGCGCTGTTTGCGTGGTGGCGCGTCATCGTGGGCACGCTGGGCCTGATCGCGCTCGCGATGGGACGCTAAGGGTGCCGTCACGAACCATGAGGCATGCGCTATCTCATCCCTTCGAGGTAAGGCCAAGTTGGCCGATCTCGGCATGAGGACCACTATACGCCGTTACGCGCTCTTCCTCTGAAACTGGCCGGAGGCGCGAAAGCGCCAGAGATATTGCGGGGCGATCGCTTCCAGCGAATCCGCAACGATTCCCAGTCCTTCCAGGGTCAGGCCGGCGGTTCTCGCCGCGTCTGACACCACATTGTCCGATCGCAGCAGCGCCACCTGATCCGGCGTCAGTTTCAACTGTCCCGGCGCGAACTGCAGGAACAGCGCCTTGAATTTCGCCACTCCAAACGGCAGTGAAATCAACATGCGTTGGCGCTCGATGGTAGCCAGGATGATTTCCATGATCTCGCGCATCGTCAGTACTTCGGGGCCGCCGAGCTCGTAAGTCGCGCCCGGTTTTGTCTTGCCGTCGACGGCGTCGGCGACCGCGGTCGCGACATCGCCGACATAGACCGGCTGCAGCCTGGTCGCGCCGCCGCCGATCAACGGCAGCGCCGGCGACATCCGCGCCAATGCCGCGAAGCGGTTGGTGAACTGGTCCTCGGGGCCGAATACGACAGAAGGCCGCATGATGGTTGCCGAGGGGACGGCCGATAGCACCGCCCTTTCGCCCGCGGCCTTGGAGCGGCCGTATCGCGACTGCGAATTCTCGTCGGCGCCAATCGCGGAGACATGTACCATCCGCGCACCGACGGCGCCTGCCGCCTTTGCCACCGCGCCGGCGCCCAAACCTTGCACCGCGTCAAATGTCTGCGGCCCGCCCTCGGCCAGAATGCCGACGAGATTGACGGCTGCGTGGGAGTCGCGCATCGCGGCCTCGACGGAAGCCGGATAGCGCAGATTGGCTTGCACGGCGTGGATCTGGCCGACCTTGCCGAGCGGCTGCAAATGCCCGGCCAGTTCCGGCCGCCGCACCGCGACGCGGATGCGATAATCGCGTTTGGCGAGCGCGCGGACCACACTTCGCCCGAGAAAGCCCGATCCTCCGAAAACGGTGACCAGCGTGTCCAGATTCGATGCCATGGCGTTAATTTTCCTGGGTCAAATTCATCGATCGCGGGGATATTTGGCGGTTTCGCGATACGCCAACATATCGGCGCTGTACAGAGTATTTGAGCAAGATCCGGAAAAAGTGGGTACCGGTTTTCCGAAAAGATCATGATCCCGAAACATATTTCGGGCCGCCGTTAGGCAATTTGACAAGCGCGCGACCGATCCGTACTAACCGGCCCGGGCCCAGGTGGCGGAACTGGTAGACGCGCTGGCTTCAGGTGCCAGTGGCTTAACGGCCGTGAAGGTTCGAAGTCCTTTCCTGGGCACCACCCATTCTTGGATGTCCTCCCGTCACCGTTCAGGACCCACCGGCCGCTCGCCTCTTTCGGATTTGAGCGGTAGCTTGGCCGGCATCGATTCGACGAGGTTCGTAAATATGACCGTACGCCTGCATCGCGGCGATCTGCCTGATCTCACCCGCTACACCGACTCGGTGGCGATCGATACCGAGACCATGGGGCTGCACCCGCATCGCGATCGGCTTTGCGTGGTGCAGATGTCGAACGGCGACGGCAGCGCCGACGTGGTGCAGATCCCGAAGGATCACTCCGACGCGCCGAATCTGAAGGCGCTGCTGGCCAATCCGAAGATTACAAAAATCTTTCATTTCGCGCGGTTCGATCTCGCCGCGCTCTACAACGCGTTCGGCGTAATGCCGCAGCCGGTGTACTGCACCAAGATCGCCTCGCGGCTTTGCCGGACCTACACCGATCGCCATGGCCTGAAGGACCTGGTGCGCGAAGTGCTTAACATCGATCTGTCGAAGCAGCAGCAATCGAGCGATTGGGGCGCGCAGGCCCTGAGCGAGGCGCAACTGGCTTATGCCGCCTCCGACGTACTGCATCTGCACGGGTTGCGTGAACGCCTCGATGGCATGCTCGTGCGCGAGGGCCGTTTGGGGTTGGCACAAGCGTGTTTCGAATTTCTGCCGACGCGGGCAAAACTCGATCTGCTGGGCTGGGACACCGAGGACATCTTCGCCCATTCTTGATCAGCAAGGCGTGTCCGCCCGCCCCGTTTCGGTCACACTCGTAAGTCGAGTGTTCGGGCTGCATTATCCGGAGATGCCGGGTAGAATGGCCAGCGACCCCAGCGCTTTGGAGCAGTGGTGAACTCGGTTCAGAACCCAGCCTATCAAGCCGGTATGGATGCGCGCTTCGCCATTGCTGCGCGCCATAGCCGGATCGTGCGGGCGCTTCGTGTCGCGGTCCCGGCGGCCGTGATCCTTGCGATGACCGCCATCGTCGCGGTGTCGATTTTCAATCCGTTCCGGATGCTGCTGCCAAAGCTGCCGCTCGACGTCGGGAACCTCGTGGTTTCCGGCACCAAGATCACGATGGAATCGCCGCATTTGTCCGGCTACACGCCCGATCAGCGGCCATACGAACTCTGGGCAAAAACCGCGACCCAGGATCTGACCGATCCGGATCATGTCGATCTCAAGGCATTGCGGGCCAAGGTGGTGATGGAAGATCGGTCGATGGTCACGCTGGATGCCCTCAACGGTCTGTTCGATACCAAGCAGCAATTACTCAATCTGCATAAGGATATCTTATTGCAAACCTCCGCGGGCTATGAAGCGCGCCTGACGCAGGCCTTTGTCGATATGGGCAAGGGGACGGTGACGTCAGACGAGCATGTCGATGTCAAATTGCTGAACGGAACGCTAACCGCCGACAAGCTCAGAATTACAGGAGGCGGCGAAGTGGTAAGGTTCGAAGGTAATGTCGTGATGAACCTGGACAAGATGGCTGCGGAGGTCGCGCCCGGCCAGCCCGCGAGCGCATCTGCCGCGCCCGAGGAGCCCCTCCAGCCCGGCAAAACGCGGCCTATATCCGGTAAACCGGCCAACCCGAAATGATTTTCAAGATGATGTTGTCCCCGCGCAGCACCTCGATCCGGCGCATCGCGCATTGCGCGTGCAAGGCTGCATTTGCGATCGCGATCATCGCCGCCGGTGAAGCCGGCGCGCAGAGCGCTGTAACGGGCGTGCCCAATGCCATGCAGGGCTTCTCGCAGAATCGCGACCAGCCTATACAGATCGAAGCCGCCTCGCTTGAGATGCGCGACAAGAAAAAGGAAGCGACCTTCTCCGGCAACGTGAAGGTAGTACAGGGCGACACCACCATGACGTCCAGAACGCTCGTGGTGTTCTACGATTCCGGCGCAGCTTCTGCCGCCGCGCCGGCTGCCAATGCAAAGGCCGTGGCAAAATCGGCTCCAATCCAGTCGGCGACCCCCGGTCCTGGTGGGAGTTCGTCGATACGGCGGTTAGAGGCGAAAGGCAGCGTTGTCGTGACCCAGAAGGATCAGGTCGTAACCGGCGAAACCGCGGTTTTCGACACCAAGACCAACCTGGTGACCATGCTCGGTGGCGTGGTTTTAACCCAGGGCAAGAATGTGCTGCGCGGCGACAGGCTAATGGTCGATATGACGACGGGTGTGTCGCGGGTGGAATCTGACAGCGGGCGTGTCCAGGGTCTGTTCCAATCGTCCGGCCAGGGCGGTCCATTGATACCTGGTGCAGCGCCATCAGCAGCACCTTCGGGCTCGGCCGGCTCAAATAAATCGAAGTAATATCAGCCACTTGCGTGCCGGCGGCAGGCGGCGAGGTTGAAGCCTGCGGTGTGAACCTGTATCTAGGCAATGGCCCTGCGCCTTAAATCGAGGGTGTTTCGCTGGGCAAGGAACATCCATTCATTCATGTTGCGCGAGCGAATCGAATCGCCGCGGCGGGTCGCGGAATCACCGTGAAAGGCTTAAGCGAAGCGGGGATGGTGGATTTACTCGGCATGTTCCGTCGACGCCCGGCGAAACGCAGTCCGCCAGGATTTGCGCGCGCGCGCGCGGACATCACCGCGCTCGGCGATACCATGGGCGAGATGCTGACCAACCCCGTACGCGACGCACCGCCGATTGCGCGTGATGCGCCGGTGCCGAAACCGAATTTGTCATCTCCTCCGGAAAGGCCGCGGCCTCGCGCGAAGACCAATGGCGCGACCGCTCCACGGCTGACGCGGCGTGCGGGCTATCTGGCTGTGCATAGCGTGGAAAAGAGTTTCGGAAGCCGCCAGGTCGTGCGTGGGGTCAGCATCCATGTCCGCCGCGGCGAGGCGGTGGGTTTGCTGGGCCCGAACGGTGCCGGAAAGACCACGGTATTTTACATGATCACCGGCTTGATCAAGGCCGATCGCGGCTCCATCGAACTCGACGGCCATGACGTCACCAGGCTGCCGATGTATCAGCGTGCCCGGCTCGGCATCGGCTATTTGCCGCAGGAAGCGTCGATCTTTCGCGGTCTCACGGTGGAGCAGAATATCCGTGCCGTGCTGGAGGTCGTCGAACCCAGCAAGAAAAAGCGCGAGGCCGAACTCAACTCGCTGCTCGACGAATTCAACATCGCGCGACTGCGTAAAACGCCGTCAATTGCGTTATCGGGGGGTGAGCGACGTCGCGTCGAGATCGCCCGGGCGCTCGCCACCCGTCCCAACTATATGCTGCTCGACGAACCGTTCGCCGGGATCGATCCGATCGCGGTGGGCGACATCCAGGACCTGGTCCGTCATCTCACCAACCGCGGCATCGGGGTGCTGATTACCGACCATAATGTGCGGGAAACCCTCGGACTGACTGACCGGGCCTACATCGTCTATGCCGGAGAGATTTTGACCGAGGGCAGCCCGGATGAAATCGTCAATAATCCGGACGTACGCCGTCTTTACCTTGGCGAGGAATTCCGCCTTTAGTCCGTTTTTCCAATTCGTCAAGCCGTGTACATCGGCTTTGGACTAGTTTAAGCAAGAATCGGACCAACTTTCTTAGGATCGGTTCTTGCCTCCATGGCGTTGACGCAGAGATTAGAGTTCCGCCAGTCCCAGTCGCTGGTGATGACGCCGCAGCTGATGCAGGCGATCAAGCTGCTGCAACTGTCCAATCTCGACCTTTCGGCCTTCGTCGAGGAGGAACTGGAACGAAATCCGTTGCTCGAGCGGGCCAGTGACGGCACCGAGCCTCCGGTTGCAGGCGAGCCCACGCCGGAGCGGGCCGAATTCTCCGATTCCGGGGATTTGGGCGTGGCCTACGGCGACGACCCCACAGCCGAGCGTTCCGAAATGGCCAACGGCTCCTCTGGCGACGGCTTCGAGCCGGTCCAGGAAGAGTGGATGAATCGCGACCTCGGCAGTCGCGCGGAGATTGAGCAGACCCTCGACACCGGCCTCGACAATGTATTTTCCGAGGAACCTGCCGAAGCCGCCGCGCGCACCGCGCAGGATGCGGCGCCGACCGCCTATACCGAATGGGGCGGCGGAGCCTCCAACGACGACAGCTACAATCTTGAAGCCTTCGTCGCCGCCGAGGTCACGCTGGGCAGTCATCTCGCCGAGCAACTGGCGGTGGCTTTCACCGCGCCGGCGCAGCGCATGATCGGTCAATATCTCATAGACCTGGTGGACGAGGCCGGCTATTTGCCGCCGGATTTGGGGCAGGCCGCCGAGCGGTTGGGAGCCTCGCCCGAGGATGTCGAAGCGGTTCTAGCGGTGCTGCAAAAATTCGAACCGCCGGGCGTCTGCGCGCGAAATCTCAGCGAGTGCCTTGCAATCCAGCTGCGCGAGCTCAACCGTTACGACCCTGCGATGCAGGCGCTGGTCGAACATCTGGATCTTCTTGCGAAGCGCGATATCGCAGGGTTGCGAAAATTTTGCTGCGTCGATGACGAGGATATCACCGACATGATCGGCGAAATTCGCCGTCTCGATCCGAAGCCGGGTCTGAAATTCGGCTCGGCGCGGATGCAGACCATGGTGCCGGATGTGTATGTGCGGCCTGGGCCGGACGGCGGCTGGCATGTCGAACTCAACAGCGACACCTTGCCGCGCGTGCTGGTCAATCAGGTCTATTATACCGAGCTGTCGAAGACGATCCGCAAGGATGGCGACAAATCGTATTTCACCGATTGTCTCCAGAACGCGACGTGGCTGGTACGTGCGCTCGATCAGCGCGCGCGCACGATCCTGAAAGTCGCAACCGAGATCGTGCGTCAGCAGGACGGCTTCTTCACTCACGGCGTGGCGCATCTGCGGCCGCTCAACCTCAAGGCGGTGGCGGATGCGATCCAGATGCATGAATCGACGGTATCGCGGGTGACCGCCAACAAATACATGGCGACCAATCGCGGCAGTTTTGAATTGAAATATTTTTTCACCGCCTCGATTGCGTCGGCCGACGGCGGCGAAGCCCATTCGGCGGAGGCCGTCCGACACCACATCAAGCAATTGATCGATGCGGAAGACCCCTCGGTGATCCTTTCGGACGACACCATTGTGGAACGATTGCGCGAAACCGGCATTGATATCGCCCGTCGCACGGTCGCGAAATACCGCGAAGCGATGCGAATCCCGTCCTCGGTGCAACGCCGTCGCGACAAGCAAAGCATGCTCGGCAATGCACTCTCCGCGCCTGCCGCATCCGACCGGTCCCGGGACACCGCGCCGGCCTGATTGCACGCCAGCCAAATCGGAATAGTGTCGGCTCCGCACTGCACTAATCGAGGCATAAAAATGACTCTCCGAATCTCGGGAAAAAGCATCAGCGTCGGCGAGGCTCTGCGCGGGCGCGTCAGCGAGCGCACCGATGAAGTCCTGCGCAAGTATTTCGATGGCAATTATTCCGGCCACATCACCCTGAGCAAGGATGGATTTGGTTTCCGCACCGATTGTGCGCTGCATCTGGATTCCGGAATTACGCTTGAGGCCGATTCCAATGCCGCCGACGCCTATGCCAGCGCGGATCAGGCGCTGGCGCAGATTGAGAAGCGGCTGCGCCGCTACAAAAGCCGACTCAAGGATCGTTCCGCGCGAAAGTCACATGCAGAAGTGGTTGCGATGGTTGAATTGACTGCGCCAACCCTCAAGGCTCCCAGCTATGTGATCGAGGCGCCCGCGGGAGACGATGAGCACGACGAGATCACGGGCTACAGCCCGGTCATCATCGCCGAGGCGACCACATCGTTGAAGCGGCTTTCGGTCAGCGAAGCCGTGATGGAACTGGACCTGACCGGCGCGGCCTGCATCGTGTTCCTGCACGGTTCAAGCGGCCGGGTGAACATCATTTACCGCCGCCCGGACGGCAATGTCGGCTGGGTCGATCCCCCAGTGGTTAAGTCAGGGGGTTAGGTCCCAATCGGCATTGACGGCCTCAGGCCCCCTCCCTATGGTCCGCCGCCCTCGAGCGGAGGGCATGGAACAACGTTGCGGGAGTTGGCACCGGTCCAGGGTTGGAGTAGAAGCCCACCAATTCGGACCTCGGCATAAGCCCGCCTCCCGCCTCACCTTCTTGACGCCGCTCCTCTGAAGCCTATTTCGCAACCTGACGGTTAAATTTACCTCGGAACGCCCAATGACGATTACCGATCTGGTCGCACCCGAGGCGATTATCCCGGCGTTGAAGGTCAACAGCAAAAAGCAGGCGCTGCAGGAGCTGGCGGCGCGGGCCGCTGTTCTGACCGGACAAAACGAGCGCGCGGTTTTCGAGGTCCTGCTGCAGCGGGAGAAGCTTGGAACCACCGCGGTCGGCTATGGCGTCGCCATCCCGCATGGCAAGCTTCCCAAACTGGATAAGCTGTTCGGCCTTTTTGCGCGCCTCGAGCGGCCGATCGATTTCGAGGCGATGGACGGCCAACCCGTCGATCTGGTGTTCCTGCTGCTGGCGCCCGAAGGCGCTGGCGCCGATCACCTGAAAGCCCTGGCCAGGATAGCGCGGCTATTGCGCGATCAGGACGTCGCCAAGAAGCTGCGCGCCTCGCGCGACGCGCAGGCGATCTATTCGGTGCTGGCGCTGCCGCCGGCGAGTGCGGCGTAAATCCACCACCAGTTTTGAGAATTCTGATCGTGACACGCGTCGGGTAGAACGCCGGCAGCCAACCGCAATAGGGCCAGCCTACGCGACAGGTACCGGACCGTTCTGCTGCCGTCACAGGCATTTGCGGTTTGAGCATCCTAA
This sequence comes from uncultured Alphaproteobacteria bacterium, assembly GCA_963732455.1. Lineage (GTDB taxonomy): Bacteria > Pseudomonadota > Alphaproteobacteria > Rhizobiales > Xanthobacteraceae > Bradyrhizobium. The sequence continues at coordinate 539,654 of CAVSZM010000008.1, read as the reverse complement.
TCGAATGCCAGGACGAAGGCGTCCACGGCTCCGATCCTTCGTGCCAGGAACGCCTGTCCTGCTCCAGCCAGGAAAGTTCCTGCGCATGTGCGTTATTGAGCGCAAGCTGAGCTTCCCGCTTCCCACAGCCGATCAAATCTCGGTGTATCTGGCAGAGTGACCGGCAGCAGTTCACGATCAGTCATGTTCAAATTAATTCTGCGCGCCAAAAAAATACGCGGGGTCTGTCCCCGGCTGAATGAGGACAGACGCCCGCGTATCGCAAATTACCTTTTGCCGTCAGCGACCGCAGCAAAAGCCGTATCGGCGATTGCAAGCGCCGCGTTCAGTGAACGCTTACGGCCTGCAGTTCGTTGCTCCATGCATTCGCGATCGCAGCTTCCCGGCTGTCAGTCAGCATGATCGGCGTGCCGTCGGCGGCATGCAGCGCGAACAGCTTCAGTCCCGGCGCGATCTTCGGCGCCTGGGGAAAAAGCCCCGGAACGTCCTCGGAACGGATTTGCTTCACATAGGCGATATGACCCTCGCCCAAGGTCGCCAGCGCCTCTGCGGAGACGCCCGCGGTTTCATGCACAACACCAGCTTCAGTCATGGTCTCGACTCCTCTGTCAGACTAAGCGGTCGAGTCCGCTACTCGTTCCATTATTCATGTTCATTGATAGCAATTGTCTTAACGATCTTCTCCGGCTCAGGCCGGGCGAGGTCGATCGACAACAGCCCGTTTTTCAGGTCCGCGCCCAGCACCTGCATCCCCTCCGCCAGCACGAAAGTGCGCTGGAAGTGGCGCGCGGCGATGCCGCGATGGATGTATTGCCGGGCCTTGTCGTCCTGTTGGCGGCCTCGGATCACGAGCTGGTTTTCCTCAATGGTTACATCGAGTTGATCGCGGGTAAAACCCGCCACCGCCAGCGTGATGCGCAGCCGTTCGGGCTCGCCATTGCTGCGGTCGCACCTCTCGATATTGTAGGGAGGATAGCCGTCGGCGCCTTTGACGACGCGATCGAGCGCACGCTCGATTTCGTCGAATCCCAGCAGGAACGGACTAGATAACGAAGGAACACGAGACATATTTTACAAAGCCCTCTCGAAGCGACTTTGGCATTCCAGGGCCCTTGCGGCGCCCCATGGTGACCGGTCGGCGGATTGCCGGCCGGTCAACAGTCAATATGGGCATGGTTTGAAGGGCGTTCAAGCGCCCTCCGGAACCCGCCTAAAGGGCTCGGGGAAGGCCTAGGGATCGATCCGATTGCGGCCATCGGGGCTGAACACGTGCAGCTTTTCGCGCGGCGCAATCGCCCTGATTCGCTCGCCGATGGCGGGCGCGATTGCACCGGGAATCCGCACGATTACCTCGCCCGGCGGCAATTCCCCGGGATTGGCGGCAACGCCTTGCGCCTCGTGCTGACGGGTGCCGTAAACGAAGGTCTCGGCCCCGACCCGTTCGATCGCTTCCACCGTGAGGTCGAGCGCGATACCGCCAGCGATCGGGTCGCTGGAAATCATAAAATCCTCGGGGCGGACTCCCAAAATGGCGGCTTCGCTTGTCGCACGGCTGTCACCGGAGAGTTGCATTTTGATTTCGTCCGAGCGCAGCGGCATCAGATTCATCGGGGGCGCGCCGATAAACGATGCCACGAACGTCGTCGCGGGCTTCAGGTAGATATCGAGCGGGTTGCCGATCTGCTCGACCCGGCCGCCATTCATCACCACCAGAATATCGGCAAGCGTCATCGCTTCGAGCTGGTCGTGGGTCACGTAGATCGACGTCGTCTGCAATCGCCGCTGTAATTTCCGGATTTCGACGCGCATGGCGATGCGCAGCTTGGCATCGAGGTTGGACAAGGGTTCGTCGAACAGAAATACTTTCGGCTGTCGCACGATGGCGCGGCCCATCGCGACGCGCTGGCGCTGGCCGCCGGACAATTGCCGCGGCTTGCGATCGAGCATGGCGCCGAGCTCGAGAATCCGGGCGGCCTCCTGAACGCGGGTGTCGATCTCGGGCTCGCGCATGCCGCGGTTGCGCAGGCCGTAGGCCATGTTGTTGTAAACGCTCATATGCGGATAAAGCGCATAATTCTGGAACACCATGGCGATGTCACGCTGGGCCGGCTCGATTTGGTTGACGATGCGTCCGCCGATATCGATCTCACCGCCGGTGATGGTCTCGAGACCCGCGACCATCCGCAGCAGCGTGGACTTGCCGCAGCCGGACGGGCCGACCAGCACGCAGAACTGCCCGTCGCCGACCTCGAAATCGATGCCTTTGATCGCCTCGAAGCCACCGGCGTAGGTCTTGCGGACATTGCGCAGAACCACGTTAGCCATGGTTGCACCAGCGAATAGCGAGTGGCGAGCGGCAAATTGGAAAGGGCAAGACCACGCCAGCATCACCCGATATTCCGTTTGCCATTCGCCGCTCGCTATTCGCCATTCGCTGCATCATTTTTCCGTCTCGACCAGTCCGCGCACGAACAGACGCTGCATGAACACCACCACTGCGACCGGCGGCAACATGGCGAGGACGGCCGTGGCCATCGCCAGTTGCCATTCGGCCAACTCGTCCGTCGTCGTCAGCATTTTCTTGATGCCGGTCACGATGGTCTGCATCGAGTCCTGTGTGGTGATGAGCAGCGGCCACAGATATTGATTCCAGCCATAGATGAACTGGATCACGAACAGCGCCGCAATCGTCGTGATCGACAGCGGCAATAATGTATCCTTGAAAAACCGGAAAGGCCCGGCGCCGTCGATGCGCGATGCCTCCAGCAACTCGTCCGGCACCGTCATGAAGAATTGCCGAAACAGAAGCGTACCGGTCGCGGATGCGATCAAGGGCAGGATCAGACCGGCATAGGTGTCGAGCATATGCAGGTCCGATACCACCTTGTAGGTGGGATAGATGCGGACCTCGACCGGCAGCATCAGCGTAACGAAGATGATCCAGAACGCCGTCTTGCGGAACGGAAAGCGGAAATACACCACGGCATAGGCGGACAGGATCGAAATCAGGATCTTGCCCACCGCGATGCCGGTGGCGGAGACAAACGAATTAAACAGGAGGTGGCCGACCGGCTCGCGGCTGGTTCGCGAGCCCCCGACGAAGACAGCCCGGTAGTAGTTTTCCAGGGTGTGGCCGCCCGGCAAAAGCGGCATGTTGCCGCCGACCACGGTCGCGGCGTCATGGGTCGAAGCGATCAGCGCGAGATAGACCGGAAAGGCGACAATGAACACGCCAAGGGTGAGGATGGCGTAGGCGATGATGTCGTTCCACGGGCGGTGCTCGACCATCAGTATTGCACCTTGCGCTCGACATAGCGGAACTGGATGGCGGTCAGCGCGATGACGATGACCATCAGCACCACCGATTGCGCCGCCGAGCTGCCGAGGTCGCCACCGAGCCGTCCGTCCGCATAGACCTTGTAGACCATCGTCGTGGTCGCGCCGGCCGGGCCGCCGCCCGTCACCGCATCGATGATGCCGAACGTATCGAAGAAGACATAGACGACGTTGACGACCAGCAGAAAAAAGGTGGTCGGAGACAGCAGTGGAAACACGATGGTCCAGAATCGCCGCATTGGACCGGCGCCGTCAATCGCGCCGGCTTCGATGACGCTTTTGGGGATGGACTGCAGGCCCGCCAGGAAGAACAGGAAATTGTAGGAGATCTGCTTCCATACCGCGGCCATTACCACCAGGGTCATGGCGTGGTTGCCGTTCAGCAGCGGATTCCAGTCGAAGCCCATGATGCGCAGCGGTCGCGACAGCGTGCCGAGCGAGGGGTGAAACATGAAGAACCACAGCACGCCGGCAATGGCGGGCGCGACCGCATAGGGCCAGATCATGAAGGTCTTGTAGGCGGGGGCCGCTTTCAGGCTCTTGTCGGCCTGGGTTGCAAACAACAGCGCAATCGAGAGCGACAGCGCTGCAACCAGCGACGAAAACACCAGCGTCGTCAGCATGGCCTTGTAATATTCGGGCTGTGCGAACAGCGCCCGGTAATTCTCCAAGCCTATGAATTCCGACGAAAGCCCGAATGCATCCTCGCGCAGGAACGATTGCCAGACCGCCTGACTGGCCGGCCAGTAGAAAAATACGAATGTAATAATGAGCTGCGGCACGAGCAGCAGGTACGGAAGCAGCTTGCTGTTGAAAAAGGCAGACTTTTCCATTCAGGGCGTTCGTGGCCTTCAATGCGAGACTTCCTCGCCCGAGAGGGAGAGGAAGTCTCCGTAGGGTGGTTTACTTCGCGGTCTTCTCGAACGCCCGCAGCATCGCATTGCCGCGTGACACGGCGGCGTCGAGCGCCTGCTGGGCGGTTTTCTGCCCCGCGAGCGCGGCTTCGATTTCCTCGGCCCAGAGCTCACGCATCTGCACCATATTGCCGAAGCGCAGGCCACGCGAATTCTCGGTCGGCTCCTTGTTAGTCAGCTCCTTCAGGGGCGTCTGCAGTATCGGGTTCTTTTCGTAGAAGCCGTCCGCCTTGGTCTTTTCATAGGCCGCCTTGGTGATCGGCAGATAGCCGGATTCCTGATGCAGCTTGGCCTGGCGGCTGGTATCGGACAGGAACGTGAAGAACTTCGCGACGCCCTTGTATTCCTCGGGCTTCTTGCCGCCCATCACCCACAGCGATGCGCCGCCGATGATCGAGTTCTGCGGAGCCCCGGTAACATCGGGATAATAGGGCATCGGCGCCGACGTGAAATCGAATTTGGCGGTGCCTTTGGCCGTCCCGTAATAACCCGAGGAAGTCAGGAAGATCGCGCATTCGCCCGAACCGAACCGGGCTTCACCGGCGTTGGCGCGGCCGGCATAGTCGTAGGTCTTGTCTTTCTGCAGGTCGATCAGGTTCTGCAGGTGCTTGACGTGCAGCGGCGAGTTGAACTTCAACTCGGTGTCGAAGCCGTCGAGCCCGTTCGCCTTGGTGCCGATCGCCACGTTGTGCCAGGATGAGAACTGTTCGATATGGGCCCATGTCGCCCAGGCGTTGGAGAAGCCGCAGGTCGCGTGACCCGCTGCCTTCAGCTTCTTGGCGGCATCGAACACTTCCGGCCAGGTTTTCGGGATCTCGGCGATGCCGGCCTTTTTCAGCTCATCCTTGTTGATCCACATCACCATCGACGAGGAGTTGAAGGGGAACGACAGCATGTCGCCTTTGGAGGTCGAGTAGTAGCCGGTGATCGTTGGAAGGTAGGCCTTGGGGTCGAACGGTTCGCCGGCATCCTTCATCAATTGATACACAGGCTTGATAGCGCCGGTGGCGCTCATCATGGTCGCGGTGCCGACTTCGAACACCTGCATAATGTGCGGCGCGTTGCCGGCACGAAACGCGGCGATGCCGGCGTTCATGGTGTCGGCATAGCCACCCTTGAAGGAAGGAACGACCTTGTATTCCGTCTGGCTGGCGTTGAAGTCTTCCGCGAGCTTGTTGACAACGTCGTTGTTGCCGCCGGTCATCGCGTGCCACCACTGAAGCTCGATCACCGCATGCGCGGGGGTGGCGGCAAAAGCCAGTGTGGCGGCGACTGCCGCGGCAGCGCCGAATTGTCGAAGAGCCATCAAATTCCTCCCATTGGACCGTCATCGCTGTTGTGCGCGTTAGCAGCGCCGGATGACGTACAAATGACCGTATAAGCGAGAGAATGGTACGGGGGAAGCGCCGGCGATGGGAAGCGGAAAAATAGGCCGAGGTAACGTCTCTTCGGTCCCGTCGTCCCGGTCAAGCGAAGCGCGAAACAAGCGCCCGTAGTTGTCCTTGCGCGCGCGGGGACGACTCGCGGCTAGATCTGCTCGGGAGGACTAATTAGCGCTTTCGTTCGGGACCGCAGACCGCGCCCTTGGCGATCAAAGCATCGATCTCGCCCCTGGAATATCCGAACTCGGTCAGCACCGCGGTGGTATGCTCGCCGAATTTAGGCGGGACGTTCCGCAGCCCTGCCTTGCTGCGTTCAAAGCGGATCGGGGAGGCCACTCCCTTGTACCAGTCCTTTTCGATGACGTCGCCGCGATGGACGGTGTGGGCACTGGTGAGCGCCTTGTCGATCGATTGTACCGGTCCGGCCGGCAATCCAGCCGCGAGCAGGCGATCGCACAGCGGTTCGGCGTCGTGCTGACTGAACACGGCGGCGAGCTCGGCGCGCAGCGCATCGCGGTTGGCGATGCGGTCCTTGTTGCGCGCAAAACGCACATCGGTACCGAGCTCGGGTTTGCCGATCTCCTTGGCTAGCTTGCGGAAGGTGCCGTCATTGCCGACGCCGATGAAGATATCGGCGGTTCGCGTCGGGAAAATCGCGTAGGGCACCAGGTTCGGATGCTCGTTGCCGGTGAGCTGCGGCGGCTTGCCGTGCATGAAATAATTCGCGGCGTGCGGATGCATGATCGCAAGGCCGGTTTCGTACAGCGTCGTTTCAAGAAACTGCCCGACGCCGGATTTCTGCCGCTCCGACAGCGCCATCAGAATTCCGATCGCCGCGTAAAGCCCGGTGGTGATATCCACCAGGGGCACGCCGATGCGCATTGGTCCGCTTTCCGGCGCGCCGGTCGCGGCGATCATTCCGGTCATGGCCTGAATAATGGCGTCGTAGCCGGGATTGCCCCCGCGCGGGCCGTCGCCGCCGAAACCGGAAATTCGGCAGTGAACCAGTTTCGGAAATTTGGCGCGCAGCACGTCGTTGCCGATCCCCCATTTGTCGAGCGTGCCCGGTTTGAAATTCTCGATCAGGACGTCGGCGCCCTGCAGCATCTTCATCAGGACCGTGCGCCCGCCCTCCGAAGCGAGGTCGAGCCCGATCGAGCGCTTGTTCCGGTTGATGCCGACGAAGTAGGCCGCGTCATCGTCGTGGAACGGCGGTCCCCAGTCGCGCACCTCGTCGCCGGCGGGCGGTTCGACCTTGATAATGTCGGCGCCGTGATCGGCAAGGATTTGCGTGCAGTAGGGTCCGCCAAGGACGCGCGTGAGGTCGATCACGCGCAGTCCGGTCATCGCGCCGGGTGCAGTTTCAGTCGTCATGGGCGTTTCTTGCGAAGTTTGTGTGGAGGTCGTCGTCGGAGACATTAAGCATCAGAGACGCTTGTTCGCAAATGCCCGGCCGGATGCAGAATTCAGATATTTCCCGAATTCGAAGGCCCTTTGCTCGTCGCTAAACGCCACGTAGGTTTTGATCCGCCCAGGCTTGAATTTCGAGGTGTGCGTGCCCGCATTGTGCTTTGCCAACCGCGCGCGCAGGTCGTCTGTGATACCGACGTAGAGATGCTCAGAATCGTAATTTTTCGAGGATATAGACGTATTTCATGAGCGGCGGGAGCGTTCGCTTGCTTTGCTACGAGCGGGATTCGCCGAGGCCGGTCTTCGCCCTTCGCGCTCCGACGCGGCAGCCTTCGCTCCGATAAGGCTTGCCGAGCCGAAGCTGGCGAAGCCAGCGAAGGCTGGTGGAGCCAGGCGGGATCGAACCGCCGACCTCTTGCATGCCATGCAAGCGCTCTCCCAGCTGAGCTATGGCCCCGAACAGGCCGCGCGCCTCGACGACGCGCGGGGCAAGACCCTGAACACAGTTCAGGGCCGATCTCAAGTCTCCTCGTCGCCGCCGACGTCGCCGATGATGTCGGTGACGTCCTCGTCGCCTTCTTCCTCGTCGGCGATGAAGGTGGAATCGTCATCGTCGTCGTCTTCAATGGTCTCGTCGATCTCGATGTCGTCTTCCAACTCCGGAACGACGGCCTTGACCTTGCCGGTGTTCTCCTCGGCGTCGGCTTCCTCAAGCGGCACCAACTCTTCGGCTTCCACCGGTTCCGGAGTTGCTTCGGCCGCGGTAGCGGCGGCCGCGGCGCTGGCGCGGGCGGCGGCGTCGGCCCGGGTTCGCGGCGGCGGAATCGGCGCAATCGGCACGACCTCGCCGGTATAGGGTGAGATCACCGGATTCTTGTTCAGATCGTAGAATTTCTTACCCGTCGTCGGGCAAATACGTTTGGTTCCGAGATCGGATTTGGCCACGTGTGCAATCCTGGGAATTTCTGAAAAACGGTGCTTCACTTGGCTAGTTGCCACGCCGCTGTCAATAGCGCTTTGCGGGAGACCGACAGCCCCGTGACGCAGCGCGGCCCATGTGATACCTGCCGCCTGCGTAGAGGACACAATCTTGACTCATTCAGATCACCTTGCCGATCACCCGGTTCCGCTGGAGGCACGTTCAAGCGGACCCCTGACCGGAAGGGTTCGCGTTCCCGGCGACAAATCGATTTCGCACCGTGCCCTGATATTGGGCGCGCTGGCGGTCGGCCAAACCCGGATATCGGGCCTGCTGGAGGGTGAAGACGTCCTCAATACCGCCAAGGCGATGCAGGCGTTGGGCGCGAGAGTGGAGCGAACCGGTGATTTCGCCTGGTCGGTGCGTGGCGTGGGCGTCGCCGGGTTCGGGCAGCCCGAAGTTCCGCTCGATTTCGGCAATTCCGGCACCGGCTGCCGGCTGGTGATGGGCGCGGTGGCGGGTTGCCCGATCACGGCGATCTTCGACGGCGACGCGTCGCTGCGCGGCAGGCCGATGCGCCGGGTGCTCGATCCCCTGGAATTGATGGGCGCTCGGGTCGGCGCGAGCGGGGAAGGTGGCCGCCTGCCGCTGACGATCAACGGCGCGCGCGATCCGCTGCCGATCGTCTACCGTACGCCGGTGGCCTCAGCCCAGATCAAATCCGCGGTGCTGCTGGCGGGGCTGGCCGCGCCGGGCATCACCACCGTAATCGAGACTGAGGCCAGCCGCGACCATACCGAACTGATGCTGAAGCACTTCGGCGCGCAGATCGTCTCGGAGCGGGAAGGCAGCCACGGCCGCAAAATAGCGCTCACCGGGCAGCCTGAATTGCATGAAGCCGATGTCGTGGTGCCGGCCGATCCCTCATCGGCGGCATTTCCGATGGTAGCTGCGCTGATCGTCGAAGGCTCCGACGTCGTTCTGTCGGATGTCATGACCAATGCCCTGCGTACCGGGCTGTTCACGACGCTGCGCGAGATGGGCGCGTCGATCGAGGAAAGCGAACTGCGCGGCGATGCCGGCGAACCGATGGCGCAATTGCGGGTGCGCGCCTCGAAACTGCGCGGCGTCGAGGTGCCGCCGGAGCGCGCGCCCTCGATGATCGACGAATATCTGGTGCTCGCGGTGGCGGCCAGCTTCGCCGAAGGCACGACCATCATGCGCGGCTTACAGGAATTGCGCGTCAAGGAATCCGACCGGCTCGAGGCAACCGCTGCCATGCTTCGCGTCAACGGCGTCAAGGTCGAGATCGTTGGCGACGACATGATTGTCGAAGGCAAGGGCCATGTGCCGGGCGGCGGTCTTGTCGCCACCCATATGGATCATCGGATCGCAATGTCGGCGCTCGTGATGGGTCTTGCCTCCGACAAGCCAGTGAAGGTCGATGACACCGCCTTCATCGCCACCAGCTTTCCGGATTTCATTCCGATGATGCGCTCTCTTGGAGCGGAGTTCTCATGATCATCGCCATCGACGGACCCGCCGCCTCGGGCAAGGGCACGCTCGGCAAACGGCTCGCCCATCATTACGGCTATCGCCATCTCGATACCGGCGTGATCTACCGCGCCGTGGCCAAGGCGCTGCTGGACGCCGGCGCCGATCTCACCGATGAGGCCCGCGCGGTCGCCGCCGCGATGGAACTCGATCCCGAAAAGTTCGGAAATCCGGCGCTTAAGACCCAATTGGTGGGCGAGGCCGCCTCGGTGGTCTCGGCGATCCCCAGAGTGCGGGAGGTGCTGGTCAATTTTCAGCGGCAATTCGCGGCAGATCCGCCGGGCGCGGTGCTCGATGGCCGCGACATCGGCACCGTGATCTGCCCGAATGCCGACGTGAAGATCTTCGTCGTTGCAGACCCAAAAGTCCGCGCCCGCCGCCGCACCCTGGAGGCGAGGGCGCGAGGTGAGGACGCCGACGAGGCCGCGGTATTGGCCGATATCCTCAAACGCGACGAGCGCGACCAGAACCGGGCCATCGCACCCCTGAAAGCGGCCCCGGATGCTCACTTGCTCGATAACTCGCATTTGGATATAGAAGGCGGCGTCCGGGCCGCCATCGACATTGTCGAGGCCGTCCGAGCGGGCCGGCAGCGGGTTTGAGCCCCTGCCGTCATTGGAGGAAAGCCCGCTCCAGGTCTTGAATGTCAATACTTGAACTTATCGATCGGTTGAGATCGACAGGCTCTTTCAGGCTCCGGACAAAAATCAACGTATCGAACGTGCAGGCATGCTGCCGGCCCGCTGTTGCGATTTTCGCAATGAGCGGTCGTTAGGGTTTGCGGACCCCTAACACTTCACGCGCGATACGCCCTTAACCCGAATGGCCGGCGATACCCGCATCTGGAGAACAAATGGCTTCGACTGCTACTTCCTATAATCCTTCCCGTGACGATTTTGCCGCGATGCTCGACGAGTCCTTTGCCGGCGGCAATCTGCAGGAAAGCTCCGTCATCAAGGGCATTGTTGTCGCGATTGAGAAGGACATGGCCGTCATCGACGTCGGCCTGAAAACCGAAGGCCGCGTGGCGTTGCGTGAATTCGCAGGACCCGGCCGCGAAAGCGATCTCAAGGTCGGCGACGAGGTCGAGGTGTTTCTCGACCGCATCGAAAATGCCCTCGGCGAAGCCGTGCTGTCGCGCGACAAGGCGCGCCGCGAGGAGAGCTGGGGCAAGCTCGAGAAGGCGTTCAACAATAACGAGAAGGTGCACGGCGTCATCTTCAATCAGGTCAAGGGTGGCTTCACCGTCGATCTTGACGGCGCAGTAGCGTTCCTGCCGCGCTCGCAGGTCGATATCCGCCCCATTCGCGATGTCGCGCCCCTGATGAACAATTCGCAGCCGTTCCAGATCCTCAAGATGGATCGCCGCCGCGGCAACATCGTGGTGTCGCGCCGCACCGTGCTCGAAGAGACCCGCGCCGAGCAGCGTCAGGAACTGGTTCAGAATCTCGAAGAAGGTCAGGTCATCGACGGCGTCGTCAAGAACATCACCGATTACGGTGCTTTCGTCGACCTCGGTGGTATCGATGGCCTGCTGCACGTTACCGATATCGCCTGGCGGCGGGTCAATCACCCGACCGAAGTGCTGACCATCGGTCAGACCGTGAAGGTCAAGATCATCAAGATCAACCACGAGACCCACCGCATCTCGCTCGGCATGAAGCAATTGCTGGACGATCCCTGGCAGGGCATCGAGGCGAAGTATCCGCTCAACGCACGCTTTACCGGCCGCGTCACCAACATCACCGACTACGGCGCGTTCGTCGAACTGGAGCCGGGCATCGAAGGCCTGATCCACGTCTCGGAAATGTCGTGGACCAAGAAGAACATGCACCCCGGCAAGATCGTTTCGACCTCGCAGGAAGTCGAAGTGCAGGTTCTCGAAGTCGATTCGGTCAAGCGCCGGATTTCGCTCGGCCTCAAGCAGACCATGCGCAATCCCTGGGAAGTGTTCGTCGAAAAATTCCCGGTCGGATCGACGGTCGAAGGCGAAGTCAAGAACAAGACCGAGTTCGGTCTGTTCCTCGGGCTCGAGGGCGACGTCGACGGCATGGTCCATCTGTCCGATCTCGACTGGAAGCTTCCGGGCGAGCAGGTGATCGACAACTTCAAGAAGGGCGACATGGTCAAGGCCGTGGTGCTCGATGTCGATGTCGAAAAGGAACGCATCTCGCTCGGCGTCAAGCAGCTCGAAGGCGATCCCTTTGCCGAGCCGGGCGACGTCAAGAAGGGCGCGGTCGTGACCTGCGAAGTGCTTGAGGTGAAGGAATTCGGCATCGAGGTCAAAATCGCCGGCACCGACTTCACCACCTTCATCAAGCGGTCCGAACTGGCGCGCGAGCGCTCCGATCAGCGCGCCGAGCGTTTCGCCGTCGGCGAAAAGGTCGATGCGCGGGTGATCCAGTTCGACAAAAAGGCCCGCAAGGTGCAGGTCTCGATCAAGGCGCTGGAAGTCGCCGAAGAGAAGGAAGCCATTGCGCAGTACGGCTCCTCCGATTCGGGGGCGACGCTGGGCGACATTCTCGGTACCGCGCTCAAGCAGCGTACGGACAAGTAAGGCTTCCGCCTTCTTGTCTTCATCAATCGGGCCTCGGTTTCGACCGGGGTCCTTTTTTGTGGGGGAGTGACGTACTCTTCCCACAAGGGGAAAAGGAAAAGGGTCTTGTTTTCTTCATATTGCATCGCAATTGATGTAATTGGGGCACCGTATATTAGTGCTGTGCACAGAAGACCGTGCGATCCCCCTAAAGACTGTCCCCGGGAGAATTTTCGATGTCGCTTGATTCAGATGTGATCGTCGATCGCCGCAGGATACGCCGCAAGCTGACTTTCTGGCGCGTGGTCGCCGCGCTTGTCGCGGTGGCTGCGGTTGTCACGGTGGGCATGGTTGCGACGCCGGGCGGACGCAGCACGTTCACGAGGTCCGGTTCGATTGCGCGCGTGCAAATCGATGGTCTGATCCGTAGCGACAATGATCGCGTCGAGGCGCTGGAACAGCTGGAAAAATCGCGAGCCGCGGCGGTGGTCGTCCACATCAACTCGCCCGGCGGCACCACCGCCGGCTCCGAGCAGCTCTACGACGCGCTGGTGCGCCTGAAAGCGAAAAAGCCGCTGGTCGTGGTGGTAGAGGGACTGGCGGCATCGGGCGGGTACATTACGGCGATCGCGGCCGATCACATCGTTGCCCAACAAAGTTCGCTGGTCGGCTCGATCGGTGTGCTGTTCCAGTACCCGAATTTTACGGAGTTGCTGAAAACTGTGGGCGTCAAGGTAGAGGAAGTGAAGTCGTCGCCACTGAAAGCTGCGCCCAACGGCTTTGAACCGACCAGTCCGGAAGCGCGCGCCGCGCTCGACGCGCTGGTGAAGGATTCCTATGCGTGGTTTCGCGGGCTCGTAAAAGAGCGGCGCGGCATGGACGACGCGTTGCTCGAAAAAGTCGCCGATGGCCGGGTCTTCACGGGCCGCCAGGCGGTCGATCTGAAGTTGATCGATCAACTCGGCGACGAGAAAACCGCTGTCGCGTGGCTGGTCGCGGAGAAGGGCGTCAAGAGCGATCTGCCGGTGCGCGATTTCAGGCTCTCGCCCCGCTTGACCGACCTGACTTTTCTGCGAACGGCGGCCTCGATTACGCTGGATACGCTCGGCTTGAGCGCGATTGCACGGCAGATAGAGCATGCCGGAGTTGCGCAGGCCGTCGATCGTCTCAGTCTCGATGGTATGCTGGCGTTGTGGCATCCGGCGGGACCCAATTGAACCGCCCAAGTCAGGTTTCCGTCCTTTCCTCCCGCATTGCGGGCAGTGTCACAATCCCCTATCCGGCCGTTTGTCACGCTTTTTCGCGTCGCCCAATTTGATTTAGCGTCTTGACAGTTCAAGGCATTTTCACGGAAATGCATATCCGCACGTTCCCGGGTCCCAGTCTCGATGATCAAATCAGAACTTGTTCAGCGTATCGCCGAGCACAACCCGCATCTTTACCAGCGGGATGTCGAGAACATTGTGAACGCGATTCTCGATGAAATCGTCGCCGCGCTTGCGCGGGGCGACCGGGTCGAACTGCGCGGTTTCGGAGCGTTCTCGGTGAAACACCGTCCGGCCCGCGCCGGCCGCAATCCGCGTACCGGCGCGCATGTACCTGTCGATCAGAAGAGCGTCCCATTTTTCAAGACGGGCAAGGAAATGCGCGAGCGTCTGAACCGCGATGCACCGGACGCCGGCGCTTAGGCGTTCGGATCGCGCGTATTCTGGCCGCTAAGTCGGTTCTCCAACGGAATACGCGCTCGCCGAGCTCGAGCAAGCGAGAGGGTCATGCGCAAGTTTCTCACGGCTCTGGTGCTGATTCCGCTGGGTCTGATCTTCGTCGTCTTCGCCGTTGCCAATCGGCATATCGTGACGGTGTCGTTCGATCCCTTCAATTCAACCGATCCATCGGTCGGCGTGAAGCTCCCGCTGTTCGTCGTGATCATCGCGGTGGCGATAGCAGGCGTGGCGGTTGGCGGCTCCGCGACCTGGTTCCGGCAACGCCACTGGCGCCGCGCGGCGCGGCTGCACGAGGCCGATGCCCGGCAGGCGCGGGCGCAACTGGCCGATCTGCGCGCCGGCGCCCCTGCGCCCTTACGGTACGATCCGCAGCGCCTTCCTGCCCCGCAGCAGGGCGTCGGATATGGGTCCGGCGGGCGAGACAAGCAGGGCGCGACGTTGTAGAACGCGGCCCATCGCAGAGCTTTCCGTATTGCCGTCGTCCTAACCCGTGCCTTGAACCATGTCCCTGATCGTCAAAATTTGCGGCCTGTCCACACGCGAGACGCTCGACGTCGCGCTGGACGCTGGCTCGGACATGGTGGGATTCGTGTTCTTTCCGGCATCCCCGCGGCATTTGAGCCTTGAAATGGCGCGCGACCTCGGCAGGCAGGCAAAGCGCCGCGCGTCGAAAGTTGCGCTCACGGTCGATGCCGACGACGCCACGCTCGCCAACATCATTGAAGCGCTGCAGCCGGATATTCTGCAATTGCATGGCAGGGAAACCGTCGCGCGGCTGCGTGAGATCAGGCAGAAATTCGGATTGCAGGTGATGAAGGCGATCGCGGTGGAGAGCCCAGCCGATCTCGCGTCACTGCCTGGCTACGCCGCCGTCGCCGATCGCATCCTGTTCGATGCCCGCGCCCCCAAGGAAGCAACGCGCCCCGGCGGCCTTGGCGCGGTTTTCGACTGGCATGTGCTCGAGAATCTCGACCTCAAGGTGCCGTTCATGGTCTCAGGTGGCCTCAATGCCGAAAATATCTCGGAGGCCGTTCGCGTCACGCGCGCCGGCGGCGTGGACGTTTCCTCCGGCGTGGAGCGCGCGCCGGGCGTCAAGGATCCCGAGATGATCCGTGCCTTCATCCGCGCGGCCCGCGCCACCGAAGAGTTGATGGTTCGATGAACTCAGCATTACCCAATTCCTTTCGCAGCGGTCCCGACGAGCGCGGGCATTTCGGCATTTTCGGCGGACGCTTTGTTGCGGAAACGCTGATGCCGCTGATTCTCGATCTGGAGAAGGCCTACGCCGACGCCAAGGCCGATCCGGCATTCCAGGCGGAAATGAACGGCTATCTCAGGGATTATGTCGGCCGGCCATCGCCGCTGTATCTGGCCGAACGCCTGACCGAACATCTCGGCGGCGCGAAAATCTATTTCAAGCGCGAGGAGCTGAACCACACCGGTTCGCACAAGGTCAACAACGTGCTCGGCCAGATCATGGTGGCGCGGCGCATGGGCAAGAAGCGCATCATCGCCGAAACCGGCGCCGGCCAGCATGGTGTCGCCACCGCGACCCTGTGCGCGCGGTTCGGCCTCGACTGTGTGGTCTATATGGGCGCCGTCGACGTCGAGCGGCAGCAGCCCAACGTCATCCGCATGGAAATGCTGGGCGCCAGGGTAATTCCGGTGCAATCAGGTTCGCGCACGCTGAAGGACGCGATGAACGACGCGCTGCGCGACTGGGTCACCAACGTCCACAATACGTTTTACTGCATAGGCACTGTCGCGGGTCCGCATCCCTATCCGATGATGGTACGCGACTTCCAGTCGATCATCGGCGTCGAGACCCGCGCGCAGATGCAGGAGACCGAAGGCCGCCTGCCGGATTCGCTTGTGGCCTGTATCGGCGGCGGGTCCAACGCGATGGGACTTTTTCATCCCTTCCTCGATGATCCCGGCGTCGAGATTTTCGGGGTTGAGGCGGCCGGTCACGGGCTTACGCAATTGCATGCTGCCTCGATCGCGGGCGGCCGGCCCGGCGTGCTGCACGGTAACCGCACCTATCTGCTGATGGACGATGACGGCCAGATCCAGGACGCGCATTCGATCTCGGCGGGGCTGGACTATCCCGGCATCGGCCCGGAGCATTCCTGGCTGCACGAAACCGGCCGGGTGACGTATCTATCCGCGACCGACGAGGAAGCGCTCGCGGCGTTTCAATTACTGTCGCGGCTAGAAGGCATCATTCCGGCGCTGGAGCCCGCGCATGCCATCGCCAAGGTGATGGATCTCGCGCCGAAGCGACCGAGGGATCATCTGATGGTGATCAATCTTTCCGGCCGCGGCGACAAGGATATCCCGCAGGTGGCGGATATCTTGCGGGGGAAGAAGAAGTGACCACCCGCATCGACACACGTTTCGCTGAGCTGAAAAAGCACGGCCGCGCAGCCTTCATCACATTCCTGATGGCGGGGGATCCCGATCCCGCCACCTCGCTCGACATCATCAAGGCGCTGCCGAAGGCCGGCGCCGATATCATCGAGATCGGCATGCCCTTCACCGATCCGATGGCGGACGGTCCGGCGATACAGGCGGCGGGTTTGCGCGCGCTCAAAGCGGGAATGACGCTGAGGAAGACGCTCGATCTGGTGCGCGCGTTTCGCAAGGGCGATGCCACGACGCCGCTGGTGCTGATGGGCTACTACAATCCGATCTACATCTACGGCGTCGATAGATTTCTCATTGATGCGAAGTCCGCAGGCGTCGACGGGTTGATCATCGTCGACCTGCCGCCCGAGGAGGACACCGAATTGTGCCTGCCGGCGATGAAGGCCGGACTGAACTTCATCCGGCTCGCGACGCCGACCACCGACGACAAGCGCCTGCCTGCCGTGCTCGCGAACACGTCGGGCTTTGTCTATTACGTCTCCATCACCGGCATCACCGGCAGCGCCAGCGCCGATACCGCTGTCGTCGGTGACGCCGTTGCCCGCATCAAGCGGCATACCAAATTGCCTGTTTGCGTCGGCTTCGGGATCCGGACGCCGGAGGCCGCCCGCGGCATCGCGGAGAATGCCGACGGCGCGGTGGTCGGCACCGCGCTGGTCGATGCCTTGCGCGATAGCCTGGATGCGGAGGGCGCCGCCACGGCCAAAACCGTCGGGGCGGTTGCCGATGTTGCGGCTTCCCTGGCGCAAGGCGTGCGGGGAGCAAAACAGGCTGCGGAATAAGCCACAATTGCGGTGGAGATAGAGCGCGATCGGCGGCTTGCCGGGCCCCCACCAAGCCGCCATATATTCAGGCACTGACTGCTCGATCGCGATTCGGAGCAAAAAATGAATTGGCTCACCAATGTCGTCCGGCCGAAAATCCGCAACATCCTGCGGCGCGAAACGCCTGAGAATTTGTGGATCAAATGCCCGGATACCGGGCAACTGGTTTTCTACAAGGACGTCGAAAGCAACCAGTTCGTCATTCCCGGCTCGAACTATCATATGCGCATGGGCGCGGTTGCGCGGCTGAAGTCGATCTTCGACAACGAGACCTGGTTCGACGTGGCGCTGCCCGAGGTAAGCGCCGACCCCCTGAAGTTCCGCGACGAACGCCGCTATGCCGATCGTATCAAGGATGCCCGCGCCAGGACCGGGCTGAACGACGCCATCAAGATAGGTTACGGCAAGCTTGAGGGAGCCGCGGCGGTGGTCGCGGTGCAGGATTTCGATTTCATGGGCGGTTCGCTCGGCATGGCCGCCGGCGAGGCGATCGTGCGCGGGCTTGAACTTGCGGTCGAGAAGAAATCTCCTTTCATCGTATTCGCCGCCTCCGGTGGCGCCCGCATGCAGGAAGGCATTCTGTCACTGATGCAAATGCCGCGCACCACGGTGGGCGTGCAGATGCTGCGCGAGACCAAGCAACCCTATATCGTGGTGCTGACCAATCCGACCACCGGCGGCGTCACCGCCTCCTATGCCATGCTGGGCGATGTGCAGATTGCCGAGCCGGGCGCGCTGATCGGCTTTGCCGGCGCGCGCGTGATCGAACAGACCATCCGCGAGAAACTGCCGGAAGGATTTCAGCGCGCGGAATACCTGAAAGACCATGGCATGGTCGACATGGTGGTGCACCGCCACGACCTGCGGCCGACGCTGGCGCGGCTGTGTCGATTGCTGACGAAATCGGCTGCGGTCGAACCCGCGTCGAAGCCGGCGCCGCAAGTCGCCATTCCGGCCCAGATCGTATCAGGTGCGGATGTGGCGCCGGCCGCACCGCACGCGTGAACGCCCCTGCGGCCAAACCGTCGACGCCGCTCGGTGAATTGATGGCGCGGCTGTCCGCCCTGCACCTCCGACGCATCGATCTCAATCTGGACCGGATGCATCGGCTGCTGCAGCGGCTCGAACATCCCGAACGCAAGCTGCCGCCGGTGATTCATGTCGCCGGCACCAACGGCAAGGGTTCGACGATCGCCTATTTGCGCGCCGTTCTCGAAGCCGCGGGCCTGCGCGTCCACGCCTATACGTCGCCTTATCTGGTGCGGATCAACGAGTGCTTTCGCTTCGGCAGGAGAGGCGGTGGCGTTCTGGTCGGCGATGACGAACTGCGCGGAGCGCTCGAACATTGCGAGCGGGCCAATGCCGGCGCGCCGATCACCATTTTCGAGATCGAGACCGCGGCGGCATTTTGGCTGTTCGCGCAACATCCGGCCGATGTGGTGCTGCTGGAAGTCGGTCTCGGCGGACGGCTCGACGCCACCAATGTGATCGACACACCGCTGGCGAGCGTGATCGCGCCGGTGAGCATGGATCACACCGAGTTTCTTGGCGACACACTGAGGACGATTGCCGGCGAAAAAGCCGCCATCATCAAGCGTAACGTGCCGGCAATTTGCGCGGAGCAGCCGCCCGAGGCGATGGCCGTGATCGAGCAGCAGGCCAAACGCATGCACGCGTCGCTACATGCGGCCGGGCAGGACTGGCACGTCAATGTCGAGCGCGGGCGGCTGGTCTACCAGGACGACCGCGGCCTCATGGATCTGGCGGCGCCGCGGCTGTTCGGCCGGCATCAGTTCGACAACGCCGGCCTCGCGATTGCGACGCTGCGCGCGCTCGAAGTATTCAGGATCGATGCCGCGGCGTTCGAGGCGGGTATCGTCAACGCCGAATGGCCGGCACGGATGCAGCGTTTGGCGTCGGGCGCGCTGGTGGACCAGGCGCCGCCGGGTTGCGAGATATGGCTCGATGGCGGACACAATGCCGAGGGCGGACGCGTCGTCGCGGCGGCGTTGGGAGATCTCGAAGAGCGAGTATCGCGCCCCCTCGTGGTCATCGTCGGGATGATGGGGAACAAGGACGCCGGCGCATTTCTAGCCAACTTCGCAGGGCTGACGCGTCACATCATTGCGGTGCAGATACCGGATCGCGGCAACGCGATGCCGCCGGATCGGCTGGCGGACGCGGCGCGCGCACTCGGCATGCGCGTGGAAACCTGTGCCGGTGTCGGGGCGGCGCTGCGCTCGCTTGCGCGCCTTGCCTACGAGGCGCCGCCTCGCATACTGATTACGGGGTCGCTGTATCTCGCGGGCCACGTGCTCGCCGCTAACGGCACGCCGCCGGGATAAGCCCGATACCTGTATTGACGATGCGCTTTGCCGCCATTGCCGATGTCCACTGAAACTATCTCGCGCTCGAAGCTGTTGTTGCCGACATCCGCGCGCAAGGCATCGACGAGATCGTCAACCTCGGCGACATGGCGAGCGGGCCGCTCGATGCGCGGCGAACCATGGACGCATTGATGGCGACGCCGGACGCACGTTATGCCATCCTCGAATTCGTAGGTGGTGTCTGGCGCGCGACATTCCGGCATGTGCCGTACGATCACGACGCGATGGCCGCACTGGCGCGCGGCAACGGCCAGCCCGAACTCGCATCGGCGCTGGCGACGGGGTGGGTCGGCAAGGACTGAAAACGCAAACGGCCGGCAATTCGCCGGCCGTCAGAACTAAATTATGAGACATGGATCAGACCGCAGCCGTGATCCACTGCTGCAGCTTCTGCTTCGGCGCGGCTCCGACCTGGCGCGAGGCCATCTCGCCGCCCTTGAAGATCATCAGTGTCGGAATCGACATGACGCCGTATTTCGAGGCCGTCTTCGGGCTCTCGTCGACGTTCAGCTTGACGATCTTGACCTTGTCGCCCATCGCGCCGGAAATCTCGTCGAGCGCGGGCGCGATCATGCGACAGGGGCCGCACCATTCGGCCCAGAAATCGACCACAACCGGGCCGGTCGCCTTGAGCACTTCGGCTTCGAAATTGGCGTCAGAAACCTTGCCAACGGCCATGGGAATACCTCGTTCGGTTCGGGAAGGATGTGGCCCAAAGAATTGCCACCTGGATCATGGAAGCAACGTATGAACGCGGCGTTGCCGGGTCAAGCACGGTCACGCCGAGATGATGGATGCGAGCTGCGCGTCCAGCGCCGGAGCAGAAATCTCCATCAATTCAGGTGTTTCGGTCCAAAGCAACGCGGCGCGGACCGGTAGCCGGGGATAGAGCTTCTTCAATACCGCGCGGTAGAGCGCCAGCTGACGGATATAGGCCGGAGGAACCTCGGCCGGGAGCGTCGGCGGGGCGTGATTGGTCTTGTAATCGACGATCAGGACCTCGTCCGGCGTGGCCACCAACCGGTCGATTTGCCCCGAAACCAGCGCGGGCGTCTGTCCCGGCCGATCCAGTCGTCCAACGATCGAGACCTCGGCGCGGCTGCCGGCCAGGAAAACCGATGCGAAGCGGGCATCGCCGATCAGGGCCAGCACCTTTTCCGCCAGCGCTTCGCGGTCGCCGTCGGTCCAATCGCCGGCATTGCGGACGAGGTATCGCAGCGCCGCGTCGCGGCGTCGCTCGGTTGCGACATCGGGCAATGATTGCAGCAGCCGGTGTACCAGCGTTCCGCGCCGCAAGCCGCGTGCGCGTGTCTGCGCGGACTCGCCGGTTCGGGTGCGATGACCGTCATCCTCGGTACGGTCGGAAGGGCGCAGCAGGTTGACCGCGGAGGTCTCCGCAGGAATGGACACGCGTAACCACGGCGGCAGCTCAGCCGGAGCGGCCGTATTCAGGGCGACCGCCGCGCCCGTGGCACGGGCGACATCCTCAGGCCGAGAATAGCGTTTCACCGGGCCGTCAGCTGTCTCGATGATCTGCTCATGCAATCCGGAATTGCCGAGGCCTTTCACGATCAGGTCGTACCAGGAGTGCTTGCGCACCGTATTCATGTTGCCTGGCATGCATCCGCCGACGATCAGGCGGTCGGCTGCGCGCGTCATCGCGACATAAAGCAGGCGGCGATATTCATCCTCGGTCTCGCCAAGCATCGCCGTGCGGGCCGCTGCGACCGCGGCCGGATCGTCTGCCTTCTTGCCGGCCCACACAACGACTGCGGGCGCATGAGGCGCGACGTTGGCCCGCGAAAGGTGAATGAGTTTCAGCCGCTGGGTATCTGAAGGCGAGGAGGTGGTGTCCACCAGAAAAACCACTGACGCTTCCAGCCCCTTGGCGCCGTGCACCGTCATGACGCGGACTTCATCGCGGGAGATTTCCATGTCGCGCTTCACCTCAAGGTCGGCCGTGCGCAGCCACGCCATGAAGCCTTGCAGCGAGGCAGCCGCCTTGCGCTCGTAGCCCAGGGCAAGCTCGAGAAATTCGTCGAGCGCATCGTTAGCTTCTTGTCCGAGCCGCTTCAGGATCCGCGCCCGGCCGCCGTCGCCGCCGAGCAGCCAGGCGTAGAACGCAAATGGCGTCTCGGTTTCATAACGGCGCTCGCAAATTTCAAGACGCCTGAACGCGTCGTCAAATTTGCGGTCGGCCGCAGCGTGCAAGCGCAAGGCAGCGCGCAGCGATCCCTTGCGCTGCCACGCCAACTTGTACAAATCGTCGTCGGTGAGGCCGAACAACGGGCTTTTGAGCGCCACCGCCAGTGCCAGGTCGTCCTGCGGCAACAACAGCGCATCGGCAAGATTCATCAGATCGATGATCGCGATGTGCTCAGTCAATTTCAGCCGGTCGGCACCGGCAACGGGAATGTTGGCGTGCTTCAGCGCCTGGATGACTGCGTCGAAGGCGTTGCCGCGCCGCCGCACCAGCACCAGCATGTCGCCGTAGCGTAGGGGTCGACGCTTGCCGGTACTGCCGGTCATCGTGCCGCTTACGATCAAGGCCCTGATCTCGGCCTGAATTCGCTTGGCGAGCCGGACCTCGGGACTCGTCTGCGACAACCCGTCGAACGGCGCACGCCAGCCTTCGATGTCCTGCTTTCCGTCCGGCAGTTGCAATTCCCATAGATCGATCAGACTTGGCCCGGCGTCGGCGAGAGAATGGTGAATCGGGTATCCGCTTTCGACGGAATGGATGCTGCGGTAGATCGTCTCATCCCGAAATACATGGTCGACGGATTGCAGGATCGTGGGCCCGGACCGGAATGAATAGGTAAACGAAACCGGATCGAATTTCAGCCCGGCATCCCTGAACTTCTTCTGGAGACCTCTGCGGCGGGCGTCGAATTCGCGCGGCGCGGCGCCCTGAAACGAAAAGATTGACTGCTTCTCGTCGCCGACAGCGAAGATCGTACGCGTGACGCCATCGCGCGCGCCTTCGCCGGAAGTGAATTCGGAAATGATATGCGCAACGATATCCCATTGCCGGGGGCTGGTGTCCTGCGCTTCGTCGATCAGCACGTGATCGACGCCGCGGTCGAGTTTGTAATGCACCCAGCCGGAGGAGATGCGGTCGAGCATGGCAAGCGTTTTGTCGATCAGATCGTCATAGTCGAGCAGGCCGCGCTCCTGCTTTTCCCGCCGATAGTTCGTAGCCGCCGATGTCGCGATTTGCAGCAGCGCTTGCGTCCGGTCCCGCGTCGTTACCGCGCGCCGCCGCTCGATCAGGGAGCAGATTCGGGGGCTTTCCGCATCGAACAATGCTGCGATTGCCGAATTGTTCTCGCCGAACTTCCTTGTCACCACGGACTTCCGCGGCGTGCCTTCATCTGTGAGGAACACGCCAAGATATTCGTCAACCTGCGCGGCTCCGGTAAACACAAGCGCTTTGCGAAGCCGCG
Source organism: uncultured Alphaproteobacteria bacterium (assembly GCA_963732455.1). GTDB lineage: Bacteria > Pseudomonadota > Alphaproteobacteria > Rhizobiales > Xanthobacteraceae > Bradyrhizobium. Next base: position 516,795 of record CAVSZM010000008.1, on the reverse strand, counting down.
CGGCCTGGTCCTGATCGGATTTGCTGCCGGTATCGAGGACTGCAGCGACTTTCTTCCATCGCGATCTCGGCAGGTTCGGTCCGTCGACGATCTCGCGTTCGACGTCTTCGATGGCATCGCCGGGGGCGAGGCCGAGTGCCGCGGACATCTGCGTCGCCGCGGCGTCGGCGCTGCCAGCGGCGTCGATCCACGCCATGAAGTGGTCGCGGCTGAGACAAGCCTCGCGCACCACGTCCTTTAAGGTGACATCTGCGGCGCTCGCCATGGCGAGATCGAGCGCGCGGCCCGCGGCGCTACGGGGATCGCGGGACGCCTCAAGCAGCACCTTGAGATTTGCGCGCTCCATCATCGCGTTCTGGTCGCGCTCGTCGATTACAGCGAAGCGCGCGGGGACATTGGCCTCGAACGGAAATTGCTGCAGCAACCGGGTACAGAGCGCATGAATCGTCTGCACTTTCAGGCCACCCGGCGTTTCCAGTGCGCAGGCGAACAATTCGCGGGCGCGCATCCTTAAGCTGGCGTCGGGACGCGCGATTCCCGCCTCAACGATCGCGTCATCGAGCGCGGCGTCATCGAGCGTGACCCAATGGCCGAGGGTGGAGAATACCCGCTCCGCCATATTGGCGGCGGCGGCCTTGGTGAAGGTGATGCAAAGAATTTTCTCCGGCGGCACGCCGTTGAGCAACAGCCGGATCACCCGCTGCACCAGCACATGGGTCTTGCCCGAACCGGCGTTCGCCGAGACGAACGCGGAAGCTGCGGGATCCGATGCGCGTGCCTGCGTGTCGCGGACGGCGGGGGGAATCGGGCGCGGCGCTGTCACCATTCTTCGATCCCCAGGCCGCCCGCCGCGGACCATTCCTTGATGCGCGCGAGATCGTCATAGGTGCCGTAGCGGTTCGACCACATCGACAGATTGAGAGAAGTATAGGCCCGGGTTTCGATCTCGAAGGCGCGGATCAGCGCTTCGAGCTTGCGGCGTGCCTCGTCGGCGGCATCGTCAGGCGATTGCGCCGCATCGCTCTTGTTGATCTTCAGCTCCAGCGATTTTTGTTCGCCGGGCGGATTGTTGCCGCTGAGCCTGACATAGGCGAGTTCGCTGACCGAGGCACCCGCCGGAATGCCTTCAAAGCCGCCTTCCCTGAGGATTGCCGCCTCCAGCGTGAGCTGCGGCGACAATCCCATACGCACCTGTTTGCCGGTCGGCGGTTGTCCGGTCTTGTAGTCGAGAATAGCAAACGTCCCGTCGTGGCGGCGTTCGATCCGGTCGGCGCGCGCCGATAGAACGAAGGTGCGCTCATTATCGAGGGGAATCGGGATTTCGCCTCTGATTTCCGCCGCGATAGTGCTGACATTGCCGCGTCGCGCGATTTCCCAATCAGCGAACCATGCAGCGATGCGCTGGAAGCGCGGCCACCACAGCGCCCTCGCTTCCGGTCGTTCCATCAGCGGCGCGAAATATTTTTCACCGATGCCGCGTAGAGTCAGCGCGGGATCGTCGGGCAGCGTCGTGGAGAAGATTTGCGTAAATTCACCGAGAGCATCATGAATCGCCGAACCTCGGTCGGCGGCTGACAGCGGCATATCGACGGGGTCGAGCGGAGCCAGCCTTAGAATGTATTTCGCGTAGATCGTATAGGGGTCGCGCAGCCAATCCTCGATCGCGGTCACCGATAGCTTCATGGGCCTGACCGATCGCGGCGGCGTCGGCGCGGGCTGCGGGATCGGTTCGACCTTGGCAGGCCGATCCAGCTCACCGGCGAAAAGCAGATATTTTTCGCCGGCCGCCTTCGCGGCTTTCCAGCGCTCGTCACCCGCGACCGCCTCCAGGCGGTGCAGGAAGCGTGAAGCTACCGCTGGCGCGCCGCCGACCTTCGCGGCATGACTGAGGATGACGTCCTCTGTGCCGAGCAATTGCGCGAAGTCGTGCGCGGAGAGGCCGATGCGCCGCTCCGGCAGATCGAGACCGAGCTCATGCCGCATCGGCCGGTTCAGCCATGGATCGATCCGCGGCGCCGGCGGCCATATGCCTTCGACCAGCCCGCCAAGAATAACGCGGTCGGATTGCGTCAGCCGCGCTTCCAATTGGCCATAGATGTGGAGCTGCGCAGTCGCTGATTCCGGCCGCCGCAAGATACGTTCGCCGAACGCGGTCCGGAAGACCTCCGGATAATCGCTGAGCTGGACCATCAGGCCGCTTTGCGCTTGTCCGCCGAGCAGATCGTCGAACGCGGAAGCCAGCGCTGATCCCTGCGGGCCTTCGAACACAAGCGCGACCCCATGCCGGTCGCGCGACAGCTCCATCAAGGCGTCGCGATGGCGTTTTGCAAGTTCGGCAAAATCATGAGGCGCTGACGAGCTGAGGCTTTCAAGCGGCGAAAGCGCCGCCTTCAAGGCCTCGATCAGCAGACGGGCCTGATCGAGTTCCTGTTCGCGAAGCCACGCTCTCTGTTCGGAAGCATGGAGTGAAGATGGCTCGCGGTTGCGGAGTTTTATGAGTTCTTGGCGGAAGCCGTCGAAATCGCGGGAAAGGCCGCCGCTTCCCGGCTGCGGTCGCGTGCCGCGCAACAGGGCCAGCTCGAGCGTTTCAACGGCGCCCTTGAATACACCTTGCGCGTTCCCCAGCCGGCAGAGCGGATGCTTTAGCAACGCCAGCAGCGTCGGCGGCTCGAGCTGTTTCGCCGCCGTCTCCGCAGCAAGCCGCGCGAAAATTCCCGCCGGTGTGTCCATCAGCGCGTCGCCGCCGGAATCGTCGAATTCAAGCTTCCAGCGGCCAAGGGCTGCGATCACGCGCCGCGCCAGCGCGCGATCCGGCGTCACCAGCGCCGCCGATTTGTTGAGATGCCGTGCCTCGCGCATCGCGACGGCGATCGCGAGCGCCTCCATTTCGGGATTATCGGCTTCGATCACGGCAAGATTTGTCATGCCGCCTGAAATCTTCCCGACGATTTCGGGCTGAGCGAGCCGACGATGCCATTGCGCGGTTGAATTGGAAGGCCGCATCGCCTCTGAAACCAGTACGTCGCGCCCATGCGGCGCCGGTGCACCCAGGATTTCGACGTCGCCGCGCGTGATCCCAAATCGATCCAGCAGCGCATGCATCGCGAACTGCGGATGGTTCGACGCGGGAGGCGTGGTGAATTTCCCTTGCGCGTCACGGACGCCGCCGATGGTTTGCCACGCATCGTCGTCGAGATCGGTATCGAGCCCCGGCAACACTACCGCGCCCTGCGGCAGGGCGGCGACGGCGTGGAGGAACTTCGCGGTCGCCGGCATCGATCCGGTGGAGCCCGCCGCGATCACCGGTCCGTCATGCGCGGTCAGGCGCGCGGTCTCCGCTGCGATCAGCAAGTCGCGCCGCGCCGCCGGCTCGATCTTTTGAATTTCCTCAAGATGCGCAGGCCACGCCTGTCGCGCAATCCCGAGGAATTCGAGCGAGTGCTGCCAATACTTGTCCAGTTGGTCAGGTACCAACCCGTCAAGCGCATTCCACCCGACGCCACGGGTGACCATGTCGTCCATCAGGCGCGCCAGATCGCCGGCCAACGCAAGCGTTGAGGCCGGGCCGCCGACGACCAGCGGCGCCGATACGGGGCTTTTTGCCCAGGCCGCGACCAGCTTTGCCAGCGTGAGCCGGCGCTCGAGTTCGCCAAGCTTGGGCGGAATGTCTAACGGAGCGGTCCCGCCGTATTGCTCGGGTTCTTCTGCAAACGCCAACTCGTCTTCATCGATGTCGCCGAGCGCTATGATGCGCGGCAGCACCAACGCGTCGGTTTTCAGTTCATCGAGAAAAACGTCTCGCGCCATGCGTCCGGCGCGGCGGGTTGGCAAATAGAGCGTCACCTGAGCCAGTTCGGTCGGATGCGCGCGGGCGTTAAAGCCATCGACCAGTCTGCCATCGACCAAGGCAGCAATGACGGTGCGCAAGAACGGTGCTGATACTGGAACGCTGAAAACGAGCATGGGCTTCCTGATTCGCGATCAGGATGTATCATGGCATGGGCGGCAACAGGGAGGGAGTAGTCAGACCCGCTTGTCATTTCCGGGGCTGCGCCTTATGGCGTATCCCGGATCAACGGGGCGATCAGGCGACGCTGGCGAGAAAGGCCTCTTCCGCCGCGTGAACCGCGTCGGGGGTTCCCACATGCATCCACACGCCGTCCAGCCGCAGTCCGAACAACCGTTCCTGCTCGTTGGCGCGATCGAACATTTTGGTCAGCGAAAATTCGCCCGATGGTGCATCGGCGAACAAGGACGGCGACATGATCGCCGCGCCGGCATAAACGAATGGGACGACCTGATGCTCCCGTCGCTTGCGGAGCGCGCCATCCGCCAGCATGGCGTAATCGCCGCGACCGCCATAGCCGATGCTGCTCGTCGTCGGCGCCATCAACAGCAGGATATCCATCCGCGCGGGGTCGAAGGCTTCGGCCAGCCGCGCCAGGTTGGGCCGCACGCCATCGATCCACAACGTGTCTGCATTGACGAGGAAAAACGGGGCTTGGCCAAGCAAAGGCAGCGCCTTGACAACGCCGCCACCCGTGCCGAGCACCTGGCCACGTTCATCCGAGATGATCACGCGAGGCTGGGCGCGCGATGCGACATGGTCGATGATCTGGTCAGGCAAATAGTGAACATTGACGACAGCTTCGCTGACACCGGCTTGGCCGAGCTTGTCGAGCACGTGGTCGAGCAGGGTGCGGCCCGCCACGCGCACCAGTGGCTTTGGCATCCGGTCGGTCAAAGGCCGCATGCGCAAGCCAAGACCGGCGGCGAGGACCATGGTTTTGGTGGGTTTGACGGACATTTCAGGAATTTCTCAAGCCGATTTTCTCAGTAGCGCGGATCATATCACGGCGATTCGCGCCGTGCATCGATGGTTGATGCCATAACCGCATGGCATGACGGTTGTGCGACCGCGATGGCTGCGGCGCGTTCAGACTTCCGCGGGCTGCGTGGCACTGCGCTTGGCCTGCTTCTTCTTGTCGTTCGGTTTGAGGAAATTGACGCCGATTTGATCGCCGTTGACCCAGGCCAGTTCACAGCGGCGGTAGGCGAAGTCCGGTCGACGACAGCAGCAGGAAGAATTCCTTGAGATGCAGCCCCTCGACAGAGCCTTCGATTGTGAGTTTCGCGCCGTTCTCCGAAATATCTTCCATTGTGCATTCGCGCCGCCAGGTGCCGTCGATGCCCATCATCTGCGCGTTGAAGCCGCGCTCGAATGTGACGCGCTCGCCCCTGCGCCGTTCTGTCACCATTGATGTACTCCAGCCCTCAGGCAACGGCCCTGTGCTCCAGACAAGGTCTACCGCAGATTAGAGGGAGGTTGGCTAACAACCGGTAAATTACGAATTCGGCGGGGGGACGTTAGCGGAATACCACTCGCGCGCGTGTGAGAGCACGGGGTGAGCCAGCGAACGGCTGAGATAGGTCCAGATTCGCGGTTGGTGGCGCAAATAATGCGGTTTGCCGTCGCGCCGGTTAAGCCGGGCGAAGGTGCCGAGTAGCCGCGTGTTGCGCTGCGCCGACATGATCGCGTAAAGTTCGGCGAAGCCGGCCGGATCGAACATATCGTCGGACGCGCGCCGTGCCTTGATATAGCGCGTCAGCAGCGCAAGCTCGAGCGATTCGGGTACATCGATCCGCGCATCCTGCAGCAACGACACCAGATCATACGCGGCTGGGCCCAGCACGGCGTCCTGGAAATCGATGATACCCACCTTCGCAATGCCTTGCCGTTCGTCGAGCCAGATCAGGTTGGGGGAATGAAAATCCCGCAACACCCAGGTCTTGGCGGCGGCCGCAGGCTTGCTCAGCAAATCGCGCCACATCGCGGCGAATTCGGCCCGCATGGCGTTGCCGGGCTCGACCCCGCGGTCGGGCAGATACCATTCGAGCATCAATCCGAGCTCGACCAATAGCGCATCGGTGTCGAAAGCGGGCATCGCGTAGGTGATCTGGGGCGCCAAGGGGAGGACTTCAGGCAACGGTTCGCGATGCAACATCGCCAGCAGGTCAGCCGCGGCCTGATAACGCTCCGTGATCGGTCGGGGCGGATCGTCTTCGATAACGCCCGCGCTGCCGAAATCCTCCGTAATCAGAAATCCGGCGTCGAGGTCGGCATAATGGATAACGGGAGTCGAGAAGCCGCGCTCGCGCAGGCCGTTGGCGATGGCGACGAACGGCTTGACGTCCTCTGCCAGATGCACAGCCGCGCTATACGACTTGCCATCATAGATCGCAGGCCCGTCGGGGCGCCGCGGCGAGTTCATCAGGATAACAGCACTATCGTCGCGGAACAGCCGTGCATAGGAGCGCGTCGATGCGTCGCCGGCCATACGCTGGCGGTTGGCGTCGGCAAAACCTGCGTCAGTGAGAAACTGCCGCAGGGCCTTGAGCCTTGCGACCTGAGCCGTCGCTTTTCCATAGCCGGTGATTTCAGCCGCGCGGGCGGTCGATCCCAGCGCCGGACGATAGTTCAGCGCAATGTCGATCCGGTCTTGAGGAAGTGCGGCAGATGCGCGCTCCGGCCATTCGATCAGCGCCACCGTGCCTTCGGGCAACGGCGACAAGCCGATCTCCTCCAGCTCCGCTGCTTCGTTGACGCGGTAAAGATCCGCATGAACCAGCGGAAATGGCGGCAGATCGTAGTCTTGCGCGAGCGTGAAGGTAGGGCTTGGAACCTCCAGCGCGTCGTCGCCGGCGAGATATCGGATCAATGCCCGGGCGGCGGCGGTCTTCCCGGTGCCGAGGTCGCCGGAAAGCGTGATGACATCGCCAGGCCCGATCAGCAATGCAAGATCCGCCATCAAATGCGCGGTTGCCGTCTCGTTCGATAACGCAAGCGAGAATGTCGTGGGAGCGCTCATTCCGCGGCGTTGCGATGCGCGGCTTGATCGATCGGAAAGTCGCACGTGACGGTCGTGCCCTTGCCGACGATCGAATCGACTCGCACCTTGCCTCCGTGCAGTTCGACAAAGGAGCGCACCAGCGACAGGCCGAGGCCGGCGCCGCGATGCCGCGACCCGTGAGAATGACTTTCGAACCAGTCAAACACCTTGTCTTTGACATCGGGCGGGATGCCGGGGCCGGAATCGGTCACGGTGAAAATGACGCTGTGCTCGGTTCGCATCGCGCTCAAGCCGATTGTCGCGTCCTGAGGCGAAAATCCGACGGCGTTCGCCAGCAAATTATAGAGGACTTGCACCACCCGGCGTTCGTCGCCAACGAAGCTCCCGATATTGGGATCGACGTCGACCTTGAGCTGGATGCGGTCGGTTGCAAGCCGGTCCTGGATGCCTTCGGCGGCGGCTTCGATGGTCTTGCGGATGTCGATGGAGCCCAGATTGAGCGACATCGCACCAGCGTCAATGGTGGCGAGATCGAGGATGTTGTTGATGATAGCGAGCAGCGCATTGGTCGAGGCAGTGATGTAACCGAGATACTCGGCCTGCTTCGGCATTAGCGGGCCGGTGATCGGGTCGCTCAGGAAGTGCGCAAAGCCGATGATGGTGGTCAGTGGAGAACGTAATTCGTAGGAAACGTGGTGGACGAAATCGACCTTCATCTGGTCGGCGGTTTCAAGCGCCTCGTTGCGCTCGCGCAGCGCACGCTCGACGTTTTCGGTGTCGGTAATGTCCTGGAATGTCAGCATGGTGGCGCCGTCAGGCAGCGGCATGGTCATGCAGTCCAGTACGCTGCCATCCTTGCGCTCAAGCTTTAGCGGCACTTCGACCCGGTTCTCAATCGCGGTGACGGCTTCGCGGATTGTCCGCCAGGTGTTCGCGTCATCGAACAGTGGCTTGCACCAGGCTTCTACGGTCTCGATATGCGGCTGCTCCCGAAGCGCCTCGGACGACAATTTCCACATCTTGGCGAATGCCGGATTGAACAATTGCGCGCGGCCGTTGCTGCCGAATACCGCGACGGCTTCGGCGAGATTGTCGAGCGTTTCACGCTGGACCCGGATCAGACCGTCAAATCGCCGCGCCAGGTCCAGGCTTTCGGTGACGTCGTCGAACAGGTAGGTGACGCCTCCTTCCGGATTTGGCGTTGTGACGACGCTGACTGCGCGGCCGTCGGGCAGATACCAGGTATCCTTTGCCGGCTCGACCGCACGATAGGCTTCATGCAGTTTTGCCTTCCAGGCCCGAAAATCCGGTTGTTCCGGAAGTTTGCGCGCGGCGCGGAGCCGGTCGAGCACGCTCGAATCGTCGGGGTTGCCATCAAGAAATGCGCGGTCCAGGTCCCACAGGCGGCGGTAGGAATCGTTATAGAACGCGAGCCGCCGCTGGGCGTCGAATACGGCTACGCCGGACGACAGCTGATCGAGCGTGCGGCGATGCGCCTCCGCCATCCGCACCAGCGCTGCGCTGAGTGCGGTGGCTTCGCTGGCGTCGATGGCGATGCCGACGCTTCCACCGCGGACATTGAGCGCATGCACATCGTAAATACGGCGCTCGCCGCCGACCACGATCGGCAGCCGCGCGTTGAAGCCTGCCGCGTCATTCAATGCGCGGTCCATCTCGCCGCGGTTGCCGCTGTCGAGCAGTTCAAGGTTGCGATCGATCGCATCCGCAGCACCGGTGGCTTCCGTCGCTCGCGCATAAGCTGCGTTGGCGTAACTGAGGCCGCCCTTGGCATGTTTCGCCCAGATCGGCCACGGCGCCGCGGCTGCGAAACCGCGCAGCATCTCGGTTTCTTCCGATAGCGCATTGAGCCGGAGGTTCGTTTCGGCCAGTTCTTTTCGCAAGCCGCTGAGTTCGCGAATCCGTACAATGGCTTGGCCGCCAATGGCGCGGCCCATGGCCTCGACCGAGTGTCCGTTCGACGTTGTGAGATTGAGCAGAAAACCTTCGCCGGCCTCGCGCAATGCATCGACCGCATGGTCCATTTGTAGCGCCGGCTCCGGCGGCAGCCAGGTTCCGAAGGCCAGAATGCGCAGCGGCGAAGGCTGCTGGTAATCCTGCGACATCAGAAGCGAGGTGTCGCCGCTGATCTGCGGGCGATTGTCGCCCGCCGCCCACGATATCAAGATCTGTGGCTCCGCGAACAGCAGCGCGCGGAAGCGGTCGGCCTGGAATTGCAGGTCTTGAATGCCGGAGTGTAGCCGCGCCTCGCTTCGTGCCGCTCGGACGCGTGTGCGCATCAGCAGAATCGCGGCCACCACCGAAAAGCCGAGCAGCGCCAGCGCTGTGGTCAGTACCGCGATCTCCTGGCGGTTAAAATCGAAGAACGGCGAGATCGCCTGCAGCAGGGGCAAATCACCGGCGTGCGCCGGTGCGAACGAGGCGAGGCTGGCGGCAAGGCCGATCAGGCCGTTGCGCGCCAATGATGTGCACGACAGCAAGGTCCGACGCATCGCAACGATCACGCCCGACATGGTTTGCCCCAAACCGCACGACTTTGCGCCCGGCATCCAGCGCAAGATCCGCCAAAATGTGAGCGGTTTGGCGATAAGATCATGCGTTCTCTAATAATCTAGCGCGCGATCGAACGCAAAACCGGTCCACCTTTACGGATCGCGCTCCCGTTCGCGAATTGAGTGACAATATCCCCTACGGGAGACGGCGGGTAAGAGTCCAGACCGTGAACGCGAATCCCCGCACAAAAAAATGCGGCAATAAACTTTAGCGCCGCGACTTTTGAACCCGTTCCTTATACGAATCAGAGACCGGTCGAACCGAAGCCGCCGCTACCGCGATGCGTCGTGGAAAGCGATGCCGCGGGAACCAGTTCCGCCCGCACCACGGACGCAATCACCATTTGTGCGATCCGCTCGCCGCGCGAAATCGGGAACGGAGCGTCGCCGTGGTTGATCAGCAGCACGGCGATCTCGCCGCGATAATCCGCGTCAACCGTGCCCGGCGCGTTGAGCACGGTAACGCCGTGCTTCGATGCGAGCCCCGAGCGCGGACGGACCTGCGCCTCATAGCCCGATGGCAGCGCGATCGTCAGTCCGGTGGGCACCAGTGCGCGCTGTCCGGGCAATAGAATCAGAGGCGACCCCTGGGGAACCGCGGCCAATAGGTCGAGCCCCGCGGCGTGTGCGCTCTGATACTCCGGCAAGGCCAGGCCTTCGCCATGCGGCAATTGCCGGATATCGATTCTGACTGTGGCGCTCAAGATCGCGTCTCCACCGTGTTGGCGATGCGCGCCACCAGCGCGGTGGCGACCTGCTCCTTCGTCATCGCCGGCCAGGATTCGATTTTGATACCGACGCCGATGCCGTGCCGGTCTCGCGCCAGCAGATGAACCGTATTGCGGTCGCCGCCCATCACGCCTGAGGCCGGCGAGACGTCATTGGCCACGATCCAGTCGCAACCTTTGCGCGCGAGCTTGGCCTTGGCGTTGTCGATCAGATTTTCGGTCTCTGCGGCAAACCCAATCACCAGTCCTGGCCGGCCGGTTTGCAACTTTGCGATCGTTGCAAGGATATCCGGATTTTCAACCAGCTGCAGCGGCGGCATGCCCGCCGAGGTTTTTTTCAGCTTCTGCTCGCCTTCATTGGCGACGCGCCAGTCGGCAACGGCGGCCGCGAAAATCGCGATATCCACCGGCAGTGCGGCCTCCACCCGGTGGAGCATCTCGCGCGCGGATTCCACATGCGTCACCGATACAGCAGCGGGGTCGTCCAGTTCGACCGGACCCGAGATCAGGATGACATCAGCGCCGGCGGCTTGCGCGGCCGCGGCGATGGCGTAACCCTGCTTGCCGGAGGAGCGATTGGCGATATAGCGCACCGGATCGATCGGTTCGTGCGTCGGGCCTGCGGTGATGAGGACGCGCTTGCCTGCAAGCGGGCGTGGTTGCGGCGGACGCAAAACGCGCTCGGCTGCGGAAGCTATTTCCAGAGGTTCTGCCATCCGGCCGACGCCGGCCTCGCCCGCTTCTGCCATTTCCCCGGCATTGGGCCCGACCATGCCGACGCCATCGCGCTCAAGCAGCGCGACATTGCGGCGGGTGGCGGCATTGTTCCACATCAGCGGGTTCATCGCCGGCGCCAGCAGGACAGGCCGGTGAGCGGCGAGCAAAATGGCGGTAGCTAGATCATCGGCATGCCCCTGCGCCATCTTCGCCATCAGGTCCGCGGTCGCGGGCGCCACCACAATCAGATCGCAGTCGCGCGCGAGACGGATATGGCCGGCATCGAACTCGCTCTCCGGATCGAACAGATCAATGTAACAGCGCTCGTTCGATAGCGCGCTGGCGGCAAGCGGCGTGACGAACTGCTGCGCGGCCTTGGTCAACACGCAGCGGACCTGAATATGCCGCTCCTTGAGCCTTCGGATCAGGTCCAGTGCCTTATAGGCCGCGATGCCGCCGCCGATGATCAGGGTGACGCGGGCCAGACCCGCTACTTGGACGCGCTGGGGGGCGCTGGGCTGGCCGTCCGCTGTGGGCAAAACGGTAGAGGGCGCTGCTGCGAATTCGGGACGACCCTGGATGGTCTCGCGCAAGATTACCCGGACTTCCTCTTCTACAGAGCGGCCGTTTTTGGCCGAACGCAGCCGCAAATAGGCTTTGACTGTCTCATCAAGCTTTCGGATGGTCAGGCTGGCCATGGGAGCCTCCCACAAGATGTGATGGCAATGATATCATCATAACGCATTCATTGCAATCATAACTGTCGGACAGCCCAGAGAATCCCTATAAAAGTCACGGCGATGATCCACAGCGCCAGGGTCCGCCAGCGGCTCTTGCGACCCTCGGTCCGGCCCATCGCCGCGATCGTCTCCGGCGACAGCGTCAGTCCTTCCCGGGTCATTATCTCCAGCTGCTCCAGCACGGCCACCGAACGCGCCGCGATCGCTGGAAGCCCCCCCAGCACGCGGCCGAGATCGCCGGCACCGGACATTGCCCCCTCCATGCGTCCGATCGGTCCGAGATTGCGTGCGATCCATTCGCGAACCACGGGATCGGCGACCTTCCAGATGTCGAGTTTCGGATCGAAGCTGCGCGCGACACCTTCGACGACCACCATGGTCTTTTGCAGCAGGATCAGCTCGGGACGGGTCCGCATGTCGAACAGGCCGGTGACCTCGAGCAGCAGCGTCAGCAGCTTCGCCATCGAAATTTCTTCGGCGGTGCGGTTGTGGATGGGCTCGCCGATGGCGCGGATGGCTTGCGCAAAATTCTCGACCGAGTGATGCCCGGGCACATAGCCGGCCTCGAAATGCACCTCGGCGACCCGGCGATAGTCGCGCGTGATGAAGCCCAGGAGAATTTCGGCCAGGAAGCGCCGCTCCTTCAAGCCGAGCCGGCCCATGATGCCGAAGTCGACCGCGACGAGGCGGCCGGCATCGTCGAGGAACAGATTGCCGGGGTGCATATCGGCATGAAAAAAGCCGTCGCGCAGCGCATGGCGCAGAAAACTCTGGATCACCTTGCGCCCAAGCTCCGGCAGATCGATTTGCGCTTCCTCCAGGCGCGCATGATCGCTGAGCGCGATGCCATCGATCCATTCCATCGTCAGCACGTTGTGCGTGGTGCGATCCCAGTCGACGGTGGGGACGCGGAAGTCCGGGTCGTCGCGGGTGTTCTCCGCCATTTCGGAAAGCGCGGCAGCCTCCAGCCGCAGGTCCATTTCCATCGCTACCGAGCGCGACATCGTATTGATGACCTCGATCAGCCGCAGCCGCCGCGCTTCCGCCGAGTAGGCTTCCGCGTTGTAAGCGACAAAGAAGAAATCGCCGAGGTCGCGACGGAATCGCGCGCCGACATTGGGCCTCAGCACCTTCACCGCAACCGATTTGCGCACGCCGTCGCGCTCGGTTTCGCCGCGATGCACCTGCGCGATCGAGGCCGCGGCGACCGCGGGACCCAAGCTCACAAACGCCTGTGCTACAGGGCGTTCCAGCGACTGCGCGATGACGGTTTCGGCCTCGCCTTGCGAAAACGGCGGCAGCCGGTCCTGCAGGCTTTCCAGATCGCGCGCCATGATGACGCCGACTACATCGGGCCGCGTGGCGAGAAATTGTCCAAGTTTGAGGTAAGCCGGACCGAGCCGGGTCAACGCGCGCGAAAGGCGCGGACCGGATTTGGCGCCGGGGCGTTCGATCAGCCGGGCGATGCGCAGGGCGAGCTGTCCGGGCGGCGGCACAAGGCTCGGATCGACGACGCCAAAGACGCCCTCACGCGCGAACACGAAACCGGCGCGGGCGAGCCGCGCGATGTGGGTCATTGCAGAAATCACAAACGCCAGCCTGAATGCAACGCCACGATACCGCCCGAGAGACTCTGCCAGTTGACGCGGGAAAATCCGGCGTCGCGAATCATCTCGGCAAATATATTCGGCTTGGGAAACTTGCGGATCGATTCCACGAGGTAGCGATAGGATTCGGCGTCGCCGGTCACCGCGCGGCCGAGCGGCGGAATGATCTTGAACGAAAACAGATCGTAAATTCGATCGAGCCCGGGTACGTCGACGGTAGAGAATTCCAGACACAGGAACCGGCCGCCAGGCTTCAGCACGCGAAACGCTTCGCTGAGCGCGAGATCGATCCGCGGCACGTTGCGGATGCCGAACGCGATGGTATAGGCATCAAACGCGCTGCCGGGGAAAGCCAGCGCCTCGGCGTTGCCTTCCACGAACGACACCCGGTCGCCGAAATGCCGCGCTGCCGCGCGCTCGCGGCCGACACCAAGCATATCGGAATTGATGTCGCATACGGTTGCCCTGAAGCCGGCGCCGGCCGCCTCGGCGGCGCGAAACGCGATATCGCCGGTACCGCCGGCGACATCGAGCAGCGCAAATGGCGTATCGCCGCGCGGCGGATTGAGCGCGTTGATCATCAGGTCCTTCCAGACGCGATGCAGGCCCGCCGACATCAGATCGTTCATCAGGTCGTAACGCGACGCCACGCTGTGAAATACGTCGTTCACCAGCGTCTGTTTGTCACCCAGTGGAATGTCCCTGAAGCCGAAATGCGTGGTTTGGTCCGGCCGATCCATGACTGTATGTCCTCAAAACAGCAACGGCCGACCATAGCGCGCCCGCCGCAATGTCGCTATCACGTCAACATCACAAGGTGAACGCCCATCCATGCCCGAATTGCCCGAAGTCGAGACCGTCCGCCGCGGCCTGCAGCCTGCCATGGAGGGGTCGAAGATTTTGAAAGCCGAGGCCAGGCGCAAAGACCTGCGGTTCGCTTTCCAGAAGGATTTTGTCGCGCGGCTGGAGGGCCAGACAGTGACCGGTCTCGGCCGTCGCGCCAAGTACCTGCTGGCCGATCTTGCCTCCGGTGACGTGTTGCTGATGCATCTGGGCATGTCGGGCTCGTTCCGCGTGGTCAAGGACAAGGAAGAGAAAGCGCCGGGCAAGTTTCACCATCCGCGAGCTGAGGATCGCGCGCATGACCATGTGGTGTTTCATATGTCGTCCGGGGCCGCCGTCGTCTTCAACGACCCGCGCCGCTTCGGCTACATGAAGATCATTTCCCGCAAGGAACTCGAGGACGAGCCCTTGCTGAGAGGCCTCGGCCCCGAGCCGCTCGGCAATGAATTCGACGCCGCCCTGCTGGCGCAATCCTGCGCCGACAAAAAAACCAGCCTGAAGGCCGCGCTGCTCGACCAGCGCGTGGTCGCGGGGCTCGGCAATATCTATGTCTGCGAGGCGCTGTATCGCTCGCACCTGTCGCCGCGAAGATTAGCCGCGACGCTGGCAACCAAAAAAGGCGAACCCACCGATCATGCCAAGCGGCTGGTTACGGCGATTCACGCGGTGCTCAATCAGGCCATCAAGGCCGGGGGCTCGTCGCTGCGCGATCATCGCCAGACCTCCGGCGAGCTCGGCTATTTTCAGCACGCATTTCAGGTCTACGACCGCGAAGGCGAGAAGTGCCAGACCGCGGGATGCGGCGGCATCGTGCGGCGATTTACGCAGAACGGACGTTCGACATTCTGGTGCCCGAAGTGCCAGAGATGATTCTGGTAAAAATAAATAGAGGGTGACGCGGCATCATGACCGGTAACTGGCGGGATCGCACGGCTACAGCTTTCGATTGTCTCAAACGGCCCGCATCGGGCAGCCGCGGCATGGTGGTCAGCAATCATCCGCTTGCTTCGGCCGCGGGCGCGGAGATGCTCGCCGCCGGCGGCAACGCTGTCGATGCTGCGATTGCGACCCTGTTCGCGCTGACGGTTGTCGAGCCGATGATGGTCGGGATCATCGGCGGCGGCATGGCGCATATCCGGCTCAGCGACGGCAGTCACCGCTTCATCGACGGCCAGAGCACTGTCCCGCTCAGCGTCAGGCCCGATACCTATCGATCGAAGCCGGGTTCGGCGCATGATGTGTTCGATACGGTCGGCGATGAAAATCTCGCCGGCCCCAAGGCGGTCGCCACGCCGGGTTCGCTGAAGGCCTGGTGCGAGACGTTGCGCAGGTTCGGCACCATGAGTTCTTGCCGACGTCATGCAGCCGGCGATCAAGCACGCATCGCGCGGCTTCGCGGCGACGCCCTATTTGCATGAATGCATCGTGGATGGCTCGCGGGAGATGCTGAAGGACAAGGCAATCTCGGCGCTATACCTGCCGAATGGCAAGCCGTTGAATGCTGGTGATCGCGTCGTGCAGGCCGAATATGCGGAGACGCTCACTTACATCTCGCGCCACGGCGAGGCGGCCTTGTATCACGGCCCTCTCGGCGACATTCTCGTCGACTACATGACGGCGAACGGCGGCTTCATCGCGCGCAAGGATCTTACATCCTACAAAACTGTCGAGCGCTTTCCGGTCCGGGCCGACTATCGAGGCTGGGAGATCCTCGGTCCGCCGCCGCCCGCGGCCTCCGGCGTGCACATCGCGCAGATGCTCAACATTCTCGAAGGTTATGATATCGCCGCTCTGGGGTTCGGCACGGCCGAGACGATCCATCTCCTGGCCGAAGTGCTGAAGATCGCATTTGCCGATCGCGCCGCCGCCAGCGGCGATCCCGACTTCATCAACGTACCGGTGGAGCGGCTGACCTCGAAGGACTACGCGAACGAGCGCCGTCGCGCGATCGATTGCACACGCGCGCAACGCTGGGGCGCGGGCGTGCAGCAACTCGAAGGCGCGCACACCACGCATATGACCGCCGCCGATGCGATGGGGAACGTGGTCGCGACCACGCAGACCATCAACAATCTTTTCGGCGCGAAGTTTCTGATTCCCGGCCTTGGCGCCGTGCCGAACAATTACATGAACCTCTACGATCCCCGGCCCGGCCATGCCCTGTCGCTTGCCCCGGGCAAGCGTGTGACCACCTCGATGTCGCCCGTCATGGCGCTGCGCCACGGCAAGCTCGTCTATGCGCTCGGCCTGCCTGGCGGCAAGCGGATATTTCCAAGCGCGTTGCAGGCGTTGATCAATCTGATCGATCACGGCATGAGTTTACAGGAGGCGGTTGAGGCGCCGCGGATATGGACTGAAGGCAACGCGCTCGAGGTTGAATTGGCCGTTCCCGATGGCGTTCGCGAGCGCCTGAGATCGATGGGTCACGAAGTAGTTGCGGTGCCGACCGTGGCCGGCGGCATGAATGCGATCCAGTTCCATGATGACGGTTTGCTGACGGGGGCTGCATGCTGGCGCGCAGACGGCACGCCGATCGGTCTTGCCGGTGGCTTGGCGCGCACCGGTGTGAGATTTGGGCTCGCGTGACAGGCGGTTATTCGATCACTTCCTCACGCAGATCACGCGAACCACCGATGCCTTCGCATCCGATGACCCACCTGCCGCATTCACGTCATTGGACTTGAGAAATTCGCGCACGATATCGGCGGGCACCAGAGCCGCCTGCGCCGCGGGCGCCGCATTTGGCGGTCCCGCGACAATTATCGGCTTTAGCAGCGCGATACCGGCGAAGTTGCCGTCGCCATCGAGCGCCGCCGCGCCGGAAAAGCCGAGCGCTGGTGCCGGCGACAGCGCGAGTTCGTTGCCGCTACCGACCTGCGTAATCGATGCCTTGACGCTGCTCGCAGCAGCGCCGCCAGCCTGATTTTGCGGATCGGCAATCCCTGTGACCTCGACGCCGGATTGCGCCGAACCAGTGGTCAAGCCTAGCGGCTTCAATCCATGCGCGCCGTAGATGCGCAGCAGAGCAAGATCGTGGTCCTTGTCCCCGGCGACGCGATCGGCATTGCCATAGCCGGCGATCGCGATCGCCAGGCAGCCGTCGGTAATCTGGCGGTCGGCAACGATGGCGCCGTTGTCGCTGACGACAACGCCGGTGCCGTATTCGACGGTCTTGCGCGGCGGCGGACCCGCGATTTGCGCGCCCGATGGAAACGGGTTGAACGCACTCGACATCGCGATCACCACCGGCTCAACCGTGCCCTCGGTGGCCTGGTCGTAGAGAATGGTGAGGATACGTACCTCATCGCCCTTGAACTGGCCGCGCACGTAGAATTTTTTCAGTCCCTGCGTGCCCGACAGCACAAAGAAATCCGGCTTGACCACGGCGTATTCCACCTTGCGCCCGGAAGGGTCTTTCTTTTCTTGCTCGGCGAGTTTCGCCGTGGTGGGGCTGGCTTCCTTGCGCCGTGAAAGCTGAATCTGGACGGTCCCGGTCGAAGAACTCCATTTGGCGCCGTTGACCTCCGAGGATTGCTGCGGCACCAGCTTGGTCGGCACGCCGAGACGCGCGCCGGTGCCTGGATCGGTGACGATTTTCCAGCCGACATTGTCCTGGCGCTTTTTCGCGGTCTCAGCGAGCACGGCGCGCTCCTGCGGATTGAGCACGCCGGTTTGCTTGCCGCCTCGTCCCTTCTGAAACTCCTTGATGGCAGCGACCATGCGCTCGCTGACTTCGCCTGTTATGGCGCCGTTGTACTCGCCAACCCAGGCCAGATCCGACTGGATCGCTTGACGCTCCGCCTGCGCCATCGCATTGGCGGTATCGGCGGGGCTCTGCAGGGCGGGTCGGATCGGAACGGTGGCCACCTGCTTCGGCTTGGCGCCTGCCGCGGCCGGCGCCGTCATCTGCGCCTGGACTGACACCCCCGTGGCCACGATTATCAATGTTGCTGTCAGCATCGATCTCATGAAAAATCTCGGGTCCATTGCAGAGTGCGGAAATCAAGCACATCTGCCTGGTCGGTAACAGATATGCGATGGTTCAAGGATCAATGATACCCTGATTCTTACGCAAGGACATGCTCCTCATGATGAGTGTATGGTCGAAGTACGAAATGAAACCGAGGGACATAGCCGCGCCATGCTGAGTGCCGACGAACTCGAACGGTACGCCCGCCATATCGTGCTGCGCGAGGTTGGCGGTCCCGGCCAGGCTGCATTGAAGGAAGCCTCCGTGCTGGTGGTTGGCGCAGGCGGCCTCGGCGCTCCCGCGCTGATGTACCTTGCCGCGGCGGGCGTCGGCACGCTCGGCGTGGTCGACGACGACATCGTGTCGCTGTCCAATCTCCAGCGCCAGGTCATTCACACCACGCCGGACATCGGCCGGCGCAAGGTCGACAGCGCCGCCGAGCAAATTCACGCGCTCAATCCGCATGTCAGGTTTGCCTCGCACGCCACCTGGCTCAGTGCCGGCAATGCGATGTCGTTGATCGGCGGTTATGATCTGGTGCTCGACGGGTCCGACAATTTCGAAACCCGCTATCTGGTTTCCGACGCGTGTTTTCTGGCCGGCAAGCCGTTGATCACGGCCGCGCTCGGCATGTTCGACGGATCGCTGACCACGATTCGCGCGCATGAGAGAAACGCGGAAGGCCAGTTCAATCCGACCTACAGATGCCTGTTTCCCGAACCACCGCCGCCGGGCACGGTGCCGGCATGCGCCGAAGCCGGCGTGATGGGCGCGCTCGCCGGCGTATTGGGCTCGATGATGGCGCTGGAGGCGATCCGCGAAATCGTCGGTTTCGGCGAGGGGCTGGTCGGCCGCTTGTTGATGGTGGACGCGCGCGCGATGCGGTTCGAAACTTTGCGCTACCAGCGCGATCCGTTAAATCCGCTTAACGGCGATGCGCTCGTGATCACCGATCTGAGCGGGCATCGCTAAACGAAGCGCCTCACAGCATGCTTGGAAGCACGCGGTCCGGCGGCTTGTGATTGTCGAGGAAGGTTCTGATGTTGATGATGACCTTCTCGCCCATCTCGACGCGGCCTTCGATCGTGGCCGAGCCCATATGCGGCAGCAGCGTTACCTTGCCGGCCCTCGCCAGCCGCACGAGTTTCGGACTGACCGCGGGCTCGTTCTCGTAAACGTCGAGACCGGCGCCGCCGATCTCGCCGGCTTCCAGCAGCCTGGTCAGGGTGTCTTCGTCGATTACTTCGCCGCGCGCGGTATTGACGATATAGGCGTCCTTGCGGATCAGTTTCAGCCGCCGTGCCGAGAGCAAATGAAAAGTCGCGGGCGTATGCGGGCAATTCACCGAGATGATGTCCATTCGCGCCAGCATCTGATCGAGGCTTTCCCAGTAGGTCGCGCCCAATTCGTCGGCGATGCGCGGCGCGACGGGACGGCGGTTATGGTAGTGGATCTGCAGGCCGAAGGCTCGCGCCCGGCGCGCCACCGCCTGGCCGATGCGGCCCATGCCGATGATGCCGAGCCGCTTTCCCCCGATGCGGTGGCCGAGCATCCAGGTCGGCGACCAGCCCGGCCAGTTCTTGCCCTCGGTGAAGATGGAGGCGCCTTCGATCAGCCGCCGCGGCACCGCGAGTATCAGCGCCATGGTCATGTCGGCGGTGTCTTCGGTCAGAACCTTCGGGGTGTTGGTCACGGTGATGCCGCGCGCATGCGCTGCGACGACATCGATATTGTCGACGCCGTTGCCGAAATTGGCGATCAGTTTCAGCTTGCAGTCGGGCTGCTTGAGAAGCTCTTCGGTGATCTCGTCGGTGACGGTAGGCACCAGGATATCGGCCGAGCGGACCGCATCGGCGACTTGCTCCTGCGTCATCGGCGTATCGTCGAGATTGAGCCGTGCGTCGAACAGCTCGCGCATGCGGGTCTCGATCGAGTCCGGCAGCTTGCGCGTGACGACAACGAGAGGCTTTTTCTTAACCGACATGTCCTGCTCTCGTGAGGTCGTTCAGACCTCATTAACCCGGTTGTTCGACACTGCGGTTGCCGCGTGGTCCCGGCGTTTCCGTGGGTTCCCCCGATATTTCCCCTGAATTTCCTCGGGGGGATTTCGGGCTCGTCTTGCCTCTTGGTGTTCCGTCCTCTCTAGCAGAAGGCTGGGCCAAGACAAGAACCCCGAAAGCGACAAGCCGAGGGGCAATCGGGGCGGGGTAGGGGTGCGGCGTTGGGTGCTTCAGCTCGAAGAATTTGAGTTGGGTAATCGCGGCAGGGGACGAGTTGATGGCGTTGAGGCGTTTCTGTTCTGTGGTGGTGCTTGCGGGTAGCTTACTGGGCGCGTCGGTAAGTTCAGGATTTTCGGCAAAGGATTCGGCCGTTACGACCAGCGGATTGCCGGTGCCGCGCTATGTCAGCCTTAAATCCGATCATGTGAACGTCAGGGCCGGTCCGACCAAGGACAACGACGTCGCCTGGGTTTACACCCGCTCGGGGCTGCCGGTTGAAATCACCGCCGAATTCGAGAACTGGCGCCGGGTCCGGGATTCGGAAGGAGCGGAGGGCTGGGTCTATCACTCGCTGCTGTCGGGACGCCGCACCGCGGTCATCACCATGAAGACCAAGGACGACTTCGCGCCGCTCTATGATCGTGCCGATCAAACGGGCGCGATTGCCGCCCGTCTGCAGGCCGGCGTCATTGCCCAGGTCAAGCGGTGCGCGGCAGGCTGGTGTCACGTCACCGGCAACGGCTTCGACGGCTGGATCGAACAGCAGCGGCTGTGGGGCGTCTACGCCGACGAAAAGGTGGAATAGTGATCCTCATCCCGCGCGGCCGCCTGGCCGCAACTTGTGGGAGCCTGTCATGGTTCGAAATGCGCGCAAATGCGCGCCTTACCATGAGGAACTAGCACCACTTTCGATGCCCTCAGCGCTTCTTGCGCAGCCGAACGACCATGTCGACCCGGGCGATCTCGTAGCCTTCGGGCACTTCCGGCATCTTCTGCAACACCAGATGAGGGTCCGGAATGTCGACCAGTTCGTGGTTGTTTTCGAGATAGAAGTGGTGATGCGCCGACACATTGGTGTCGAAATACGTCTTGGTGCCATCGACGCTGACCTGTCGCAGCAGGCCGGCATCGGTCAGCTGATTGAGCG
Source organism: uncultured Alphaproteobacteria bacterium (assembly GCA_963732455.1). GTDB lineage: Bacteria > Pseudomonadota > Alphaproteobacteria > Rhizobiales > Xanthobacteraceae > Bradyrhizobium. The sequence continues at coordinate 495,622 of CAVSZM010000008.1, read as the reverse complement.
TATTGTAGACGGTGGCGAGGGAAACCGGAACCTTGGCCAGCGTAGCTTCCTCGTAGAGCATTTCCGCGGTGAGATGGCGTGCGCCCTTTCCGAACAACAGCCAGCCCAAAGCCATGCGTTGACGGGTCGGGCGCAGCCCTGCGGCCTGCAGCATCTCATTGACATCGTGCCAGGGACAACCGGTCAAGGCCGGTTGTCGTCCCGCTCGGCGAGCCGCGGGATTGGCGCCGTCATCATCAAAAATCGAAGCGTTGTCGCTCATTTCCACGTCAGGCACCGCGCTTGCTATCTCAGCACTATCGCGGTGGAATATAAGAAGGAAATCTGTCAGATGCAAGTTTTTCGCAACTAGAACAGACCCAGCATTTAGAGGAACCAGAGACCGGACGCGGCGATTTACCCGTGTCGTGGCGCTTTGCCACCTGCGGGGCCTATGATAGAGAGCGCGCGGACTTGGCTTATGCATTTCGGCAGAGGGCGAGCGCCGGTCGCCGCGGGGACATCCTGACCCGCGGTATTCGCGCCAATAGACGATAATTGGGGCGCTTCGCATGCGAAACGGGTCCATTTCGTTCGAAAACGCATCGGGATTTTGAAAGAGGCTCGGCAGATGCTGGATCGGCGCGGCGGTTACGAATACGAGGATTTGCTGGCGTGCGGCCGCGGCGAGATGTTTGGCCCGGGCAATGCGCAATTGCCATTGCCCCCGATGCTGATGTTCGACCGCATCAGCGAAATTTCGGAGACCGGCGGAGAATATGGCAAGGGCCTGATCCGCGCCGAACTGGATGTGAAGCCGGATCTTTGGTTCTTCGGTTGCCATTTCAAGGGCGATCCTGTCATGCCGGGGTGCCTGGGGCTCGATGCACTCTGGCAGATGGTCGGCTTCTTTCTGGGCTGGAGCGGCGGCGAGGGTCGCGGCCGGGCGCTGGGCCTCGGCGAGCTGAAGCTTTCCGGACAGGTGATGCCGAACGTCCGCAAGATTGTGTACAACGTCGACATCAAACGCGTGATGCGTTTAAAGCTCGTGTTAGGCGTCGCCGACGGGTGGCTTTCGGCCGATGACGAGATTATCTATCGTGCGAAGGATTTGAAGGTCGGATTGTTCAAGCAGGATGCCGCACTGCAGGCGGGAGCGTAAGATACTTGCTCCGGCCGACGACGCGTGTATCGGATTGACGGCGGCCATCAGTTAAAAACGCAACGACAGGGCGAGGCGATCATGAGGCGGGTTGTCATCACGGGGATGGGCATCGTCTCATCGATCGGAAACAACACCCAGGAAGTGCTTGCGAGCCTTCACGAGGCGAAGTCCGGAATCACGCGCGCGGACAAATATGCCGAGCTGGGTTTCCGCTCCCAGGTACAGGGCGCGCCCACGCTCGACCCGGCCGGTGTCATCGACCGGCGGGCGATGCGTTTCCTCGGCGAAGGCGCGGCGTGGAATCACATCGCGATGGAGCAGTCAATCCAGGATTCCGGTCTGGAGCCCGCGGAGGTTTCCAACATTCGCACCGGCATCATCATGGGTTCCGGCGGACCTTCAGCGCGCACCATCGTGGAATCCGCCGATATTACTCGAACAAAGGGGCCGAAGCGGGTCGGGCCGTTCGCGGTGCCCAAAGCGATGTCGTCAACGGCGTCCGCGACGCTCGCCACCTGGTTCAAGATCAAGGGCGTGAACTATTCGATCTCGTCGGCCTGCGCCACATCGAACCACTGTATCGGCAACGCTTACGAGACTATCCAGATCGGCAAGCAGGATATTATTTTCGCAGGCGGCTGCGAAGAACTCGACTGGTCGCTGTCGGTGCTGTTCGACGCGATGGGCGCGATGTCCTCGAAATACAACGATACGCCGGCGACCGCTTCCCGGCCTTACGACATCAGTCGCGACGGCTTCGTGATTGCGGGCGGCGCCGGCGTGGTCGTGCTCGAGGAACTCGAACATGCCAAGGCCCGCGGTGCGCGCATCTACGGCGAAATCGTCGGTTACGGCGCTACCTCCGACGGCTACGACATGGTCGCGCCGTCGGGCGAAGGCGCGGAGCGCTGCATGAAAATGGCGATCGCGACGGTCGATACCAAGATCGACTACATCAATCCGCACGCCACCTCGACGCCTGCCGGCGACCCGCCGGAAATCGAGGCGATCCGCAAGGTGTTCGGCACCGGCGACAAGTGCCCGCCGATTTCCGCGACCAAGGCGCTGACCGGACACTCGCTCGGCGCTACCGGCGTGCAGGAGGCGATCTATTCGCTGTTGATGATGAACAACGGCTTCATCTGCGAAAGCGCCAACATCACCGAACTCGATCCAGTGTTCGCCGACATGCCGATCGTGCGCAAGCGCATCGACGACGCCAAGTTGGGAACCGTGCTTTCGAATTCCTTCGGATTCGGCGGCACCAACGCCACGCTGGTGTTCAAGCGGATGGATGCGTGAGATTGCGCGCGAACTGAAAACCTCAATTCAGCGTCATGGCCGGGCCCTCCCGGCCATCCACGTCTTGATCCGCACCAGGACCGAAAGACGTGGATGCCGGGCGCGAGCCTGGGGATGATGCAAGAGAAAGCGTACGGACAATGCAGGACCTGATGAAGGGCAAGCGCGGGTTGATCATGGGCGTCGCCAATGATCATTCGATTGCCTGGGGCATTGCCAGGGCGGTCGCGGCGCAGGGCGCCGAGCTTGCCTTCACATACCAAGGCGAGGCGCTGGGCAAGCGTGTCAAGCCGCTGGCGCAATCGCTCGGTGTCGAGTTGGTCTTGCCCTGCGACGTCGAAGATTTGGCCAGCGTCGATCATGTCTTCGAGACGCTGCGCGCGAAATGGGGACGCCTGGATTTTCTGGTCCATGCCATCGCGTTCTCCGACAAGAATGAGTTGAAAGGACGCTATGCCGATACCACGCGCGAGAATTTTTCGCGCACCATGGTGATCTCGTGTTTTTCGTTCACCGAACTCGCCAGACGTGCGGCCGAGCTGATGCCCTCGACCGGCGGCGCGATGATCACGCTGACCTATGGCGGTTCGTCCCGGGTGATGCCGAACTATAACGTGATGGGCGTTGCCAAGGCCGCGCTCGAAGCTTCGGTGCGCTATCTCGCCGCCGACTTCGGTCCGCGTGGCATCCGCGTCAACGCTCTTTCGGCGGGGCCGGTCCGAACGCTGGCCGGCGCGGTGATCGGCGATTCCCGGCAAATGCTCGGTTTTCAGAAACGAAATGCTCCACTGCGCCGCATGGTGAGCATCGACGAAATTGGTAACTCGGCGCTGTATCTGTTGTCCGGGCTTTCGGCCGGCGTCACCGGTGAAATTCATTTCGTCGATTCCGGCTACAATATCGTCTCGATGCCGCGCCTCGAAGCGCTCAAGCTGATCGAAGAGGCGGAGCTGAAGGCGGAACAAGGCTCATCGGAAGCCGCGAAGTAGGATGGGCCGCTGGGTCGCGCGGCCAAACCGGACGATGACAGTTGTGACTGCGGAAACACAACGCTGCTGCCGCTACCCGGCCGCAATGACGCTCGCACGCTGAAATGCCGGCCGCGCCGCGCAGCGATCGATGTAACGATCGAATGACGGACGCGTCGGCGCCATCTTGAACAGCCGCACCGCGAAATTCAGCCCCGACCCAACTGCGATATCCGCGGCCGAGAAGGATTCGCCGAGAATCCAAGGTCCTTTCGCCAGCGCGGCGTCGAGCACGTCGAATACCCGCTGTGCATCGCCCCAGCCCGCGGCCACTGAATTCATCTCGATCTTGGTCGCAAGCTGCACCATTGCGGGCTCGATGCAGCCGGGCGCGAAAAACAGCCAGTAAAGATATTTTGCGCGCAGCGGATCGCCCAGGGGCGGCGCAAGTTTCGCTGCGGGATAGCGTTCGGCGACATAGGCGCAGATAGCGGCGGCTTCAGCGAGCGTCGAATCGCCGTCCTTTAGCGCCGGCACCTTGCCCATCGGATTGATCGCCAGAAATTCGGGCGTTTTCTGCGCACCGGTGGAAATGTCGGTCAACACGCGCTCGTAAGGCTGCCCGGCCTCTTCCATCAGCCATAACGAGGAGAATGAGCGCGAGCGTGGCGACCAATAGAGTTTCATCATCGGGCGATTTCCTCTTTCTTCCATCGATAGTATTTCATGACAAATCCCGTCATCGGCTCTATCTCTTCCTTTTCGAAGAAGAAGCCTTCGCGCTCATACCAGCGCCACGCCTTCTCATTCTCGCGCACGCAGCGCAACGATATTTCATCCGCCAGATGCTGTCGGGTGAAAGCGAGCAGGCTCCGCCCGAGGTTTTGGCCCTGATATTCAGGCGCGACGAACAACTGGTCGAGATAAAGGTTCGGCAGATGCAGCGCCAGCATCGCCGCGATCGCGCCGCGATCGTCGGCGACAAACAGGCTCCAGCCCTTCTCGACCTCGAGCGGGACGCGCGCGCGTAGTTTCGCCAGCAGGAAATTGCTGGCGTCTTCGAGCCCCGTGGAGGCCCAGCTGTTCATCCAGACACGGGCGATCTCGTCATATTCGTCTGTCCGAGCGGGACGGATCGTAGGCGGCGTCATCGAGGCAATCCTTGCGGGTGCAACATGCCTGCCATGTCGCCCATACAGCAAACCGGCAGGGTATCAATTTGCTTGGCGAATATGGAATCCAAATGGCTTCATCGCGCTTTCCATGAAAACGCGGCGCAATGTTATACAATCGACGTGTGGAATTCGCGTGAGCGACGTTGTCTTTGGCGACAGCGATGTCATGATGTCGTCGCCCGAAGCACGGGCCGGTGAAGGGGAGGTTGCGATATGACGAAAGAGCTGGGCGCGGAATTCGTTGGTACATTCATGCTGGTGGCGTCGGTTTGTGGAGCGGCTCTTTTTTCCGCCCCAAGCGTCGGTCTTATCGCGATTGCTCTCTCGATCGGCGCCGCCGTGCTGGCGATGGCCTATGCAGTAGGTCCGATTTCCGGTGGCCATTTCAATCCTGCCGTGACGTGCGGGCTGGTAGCGGCGGGACGTTTCGAGGCGGGCAAGGCTCTCCCCTACATCATAGCGCAGGTGGTCGGCGGCGTGGCGGCGGCGATCGTGTTCTACATCATTCTGCAGGGCGCACCGGCATCGGGAAAATGGAACACGTTTCTTGCAATATCCAACACCTATGGCGGTACCGGCTTCCCGTTATTGAGTGTCGCCCTGATCGAGACTGTCATGACCGCGCTGTTTCTCGTGGTAATTACGGGAGTGACCTCGTCGAAGGCATCGCCGGGCTTTGCGCCTCTTGCGATCGGACTGACGCTGGTGACGATACATCTTGTCGCCATTCCCGTTTCGAACGCCTCGGTTAATCCGGCGCGCTCGACGGCGACCGCGCTTTTCGGCGGCGCGGAGGCGATGCGATCGCTGTGGCTGTTTTGGGTCGCGCCCATCGTCGGCGGCATCATCGGCGGCCTGATCGGCAAGGCTTTCTACGAGAGGTGAGTCTGACGTTTTTCGGCCAGCGACCCCTTTCTTCTCCCCCGCAAGCGGAGGGGAGACGAACCGGCGATCGAAGCGAACTTTCGCGGCCGATGACAGTTGTGGAAGCAGACGTAGATCATGCAAAAAAGGGCGGCTGAAAAGCCGCCCTTCAGTAATTTCGAATCCCGCGGAGACTACTCGCCGGCGGCCTCGCGCGGAGCTTCGATCTTCTGTTTGGCTTCGAGGTCCTCGCCGGTCACCTGATCGACTGCCTTCATTGACAGGCGTGTCTTGCCACGATCGTCGAAGCCGAGCAGCTTCACCTTGACCTTGTCGCCTTCCTTGACGACGTCGGAAGTCTTCTGCACGCGGTTGGCCGCGAGCTGGCTGATGTGGACGAGACCGTCCTTGGCGCCGAAGAAGTTCACGAACGCGCCGAATTCCATCACCTTGACGACGGTGCCGTCATAGATCTGGCCGAGTTCCGGATCGGAAGCGATCGACTTGATCCACTTGATCGCGGCCTTGATCGATTCGCCGTCGGCGGACGCGACCTTCACGGTGCCGTCGTCGTCGATATTGACCTTGGCGCCGGTCTTCTCGACGATTTCGCGGATCACCTTGCCGCCGGTGCCGATCACTTCGCGGATCTTGTCGGTGGGGATCTTGAAGGTCTCGATACGCGGCGCGTATTCGCCGAGTTCGGCGCGCGCAGCGGTCAGGGCCTTCGACATTTCGCCGAGGATGTGGATGCGCCCTTCCTTGGCCTGGCCGAGCGCGACCTTCATGATCTCCTCGGTAATTCCCGCGATCTTGATGTCCATCTGCAGCGAGGTGATGCCGTGATCGGTGCCCGCGACCTTGAAGTCCATGTCGCCGAGATGATCCTCGTCGCCGAGAATGTCCGAAAGCACCGCGAAGCGGGAGCCTTCCAGAATGAGGCCCATGGCGATACCCGCCGTCGGCCGCTTCAGGGGAACGCCCGCATCCATCAGCGCCAGCGAGGCGCCGCAGACCGATGCCATCGACGACGATCCGTTCGAACTCGGTGATCTCCGAGACGACGCGCACCGTGTAGGGGAATTCGTGGTGCGGCGGCAGCACCGGGTGGATCGCGCGCCAGGCCAGCTTGCCGTGGCCGATTTCACGCCGCTTGGTGCCGCCCATGCGTCCGGTTTCACCGACCGAGTAGGGAGGAAAGTTGTAGTGCAGCAGGAACGTCTCTTTGTAGGTTCCCGACAATGCGTCGATGTACTGTTCGTCCTCGCCGGTGCCGAGCGTGGTCACCACCATCGCCTGGGTTTCGCCGCGGGTAAACAACGCCGAGCCATGAGCGCGGGGCAATACGCCAACTTCCGCGATGATGTTGCGGACGGTCTTGGAATCGCGGCCGTCGATGCGCTTGCCGGTATCGAGGATGTTCCAGCGAACGATCTTGGCTTCCAGCTCCTTGAACACGCCAGCGATGCGCAGCTTGTCGTATTTCGGCTCCTGGCCCTCCGGGAAGTAGTGCGCCATCACTTTTTCCTTCGCCTTGCCGACCGCGTTGTAGCGATCCTGCTTGACCGGAATGGCGTAGGCCGCGCGCAGATCCTGCTCGATCAGCCCGAGTATTTCCTTCTCCAGCACGCTTTCGTCGATGACCTTGACTTCGCGCGGTTCCTTCGCGGCCTTCTCGGCCAGTTCGATGATCGCCTTGATGACCGGCTGGAAATGCCGGTGTCCGAACATCACCGCGCCGAGCATGATGTCTTCGTTGAGTTCCTTGGCTTCCGATTCCACCATCAGCACGGCATCGGCGGTGCCGGCGACCACGAGGTCGAGCTGGGTTTCGGCCATTTCGTCGAGCGTCGGATTGAGCACATACTCGTCGTTGACGAAACCGACGCGCGCAGCACCGATCGGGCCCTTGAAGGGCGCGCCGGACAGCGTCAACGCCGCGGATGCCGCCACCAGCGCCAGAATGTCGGGATCGTTCTCCATGTCGTGCGACAGCGTCGTCACGATCACCTGGGTCTCATTGCGCCAGCCATCGACGAATAGCGGACGGATCGGGCGGTCGATCAGACGGGAGACCAGCGTCTCCTTCTCGGTAGGCCGGCCTTCGCGCTTGAAATAGCCGCCGGGAATGCGGCCCGCGGCGTAGGTCTTTTCCTGATAGTCGACTGTCAGCGGCAGGAAGTCGACGCCTTCCCTTGCGGTCTTGGCGGCGACGACGGTGGCGAGCACGACGGTCTCGCCGTAAGTGGCCATCACGGCGCCGTCGGCCTGACGGGCGATCTTTCCGGTTTCTAGCCTGAGGGGACGGCCACCCCAGTCGATTTCGACTGAATGAATATTGAACATTGTATGGTCTTTCTTGGGTTCACGAAAGCAGGAACGCCGAAACGAAAAGACCATGCGCAAGATTGCGAGACGCTGATCGCGAAAGCTTCCCGTTCTCAGCGTCCGGCGATCCTGCCATGGTCCTTATGTCTCGAATGGCGTCCATCCTTCCGATGGTACGGGCACCTTGCCCGTTACACCCAGCCGCCGGATTGCGACTGGACACGCCGCGCGGACATTTTCAAGGTCCGCGCGCTGGTAGGCGCATGATCTGATCGGAAAACCGGAAAACCACTTTTCCGGATCATGCGAAAACGCGCGCGAGATGCGCGCGTGAACTGTATCAACGGCGAATGTTATGCTTTTCGAGCAGCGCCTTGTAACGCGCTTCGTCCTTCTTCTTGATGTAATCAAGAAGCGAACGGCGCGTCGACACCAGCTTCAAAAGGCCGCGACGCGAATGGTTGTCCTTCACGTGAGTTTTGAAGTGCCCGGTGAGATTGTTGATGCGTTCCGACAGGATCGCGACCTGAACCTCTGGCGAGCCGGTGTCACCGGCCTTGTTGGCATTCGTCTTGATGACTTCCGCTTTACGTTCGGCGGTAATCGACATCGTCAAAAACTTTCATTGCTGCGAGCCGAACTGGCGGTCAGTCCGGTCAGGTTGAACACGCGCTTGGGGATGAGTTCGCCATTGCCAATTTCGGCGAGGGCCAGAAGCCGGCCTGCCACCGTGACATAGACTGTGCCGCTACAATTGGGCGCATCCCGTCCGCGCAACAAAACGGCCTGACCCCTGTGGAGCCTTGCCGCATCAGCCCGTGTGACGGCCAGTGCCGGGATGTCGTCCAGCGCGGTCTCAACGGGCAATAGCGCGTCGGCGAGGCTGCCCTCGCCAGACGCGGCTCTATCGCACAAAGCCTCCAACTGTTCCAGCGGAATCATGTCCGCCTCGCCGAACGGGCCGACCAGCGTCCGCCGCAGCGCGCAGATATGGCCGTAACAGCCGAGAATCCGGCCGATATCGCGGGCAAGCGCCCGCACATAGGTTCCCTTGCCGCACTCGGCCTCGAACACGGAATGGCTATTATCTGGTTGTTCTATAAGGGTTAAATGGTGAATCTCTACCGGCCGCGGCTTCAGTTCGACGATTTCCCCGTCGCGCGCCAGATCATAGGCCCGCTCGCCCTGGACCTTGATGGCGGAGTACTGCGGCGGGGTCTGCTCGATGACCCCGGTGAATTGCGGCAGCAGATCCCGGATAGCCTCGGCGGACGGCCTGATATCGCTGGTTTTGACGACCCGGCCCTCGGTATCGTCGGTGTCGCGCTCCTCGCCCCAGCACACCGTAAAGCGGTAGCGCTTGCGGCCATCCATCACGAACGGAACGGTTTTGGTGGCTTCTCCCATGGCGATCGGCAACCCGCCGGAGGCGAGCGGATCGAGCGTGCCGGCGTGGCCCGCGCGCCTGGCCTGGAACAGCCGCTTCACGATCGCGACCGCATGGGTCGAGGTCATGCCGATCGGCTTGTCGAGCACGACCCAGCCGTGAACGTCGCGCTTGTCGCGCCGCGGCTGGTTATTTTGGCGCGGTTGCTTGCCGGTGCGCGCGCGGCTCCCGTCGTGATGCGGATCCGAAGAAATATTCTTTTGAGCGCCGTCCGAATCGTCAATCGGCGGTTCGATAACGCTGTTTGCGGTGGTCACGATCATAAATTTACTCTTCCGAAATCTGGCGAATCTGGTGCGAGGTCTCTTTGCACCGCGGGTGTTCGCAGTAATTTCTCTATTCGTTCCGCTTCATCGAATCGTTCATCAACGCGGAAGCGAACATCAGGCGCAAATTTTAGGTTAACGCGCCGTGCTATCTCGCCACGCAGGAACTTCTTGTTGCGCTCCAGAGCTGCGATCACGGCATCGGCATCGCGACCGCCAAGCGGCATCACATAGATTGTCGCGAGCTTCAGGTCGGGCGACATCCGCACCTCGGGAACGGTGATGATATGGCCCTCCAGCGCCGCGTCGTGCACGCTGCCGTGCGAAAGAACATCGGCAATCGCGTGGCGCACGGTTTCGCCGACGCGCAACTGGCGCTGCGAGCCGCCGGGGGCGGAATCCTTGTTGTGGTGGCGGGGCATTTTTCTCGAAATCCCATCTGTCGTCATCATCCGCGAAAAGCGGATGATCCAGTATTCCGTTCGATATGTTTTTCCGGGACTACTGGATGCCCCGCCTTCGCGGGGCATCACGATCTACTTTGAGACCAGCGCTGTTGTAAGACTTGGACTTACAGCGAGCGCTGGATGGTCTCCACGCGATAACACTCGATGACGTCGCCGACACGCATGTCGCCGTAATTCTCAAACGCCATGCCGCATTCCTGACCGGACTGCACCTCTTTCACTTCGTCCTTGAAGCGCTTCAGCGTCGAAAGCTTGCCTTCGTGCACGACGACGTTGTCGCGAATCAGCCGGACGTTGGCGCCGCGTTCCACGGTGCCATCGGTGACCCGGCAGCCCGCGACCTTGCCGACCTTGGAAATGTTGAACACTTCCAGGATCAGGGCGTTGCCCAGCATGGTCTCGCGCAGGGTCGGCGCGAGCAGGCCGGACATCGCCTTCTTCACGTCATCCACCAAATCGTAGATGATGTTGTAGTAGCGGATTTCGATGCCGTTGCGCTTGGCGGCGGCGGCGGCTTCCTTGTGGGCGCGAACGTTGAAGCCGATGATGGCGGCGCTGAAACCCTCCGCCAGCGTCACGTCGGATTCGCTGATGCCGCCGACGCCGGCATGCAGGATGCGCGCGGCGACTTCCTCGGTGCCGAGTTTTTCCAGCGATCCGAGGATCGCTTCCAGCGAGCCCTGCACGTCGGCCTTGACGATCAGCGGGAAGTCCTTGCGGCCCGAGGTCTTCAGCTGCGACATCATCTGTTCGAGCGAGCCGCGCATGCCGGAAATGCTGGCGGCGGCGTTCTCGCGCTTCTGGTGGGCGCGGTAGCTCGTCACCTGGCGGGCGCGGGCTTCGTTTTCCACCACGGCGAGGCGGTCGCCGGCTTCCGGCGGCCCATTGAAGCCGAGTACTTCGACCGGTACGGAAGGTCCCGCCTCATCGATGGCGTCGCCCTGGTCCGAGATCAGCGCGCGAACGCGGCCCATCTCGGCGCCGGCCACCACGATATCGCCGACGCGCAGCGTTCCGCGCTGTACCAGTACGGTCGCGACCGGACCGCGACCGCGATCGAGCTTGGCTTCGATCACGGTGCCTTCGGCGGGACGTGCCGCATTGGTCTTGAGGTCGAGCAGTTCGGCCTGCAGCGCGATCATTTCCAGGAGCTTGTCGAGGTTGGTCTTGTTCTTGGCCGAAACCTCGACATCAACGACGTCGCCGCCGAGGGATTCGACCTGGACCTCGTGCTGCAGCAGTTCGGTGCGCACGCGTTCCGGTTTGGCGTCGGGCTTGTCGATCTTGTTGATGGCGACGATCATCGGGACCTTCGCCGCTTTGGCGTGATGGATGGCCTCGATGGTCTGCGGCATGACGCCGTCGTCCGCCGCGACCACGAGAATCACGATGTCGGTTACCTTGGCGCCGCGCGCGCGCATCGCCGTGAACGCGGCATGACCCGGGGTGTCGATGAAGGTGATTTTCTTGCCGCTTTCCGGCGAAGTCACCTGATAGGCGCCGATATGCTGGGTGATGCCGCCGGCTTCGCCTGACACCACGTTGGCATGTCGAAGCGCATCGAGCAGCGAGGTCTTGCCGTGATCGACGTGACCCATCACGGTCACCACAGGCGAGCGCGGCTCGGTATCGGTCGAATCGTCGACGATATCGAACAGGCCTTCCTCGACGTCTGCCGCGGCCACGCGCTTAACGGTGTGACCCATTTCCTCGGCGATCAACTGCGCGGTGTCGGCATCGATCACGTCGGTGATCTTGTGCATCGCCCCCTGCTTCATCAGAAGCCGGATGACGTCGACCGCGCGTTCGGACATGCGGTTGGCGAGTTCCTGGATATTGATGGCTTCCGGGATGATCACCTCGCGAACAAGCTTTTCCTTCGGCTCGTTCGACTGATGTCCCTTCAGGCGCTGGGTGCGGCGGCGGAACGATGCGATGGAGCGCTCGCGCACGTCATCGGCATTGAGCGCGGTGACCAGCGTCAGGCGTCCGCGCTGCTTCGCCGGCGCCGGCTTGGCGGTCGTTTTAGGGGCAGCAGCCGGGCGGACAACGCCGCCAGGGCCGCGACGGACCTGGCGCGGTCCTTCATCCTCGTCAGAGATGTCGGCGGCAATGCCGGGAGCGCGCGCGGCGGGCACCGCGGCACGGGCCGCCGATGCGGCGCGGGCTTCGGCTTCGCCGAAACGCTTCTTGGCTTCGAGTTCGGCCTTGCGCTTGGCTTCCTCGTCCTGCCGGTGGCGCTCTTCTTCGGCCTTGCGGCGGGCTTCGGCGGCTTCTCGCTCGGCCTGCTCGATGCCTTCCTTGCTGTTGCGGCGCTTGGCTTCCTCTTCCGCCAACCGCCGTTCTTCGACGTCGCGTACTTTTGCGTCGGCGAGTGCGCTGGCGCGCGCGGTACGCTCATCCTCGGTCAGTGTGCGCAACACCACGCCCGAACTGCTGCGCGGCGCAGCCGGCGGCACAGCGGGCCGGGCAAGGGGCGCCTTGGCGGGCGCCGCCTTGGCGACGACCGGCTCGGACGCGTGCGTATCGGTCGCGGGGGCGTCGCCGCCGACGCGGCGCTTGCCACGCTTTTCGACCACCACCTGCTTGGTCCGGCCGTGGCTGAAGCTCTGGCGCACGGTGCCCGTCTCGACGCGCGGCTTGAGCGTCAAGGTCTTGGTCGGGACACTCAGTGTCTTGTCGCCAGGCGATTTCGTATCAACCATTCAGCAGTCCTAATCTTGTTGCGTCGTGCGTGTCCGCACAGTCTGTATCGGCGAATTCTTGGTCGTATTGCCCGTGGTCTTGTCATCATCTGCCATCCGGTATCGGACCAGGATATGGCTGCGCGACAGGAAGGTTTTGCTCGCAGGGCCCGCGAGCAGCGCAGCATGTATCACATTTGACCGGCCCAGTGCCAAATCCAATTGTTCCGACGTCAGGGCGGTGACAACCGGAAATTCGGGCGAATCAGCGTTAATCCCGGTATTTTGCCTGACGATCGCGTCCAATTTACGGATTCCGTCCGCCGCGCCATCCGAAGCATGGATCAGGGCGGCGGCCTGCCGCTGCTCGAGGGCGGCCTCGACCTTGCTGAAGCCGGATATGACATGGCCCGCTTTGGCGGCCATGGCGAGCGCCTCGATCGCACCTCGCACCAGCAATGTTTCGGTATCGGCAGCCAGGCTCGGCGCAACATGGACGTCGCGCTTGAAGCCCTTGCCAAACTGGTTGCGCCTGACGGCTTCCGCAACCGCCTGACGCGAGGCTGAAACCCACAGGCCCCGGCCGGGAAGCTTGCGCTTCAAATCCGGAATTACCTCGCCCGAAGGGGCGACCACAAACCGGATCAGCTCGTCGATCGACCGTACCTGACGCGTGACCGCGCACATTCGCGTCGTCGCGGACCTGTCGGTCCGCGGTCCGTTGTCGAGATCGGGGTCGGCGAAGGCAAGCATGCGTGTGACATGGCTCCTATCATCTGCGCGTTACGGTTGCGCAAAACCGGTGTCCGCTTTTTGGGAACACGCGTTAAACCGGCTGGTCTTCGGGGGTCTCGGCTTCATCGGTCTTTTTGACGAGATCGGCCTCGGTGATCCAGCCTGCGATAACGCGCGCCTGCATGATCATGTTCTCGGCGTCATCGCGCGAGATTTCGTTGGGATCGAGAATGCCGGGATACTTGGTTGGCTCGCCGCCCTCCTTGCGCTCGGTCCAGCCGACCAGGTCGTCGGTGGCGCAACCGGCCAGATCCTCGACGGTCTTGATTTCGTTCTCGCCGAATTTCACCAGCATCTTCGAGGTTACGCCGGGCACCGTCTTCAGAGCGTCATCCACGCCGAGTTCCTTACGTTTGTTTTCGAGCTCGCCTTCGAGCTGTTCCAGATATTCGCGGGCCCTGCTCTGCAGTTCGTTCGCGGTTTCGTCGTCGAAGCCTTCGATGCCGGCCAGTTCCTTGACGTCGACCAGCGCCAGTTCCTCCACCGAGGTAAAGCCTTCCGATGCCAGCAATTGGCCGACCACTTCGTCGACATTCAGCGATTCCATGAACACCCGGGTGGAGTTTTCGAAGTCCGCCTGGCGCCGCTCGGATTCTTCCTGTTCGGTGAGAATGTCGATATCCCAGCCGGTCAGTTGCGAGGCGAGGCGGACGTTCTGCCCGCGCCGGCCGATCGCCAGCGACAACTGGTTGTTGGTGTCGGGCACCACGACCTCGATCCGCTCGCGGTCCTCGTCGATCACGACCTTGGCGACTTCGGCGGGCGCGAGCGCATTGACGACAAAGGTCGCGATGTCAGGCGACCACGGAATGATGTCGATCTTTTCACCCTGCAATTCATTCACCACCGCCTGCACGCGCGAGCCGCGCATGCCGACGCAGGCGCCGACCGGATCGACCGATGAATCCCGCGAAATCACGCCGATTTTCGCGCGTGACCCGGGATCGCGGGCGACCGCCTTGATCTCGACGATACCATCATAGATTTCCGGCACTTCCTGCGCGAACAGTTTCGCCATGAATTGCGGATGGGTACGGGAGAGGAAAATCTGCGGCCCGCGGGTTTCACGCCGCACGTCGAAAATATAAGCGCGGACGCGGTCGCCGTTGCGGAACACCTCGCGCGGCAGCATCTCGTCGCGGCGCACGATGGCTTCACCGCGACCCAGATCGACAATGACGCTGCCATATTCGACGCGCTTGACGATGCCATTGACGATGTCGCCGATGCGGTCCTTGAATTCCTGATACTGCCGATCCCGCTCGGCCTCGCGCACCTTCTGCACGATCACCTGCTTGGCGGATTGCGCGGCGATGCGGCCATATTCCAGCGGCGGCAGGGTGTCGGCGATGGTGTCGCCGATCTGCGCCCCGGGATTGGCGCGCCGGGCGTCCTCAAGCGAAATCTGGTTCGACGAATTCTCGACCTGTTCGACCACCAGCATGTGGCGCGACAGCCGCAACTCGCCTTTCTTGGCGTCGATCTCGGCGTGAACGTCGGTCTCGCTGCCGTAGCGAGCCCGTGCCGCCTTGGCGATGGCGTCTTCCATCGCCGCGATCACGATGCCGCGGTCGATCGATTTTTCGCGGGCAACCGCGTCTGCGATCTGCAGCAATTCAAGTTTATTGGCGCTGACAGCTGCCATGGCTCATTCTCCTTCGGTGGGATCGATTTCGCCTCTCCGCAGTCTTTCTGCGGCGAGGCGGTGTTCCTTGGTATTTTTCGGGGCGTTCTTGCGAACGCTTTCGGGCTTCAACTTCGGCTTCGGTTTGTTGCTTTTCGCAGGGTCGCTTTTCCTGGCATGGGGCGGCGGCGGCGGCTCAAGCCCGAGATTCTGGCGCAGCTCGCGCTCCGCGGCCTTGCCGCGCCGCATCGATTCCGCGATCAGTTCGTCGGTCAGAACCAGCCTTGCGTCGGCGATATCTTCCATCACCAGCGCAACCTCGGCTTCTTCGCCCGCGCGCGTGTCGTCGCGGTGTAAGCGCACGGCATCGCCCTCGACGCCGGCAAGCGTGCCGCGGAAGCGCTTGCGACCTTGATGGGCGACCGCCATCTCGATCTTCACCAGATGGCCGGCATAGCGTTCGAAATCGGAGCGGCGCACCAGCGGCCGGTCGATCCCGGGCGATGAAATCTCGAGGCGATAGGCGCGATCGATCGGATCGGCGACGTCGAGCACCGGCGACAGCGCCCGAGAAATCGCCTCGCAATCGTCGATCTGCATCGATCCGTCAGGCCGTTCCGCCATGATTTGGACGGTGCAGCCGGATTCTCCGGAAATCTTGATCCGCACCAGCCGGTAGCCCATTCCCTGCAACACGGGACCCGCCACCGCCGATACCCGCGCCGCAGTGCCCGGCTCGACAACCAGGCGCGGCTCGGCAAGCAGATCGGTGTCCACGGAACCAGCAGTTGGATCGGTCATATCCAGGGTCAAATTTTATCTTACTTGGGTTGTCTGACTTGCATTGGGTTGGGGCCGGGCCCCAAGGGGCGGTCCGGCTGTGCTTCCCGAGCCGTACCCGGTGCGTGATCCGCGTCAGGCTCGCTCAGGTAATAAAAAAGAGCGGGTCCCGAGGGGCCCACTCTCAATACGCGATCGTATGAGAACCATAAGTTGCGGCTGATATAACGGTTTTCACCCGATCCGGCAAGGCCCGCGAGGCCGAAGAGCATGATTTTGACGCCCTTGCGACGCGGTTTCAAACCTAACCCTTCCTTCACAAAGCCAACCTAAATTGCCGGAAAAACTTGCCGATGTGCCGGCTTTAAGTGAATTTGATGACAGTCGCCACGTCGCTGATCCCCGAGCTCGATGAGATCGTCAAGCATGGCGATCGCAAACGCCGCGCCGAGGCCGCGCGACGGATAGCCGAGCTGTTCCTGCAGGGCGCCGCGAATTTCCGGTCCGATCACGTGGATCTGTTTGACGGCGTTCTGATCGATCTCGTTCCGCATACCGAAATTGCCGCGCGTGCCGATTTGGCCGAACGATTGTCCGTCCTCGCCAATGCCCCGCGCGTGCTGGTTCGGCAACTCGCGCGCGAGGACGAGTTATCGATCGCCGCGCCGCTGCTGCGCCGGTCGCCTGTGCTCGATGAGCACGCCCTGATCGAAATCGCGCGCATGAAGGGCCAGGGCCATATGTTGGCGATGTCGGAGCGACCGGCGCTTTCTGCCGACCTCACGGATGTCATCGTACGCCGTGGCGACCGCGAGGTGGTCAGGCGCGCCGCCGGCAATTCGGGCGCGCTGTTCTCGCAAGCCGGATATTCGGCGCTCATCAAGCGTGCCGGACAGGACGGCGTTCTGGCGATCACGGTTGGCCAGCGCGACGACCTATCGGGCCAGCAGTTGAAGGATCTTCTGGCGGGATCTATCGACATCGTACGCCGCCGGCTGTTCGAAGTGGTCAAGCCCGGCAGGCAGACCGCGATCAAGCAGGCGACCAGCGAAATTTCCGGCATACCCGGGCCGTCCGAGAGCCGCCGCGATTTCGCGCCGGCGCAGCGCACGATCCTTGCGCTGCATAGCGCCGGTGAACTGAACGAAGCTGCGCTGCTTGGTTTCGCCAAAACCTACAAATACGAGGAATCGGTTGCCGCGCTTTCCGCGATGTAGGGGGTAAAAATCGCGACGCTCGACCGTCTGATTGCGGGCGACCGCTACGATCCGATCCTCATCGCTAGCAAGGCGGTCGGTCTTGAATGGGCTACCGTGCGTGTCCTGATCCTGCTTCGATTGGGCCCACAGCGGGTGCCGTCTCCAACGGACATTGAGAGCGCGCGGGTGAATTTCGCGCGTCTGATGCCTTCGACCGCCGAGCGGGTGGTGAGTTTCTGGCGGACCCGCCAATCGGCCTGATGTTTTGCCGCTTCGTCGTCCGTACTTCCCAATGACTCAACACTCTCCCAATGAAAGAGGCCGCGCGCTATGCTGAGCGGCGAAGCAGTAATGTGAGAGTCATTCCGGGGCGCGCGTAGCGCCAACCGGAATCTCGTGCCCTACTTCGTCTCGGGATTCCAGTCGCGCTCCGGAATGACAGGGCATGTTCCTGCTTAGCCGACCTTCCGAAATCGCAGATACGCGGCATGACGGCCTTCGCGCTCGGCCTTGGCTCCGTAACGCGTCATCGTGTAATCGACCCATGGCAGGCGCCAGTCGGAGGCCCGCTCCGCTGTCCAGATAAAATCGGGCGAGCGTGAAAGATGCGCCAGCGTCCACGCGCAGTAATCGTTGATATCGCTGACAAAACGAAATTCGCCGTGCGGCTTTAAGGCGCGCGCCATGGCGGCGACAGTCGCGTCTTGCACGAAACGCCGTTTCCAGTGCCGCCGCTTCGGCCACGGATCCGGATGGATCAGATCGATCCGCGCCAGCGAGTGCCGCGGCGCCCATGCCAGCAATTCGGCGGCATCCCCCGCGAACAGCCGGATGTTGCCGATGTTGTGCGCTTCGATCTGCGTCAGAATCTTTGCCATTCCGTTGACGTAGGGCTCGCAGCCGATGAAGCCGACCTTTGGAAAGGCGCGCGCTTCCGCGATCAAATGCTCGCCACCGCCGAACCCGATTTCGAGCCTGATATCGGCGGCCGGCGCGTCGAACACGACAGCGAGATCGGGCGGGCCCGGGCTTGCAATATCGAGTGCAAGGCGCGGCAGCAGATGTTCGATCAGATCGGCCTGGCGCGAACGGAGCTTGTGGCCCTTGCGCCGCCCGAAGAACGAGCCGTGCGGCTGGATGGCAACGCCATCGTCGGACGACGCATCGCGACTCGTGGGATCGCGGGTTGCGATACTCATCGCAGCGTCTGATACAGCCGATGCAACAGCCGCGCCCTCGGCTCGATCGACGAGATGTACATCTGCTCGTAATGGGTATGCGCGCCCTGGCCATCGACGCCGAGGCCGTCGAGTGTCGCGGTATGCGGCGCCGTGAAATTGCCGTCGGAGCCGCCGCCGGTCGAGGTATCCACCAGATCGAAGCCGATTTCCGCAGCGAGCGTCCGGGCATGTTCGTAGAGCGCGGCGCCGGCATTGCCCTTCTCATAGGGCGGACGGTTCAATTCGCCGACGACCTTGACGCTCACGCCCTCGGTACGCGATTTCAAATTGAGGATTTTGGGAACGAGATCGTCGGCATCCGCGATCGAGGGAACGCGCATATCCACCTCGGCATAGGCCTCCTCCGCAATAACGTTCGGCTTGGTGCCGCCTCTGACGACGCCAACGTTAACGGTCACGCCGCGCTTGAGATCGTTCATGGCTTCCAGCGTTTGAATGATATTGGCAAGCTCGCGTATCGCGCTCCGGCCGTCCTCGGGCCGCGTGCCGGCATGGGCGGGGACGCCTTTGACGAAAATCTCGAAGCGCGCGACGCCCTTGCGTCCGGTAACGATTTTTCCGCCGTCGCGGGCAGGTTCGGTGACCAGCACATATTTCGCCTTGCGTCCCTCGGCCTCGATCAGCTCCCGTGACGTCGGGCTGCCGATCTCTTCGTCCGAGACATAGAGCTGGGTGACGCCGAGAGGCGAACGCTCAGCCGTCGCGCAAAGCTGCCGGAACGCATGGTAGGCAAGATAGGCTCCGCCCTTCATGTCATAGATGCCGGGGCCGAAAGCGCTGTCGCCCTCGATTCTGAACGGCAGGCGCTCGATGAATCCCAGGGGGTGAACCGTATCGAGATGGCTGAGCACCAGGATTCCCGGCGCGTCCTGACCCCATGACGAACGCGCGACGATATGATCGCCGCAGCCAGAGTGTCCTGCGAGGCGCTCGATGGTGGCAGGCAAATCGCGATAGCCGTCCGCGACCATGGTCGCCAGCCTGTTCACCTGCTCGGGCGCTTCCGTCGGCGTCTCGATTTCAACCCAGCGGCGGATGCCGTCGAGGATGGCTCTGGAATCAAAGGGGTTGGCTGTCGTCAGCATGTTGTCGCCTTGAATCGGAGAACTGTCATTTCCGGGTTCGCTCTATTCACTCGCGCCCCGCGGACGTGCAATCGCACATCCGGGAATGACTGGCATATTCCAGATTTCGAGGTCTCTCAAACTGAAATGATCAGCGCTTGTCGGGTTCTTCGCGCGCGGCGATCTGCTCGACCAACTCGACGATGCTGCGCCGGAGCTTGCCGTCGGTGATGCGGGTGAACGCACGGGTCAGCGCCAGACCCTCGGAGGTTGCCAGAAAATCGGAAATGTAGGCCGGCGAGGTGCCTTCGCTGAAGCCTTCGGCGTTGATGGCGCCGCTGGGTCCTCCCTCGAACAGAAACGATACCGGAACCTGGAGTATTTCGGAGATCTGCTGGATGCGGCTTGCTCCGACCCGGTTTGTGCCTTTCTCGTATTTCTGAACCTGCTGGAATGTGAGGCCCAATGCTTCGCCGAGCTTCTCCTGGCTCATGCCCAGCATGATGCGGCGCATGCGCACACGACTGCCGACATATTTGTCAACAGGGTTAGGCGCTTTGGTCGACATCTCCAGCACTCCTCGGAATTGCGCCTTAGGGGACGAGGCAAACGAAAGCGGAGTATGCCTCAGGCGCTCATACCGTCAAATCTTGCTCGGAAGGTCGGGGAGTAATGCAGATGGTCTGAGCAATGAACTGACTGGTTCTATGTGGAACAGAATGCGAATGACGCTGCCGGTCTGTCAACTCCAGAAGTTCCGGCAATCCAACCCGTATGCAGTCGTCATGGAATCCGCTTCGCGACGCGCCGCCGGATGACGAAGATCAAGGCAACGGTGACGATTATCGCTATGGGAATGTCGCCGCTGCGTGCGTAAATCGTCGGCAGAATCGCGGACGGGAGGCCGGAATCCAGCACGCCTTCGACGCCGAGGCCGAGCCGTGCGACAATCCGTCCCAACGGATCGATCACTGCGGAAATGCCCGTATTGGCCGCGCGAACCACCGGGAGCCCTTCTTCGATCGCGCGCAGACGCGCCTGCTGCAGATGCTGATACGGACCGGTACTTATTCCGAACCAGCCGTCATTGGTCAGATTGACTATCCAGCCCGGACGGTCGTCACGCGATGCAACGTCACCGGGAAATATAGCCTCATAGCAGATCAAAGGTAGTGCGCGCGGCGCATTCGGTACATCCATCGCGCGGCGTCGCGCGCCCGCAATAAATCCGCCCTGCACCTTGGTGAGCTGCACAAAGCCGAGTTTTTCCATCCAGTCCTGGAACGGCAAATATTCGCCGAACGGCACCAGATGCAGCTTGTCGTAAACCGAGAGCACGCCGCCGTCGTGGTCGATGACGTAGATCGAATTATAGGCGCGCGTGACATTTGCGCCGGGCGGCAAATCGGGCGCGCGCACCGAACCGGTGATCAGCACAGTGCCCTTGGGCAACAGATCGGCGATCTGCGCCATCGCATCGGCTTCACGCGTCAGGAAAAACGGGAACGCCGATTCCGGCCAGATCAGGATGTTCGCATCTCGAACGCCGATCGATTGCGGCCCGGACGCGCGGTCGGAGAGCGTCAGATATTTTTGCATCACCTCCGCCTTGGCGGAGTAATTGAACCTGACGTCCTGCTGCAGGTTGGGCTGCATGATCCGCAGCTTGACGTTTGCCACCGTCCCGGTGGGCTGCCGCGTCAGACGAACGGCGCCGAAAATGGCCATGGCGACGAGCAATGATAGCGCCATCGCCGGCGCGATCCACCGCTTGCGTCCGCGTGAACGTCCATCGATCAGCACAGCCGGGCTTGCGAAAATCGCGACGCTCAGAAACGTGAGGCCCCACAGGCCGATCAGCGATGCCGTCTGCGCCAGCGCCAGCGGTTCAGTCAGCGCGTAGCCGAACGCGTTCCACGGAAAGCCCGTCAGCACATGACCGCGCAGCCATTCGCTTAACGTAAGGCTCACGGCGAGCGCGATCACCCGCGAAGCATCCCTGGTCCAGATCGAACGCGCCAGCGCGAAGCCGAAGGCGGTGAACAGCGCGAGATAGGCGGGCAGCCCCAGGACGGCGAACGGCATCAGCCACGCGAAGGTGGAAGCATCGACCAGGAATGCGTTACCGATCCAGTACAGCCCGGGCACGAAGTAACCGAGCCCGAACCACCAGCCGGCCATCGCCGCAGCCGGTACGCCGCGCCGCCGCCCGGCGCCCGCGCCGTCGATCAGCCAGACCACGACCGGGAAAGTCAGGAACAGCACCGGCCATGCATTGATCGGCGCCATTGCAAGAGCCGACAGCGCCCCGGCGCAGAACGCAATGACGGCGCGCCTCCATCCCCATGCCAGGACGATCGCAAGGCCCGCCGCGCGGAGTTTGTCTGCGGTTTTCACTGCGAGCCGGCTCCATCGCCGGGCGTCGGGCCCGTATTGTCGTTTGCCTGCGTGGGACCTGCCTCCGGCGTTGCTTCGCGGCGACGGCTCTCGCGCTGCGCGCGCGCCGCGGGACGCTCCTTGCGGGTGGCGATGCGCAGGCGTTTGACGCGTCGCGGATCGGCATCGAGCACTTCGATTTCGAAATTGCCCGGACCGGAAATGACTTCGCCGCGCACCGGCAGCCGTCCGACATGGGTCACGAGATAGCCGCCGAGCGTCTCGACCTCTTCTCCGGCTTCACCGGTGACGAAGTCTTCGCCGATCACCGAGCGGACGTCGTCGAGGCTGGCGCGCGCATCGGCGATGAAGGAATTATCCGCCTGCCGCACGATCGCCGGCGGCTCGTCGCTGTCGTGCTCGTCGTCGATCTCGCCGACGATCTGTTCGACGATGTCCTCGATCGACACCAATCCGTCGGTGCCGCCATATTCGTCCACCACCAGCGCCAGATGGATGCGCGAGGCCTGCATCTGCGCCAGCAGATCGATCGCCCGCATCGACGGCGGCACGAAGAGCAGTTTTCGGATGATGTTGGCGTCCGCGAGCGGCAGCGCGAGATCGACCGCGCGCAGATCGAGACCGGCGGGGAAAGGTTTCTTGCGCCGGGCCTTGCCGGTATCCGATACGCGCGCCTTCGCGGTCATGAACGCCAGGAGATCGCGGATGTGAACGATGCCTTCGGGATCGTCGAGGGTTTCGTTGTAGACAACCAGGCGCGAATGCGCCGCGCTTTCGAACAGACTCATCAAATCGCCAAGCGGAATGTCGCGCTTGACCGCGATGATGTCGGCGCGATGGATCATGACATCGGCGATGCGCCGTTCATGCAGGCCGAGGATATTGCGCAGCATGGTGCGCTCGATCGCGGAAAATCCCACCTCGTCCGGCGTACTTGCATCGAGCACGACCTGCAGATCGTCACGGACCGAGCCCGGCTTCCATCCGAACAGCGTGCGGATCGCGCGCGTCAGCCAGTTCTCGGCCGCGGGACGCATGATCTCGCCCGGGGGCACCACCGCCGGCAGGTTGCGCGTGTTGCGCGGATTGTCGTGGGTCGGTTCGGAGTCCGCCATCTCAGTCCATCCGTTCCCGATCCGCATAGGGATCGGGAATGCCGAGTTGCTCCAGAATCTCCTGTTCGAGAGTTTCCATTGCCTCGGCGTCGTCGTCTGTTTCGTGATCGTAACCGATCAGGTGCAGGAAGCCATGTACCGCCAGGTGGCTGAGATGATGATCGAACGGCTTTTGTTCGTCATCCGCCTCCTGTCGCGTGGTTTCATAGGCGATCGCGATGTCGCCGAGCATGCGCGGTGCATCGTCGGGGCCGCCCGGGCCGGTCGGCGGCAGGGCCGGAAACGACAGCACGTTGGTCGGCTTGTCGATGCCGCGCCAGTTGCTGTTCAGTGTGCGAATTCCGGCGTCGTCGGTCAGCATGACGGCAAGTTCCGCCTCGCCGATGCCGGCATCGACGATCTCGGCCGCGGCCGCGACGGCGCGATGGATCACCGCTTCGGCGTCGGGTTCGCTTTGCCAGCAGTCCGCGACAACGAGAACCTCGGTTATGGGAAGGACAAAGGGCGCCATTGAACCAGAATTTCTTTTGCGTTCCGAAATCGCCTCCGGCGCGCGCTCGGCGGCAGATTTTCGCATCAAGGCTTGCTGGTTGCCGGCCGCTGCGGCAATCCTTCATAGGCGGCGACGATCCGCGCCACCAGTTCATGGCGGATCACGTCTTCGGCCGTGAATTTCACCTGCGCGATGCCCTCGACGCCATCGAGCAGTTTCGCGGCTTCCGCCAGCCCCGAAGTCTGGCCGTTCGGCAGATCGACCTGGCTGGGGTCGCCGGTAATGATCATGCGGCTGTTCTCGCCGAGCCGCGTCAGGAACATCTTCATCTGCATCGAAGTGGTATTCTGCGCTTCGTCCAGAATGATGGCGGCGTTGGTGAGCGTCCGGCCGCGCATGAAGGCGAGCGGCGCGATCTCGATTTCGCCGGCCTGCAGCGCGCGCTCGACGATCCGCGAATCCATAAGGTCGTACAGTGCGTCATAGATCGGGCGCAGATAGGGATCGACTTTCTCGCGCAAATCGCCGGGCAGGAAACCGAGCCGCTCGCCGGCCTCGACGGCGGGTCGCGACAGGATGATGCGATCGACTTCCTTGCGTTCGAACAATTGCGCGGCGTGCGCCACCGCGAGCCAGGTCTTGCCGGTGCCCGCGGGGCCGATGCCGAACACCATTTCGTGGCGCTTGAGCGCGCGGATATAGGAGTCCTGCGCGGCCGTGCGCGCCCGCACCGGCCGCTTGCGCAGGTTGATGGTCTCGAACGCCGATTTTGCGGACTTGGCGTCGAATTCGAACAGCGAGCCCTGCGCGATCACGGCGCGGATCGCGCCTTCGACATCGCCTTGCGCCAGATCGTGACCCTGGGTCGCCTGCGCGTACAGCGTCTCCAGCACGCGCCGCGCGGCGTCGCAGCCGTCGCGCGATCCGGCGATGGTGATGTGATTGCCGCGCGAATCGACCACGACGCCGAGCCGGCGTTCGATCAGCGCCAGATTTTGTCCGTAGGGTCCGACCAGCGCCGACGCCCCTCGATTGTCATCGAAATCGATGACGACTTGCGTCTCGGGCGGTATTTGCAGGTCGCGGTCGAGTTTGCGGCTGGGAGCGAGCGAAGGCGAATCCGATGCGCTTTTTGGCAAGGGTTCAGGCTCCCGTGGTCATTTGAGAAAAGGCGGGTTCGATGGCATGCGCGAGAGAAGTGGGCGCGAGTTCGCCGAGCAGGCTGTAGCGCTCGAGGCTCGCGACGGTCACCGGCAAGACCTGTCCGATGATATCCGCGGAGGCCATCACATGCGCCGGCTGCAGGTAGGCGGTGCGGCCGACGATCTGGCCGGGATTGCGGGCTGCGCGTTCGAACAGCACATCGACGGTTTTGCCAATCGTCGCCACATTGAAGGCCGATTGCTGGCTGTCGATCAATTCCTGGAGCCGCACCAATCGCTCGTCCATTTCAGCCGCTGACACCGTCTCCCGCATGTCCGCCGCCGGCGTGCCGGGCCGCGGCGAATATTTGAACGAATAGGCGCCAGCGTATCCGATTTGCGCGACCAGCGCGAGGGTGCCCGCGAAATCTTCCTCGGTCTCGCCGGGGAACCCGACGATAAAATCCGATGAAAATGCAATGTCTTGGCGCGCGGCGCGAAACCGGTCGATCACGCGCCGGTAATCGTCTGCCGTATGCCTGCGGTTCATGGCTGCGAGAATCCGGTCCGATCCGGATTGCACCGGCAGATGCACGAACGGCATCAGAGCCGGCAGATCGCGGTGCGCCTCGATCAAGCTCTCGTCGACATCGCGCGGGTGGCTGGTCGAGTAGCGCAAGCGCGCGATCCCGGGAATATCGGCGAGGCGATGCAGCAGGGCGCCGAGCGACCAGACCCGTCCGTCCGGTCCTTCGCCGTGATAGGCGTTGACGTTCTGTCCGATCAGCGTGATTTCGCGCACGCCGTTGTCGGCGAGCCTGAGCACGTCGTCGACGATCCTTGCCACGGGGCGCGACACCTCGGTGCCGCGCGTGTAGGGCACGACGCAGAAGGTGCAGAATTTATCGCAGCCTTCCTGCACGGTCACAAAGGACGAGATGCCGCGCGCGCGTATCGCATCCGGCTTCGGCGGGGCCAGAAATCCGAACTTGTCCTCAACCGGAAATTCAGTCTCCACCGCCCGGCCATGGCGTTTCGCGCGCGCCAGCAGTTGCGGCAGATGATGGTAGCTTTGCGGGCCTACGACGACATCGACCACGGGCGCGCGGCGGATGATCTCCTGGCCTTCGGCCTGCGCGACGCAGCCGGCCACCGCGATGTTGATGTGGCGGCCGTTGCGCGCGGCCTCTTCCTTGACGGCGCGCAGCCGGCCCAGTTCCGAGTAAACTTTCTCGGAGGCCTTTTCGCGGATGTGGCAGGTGTTGAGGATCACCAGATCCGCGTCGTCCACGCTTGCGGTCTCGACAAAGCCTTCGGGCACCAGCGTGTCCACCATGCGTTGCGCATCGTAGACGTTCATCTGACAGCCATACGACTTGATATGCAGCTTGCGCGGCGGGTTCATGGAACCTGAATGCATGCGAGAGACGGCGCCATTGCGGCACGGGGGCTCAAATATAGGCTAAAGCACGGAAAATCCAGCGACGCGACCCGGCTTTTGGCCGGTTTGCGCGATCCGCAGCACCCGCGCAACGCCGTGGCCGTTCCCGTCCCGGCGCGGTGCGATGACGGCGTAATGGATCGCCCATGTCCCGAAATTGGGCAATCCCATCGAAATCCTCGCGTCAGGTGTCATCTTTCGCACACCAGGGCGCGTTTGACGGGGTGGGGAGAGGCTGAGCGCCAGGAGACAGCCCGAAACGGTCGGGCCGTGCCGGACCGAATGTGGGGTCGCGATGCCGCCGGTTTTGCCGAACACTACGGCTCCAGCCCCGCCTCCCAACCCGCCGCCGTCGGTCGCACAAGAAGAAACCAGCTCGTCTGGGACCTCGCCAGGCTTCGACTTCCACGATCGGCTAGAGCAGCCTAGTCACGAGGATCATTGATAGGGAACCTGGAAACAATTCGAGGCTTGCCCAGGCTGAAGCTGTGCTGGAGCAAGTAAAACAGGATCGCGAGACGACGGTGGTCAATTAACCAACTCGATGGCGAGTACTTCGCGGGCGAGATCACGTCGAAGGATCTGAATTCCTGGTCGCCTTGATCTCACCAATCAACCCCGGCAATTGCCGCATATCATCAAACGTCATGACGGCCCCGGCGGCGCGCAGCGTCTCGTCGTAGCCGGGTCGGCAGTGGCTGCCGCCGTGAAAACCGAGCACGGTCATCCCCGCGGCGAGCGCGCCGGTGATGCCGGGCACGCTGTCCTCGATCACCACACATCGTTCGGCATGCGCGCCCATTTGCCCTGCCGCGAACAGAAACAGATCCGGCGCCGGCTTGCCGCGCTTGACCGATATGGCAGAAAAAATGTGGGGCGCGAGATGATCGTAAAGCCCGGCGCAAGTAAGACCGCGCCGAATTTTCTCGGGCGTGCCGCTCGACGCCACGCATTTGGGCAGATCGATCGCGGCAATCGCCTCGCCGACATGCGGAACGGGCCGCAGATCGTCCGCATAGGATTGCAGCGTGGCCTGCTTGACCTGCTGTTCGAAATCATCAGGGAGTTTACGGCCCATCTCGCCTTCGATGATCAGGCGGGCTTCGCGGTCGGAAACGCCGAGAAAACGCGTGAGAACCTGATCCGATGTGATCGGATAGCCGTGACGCGTCAGGGTTTCCGCATGCGCGCGGCACGAAATGACTTCGCTGTCGACCAGCACGCCGTCGCAATCGAAAATGACGAGATCGAAGTTCGACTTCGGGATTTGCACGCGCTCAGGACTTATCGTCGTCCAAGGGAATGCAATACAGCTCCAGCCGGTGATCGACCAGCTTGTAGCCGAGCTTGCGGGCGATTTCGGCCTGCAGCTTTTCGATCTCTTCAGAGGTAAATTCAATCACCTTGCCGTCGCGCAGATTGATCAGATGGTCGTGATGGCTGTCGCGCATCTGTTCGTAGCGGGCGCGGCCCTCGCGAAAGTCATGCCGTTCGATGATGCCGGCGTCCTCGAACAGCTTGACGGTGCGATATACCGTCGAGATCGAGATCTTGTCGTCGACCGCGACGCAGCGGCGATACAGTTCCTCGACGTCGGGATGGTCGGCCGCCTCCGCCAGCACGCGCGCGATGACGCGGCGCTGTTCGGTCATGCGCATGCCGGTGGCGGCGCAGCGGGCTTCGATACCGGTGGCCTTGAGCGCGGGCGTGGATTTCAGTGCGGTCATGTTTTTCGCCTGGGAGTATTGGGGCCTGTTGTGCCACCGCGCGCGCGTCACGACAAGTCGCGACGCATCAGAAGCGCGTTCAATTGTTCCCCGCCGGGTTGCCGGTAATAGCGTTCGCGGCGCCCGGCGACGCCAAATCCGGCCCGTTCGTAAAGCCGCCGCGCCGGCTGATTATTTTCCTCAACCTCGAGGAACACGGTACGCACGCCGCGGCCGGCGAGATGGCCGAGATGCGTCAGCAGCAGGTTGCGGGACAGGCCCCGTCGGCGATGGCTTGCGGCAACGGCGATCGAAAGGATTTCGGCCTGGTCGGCGGCGATGCGCGACACCGCAAATCCGATTGTCTTCCGTCCGACCCTCAGGCGGTGCACCAGCGTATTGCGCTCGGTCAGCATGCCTTCGAATTCGCTTTCGCCCCAGCCGCGGTGAAACGACGCGCCGTGCAATTGCGCCAGACGCGCCGCGTCGCGCAAGGTCGCGGGCTCGATCGCCGCTGTGCCGCCGCTCCATAATTCGGAGAGCCACGCCCTCATGACGCGGAATGCTGCGAGGCTCTCTGCAGCGGATCGTTTGGCAGTTTGGCGTCGGGCGCGCGCAGATAAAAGGGACGCGCCGGCGCGGTATCCGGACTGACCGCGGCCCCCAGCCAGGCCACCCAGGCGATATCGGGCGCCGGCTGCGCATCGACGCTGAAGGGCGGCGGCGCATCCGCAGTCCAGCGCTCGGCGAGTATTCCGGCGGCGTTGCCGACCAGATGCATCGCGCCGAAACGCGACACATCGAGCGCCTCCTCGATCGGCGCAACACGCGGCCGGACCAACGCACTGCCGTTGCCGGCCACGACCTGAAAATACACCTGGTCATGCCGCGCATCGATCGCGGAGATGACCGCTTGCTCGCCGTTCTGGCTGACGATGGGTGCGGCATAGGCTGTCAGCGTGGTCAGCCCGACCACCGGCTTGTTGGCCGCAAGCGCGATACCGCGCGCGGCCGAAAGACCGACGCGCAAGCCGGTAAAGCTGCCCGGACCTGTTGTCACCGCGATGCGGTCGAGCCCTGCGAATGTGACGCCGGACTCCTGGATGACGCGCGCGATCAGCGGCATCAGCGCTTCGGCATGGCCGCGCTTCATCGCCTGCGATTCCTGTGCAATCAGCGTGCCGGTATCGGTGTCGAGAACGCCCGCGGCGCAGGCATCGAGGGCTGTGTCGATGGCGAGGATCAGCATCAGGGGCGGGCGGATAGCGGATAGCGAATAGCGAATAAAAAGTCAGCGGTATCGGCCATTCGCCATTCGCACCTCACTCTTCGCTGCTCCCCAGATCACATCGGCCGGACTTCGACCACGTCGGGCACAAAATGCTTCAGCAAGTTCTGGATGCCGTGCTGCAGCGTCGCGGTGGACGACGGGCAGCCCGCGCAGGAGCCCTTCATGTTGAGATAGACGATGCCGTCCTTGAAGCCGCGGAAGGTGATGTCGCCGCCGTCGTTGGCGACCGCCGGGCGCACCCGGGTTTCGATCAGGTCCTTGATGGTCGCGACCGTCTCGGCGTCGGCCTCGCTGAAGAACTCGTCTTGCTCATCGGCCGCCTCGTCGCTTGCGGCGCTGCCGTCGGCCAAGAGCGGCATGCCGGACATGTAGTGTTCCATGATGGCGCCAAGGATCGCCGGCTTGAGATGCTGCCAGTCGCCTCCATCCTTGGTCACGGTAACGAAGTCGGAGCCGTAAAACACGCTGGTGACGCCGGGCACGCCGAACAGCTTCTCGGCGAGCGGCGAGCGCGCGGCGGCCTCGCGGCTGGCAAATTCCATGGTTCCGCTGTCGAGCACGGTGCGGCCGGGAATGAATTTCAGGGTGGCGGGATTGGGCGTGGCTTCGGTCTGAATGAACATGGTTTTCTCCGGCGTCGCCGGTTCAAGGCCGGCGCGTGACCTGTTCTAGCAGATGGCGATGCCAAACGCACGATCAAGGGGCGCAGGGCAGCAGTTCCTAAGCCGCATCAAGAGATTACGACAACGCATCGATATCCGCGTCGCTCAGGTCGCCGGGCACGATGGTGACGGGGATCGGGAACGAGCCGACCGTCTTGGCCATCATGGTGATGATCGGGCCGGGACCCTCCGGGCCGGGGTTGGCGGCCAGCACCAGCTTGGCGATATCGACGTCCTTGTCGATGACGTCGAGGATCTGGTCCGTCGGGTCGCCTTCCCGGATCACGCGCTCCGGGGTGATGGCCGCGATGCCATTGGCGCGTCCGGCCGCGCGATCGAGCGCGGCATTTGCTTCCTCGTGCGCCTCGGCGCGCATGATGTCGGCGACCCCGAGCCATTGCTGGTTCTGGTCCTCGGTCTCGATGATGCGCAGCATCACCACGCCGCCGCCGACGCGGATCGCCCAGCGGCTGGCGTAGTAGACCGCGCGGTCCCATTCCGCGGTGTCGTCAACGATGACCAGACATTTTGGCTTGTGACCCGTCTCGTAGCTTCGTCGCTGGGTGGTCATGCATGTCCCGATGCTGCGCCAAGCAGGCCGCATGCTGCCACGGCGCAGGCATCCTCGACAAGCGGCTGTGCGCTGCGTCAATTACGGAGAGTGTTCCGGTTCAACCCTGCCGCAGCGGAACTGTGTACCATTTCCCATCGGGAGAGGGGGGTAGCAGGTCTCTCACCGCGGGAACTAGTCTAGCGCTTGCGAACGAAACCGACGATGTCTTTCGCCGCCTTCATGGTTTCGGCGGCGATAGCGCGGGCACGGTCGGCGCCGTCGATCAGGATCGAATCGACATGGCCGGGATCGGCAACCAGCTGTTTCATCTGCGAGGCGATCGGCGACAGCTTGGCGACGCAGAGTTCGACCAGCGAATTCTTGAAGTTCGAGAATTGCCCGCCGCCGAATTCACCGAGCACGTCCGACTTGGTACGCCCCGACAGCGCGGCATAGATGCCGACAAGGTTGTCGGCTTCGGGGCGCGCTTCGAGACCCTTTTCCTCCGACGGTAACGGCTCCGGATCGGTTTTCGCCTTGCGGATCTTCTGCGCGATGGTGTCGGCATCGTCGGTCAGATTGATCCGTGAATTATCCGATGAATCGGATTTCGACATCTTCTTGGTGCCGTCGCGCAACGACATCACCCGTGTCGCGGGACCGGTGATCAGCGGCTCGGGCTGAGGAAAAAACAATCCGCTGTCAAAACCGTGGCTGCGGATCGAGTCGCCGAAGTCATTGTTGAATTTCTGGGCGATATCGCGCGACAGTTCGAGGTGCTGTTTCTGGTCTTCGCCGACCGGCACGTGTGTGGCGCGATAGAGCAGGATATCGGCCGCCATCAGCACCGGATAGTCGTAGAGACCCACGGAAGCATTCTCGCGGTCCTTGCCGGCCTTTTCCTTGAATTGCGTCATGCGGTTGAGCCAGCCGACCCGCGCCACGCAATTGAATATCCATGCCAGTTCGGCGTGTCCGGACACCTGGCTCTGGTTGAAGACGATATGCTTTTTCGGATCGATGCCGCTGGCAATGAAGGCCGCGGTCACTTCCCGGGTATTGCGCGCGAGTTCCGTCGGGCCGCCCCAGACCGATACCGGCTGCGTCAGCGCATGCATGTCGACCACGCAATAGAGGCAGTTGTGGGTTTCCTGCAGCTTCACGAAGTTGACGATCGCGCCGAGGTAATTGCCGAGATGCAGATTGCCCGTCGGCTGGACGCCTGAAAAAACCCGCTCAACGATCGCCATTGTCAGCTTCCCGCGCATGCCTGTTTCGCGCCGTCACGTGCCGACCGGCGCATTACGCCGTCCATTGCGACGGGCGCTTTGCGCCGTCCATTGCCACGAGGGCATCAGTCGCGCAAGTCGGAGGCCGTGGTTTGTCTGATCGCGCTCACCGCGGTGTCCCACCCGGTGACGCCGAACAGAGCCAGAAGCAGGCCGTAAATCGCAATTGCGCCTGATATCAGCGCCATCAGCAGAACAGCCTGCGCGATACCGTGCGCGTGCGCGAACAGCGGCAGCACAAAGGTCGCCATCAGCCATAGCAGCCCGCCCATCGCCAGCGCGGACGCGACAATGCGTGGCATCCGCCACCGCGCCGCCGCATCGATCGAAAATCCGAATGTCGCTGCGCCGCGCCGGGTCAACGCCAGCGCGCTGCCCCAGGCCCCGAGCGCGATGCTGGCGGCGATGCCGCCGGCGCCAAACAATCGGCCGAGCACCAGAGCCAAAACGATCGCGACCGCAAATCCCTTGAGCGCCGCCAAAAGCGGCGTGAGCGTATCGTCGCGCGCGAAGAATGCCGGCGACAGCGCCTTGACCAGCACATGGGCGGGCAGGCCGAGCGCAAGCAACATCAACGCATGCGCGGTGGCCGCGGTATCGAGGGCGGTGAAAGCGCCGTGCTCGAACAGCATCCGCACGATCGGCTCGCCGAGCACGATTAACCCCAGCGTCGCCGGTAGGGAGAGGCCGACAGCAAGTTCGAGGCCGCGCAACTCGGCGTTCGCAACCGCGATCCGATCGCCGCCGCGCAGCGCGCGCGTCAGTTCCGGCACCATTACGGTGCCCATGGCGACGCCGACAATGCCGAGCGGCAGTTCGATCAGGCGGTTGGCGAAATACAGCCACGACACCGCCGACGGCGATGACGACGCGATCATCGCTCCGGCGACCACAAGCAATTGCGGCCCTGAATTCGCAATCATGCCGGGGATCGCCTTGCCGAGAAAGCCGCGCATATCCGCGTCGAACGAGATGCGCAACGGCTTTGCGATGCTGCCGCCCGCGCGCCGCAACAGCAGAATCAACAACTGCAGGAGGCCGGCGATGCCGACCGTCGCGGCGATGACCAGCGCGGCGTTCGCAGCTTCCTGTCGCCAGCCGAGCAACGCGATCATCACGGCGATCAGCGCGATGTTGAACAGAAGCGGCGAGAAGGCCGTCAGCGCGAAACGGGCTTGCGCGTTCATGAGCGCCATCATCACCGCCGCCGGCCCGGCGAACGCGAGGTAGGGCAGCATCAGGTCGGCGTAGGTGACGGCCAGTTGCAAAGTCGGATGTCCGGCAAAACCCGGCGCTAGCGCAGTAATGACGAACGGCATCAACAAACCGATCGATGCCGCCGCCACGATCAGCGCTGCGCTGACCGTGCCGAGGACGCTGCCTGCGAATGCCGCCGCCGCGACGGCGCCCTCGGCCTCGCGCAGGCGAAGCCAGGCCGGCACCAGTGCCGCGTTCAGCGCGCCCTCGGTCAACAGCCGCCTCACCACATTGACCAGTTGAAACGCCACCAGGAACGCATCCGCGACAGGGCCTGTGCCGAGCAGCGCGGCAATCATGGCGTCGCGTGCGAATCCAAGCAGCCGCGAGGCAAGCGTTCCCGTGGATACAGTGAGGAAGGGACGGATCATGAAAACTTCTATACCGCGTCGCTTGCTGGCGCAGGGTCGATCGTGATAGGCCGCTGCACCCAATTCAAACCGACTTGGACCGGATTTGCCGCGTAATCGCAATTGCCGCAACAGGACTGATGGATGAAAGACGCGAAATACGATGTTCTCGGGATCGGCAATGCGATTTTCGATGTATTGGTGCGGACCGACGAGAGTTTTCTTGCCGCGCATGGCATGATCAAGGGCGGCATGGCTTTGATCGACGAGGCCCGCGCCGCGTCGATCTACCGGGATATGGGCCCCGCGGTGGAGATGTCGGGCGGTTCGGCAGCCAACACCATTGTCGGGATCGCCAATCTTGGCGCGCGTGCAGCCTATGTCGGCAAGGTGAAGGACGACCAGATCGGGCGTCTTTACACCCATGATATCCGTGCAGCGGGGGTCGCGTTCGAGACCGGGCCTGCGTCGGATGGCCCGGCGACCGGATGCTCCTACATTCTGGTGACCCCGGACGGCGAGCGCACCATGAACACTTATCTTGGCGCGGCACAGGAACTGATGCCCGGCGATATCGACGACGCCCAGGTCGCGGCCTCCGCGATCCTTTATCTTGAAGGCTATCTCTGGGATCCGAAGAACGCCAAGGATGCGTTCGTGAAGGCGTCAACCATCGCGCATGATGCGGGCCGCCAGGTCGCGCTGACGCTGTCGGATTCGTTTTGCGTGGATCGCTATCGCGGCGAATTCCTCGATCTGATGCGCAATGGCACGGTCGATCTGGTTTTCGCCAACGAGGCCGAATTGCATTCGCTGTACCAGACCGCGGATTTCGACACTGCGCTCAAGCAGTTGCGCAGCGATGCCAAACTCGGCGTCGTCACCCGCAGCGAGAAAGGTTGCGTGGTGGCGTCGAAAGACCGTGTTACCGCGGTGCCGGCATTTCCAATCGACAGGATAGTAGATACCACCGGCGCCGGCGATCTGTTCGCCGCCGGATTCCTGTTCGGTTTGGTGCGCGGCGCCGGTCACGAAAATGCCGGCCGTCTCGGCGCACTCGCCGCGGCTGAAATCATTCAGCACATCGGCGCGCGACCGCAGACCTCGCTGAAGGAATTGGCGAAGGACAACGGATTGCCCGTCTAGGGAATAATGGTGGAGCGGCTCGATTACCCCAAGCGATTCATGCCGGGGCAGGGGGCCTAAGTCAGGACGAGTAACTTGTACGCAGCCGTCTCTGAAATGCCGCGGCAATCGCACCCACCGCCAGCATCGCCGCCGAGACGTTGAGGGCATATGACAGGCTTCCCATGGCGTCGGTGACGGCGCCGACCGCGATCGGCCCGAGCGTCTGGCCAATTCCAAACGAGATCGTCAACGCCGCAATTCCCGTGGGCCATGCCGCGGGGGGATAGTTGAAGCGCACGAAGGCGGTGGTCGATCCCACCACCGCGAAGAACGCGACGCCGAACACCATCGCCGATGTGGCAAGCAACGCGGTGGAATGCCCCAACAGCGGCAACGCCGCGCCGGCCGCGTTGACACCTAGAATGATCGCGGTGCTGACGCCGCCACTGTTGCGCGCCAGCAACCGGCTCCACACCCACGGCGTCACGAACGCACTTAGGCCGATCAGGCACCAGAACGCGCTCTGCGCCGCCGCACCGCCGCCGGCATCGCGGATATACGCGATCATGAAAGTCATATATGCGATG
The DNA here is from genome assembly GCA_963732455.1 of uncultured Alphaproteobacteria bacterium. Taxonomy (GTDB): domain Bacteria; phylum Pseudomonadota; class Alphaproteobacteria; order Rhizobiales; family Xanthobacteraceae; genus Bradyrhizobium. Next base: position 460,863 of record CAVSZM010000008.1, on the reverse strand, counting down.
TATCCGGCACCGAACAGAAAATAGCCGACGAGGTAGATCAACACCGGCCCGATCGCGAATTTGGTTGGCGCCGCATCGGCTATCCCGGCACCAGTACCAATCGGTGCCAGCAACAGCGGAATCATCATGAGGATCGAGAGCAGCGTCAGCGTCCACCAGACGATCCACCACGATCCCGGCCCGAAAGCCTGCAGCACGAAGGGCGCGATCAGGCCCGACGACAAGATGCCGAGCCCGGGTCCGGCGTAGAACAGGCTCAGCAGAAAATTCGCCCGCGAGGGCTGCGATTGCGCAATCCTCGCCGCTAGCGCACCGCCGGCGACGAATCCGGCCGCCGCGCCCAGCCCCGCGAGCAGCCGCGCAAAGCTTAGAACGATGAAATTGCCTGACGTGGCGCACAGCGCCAGCGACACGATGCAAGCCAGCGTTCCCCCGCGCACCGCGGCGGACAATCCGAATCGTTTCACTAGTCTCGACGCCATCAGGGCGCCGACGAGATAGCCTGCGGCATTGATGGTGTTCATGAACCCCGCGGCCGAATACGACCAGCCAAGTGCGTCGCGCATGTCCGGCAGCACCAGCGAATAGGCGAAGCGGCCGATGCCGAGACCGATGGTAGGCGCCAGCGACACGATGAGGATCAGGCGCGCGGGATGCACGTAAGGCGATGAACGCTCGGGGGCTTTCACGGGATTCTCCGGCAGCGCGAGCATTCTGGCAGGCCCGGCTGCGATTGCACAGGCATGCAGCGAGCAATGGTGTCTTGCCAATCGCGCAATGCCGCTCTAGCACTCCGCGCGCAGCGATATTGGTCGTCGTGGCCGGGCTTGTCCCGGCCATCCACGTCTTGTTTCCGGTAAAGCTGCAAAAAACTTGGATGTCCGGCACAAGGCCGGGCATGACGTGTCGAATGAGGTAACGAACCATGGCGGTCCACAAACTTCTGCTGCTCCCCGGCGACGGCATCGGCCCCGAAGTGATGGCGGAGGTGAAACGCCTGATAGACTGGCTGAACGCGGGAGCCATTGCGCATTTCGAGACCGAGCGGGGGCTGGTCGGCGGTGCGGCCTATGACGCGCACAAGACCAGCATCACCGGCGACACCATGGCAAAGGCGCAGGCGGCCGACGCCGTGATCTTCGGTGCGGTGGGCGGTCCGAAGTGGGACAGCATCCCCTATGATGTACGGCCCGAAGCAGGCCTGCTTCGCTTGCGCAAGGAACTCGGCCTGTTTGCCAATCTGCGCCCCGCGGTGTGTTATCCCGCGCTTGCCGAGGCATCGAGCCTGAAGCGCGAGGTGGTCGAGGGTCTCGATATCATGATCGTGCGTGAACTCACCGGCGGGGTGTATTTCGGCGAACCCAAAACCATCACCGATCTCGGCAACGGCCAGAAGCGCGCCATCGATACGCAGGTTTACGACACCTATGAAATCGAGCGCATCGCGCGCGTTGCATTTGATCTGGCGCGCAAGCGCCGCAACAAGCTGACCTCGATGGAAAAGCGCAACGTCATGAAATCGGGCGTGCTCTGGAACGAGGTGGTGACGCAGGTACACGCGCGCGAATACAAGGACGTGCAGCTTGAGCATCAACTCGCCGATTCCGGCGGCATGAATCTGGTGAAATGGCCGAAGCAATTCGATGTCATCGTCACCGACAATCTGTTCGGCGACATGCTCTCGGATATCGCGGCGATGCTGACGGGCTCTCTCGGCATGCTGCCGTCGGCGTCCCTCGGCGAGGTCGACGTCAAGACCAAAAAGCGAAAAGCCCTGTACGAGCCGGTGCACGGTTCGGCGCCCGACATCGCCGGCAAAGGATTAGCCAATCCCATTGCGATGATCGCATCGTTCGGAATGGCGCTGCGCTATTCGTTCGATATGGGCGCGCTGGCCGACAAGGTCGATTCTGCGATCGCGGCGGTGCTTGCAAGCGGCCTGCGCACGGCGGACATCAAGTCCGAAGGGACCACGGCGGTAAGCACCACGCAGATCGGCGAAGCGATCCTGAAGGAATTGCAGGCGCTGCACGGGTAGCGAATCCCATCGTTCACGCCCTTGTGGCGGGCATCCACGTCCTTCCTTTTGCCTTGAGGAAGATCAAGACGTGAATGGCCGGGACAAGCCCGGCCAGGACTGCTTAATTCAGTGCCGCCGTCCTCAGTACAGCGGAAATCCCCGCGGCGATCCGCCGAGATCCGACGGCGGATTGAGCGGCTGCCGTTCGGTCGGCCGATTCAAGTTCTGCACGCCGAACGAGGGGGCCTGCGGGAACGCATAGTCCGTAAACTTGCGGTCGCCCGGCAGCACTTCGGTGCCGGCGTCGAGCCAGGAACGCTTGGTGACGTAGATCCGGGTACGCGGCCCCTGCTGATAGGACACGTTGGGACCGCTCGTCCCGTAATAAGGACGGCCGCGGTCGTCGTACTGACGCTTGGGCTCCGCGCTTGCCGCGGTCATGTTGAAACCGGTCGCGACGAGGGCGATCGCGGCAAGCAACACCGCACGCTTGTTTGAAGCAGGGAATTTCCAGGTCATCATGTCCTCACGGGCGGCCAGGCCACCTTTTCCAATTTTTGTCATTTTAGCTGCCGGGGGCATACCGTCACAAGGTCATTCGGGCCACACCGCATCAGAATAATGAAGCGGCAGGAGAAAAAGCTGCATGAAAACCAGCATCTTGGCGTGCGCCCGATCAAGGCGTCCCGCGAAGCCGAGGGTTTTCCGGACCGGTCACCCAGCCCACCGACCGACGTGGCCGGGTTACGGCGGCAGCGCAACTGCCGCGCTTGAGCGGCGCGGGGCCCGCAATCAGTCGCCTTGGCACGACCAGCCGAATTGCGGCGACGGTGGGTCCGGATTGGCTGAATTCGCCGTCTGGGCGATAGGTTTCGAGCTCGGCAATCGGTCTATCACCTTGCGTCCAGCGGATGACGTCCTTGCGACCGCCCTCGGGATGCCGGAATATCTGGTAAGTCTCTGTTTTTTCAGAAAGATCAAACTGGCCGATGGCAAATGCAAAGCTGGTCAGCGCCGGATAGATTCTGGTCTGGTAAGAGGGGTTGGCTCGGAGGGCCCAATTAGATCGCGTCAAACGCCGAGGCTCCGCCGAGCACCGCGGGGCGGTGCAGGGGTCTAACGTTGTCTTAACGGCATTTCTCGCATAGAAGCGCTGCCTCTTCCCTTTTCGCGGCAAGCGCGGGTGAGGCATTTTTCTTCGGAGAGTGAACGATGGGTTACAAAGTCGCGCTGGTCGGAGCGACCGGCAATGTCGGGCGGGAAATGCTCAACATTCTCGACGAGCGCAAATTCCCCGCTGACGAGGTGGTGGCGCTGGCGTCACGCCGCAGCATGGGCGTCGAAGTGTCCTATGGCGACCGCACCCTGAAGGTCAAGGCTCTCGAGCACTATGATTTCAGCGACGTCGATATCTGCCTGATGTCGGCGGGCGGCGCGGTGTCGAGGGAATGGTCGCCGAAAATCGGCGCCGCCGGCGCGGTCGTGATCGACAACTCATCGGCCTGGCGCATGGATCCGGACGTGCCGCTGATCGTGCCGGAGGTCAATGCGGATGCGGTCGCAGGCTTCGTCAAGAAGAACATCATCGCCAATCCGAACTGCTCGACGGCGCAACTCGTCGTCGCGCTGAAGCCGCTGCACGACAAGGCGGTCATCAAGCGTGTGGTCGTCTCGACCTATCAATCGGTCTCGGGCGCCGGCAAGGACGCCATGGACGAGCTGTTTTCGCAAACCAAGGCGGTCTATACGAACAGCGAACTGATCAACAAGAAGTTCCCGAAGCGTATCGCCTTCAACGTGATCCCCGAGATCGACGTATTCATGGAAGACGGCTACACCAAGGAAGAGTGGAAGATGATGATGGAGACCAAGAAAATTCTTGATCCCAAAATCAGGCTTACCGCCACTTGCGTGCGCGTACCGGTGTTCGTCGGCCATTCCGAAGCGGTCAACATCGAGTTCGAAAATCCGATTTCGCCCGATGAGGCGCGCGACATCCTGCGCAATGCGCCGGGATGCCTGGTGATCGACAAGCGCGAGCCGGGCGGCTACGTCACGCCTTACGAGGCGGCGGGCGAGGACGCGACCTATATCAGCCGCATCCGCGAGGACGCGACGGTGGAGAACGGTCTGGTGCTATGGTGCGTTTCGGATAATCTGCGCAAGGGCGCAGCACTGAATGCGATTCAGATCGCCGAATGCCTGATCAACCGCAAATTGATCAGCGCCAAGAAAAAGGCGGCGTAGCCCGCAGGCGCCCCTCATCGTGAGGGGCGCATCTTGCGCGTCTCGAACCATGAGGCTGCAAACGGGTACCTTCGAGACGCACTTCGCGCTCCTTGAGAACTATGCGCTCTCCCTGACGCTGCGAAATTCCTTGCTGGTTGGATCGAGCACCGACAGCGAACCCTCGGCGACGCCGAAATAGGCGCCGTGCAGATGCAATTTGCCGCGCTCGACCAGAATTTGCACGCAGGGAAATGTCATCAGGTTTTCCAGGCTCCGGAAAACCGCGGCCTTCTCGACCCGGGCGGTGAATTCCTGCATCGACTCGTGGTCGCGCTGCTCGACCATCTCGCCCGGCTTGATAAACATCGACATCCACTTGCCGATGAAATCGCCGGGTGACAGCGGCGCAATCTTGTCGATGAAGGCGCGGATGCCGCCGCATTGCGCGTGTCCGAGCACCACGATATGATTTACGCGAAGCGCCTGAACGGCATATTCGAGCGCCGCCGAGACGCCATGCGCGCCGCCATCAGGTTGATAGACCGGCACCAGATTGGCGACGTTACGCACCACGAACAATTCGCCGGGGCCGGCATCAAAGATCACCTCCGGGGAGACGCGGGAGTCGCAGCAGCCGATCACCATCACCTCCGGCGACTGTCCGCGCTCGGCCAGTTCGCGATAACGTGACTGTTCGGTGGGTAGCCGATGCGAAGTGAAGGTCCTGTAGCCTTCGAGCAGACGTTGCGGAAATAATGACATGTCAGTGGCTAACCATATACCGCCTTGGGGAACAAGCCTTTCGGTCTACGGATCGAAATGTTATCGCGTTGGGTTCAAAATCCGCAAGGGAATGAAATCATGATCCGTCCGCGCCGCAGCCTGTTGTTCATGCCCGGATCGAATGCGCGGGCGCTGGAAAAAGCGCGCAATCTTCCGGCCGACGGCATCATCCTCGACCTCGAGGATTCCGTGGTCCCGGATGCCAAGGCGATGGCGCGCGATCAGATCGCCGGGGCGATTGCCGCCAAAGGATTCGGCAAGCGCGAGGTCCTGATCCGTATCAACGGCCTCGATACGCCATGGTGGATCGATGACATCGACATGGCCGGCAAGGCCCGCCCGGACGGTATTCTGGTTCCGAAGGTCTCAAGCACGCAGGATCTGACGGCAATTGCCGATCGTCTCAGCGATATCAACGCGGACACCTCGATCAAAGTCTGGGCGATGATCGAGACCGCGCGCGCGGTGCTGCACGCCGAGGAACTCGCGGCGGCATCGCGGGATTCCGAGATGCGGCTTGCTGGGTTTGTATTTGGGCCGAACGATATCTCGCGCGAGACGCGGATACGAATGCAGCCGGGCCGCGCGGCGATGCTTCCGCTGATCACGCATTGCATTCTTGCGACACGTGCGTACGGCCTCGAGATTCTCGACGGACCTTACAGCGACTTCGGCAATGTCGATGGGTTTGCGCTGGAATGCGCGCAGGGCCGCGATCTCGGCTTCGACGGCAAGACGCTGATCCATCCGGGCCAGATCGAGGCCTGCAACGCGATCTTCACGCCGCCGGCGCAGGAAGTTGCACATGCCCGCAAGATTATTGCGGCGTTCGAGCGGCCGGAGAACGTCTCGCGCGGCGCGATCCAGCTCGATGGCCAGATGGTGGAGCGGCTGCACGCCGATATGGCGAGACGCACGATTGCGATTGCGGACGCGATCGCGGCGACGGGGCAGCAATAGATCGGATCAACTGAGCGTCGTCTCGAACCACGAGATCGGGCATCCCAGGTCCTTCGAGACGCGCTTCGCGCCCCTCAGGACGACGATGACGATCCAAACCGATCCGCCGCCCAAGCATACAGACTGCCGGGAATGGGTGGCTTGTTGCCGCGGCCCTTCGGAGAAATGTGAAACCCGGTAATTTCGGGATCGCCAATCAACGCTGAAAAATCCGAGGGCTTGAAGAACAGCCTGGGTTCGGCATGCACCGTGTAAAACGATTTCTTCGGCAATGCGTAGCGCAGTTCGCCGGCGCGATTGGCGAGTGCGGTCAGCGCCGCCGGCCCATAGACCGCCACACGAACATCCGAGATCCGCTCCGAACCGCGCAGTTTGCGAAGTGCGAAGATCAGACGATGCCGCAGTCCCAGCCAGTCCGGCGTCAACTCGTCCTTAAGCATCAGAGAGCTGAACGCAGCCACGATCGGATCGCCTGACGGCAGATAGAGAACCGAATTGCCGATCTGGAGAGGCTGCTCCCAGGCGAAATAGGGTTTAGCTGGATCGATCTCGACCGGCCTGAGCAGCAGCACGTCGGTGTCCAGCCACAGGCCTGCGCTGCGCGCCATCAGCCGCATGCGGAAGAAATCGCTGAACTGCAATATGGTCCGGCTGCACCATACGCCATCGGCGCTTGTCGGGCGCAGCTTTTCAGCGAAAGCATGCGGCAGTATAGCTTCGGCCTCGGCATTGCCAACGCCATCGGGCAATTCCCCGAGCGGCTCGAAACTGTAGACGGTGACTTTATGACCTGCCGCGACCTGCGATCTCAGGCACATCAGCCGAAGTGCATCGAGCGAACCATGCCAGAAGGTAACGACGTCGGGCCGCATGCGCGTCACTTCCAGAGCGTCTTCGGGCGAAGTGGAAGCCGGTTCGCAAGCAGAAAACGCGTCAATCAAAAAAGAAAAAGCCGCGGTTCTGATTCAATCAAAACCGACGCTCTCGGGTGAGATCAGGCCCAGGCACGCGCGGTCTTCGCCTTCGCCTCGTAGCTGTCGATCGAGGCCTTCTTCTCCATCGTGAGGCCGATGTCGTCGAGACCGTTCATCAGGCAGTGCTTGCGGAACGCGTCGATCTCGAATTTGACCTTGCCGCCGTCGGGGCCGCGAATTTCCTGGTTGGCGAGATCGACGGTCAGCGTCGCATTGGCGCCGCGCTCGGCATCGTCGAACAATTTGTCCAGATCGTCCTGGCTGACGCGGATCGGCAGAATGCCGTTCTTGAAACAGTTATTGTAGAAGATATCGCCGAACGAGGTCGAGATGACGCAGCGGATGCCGAAATCGAGCAACGCCCATGGCGCGTGTTCGCGGCTTGAGCCGCAGCCGAAATTATCGCCAGCGACCAGAATTTTGGCGTTGCGATAGGCCGGCTTGTTGAGGATGAAATCCGGATTCTCGGTGCCGTCATCCCTGTAGCGCTGTTCCGAAAAAAGACCCTTGCCAAGGCCGGTGCGCTTGATGGTCTTCAGATACTGCTTGGGGATCACCATGTCGGTATCGACATTGATGATCTTCAGCGGCGCCGCGACGCCTTCCAGCGTGGTGAACTTGTCCATCGATCGCACTTTCCGGCTAGAATGAAAGGTAAGGCCGTTTCCGGCGGTGGTTTATCGCGAATACGGCCGGTATTAAAGGGCAAATTCGCCTAGTCGGCGGCCTCGATCGCCTCCATGTCGTCATCGGAGAGGCCGAAATGATGTCCGATCTCGTGAATCAGCACATGGCGGACGATCCGGCCCAGCGTCTCCTCATGTTCTGCCCAATAATCCAGAATCGGTCGACGGTAGAGCCAGACCATATTGGGCAGGCGCGCGATGTCGTCATTGCTGCGAAATGGCAGGCCCAGCCCAACGAACAGGCCGAGCAGGTCGAATTCGCTCTCGGCCTTCATCTCGTCGAGCACCTCGTCGGTCGGAAAATCGTCGACGCGGATGATGACGCCCTCGCACAGATCGCGAAAGCCCTTCGGCAGCCGCCGGAAAACTTCGTGTGCCATGGCTTCCATTTCGGCAAGCGATGGTGCTTTCGCTGTCGTCCACATTTCGCCTGTCTAGCGCGAGTTTCGCCGAAGTGCATGCGATTTTGAATTAGCCTTCCGCGCAGTTGACGTTGTCGCGGCAATCGGAGACCGTATGGTCACAACAGTTTGGGCGGGCTCATGGTGCGGATCAGGACTGCGGCAATATTGGTGGCTTTTGCAGGCGGTTTTTTGTTGCCCCCGGCCGGAACGTGCGCGCAAACCGCGCCATTGAGAATTCCGACGGCTCAGGCGTCGAAGCCGATGGTCACCGATGTATCGGCGCAGCGCCGGGTTCAACCGCCGCCGACACGCTTGCGGGTCTATCCCAATTACGTGCCGGGACCCGACGGCGTCTATCCCCGATATTTTCCCGGCCGCAATGCCGTGCGGGATTGCACCGCAACCTACGTGCTGGAATACAGGCCAAGCGGTACGGTAATCGTACCTCACATGAACTGCTATTGGCGCCCCGGCTAGCGCGGGCGCCGGCGCGCCGCGCCGATCAGTCCGGCGCCGACCACCAGCGCTGACGTTCCATAAACGATAATGGCCATTGTCAGTTGAGTGAAGCTGCTTGCGGTGCCCGGACCTCCGCCGGGGCCTTGGGACGCGATCGCGGCGTTAGTCAATGTGGCGGCGAACACGAGGCGCGATATCCGACGCCCCTTGCGAGACGATGCCATGACAATCTCCTGTGACCAACGAGTTGCAGAAGATACGGACGGCAGCCTATGCCAGTTTCGAAAGATGTTCCCTTGAAATCGGCGGATGCGCCAGGAATCGAGGCACGGAGGGAGTTTCTCATGATGAGGTGGATCTGCGCAGCCATCCTGGCTGTCACCCTGACGTTCGACAACTCGGCCGTGATAAATTCCGCCGCGGCAACCCCGTTGCGGGCCGCAGGGCAAAGGCCGCATCTCGGGCCAGCAACCGATCTCAGCGCGCGGGGTCACACCCGGCATCACAATCGTTACGCTTATCACTCGTATTATCGGCCCTATTATTATGACCGGCCTTACTATTATACACCGGCGCCGTACGTTCCGTTTAACTTCGGCTATGGCTTTTGGCCATGGTGGTAACCGCGGAGCATCACTTTTGCGGATTGCACGCTACGGAGCAAATCCCTTCGCCAGCAACACGACGCCCTGCGCGCCGGCTTTGCGGTCTTTCGAAATTTCCAGATATTCGGGTGAATCCGCCCAGGCATGATACGCGGCTTCGTCGGGAAACGACATCAGCACCAGCTTGTCGCGGTCCCACGCGCCTTCAAGAACCGTCGGGTTTTCATCCGATGACAACAGCCGCCCGCTGAATCTTCTGAACACATCGAAGAACCGAGCCTGATAGCGATCATAAGCGGCGCGATCCGTCATCTTGAGCTGCACGATCACATAGACGGTCATGGCGAATCCTTATCCAGCGGTGGCGCGGGCCTTCGCCGCGGTAGCGTCCGTTCGTCATTGCTTCACGTCGCCATCTTTAGATTGATGTTGGGAGCGATCGCAAATGAACCAGCCGAGGCGGGCCGTTGCAATGGTCTGAGCTTCGTCGCCCGGATTCAGGGGAGATTTCCCGGGGGCCTGATTTGTGTCTGCGGCAGAGAAATATCGCCGCGTTCAATCCCAATTCTTGAATTTCCAGGATTTGAGTTTCCAGGGCGTGAGCGTCTCCAGGCGCCACTGCACCCACCGGTCCGGCGGCCAGTGACTGAGACGCGACGTTTCCTTGACCTCGGTCTTGACGATGCGCGGCATGAACCGGCGCCGGGCTTGGCGCGTCGCCTCGCTGATCATATCGACGAATTCAGGCTTGTCGGTCACGGCTCGCTCCTGCGACCGCCTAGTTTGCCCCCAAACTGCTTAACGACTTCCTTCGCCGATGCCTCGCAGTTGAAGTAAGGGCGGTGCCGTTACCGCCACTCCCTGATGTCGACAAAATGCCCGGCGATCGCCGCCGCCGCCGCCATAGCCGGGGAAACCAGATGAGTACGGCCCTTGAATCCCTGGCGACCCTCGAAATTGCGGTTCGAGGTCGAGGCGCAGCGCTCTTCCGGCTTGAGTTTGTCGGGATTCATCGCAAGGCACATCGAGCAACCCGGTTCGCGCCATTCGAATCCGGCCTTGATGAAAATCTTGTCGAGGCCTTCGGCTTCCGCCTGCTCCTTCACAATGCCCGACCCCGGCACGATCATGGCGTTGAGATTGCCGTTGACGGTCTTGCCGGCGACCACCTTCGCCGCCGCGCGCAGATCCTCGATCCGGCCGTTGGTGCAGGAGCCGATGAAGATACGGTCGAGCTTGATGTCGGTGATCCGGGTACCGGGCTTCAAGCCCATATAGTTCAGGGCGCGATGTTTCGAGAGCCGCTTGGCTTCATCGGCAATCTGGTCGGGATCAGGCACCACGCCCGTGACCGACACCACGTCTTCCGGCGATGTGCCCCAGGTCACGATCGGCGGCAGCTTGGCCGCATCGAGCCTGATCTCGTGATCGAAATGCGCGCCCGCGTCAGAGCGCAGCGTTTCCCAGTAGCGCATCGCGGCGTCCCAGTTTTCGCCCTTCGGCGACTTTGGACGACCCTTCAAGAACTCGAAGGCCTTTTCGTCAGGCGCGACCAGGCCGGCGCGGGCGCCGCCCTCGATCGACATGTTGCATACCGTCATGCGTCCTTCCATCGACAGCGCGCGGATGGCGTCGCCGGCATATTCGAGAACATAGCCGGTGCCGCCAGCGGTGCCGATCTCGCCGATGATCGCGAGGATGATGTCCTTGCCGGTGACGCCGTCGGGCAATTGCCCGTCGACGATGGCGCGCATGTTCTTGGCTTTTTTCTGGATCAGGGTTTGCGTCGCCAGCACATGTTCCACCTCCGACGTGCCGATGCCGTGCGCCAGCGCGCCGAAGGCGCCATGCGTGGACGTGTGGCTGTCTCCGCAGACAATGGTGGTGCCGGGTAGCGTAAAACCCTGCTCGGGGCCGATGACGTGCACGATGCCCTGGCGCTTGTCGAACTCGTTGTAATATTCGATGCCGAATTCCCGGGCGTTCTCCGCCATCACGCGCATCTGCTCGATGCTTTCAGGATCGGGATTGGGTTTGGAACGGTCGGTTGTCGGAATGTTGTGGTCGACCACGGCAAGCGTCTTCTCCGGCGCATGAACCTTGCGCCCTGTAGCGCGCAAGCCCTCGAACGCCTGCGGCGAGGTGACCTCGTGAACGAGATGGCGGTCGATATAGAGCAGGCAGGTGCCGTCATCGGCTTCGTGAACCAGATGATCGTTCCAGATCTTGTCGTACAGCGTGGTCGGTTTTTGATCGGACATGGGCGTCAGGCCTTGAATCGGGAGTTAAATCGGAAAATGCAACCGCGCGCGGCGAATGCGGCGCGCCGGGCTTCAATCCGCGAGGGCGGCCGTCGTCTGCCGGCCGAAGAAGCGCCAGGGCAAACGACTGCGGTCGTCGAGGACGACGCGAGACGCGATTGTTTGGCGATCCGGAAACATGCGAGCCTTATAGCACGTCAGCTTTCCAAGCGCGATATGCGTTTGCTGCCATCGTCATTGCTCGACCGCAGGTGCTCTCCGCAATGACGGCAACCCAACAAAAAAGCGCGGGGATGATCCCGCGCTTTTTCTCAAATCCGTTGCAACGCGAATTACTCGCCGACGGCTGCGGCGCGGTCCTGCTTCTTCTCGACGATGCGGGCCGACTTGCCGCGCAGATTGCGCAGGTAATACAGCTTGGCGCGGCGCACCTTGCCGCGGCGCACCACCGTGATCGAGTTGATCATCGGCGACATCACCGGGAATACGCGTTCCACGCCTTCGCCGTAGGAGATCTTGCGGACGGTGAAGCTCTCATTGAGCCCGCCGCCGGAACGGCCGATGCAAACACCCTCATAGGCCTGAACGCGCGAGCGGTCGCCTTCGACCACCTTGACGTTGACGATCACCGTGTCGCCCGGTCCGAATTCCGGAATGACCTTGCCGGCGGACAATTTTTCGAATTGCTCTTTTTCGAGCTCTTGAATGAGGTTCATCGCGAAATCTCCATCGGCGGCGCGCCCCAGCCTTAAAGGCGCGGGCTGCGCGAACGTCCATCTATCCTGCCATTGCGCGGATTTGGCGCTCGTATACGGCAAAGGCAGGGCGTTGTCACCCGTCCGTCGGACTTTTTGGGCGTTTTTGGCCCGGCCTCGCGGCCCACAAATCGGGTCTCCGCGCCCTGGTCAGGGCCTCGGCCTCGGCCTGACGCCAGGCCGCGACCCGGGCATGGTCGCCCGACAGCAGGATTTCCGGGATCGGCTGGCCCTCGAACTCCTGCGGGCGGGTATATTGCGGGTATTCCAGTAACCCCTGGGAAAAGCTCTCGTCGGTTCCGGATGCGAGCTTCCCCATGACACCTGGCAGCAGCCTGACACAGGCATCGATCAGTGTCATGGCCGCGATTTCGCCCCCCGACAGCACATAATCGCCGATGGAAACCTCCTCAAGCCGCCGGGCCTCGATCACCCGCTGGTCGATGCCCTCGAACCGGCCGCAAACGATCAGGGGCCCGGCCCCGGCGGCGAGTTCCGCGACCCGCGACTGGGTCAATGGCCGACCCCGCGGGCTCATCAGAAGACGCGGACGGTCGGGGGAGGTATCCGCAACATCGATGGCGGCCGCCAGCACATCGGCGCGCAGCACCATGCCGGGGCCGCCGCCGGCCGGGGTATCATCGACGCTGCGGTGGCGGTCAGTGGCCGAGTCCCTGATATCTCGCGCTTCCAACACCCAAAGACCTGATGCGAGCGCCTTGCCCGCGAGGCTCACGCCGAGCGGACCCGGGAACATTTCCGGAAACAGTGTCAGCACGGTCGCGCGCCAGTTTTTTGTCTCGGCAGCCATGCTCAACTATCCGCGCTGGTTGGATCGTCGCCTTCAATCTCATCCGGCAATTCGATCACCACTCGGCCGCCGGCGAGATCGACCGACGGCACCACGGCGTTGGTAAAAGGCAACAGCAAAGTTGCGCCCTGCGGCGGGGCGATCTCGATGATATCGCCGGCGCCGAAATTGTGAATCGCGAGCACACGGCCGAGAGGTTCGTTCGCGGAATCGACCGCGGCGAGCCCGATCAGGTCGGCGTGGTAATACTCGTCTTCGCCGGTCACCGGCAACTTCTCGCGCGCGATGTAGAGCTCGACGCCGTTGAGACGCTCGGCCTCCTCGCGCGTCGCGATGCCTTTGAGTGTCGCGACCAGGTGGCCCTTGGCCTCACGGGCATGCGTGACCTCGAATTGACGCCCGCCGTCTTTGGTCACAAGAGGCCCATAGCGCTTCACGGCAAGTGGATCTTCAGTGAAGGTCCACAGCTTTACCGCGCCGCGCACACCATGGGCGGCGCCGATCCGGGCGATGCAGATTTGTGCCGCCATCGCCGCGCGCCGTCGCGCTTACTTCTTGGCGGCGGCAGCTGCGGCAGCGGTGGCCGTCGCGGCGGCTTCGGCGTTGGCCTTGCGCTGCTTGCGTGGCACCGCCTTTTCCGGATTGTTGCGCGCGGCGCGCTTGGCGACACCGGCGGCATCGAGGAAACGCGACACCCGATCCGACGGCTGCGCGCCCTTGGCAAGCCAGGCCTTGACCTTGTCCATGTCGAGCTTCAGCCGCGTCTCGTTGTCCTTCGGCAGCAACGGATTGAAATGGCCGAGACGTTCGATGAAGCGGCCGTCGCGGGGAAACCGCGAGTCGGCGACAACGACGTGATAGACCGGGCGCTTCTTGGTGCCTGCGCGCGCGAGGCGGATAACGACTGACATCTAGTTCTCCTGTGAGCTGTTTGATTGGATGATTGTTCGATTAGCTCGTCATTTCGCGGCGCATGTGGGAATGACGAGCAGAGAAGGGGCGTGTAATTCTCATTTCTTCTTCCCCAATCCGGGGAAGCCGCCGAGACCCGGCAAGGTCGGCTTGCCGCCGAGACCTGTAAGTCCCGGCAGGTTCGGCAGGCCGGAGCGTAGTCCCACGGGGAGATCCTTTGGCAACGCGGGCATTCCCCCGCCTTGCGGCAGTCCGCCCGGCATCTTTTCGGCCAACGCCTTCATCTGTTCGGGCGACGGCATGCCGCCACCGAAGCCCATCGCCTGAGCGATGCCTGCCATCGGGCCGCGCTTGCCCGAGCCCATCGCCTTCATCATGTCGGCCATGTTCCGGTGCATCTTCAGCAGCTTGTTGACTTCCTCGACCTTGACGCCCGCGCCGGCGGCGATGCGCTTCTTGCGGCTGGCCTTGAGGATATCGGGGCTTTTGCGCTCCTGCCGCGTCATCGAATCGATCACCGCGACCTGACGCTTCAAGATCTTGTCGTCGAGCCCTGCATTGGCGATCTGGTTCTTCATTTTCGCGATGCCCGGCATCATGCCCATCAACCCGCTGATGCCGCCCATATTCGACATCTGCAGCAATTGCTCGCGCATGTCGGAAAGGTCGAACTGACCCTTGCGCATCTTCTCGGCGACAACAGCGGCTTTCTCCGCGTCGATGTTCGCGGCGGCTTTCTCGACCAGCGACACCACGTCGCCCATGCCGAGAATCCGTCCCGCGATCCGGCTCGGATGGAAATCTTCCAGCGCGTCGGTTTTTTCTCCGGTGCCGATCAGCTTGATTGGCTTGCCGGTGACTGCGCGCATCGACAGCGCGGCGCCACCGCGGCCGTCACCGTCGACCCGCGTCAGCACGATGCCGGTGAGGCCGACGCGCTCGTCAAAGGATCGCGCGAGATTGACCGCGTCCTGGCCAGTCAGCGAGTCCGCGACCAGCAACACCTCATGCGGATGGGCAGATGTTTTGATATCGGCGGCTTCCGCCATCATTTCTTCGTCGAGCGTGGTTCGACCGGCGGTGTCGAGCAGCACCACGTCGTAACCGCCGAGCCTTGCAGCTTCGAGCGCGCGGCGCGCGATCTGCGGCGGCATCTGTCCGGCAACGATCGGCAGCGTGTCGACGCCGACGTCGCGGCCGAGCACAGCGAGTTGCTCCATCGCCGCCGGGCGGCGGACGTCGAGCGAGGCCATCAGCACCTTGCGCTTGTCGCGCTGGGTCAGGCGGCGGCCGAGTTTCGCCGTGGTGGTGGTTTTGCCGGAGCCCTGCAGGCCGACCATCATGATGGCGACGGGCGGTACGGCATTGAGGTCGATGGTCTGGCCGTCGGAGCCGAGCGTGGCGATCAGTTCGTCGTGAACGATCTTCACCACCATCTGGCCCGGCGTCACTGATTTGACCACGGTGGCGCCGATTGCCTGTTCGCGGACCTTGTCGGTGAAGCTTCTGACCACGTCGAGCGAGACGTCGGCCTCCAGCAGCGCGCGGCGCACCTCGCGCATCGCCGCATCGACGTCGGCTTCGGTCAGCGAACCGCGCCGGGTCAGCCGATCGAGAATGCCGCCAAGTTTTTCCGACAGGTTGTCGAACACTGCTGCTTTTCCTTCGTCATGCCCGACATGGGCAGAGGATCGCCTATTCTCCTGCCGTCATACTCAGCGGACGCGGGGTATGACGATCTATGGTGTCCCGGCACAGCGCCCAGACAGTATTCCAAACAATTTTGCGCCCGAGGGCGCATCGCGCTGTCGGGCGTTGACCTCCGGCCTCCGGGGCCGGGCGGCGGGTCGAAAAGAACGTCTTTCCGAGAAGTGTCGGGTTTAAACCCCCGCAGCCTACGAAAGTCAAGAAAAGTCATGGGAAATGCGGTATTTTCGCAGGGCCCATGATCGGCTTACCCCTTGTCGAAATGCGTGTTTTGAGGCCAATCGAGCCATGAAACTTACCCGCCGCGGTGTGCTTGGGTTCCTGGCCGGCGCTGTAGCGGCGACAGGCGTGCCATTGGTCTGGACTTACAGAATGAAAACCTATGCCGGGCCGGTTTCCGATCATTTCGACGGCATGCGTTTCTTCGATCCCGATGGCGTACCGCCGAGATCCCTGGGCGAAGTGCTGCGCTGGCAGTTCGGCCCCGGCCGGCAGCGGCAGCCCTGGCCCGATTGGGCGCCGAGCCCCCACGTCGACACCCCGCCGGCACGCGTCAGCGGCGACAAGGTGCGATTGTCGTTTGTCGGTCACGCGAGCTGGCTGATCCAGACATCGGGACTGAACATCTTGATCGATCCGATGTGGTCGGCGCGCGCGTCGCCGGTCAGTTGGGCCGGACCGAAGCGCTGCAACGACCCCGGCATCGCGTTCGAGGCGCTGCCCGGCATCGACGTCGCGCTGGTGTCGCACGGCCATTACGATCACCTCGACATCTCGACGCTGTCAAAACTCGCCGCGAAATTCTCGCCGCGCGTGGTCACGCCGCTGGGCAACGATGTCACCATGCGCAGCGCCGACGATACGATCCGCGCAGAGGCGTTCGACTGGCACGACCGTATTGAACTCGGCAACGGAATCGCGGTGACGATGGTGCCGACCCGGCACTGGTCGGCACGCGGACTGTTCGATCGCAACAAGACATTATGGGCAAGTTTTGTTCTGGAAACCCCGGCGGGCAAAATCTACATCGTGTGCGATTCCGGCTACGGCGACGGCCAGCATTTCCGCCGCGTCGCGCAAGCGCAGGGTCCGTTGCGGCTGGCGATCCTGCCGATCGGCGCCTATGAACCACGCTGGTTCATGCGCGACCAACACATGAACCCGTCGGACGCGGTGCGGGCGCTGGCCGATTGCGGCGCAGAGCAGGCGCTGGCGCACCACCACGGCACCTTTCAGTTGACCGATGAAGCCATCGACGCGCCGCTCACGGCGTTGCACGCGGCGCTCGATGAAGCGAAGGTTCCGCGCGAGCGTTTTGTGGCACTCAAGCCGGGGCAGGTGCTGGAAATTTAGACGCGGCGGACGGTTCAACATGTCTCCTCATGGGAAGGAGCGCATCTTGCGCGTCTGGAACCATGAGGCTGCGCCGCTCATCTTCGAGACGCGGCCAAGAGGCCGCTCCACAGGATGAGGTTAGTGTGTATGGCCGGGAACTACTGCGCCGCCTGTTTGATGGCCCAGGACACGCTGACAGTCACCTGAAGCGATTCTTCGCCTTGCGCCACCGGCGTTGCGGACGCGGCCATGCCGGCTGCCATTCTGCGGTATGGCACCGGTACCGGCGACCCTCCTTCCGAGATGCTGAGCGGTGCGCCAAGCGTGACGCCGGCGGCCTTCGCATAGATCTCGGCCTTGCGGCGGGCATCGGCGACAGCTTGTTCGCGGGCATCATCGAGAAGTTTCGACGCCGCGGTCACCGTGAAGTTGATCCCGCCGATATCGTTGGCGCCTGCGCCCACCATGGTATCGATTACTGTTGCGAGCTTGCTGACGTCGCGTAACCGGACCGTCACGCGATTGCTGG
Source organism: uncultured Alphaproteobacteria bacterium (assembly GCA_963732455.1). GTDB lineage: Bacteria > Pseudomonadota > Alphaproteobacteria > Rhizobiales > Xanthobacteraceae > Bradyrhizobium. Next base: position 443,433 of record CAVSZM010000008.1, on the reverse strand, counting down.
CGCGGTAGCCGACGATGGCGGAGGGGCCAGAGCGGTTCGGCGCGCTTTGCGGCTGCAGTGACAACCGCGAGGTCTGGAAATCCTTTTCCTCGATGCCCGCGCCCTTCAGGGCCAGCAGCACCTTGCCCATCGCCGCGTTGTTGGCGTCACTGGCCTCGCGGGCGGTCCTGGCCTCCGACGTGACGCCGCCATCGATCTGCGCCAGATCGGGCGCCACCGAAACGGTGGCTTCGCCGATGACCGAAATCATGGGAGGGAGCGCGGTCTGCGCCAGCACAGCAGGGGCCGGCAGCGTACCCGCCAGGATGGACGCGGCGAGAGCCGCGCGATGTTTCAGATGTCTCACTTCAGCGGCACGTAGACGTTGATCACCAGCTTGTCCTCCGCTGTCTTCAGCGGGTCGGTGATGTATTCCTCGATGAAGGTGTCCTTGGCTTCGAGTTTTTTGTCGTCGAGGTGATTGGTGATGGCTTCATACGTGTTGTCCATATTGTCGTACGAACCGCGGTGAACGAACTTCAGCGCCTTGCCTTCGGGCGATTTACCCATGGTCATGTCCTTGGTCAGATTCTTCGGATCCTGATCGACCGGAATCTCCGCCAGGAAAGTGAACCCGGTATCGTCGGTGGACGTATAGACGATCATCGAATTGCCCGCCGGCTTGATACCCTGTTTGTCGAGCAACGCCGACAGCGACTTGAACGAATCGATCAGGGTGTCGAATGCCGAATCCCAGTTGGCGGTGCCCCTAACGATGACGACTGTCTTTGGGGTTAGCGTGATTTGTTCGCCAAACGCGTCTGCCGTCTGAAGCGGCGCAGCAGCCGGGGGTGGTGTCGCCGGGGTTTCCGCCGCTGCCGGAGGAGCTGCAGGCGCGGCCGAAGGGCCGGCTGCCGGAGCCGGGGTTGCCGGCGGCGCCCGGGCCGGTGTTTCTGATGCGGCAGGCGCCGGCACTGTCGGCGTAGTCGTCGCGGGAGGAGCCGCAGCCGGCGATTGCGCCAGCGCGGAGGCGATGCCCAGCCAAATCGCGGCTGTCGGGATCAGCGCGACCATGGCCAGGCGGAAAGTGCGGGGCAAATTCATTCGATATTCTCCATAGCCTTGCTCGGTGGTCGCGCCTCGCTTAAGTGTCCCGGGTTCACCGTAGGCGAGGGCGCTGCTAACCTAACACCGAGCCCGGCTTTCGTCTCATGACAGATATTTCATGGGGGTCCCGCGCACCAGCGAAGATCGCCGACACAGATTTGCCGCACTGGCCAATCCGCCATCATTCGCCATATAAGACGGACACCATTCGGGAAATTCGATGAGCGCGCTCGCCAATCACGCGTTTGCCAAGATGAACGGCATCGGCAACGAGATCGTCGTGGTCGACCTGCGCGATTCGCCGGCCGCCGTGACAGCCGAAGAGGCGCGCGCGGTGGCTCAGCCCGCGGGCGTGCATTTCGATCAGTTGATGGTGCTACAGCCGCCGCGCCTGCAGGGCACCGAGGCCTTCATAAGCATCTACAACAATGATGGGTCCGAAGCGGCCGCCTGCGGCAACGGCATGCGCTGCGTGGTGCGCCGGTTGTTCGAGAAAACCGGCCAGACCGCTGTTACCTTCGAGACCCGGGCCGGGCTGTTGAATTGCTGGCGGGGGCCGTCTGAGGATCTTTACACCGTCGACATGGGGCCGCCGAAATTCGGCTGGAAAGACATCCCGCTCGCGGAAGAATTTCGCGACACTCGCTCCATCGAGTTGCAGATCGGACCGATCGATGCGCCGGTGCTGCACACCCCGTCCGTGGTCAGCATGGGCAATCCGCATGCGATCTTCTGGGTCGATGATGTCAATGCGTATGATCTCGCCCGCTTCGGGCCGCTGCTGGAAAATCATCCGATATTTCCGGAACGCGCCAACATCACGCTCGCGCATATCGTCGATCGCGACCACATCACGATCCGTACCTGGGAACGCGGCGCGGGGCTCACCAAGGCGTGCGGCTCGGCGGCGTGCGCTACCGCGGTGGCGGCTGCGCGGCTCAAGCGTGCCAATCGCATTGTGCGGATATCCCTGCGCGGCGGCGAACTCTCAATCGAGTGGCGCGAGCCTGACGACCACGTCTTGATGACGGGCACGGCGACCTTTGAGTATGAAGGTCGCTTCGATCCCGCGCTGTTTGCGTCCGTAGCTTAGATAATGAGCGTCGAAATCGTCACCTTCGGTTGCCGCCTCAACGCCTTCGAATCCGAAGTGATCGCCCGCGAGGCCGAAAGCGCCGGACTGACGGAAACAATCGTCATCAATAGCTGCGCGGTCACCAGCGAAGCTGTGGCGCAGGCGCGGCAATCGATCCGCCGGCTGAAACGCGAGCGGCCTCAGGCGCGGATCGTCGTGACCGGCTGCGCGGCGCAGACCCAGCCGGAGATGTTCGCAGGGATGGTCGAGGTCGATCGCGTCCTCGGCAATGATGACAAGATGCGCGGCGAAGCATGGCGAGCGGCCCGCACGGCTCTCGGCGCCGGCGCAGGCTTTGGCATTGCTCAAAGTGAGAAGATCGCTGTCTCCGATATCATGGCGGTCACCGAGATGGCGCCGCATCTCGTGGAGGGGTTTCAGAAGGGTCTGCCAAGGGTGTTCGTGCAGGTGCAGAACGGCTGCGATCACCGCTGCACCTTCTGCATCATCCCTTATGGCCGCGGCAATTCGCGCTCGGTGCCTATGGGCGCGGTGGTCAGCCAGGTCCGCGCGTTGGTCGAGCGCGGCCACGCCGAGATCGTGCTGACCGGTGTCGATCTCACCAGCTATGGCGCGGATCTGCCGGGCGCACCGAAACTGGGGCTTCTGACCAAGCAGATCTTGCGGCACGTGCCGGAATTGCGGCGGTTACGGATTTCTTCGATCGACCAGGTCGAGGTCGATCGCGATTTGCTCGACGTGATCGCGGAGGACGGACGCTTGATGCCGCATCTGCATCTGTCGCTGCAGTCCGGCGACGATCTGATATTGAAGCGGATGAAGCGGCGGCATTCTCGCATCGACGCGATCGAATTTTGCGCGCAGGTGCGGCGGCTGCGGCCGGAGATTGCGCTTGGCGCCGATATCATTGCGGGGTTTCCGACCGAGTCTGAGGAGATGTTCGCGCGCTCGATGGATATGGTGGATGAGTGCGAGCTGACTTTCCTGCATGTGTTTCCCTATTCCCCGCGTCCGCGAACTCCGGCGGCGCGGATGCCGCAAGTGACCGGCGAGAAGATCAGGGAGCGCGCCAAACGGCTGCGCGCGACCGGGGAGGCCGCGCTGCGAAGGCGGCTGGCGTCCGAGTTGGGCAAGACGCGGCAGGTGTTGATCGAGAGCGCGACGCAGGGCCGCACCGAACATTTCATACCGGTTGCGATTAACGATGAGACGCCCGGCGCGGTGCGCGCATTCACGATCACCGGGAATGACGGCACGCGATTGCTCGTGTAAGAGTACTACTCACCATTCCACCCGCACGCCCCGAGCCGTTCATGCAAATGCTCCGGCGCCGGCGCGACCACACGCACCGGGTCCTTGTTCTTCGATATCGGGATAACGATCTCGCGGGAATGCAGATGCAGGCGCGGCTCGCCGAAGCGCGGCCCGTTGCCGTAAATATTGTCGCCGACAATCGGCCAGCCCATGGCGGCGGCGTGAACGCGCAATTGATGGGTGCGGCCGGTGACCGGTTCGAGCGCGAGCCAGCTGACGCCACCGCCGCGTCCCAGCACTTTCCAGTTGGTGACCGCCGCCTGCCCCTCCGAATCGGGCTTTTGCCACCAGCCGCGCTCGGCATTGAGGCGTCCGAGCGGCATGTCGATGGTGCCCTCACCGTCCACCGGGCCGCCTTCGACAACCGCCCAGTAGGTCTTTGAAATTCTGCCATGCTTGAACAACAGCCCAAGCGACGCCGTCGCCTTGCGGTGGCGTCCCAGCACGAGGCAGCCGGAGGTATCGCGATCGAGCCGGTGGGCGAGAACCGGCGGACGCGGCAGGCCAAAACGCAGCGCGTCGAAGGAAGACTCCAGATTGGCGCCGCCCTTGGGACCGCGATGCACCGGCAGCCCGGCGGGCTTGTCGATCACCAGCATCAGCCCGTCGCGATAGAGTACGCGCGCCTGAATTTCATCGGCGGTCAATTCGGGAACATCCATCAAGCGGTCGAGACTTTCGTTTGAAGGATGAAACGGCTAACACACCCCCAGCATGAACGATACCACTCCCGGAACGACCAAACTGAGCTGGTGGCGGCGGCTGTCCAGCGGGCTGAAGCGCACGTCAAGCTCGCTCGGGACGGCCGTGGCCGATCTCGTCACCAAACGCAAACTCGACCGCGCGATGCTCGAGGATATCGAGGATGTGCTGCTGCGCGCCGATTTGGGAACCGAGGTGGCAGCGCGCATCGCAGCCGCGGTCGGCGTCGGCCGCTACGACAAGGCGATCACGGCCGATGACGTGAAAAACGTTGTCGCGGCCGAAGTCGAAAAGGTTCTCGGGCCGGTGGCCAAGGCGCTTGAGATCGACCAAACGCACGCACCGTTCGTCATTCTCGTCGTCGGCGTCAACGGCTCCGGCAAAACCACCACCATCGGCAAACTTGCGGCGCGGCTCAAGGCTGAAGGCCGCAAGGTGATGCTGGCGGCCGGCGACACCTTCCGCGCTGCCGCGATCGAGCAGTTGAAGATCTGGGGCGAGCGTACCAAATCGCCGGTCATCGCGGGGGCGCAGGGCTCGGATTCCGCGAGCCTTGCCTTCAACGCAATGTCGGCGGCGCGGGATGAAAAGCTCGACGTGCTTCTGATCGACACCGCAGGCCGCCTGCAGAACAAGGCCGAACTGATGAACGAGCTTGAAAAGGTCGTTCGCGTCATCAAGAAGGTAGATGCATCGGCGCCACACGCGGTACTGCTGGTTCTCGACGCCACGGTGGGACAAAATGCGCTGTCGCAGGTGGAGGCGTTTCATCGTACCGCAGGGGTCACGGGCCTTGTAATGACAAAGCTCGACGGCACGGCGCGCGGCGGCATCCTGGTGGCGCTGGCCGAGAAACACAAACTGCCGGTGCACTTCATCGGCGTCGGCGAAGGCATCGACGACCTCGCTCCGTTCACCGCGCGCGATTTCGCGCAGGCGATCGCGGGGATCGAAGTCTTAGTTTTTCTTGTCGTGCCCCGCGCAGGCGGGGCATCCAGTGCTCCGTTCACCGCGCGCGATTTCGCGCAGGCGATCGCGGGGATCGAGTTTTAGTTTTTCTTGTCGTGCCCCGCGCAGGCGGGGCATCCAGTGCTCCGTTCACCGCGCGCGATTTCGCGCAGGCGATCGCGGGGATCGAGTCTTAGTTTTTCTTGTCATGCCCCGCGCAGATGGGGCATCCAGTACACCGCGCCGCCGGATCGGGACGGTTCGGAATACCGGATCATCCGCTTTCGCGGATGATGACGGCAGCAACAGGTGACATGATGGACAAAACCACGCCGCATCCCTTGTTCAAACTCGCGACCGAACTCGGTCCGCTGATAGTTTTCTTCATCGCCAACGCCAAGTTCAATCTGTTCGTCGCCACCGGCGCGTTCATGGTGGCTATCGTCGCCGCGATGATTGCCTCTTACGTCGTGACCCGGCATGTGCCGATGATGGCGCTGGTCACCGGCGTCATCGTCATCGTGTTCGGCACTTTGACGCTGGTGCTGCATGATGAAACCTTCATCAAGGTCAAGCCGACCATCATCTACGGCCTGTTCGCCGCGATCCTCGGCGGCGGCCTGCTATTCGGCCGCTCCTTCATCGCCATCATGTTCGATCAGATGTTCAACCTCACGCCGCAGGGCTGGCGGATCCTGACCAAGCGCTGGGCCCTGTTCTTTTTCGCAATGGCGATCCTGAACGAAATCATCTGGCGCACCCAGACCACCGATTTCTGGGTCGCGTTCAAGGCGTTCGGCGTGATTCCGTTGACGATGGGTTTTGCGGTCACGCAGATGCCGCTGACCAGGCGCTATCATCTGGAGCCGGCGTCGCTGGAAGCAAGCGAAGCCGATGCTGGCGATATTACCAAGGGGTAACGTCTCCCTTCGCCGCGCGAAAAGGTCAAGTCCGGTCTCCTTTGGACCATCCCGGAATTACGGGCGACTTAAGAGCCCGCCTTCAGCGCCTTGTCGATCTCGACCATGAGGACGGTGTCGATATTCGCGGGAGTCACCGGGCCGACCATCTTGTAAACGATGGTGCCTTCGCGGCCCACAATGAAGGTCTCCGGTACGCCATAGACACCCCATTCGATTGAAGCGCGGCCGTTGTCGTCGACGCCGACAATGCCGAACGGATTGCCATAGCGGCCAAGAAAGCGCCGCGCATTGTCGGCGGCGTCCTTATAGTTGATGCCGATCAGTTGCAGCCGCTTGTCGCGGCCAAGCTCGGTCAAGAGCGGTGCTTCGTCGTGGCACGGCACGCACCACGAGGCCCATACGTTGACGACGCTGACCTTGCCCTTGAACACGGCAGGATCGAGCCCGGGCACCTGTACGCCGCTATTTGTGAGGCCCGCCAGCGGCGGCAGCGCGGTTTGCGGCGCCGGGTGGCCGATCAGGGCGGAGGGAATTCTCGACGGATCGCTATTCCCGAGCCGAAACCAGAACAGTGCGGCCAGCGCGGCGAATGCGACGAGCGGCAGCGTCATCAGCCAGGAGCGGCGTCGCGGGGATGGGCTTGAAGTCGAGGGCTCACTCATTGGATATCCGCCGCGCTGCGCCCGGAGCGCCTGATAACGCCTGACGCGTCGAGTTCACGCAAGCGTTGCTTCTGGCGGCGATAATCGATCGCGATCCAGGCAATGAGAATCAGCACCACCGCGGTCACCAGCACATAGGATGTCACGATAAAGGACGTGTATGGACCAAGGGACATCGCGTTCACGCCGACCGCTGGCTTGCTTGCATCATCTGCAAGGCGCGCACCCGTCGGCGCAGGATCTCGTTGCGCATCGCCGCCAGATGAAGGGTCAGGAACAACAGCGAAAACGCCACCGCCATCACCAGCAGCGGAATCAAAAAGGCGCGGTCGAGCGAGGACCCGCCCATCCGCATCACCGATGCCGGCTGGTGCAGCGTATTCCACCAGTCCACCGAGAATTTGATGATCGGCAAATTGATCGCGCCCACCAGTGTCAGAATCGCGGCAGCCCGCGCAGCGCGCGATGGATCCTCGACCGCTCGCCAAAGTGCGATCAGGCCGAGATACATCAGAAACAGGATCAGCACCGAGGTCAGCCGCGCATCCCATTCCCAATAGGTGCCCCACATCGGCCGTCCCCACAGCGAGCCCGTGACCAGCGCAAGAAAGGTAAAGGCGGCGCCGATCGGGGCGGCAGCCTTGGCGGCGACGTCCGCCAGCGGATGCCGCCACACCAGGGTGCCCAATGCCGCGAGGCTCATTACACCCCATACAAACATCGACAGCCACGCATTCGGCACGTGAATGAACATGATCTTGACGGTGGCGCCCTGCTGGTAGTCGTCAGGCGCCATGGCGGATTGATACAGGCCGATCAGCAGCAGGATAGCCGTTGCGGCCGCAAGCCACGGCAACAGGCGCGCGGCGAGCGTCAGGAACCGGGTGGGGTTGGCGAGATCGATCAGCGTCATGACATCCTGTTAATCGTCGCGGCCGTCACAGGCAATCAGCATAAATGCGCTCCGCGAGAGTTGATCGACGTCAAGATCAGTCCAGGCCGTGCCGCAGGCTCGCGGCGGCGGCGAACGGTCCGATCACGAAGCTGACAAGCGACAACGCGCACAGGATCGAAAACGGTGCTCCGAACGACAACCCGCCAATTGCGGCCTGCGAGGCCGCCACGCCGAATATCAGCACGGGAATCGACAACGGCAGCACCAGCACAGCAAGCAACAGTCCGCCGCGATGCAGCGTCACCGCCAGCGCCGCGCCGATCATGCCGGTAAATGTCAAAGCCGGCGTGCCCGCCAGCAAAGTCACCGCCACAGCCGAAGTCGACACTGCATCGAGATTCAACAATAGCCCCAGTACCGGAGTTGCAATAATGAGGGGCAATCCGGCGGCCAGCCAATGCGCCAGCGCTTTCGCGGCGCAGGCCAGTTCCAGAGGCGTCCGGCTCATGACGATCAGATCGAGCGAACCGTCGTCATGGTCGGCCATAAATAGCCGGTCGAGGGTGAGCAGGCTTGCGAGCAGCGCGCCGAGCCAGAGAATTGCTGGACCAAGCCGCGTCAGCAAAGCGAGATCGGGCCCGACCGCGAACGGCATCAGCACCACGACGGTAAGAAAAAACAGCACGCCGATCAGCGCGCCGCCGCCGACTCGCAGTGCGATCTTGATGTCCCGTGTTATCAGCGCGGCGAGGGCGGTCATGCGGAGCGCCACTTGGCGCGCTTGTTTTTCGCGCGCCGATTTGGCCGCGAGCGCAGCGTGCTTGCTTCCCCCAAAAGGGGAACGGAAGGCCCGGCGGCGAGTGGCCTGCAGTCCTGCAAAGTCACGATGCGCCCCCGATCGGCAATTCGTTGGCATGCACTCCCAATGGTGCATGGGTTGCTGCGATGATCAGGCCGCCATGCGCCAGATGGTCACCCATCAGGGTAACAAACATGCTCTGTCCGGCGGCGTCGAGCGCGTTGGTCGGCTCGTCCAGCAGCCAGACCGGTCGCCGCACAGCAAGCAGCCGGGCGATCGAGAGCCGCCGCCGCTGTCCGGCCGACAGATACGCCGCCGGCAGCTGCGCGGCATGATCAAGCCCTACCCCGGCAAGGCTTTCCCTGGCGTCGAACGCTGCGCCGCCCAGAAAATCCCCCCAGAATGATAGATTCTCCGACACGGTCAGTGCAGGCTTCAGCGCGTCGCGGTGGCCGAGATAGTGGGCCTGTTCGGCCAAGGTCAGTTCCGATTCGCCTTCTTCAAGGACGATCGATCCGCCTGCCATCGGCAGCAGGCCAGCGATCAGCCGTAAGAGCGAGGTTTTTCCCGTTCCGTTGGCGCCGGTGACGGCCAGCGCCTCGCCTGGGGAGGCCTCGAAATCGAGACCGGCGAACACTTCCCGGCCGCCCCGCACACACCTGACGCCGCGTCCCGAGAGCCGCATTTTTCCCCTCCGTGGCCCTAGAATTGTGGGTACCGCATTGCTGCGGCACGATTGTCGGTGTGGCGGTGCCACAGGAAAGATTCTATAAGCCGGAACTTGATGCAGCACTCAATCCGCCGCTGCAAGCCATCAGGCCAAGCCTCACTGACGGTGTTCTGATACCCTTGCCGGGTATAACGATGAATTGGGATTTCCTCACATGACCTCGCTCGACAGCTTCAAATGCCGGAAGATCCTCAAGGTCGGCGGCAAGACCTATGTCTATTACAGCCTGCCCACCGCCGAGAAGAACGGTCTGAAGGGAATTTCCAAACTTCCCTATTCCATGAAGGTGCTGCTGGAGAATCTGCTGCGCAATGAAGACGACCGCACCGTCAAGAAAGACGACATCGTCGCGGTTGCGAAGTGGCTGAAGAAGCGCGCGCTTGAGCATGAAATCGCTTTCCGCCCGGCCCGCGTGCTGATGCAGGATTTCACCGGCGTGCCCGCGGTGGTCGATCTCGCGGCGATGCGCAACGCCATGCAGGCGCTCGGCGGCGATGCGGAGAAGATCAATCCGCTGGTACCGGTCGATCTTGTGATCGACCATTCGGTGATCGTGAACTTCTTCGGCGACAACAAGGCTTTCGGCAAGAACGTGGTCGAGGAATACAAGCAGAACCAGGAACGCTACGAATTCCTGAAATGGGGCCAGAAGGCTTTCTCGAATTTCTCCGTTGTTCCGCCCGGCACCGGCATCTGTCACCAGGTCAATCTCGAATACCTCGCGCAGACGGTGTGGACCCGCAAGGAAAAGATGAAGGTAGGCAAGAAGACTGGCACCTTCGAGGTCGCTTATCCGGATTCCCTGGTCGGCACCAATTCGCACACCACGATGGTGAACGGCCTTGCCGTGCTCGGCTGGGGCGTCGGCGGCATCGAGGCGGAAGCTGCGATGCTCGGCCAGCCGCTGTCGATGCTGTTGCCGGAAGTGGTTGGCTTCAAGCTCAAGGGGCAATTGAAGGAAGGCGTCACCGCCACCGATCTGGTGTTGACCGTGACGCAGATGCTGCGCAAGCAGGGTGTGGTCGGAAAATTCGTGGAATTCTTCGGTCCCGGGCTGGATTATCTCTCGGTCGCGGACAAGGCGACGATCGGCAACATGGCGCCGGAATATGGCGCGACCTGCGGCTTCTTCCCCGTCGACAGCGAGACCATCGATTATCTCAAGACTTCGGGCCGGGCGTCGGCGCGTGTCGCGCTGGTTACCGCATACGCCAAAGCTCAAGGTTTGTTCCGCACCGCCAAGTCCCCCGATCCGGTATTCACCGAGACCCTGACTTTGGATCTCGGCGATGTGGTGCCCTCGATGGCCGGACCGAAACGCCCTGAGGGTCGGGTGGCGCTGCCCGCGGTGGCGGAAGGCTTTGCCGCGGCCATGACCAGCGAATACAAGAAGGCCGCTGATGCGTCGAAGCGCTATCCGGTCGAGAATCGCAATTTCGATCTCGGCCACGGCGATGTGGTGATCGCGGCGATCACGTCGTGCACCAACACTTCCAATCCGAGTGTGCTGATCGGCGCGGGACTGCTGGCGCGCAACGCCGCCGCCAAGGGCCTTACCGCAAAGCCTTGGGTCAAGACATCGCTGGCGCCGGGCAGCCAGGTGGTCGCGGAATATCTTTCCAATTCCGGACTGCAGCTCGATCTCGACAAGGTCGGATTCAACCTGATCGGCTTTGGCTGCACCACTTGCATCGGCAATTCCGGACCGTTGCCGGAAGAGATTTCGAAGTCGATCAACGACAACGGCATCATCGCCGCCGCCGTGCTGTCGGGTAACCGCAATTTCGAAGGCCGCGTCAGCCCCGACGTGCAGGCCAACTATCTGGCGTCGCCGCCGCTGGTGGTTGCCTATGCGCTCGCGGGAACGGTGACGAAGAATCTCGCTGTCGAACCGATCGGGATCGGCAAGGACGGCAAACCGGTTTATTTGAAGGACATCTGGCCGACGACGAAGGAAATCAACGCTTTCATGAAGAAGTTCGTGACCGCGGCGATCTTCAAGAAGCGCTACGCCGATGTTTTCAAGGGCGATACCAACTGGCGCAAGATCAAGACAGTTGAGAGCGAAACCTATCGCTGGAACATGAGCTCGACTTACGTTCAGAATCCGCCCTATTTCGAAGGCATGAAGAAAGAACCGGAAGCGATCGTCGATGTCGTCGACGCGCGTATTCTGGCGATGTTCGGCGACAAGATTACCACCGATCACATCTCGCCGGCCGGCGCGATCAAGCTGACATCGCCCGCCGGCAAATATCTGTCGGAGCATCAGGTGCGCCCGGCTGACTTCAATCAGTACGGCACGCGGCGCGGCAATCATGAAATCATGATGCGCGGTACCTTCGCCAACATCCGCATCAAGAATTTCATGCTGAAAGGCGCCGACGGCAATATTCCCGAAGGCGGTCTGACCAGGCATTGGCCCGACGGGGAGCAGATGTCGATCTACGACGCCGCGATCAAGTATCAGGCCGAGAAAGTGCCACTGGTGGTCTTTGCCGGCGCCGAATACGGCAACGGCTCGTCGCGGGATTGGGCCGCAAAGGGAACGCGGCTGCTCGGTGTTCGTGCCGTGATTTGCCAGAGCTTCGAGCGTATCCATCGCTCCAATCTCGTCGGCATGGGCGTTCTGCCGCTGACCTTCGAGGACGGTGCGTCATGGCAGTCGATCGGGCTCAAGGGTGATGAGACGGTGACGATACGCGGGCTGCAGGGCGACCTGAAACCGCGCCAGAAGCTTACGGCCGAGATCGTGTCCGGCAACGGCTCGCTGCAACGCGTTTCGCTGCTGTGCCGGATCGATACGCTCGACGAGCTCGAATATTATCGAAACGGCGGCATCCTGCATTACGTGCTGCGCAAACTGGCGGCGTGATGAGAACTGTGATCTATGCCTCACTCCGAAGTGAGTGGCGAGTGAAGGGGAGGCGGCCTAAGAAGGGTCGCCTTCTTGCGCTCGAAGGCCGTTGCGATCAAGTACCGCACAGTATTAACGTGGATGATGCGGGTGTTTCCCGGTTTCAAGTATGACAGCGATGATGGCCTATAATTGTATTTCGCGGTGGTCAGGTGCGCTTGGCTTCTGCGCGATTATCGCAATCATTCGTCCGGCGCATGCCGACCCGCGCGCGGTGGTGGAACTGTTCACATCGCAAGGATGTTCGTCATGTCCGCCCGCCGACAAAATTATCGGTGAACTGGCCAAGGATCCGTCGGTCATCGCGTTAAGCATGCCGATTGATTACTGGGACTATCTTGGATGGAAGGACACACTGGCGGATGCGCGCTTCAGTGCACGTCAGAAGGCCTATTCTCAGGTGCGTGGCGATCGCGGGGTCTACACGCCGCAGGTTGTCGTCAATGGATCTGCACATGTGATAGGCAGCGATCGCGCCGGGATCGAAAGCGCCATCGGCAATACCAAAAAGACGGATGGGGTGATGTCGGTGCCGGTTACGATGACCCAGGCCGGCAAGCAGATAAACGTTTCGGTCGCAGCCTCCGGCAAGGCTCCGGCAGCGGTGCATGGCGAAGTCTGGATATGTTCGATCGCAAAAGCGGTGCCGATTTCAATTGGCCGCGGCGAGAATCGCGGTCGCGAAATCACCTACTACAATGTGGTGCGTAGCCTGCTGAAAGTGGGTGACTGGGACGGAACTTCCGGCAGCTGGACGGTGCCGCTGGAAAACATTTACCGCGAAGGCGTCGATGCCGCGGTGGTCTATGTCCAGGACGGTAGCCGCGACAAGCCCGGCCCGATGCTTGGCGCGGCCTTCACCTCGCTTCACTGAAATTTCGCTTAAATTCGTGAAAAAATATGATCGTTGCCTCGCCAACAGCGGGGCTGCGGCTGCGCGGGAAACCGCCGGTCGGATCCCGGCATCCCAAAAAGAAAAAGGACCAACTCGCGTTGGCCCAGTGTGGGGCTAAACTCTGCGAACAGGCCCGATCCTGACGACCCCGGGGGGCTGGGGGCTGAGGAATCCGGAACCGAAAGGACCGGGCCAACGCAAGAATCACTATTCGCAATTCAGAAGGGCGGTCGCTGGGCGGAAGTTGGGCGGTATTATGATTCCGCTAACGATCCCGTGACGGTGATGTCGCTGACGAAGCGTGCGGATTCAATCGCCACGGCCCCTTGCAGAGGTTCGCAGTTGGCGCGATCATATCGTTCATGTGACAGACAGGAGGGGCTCCATGAGTTCGATGTCGGAGGAAGCCGATCCAAGCGAGAATCGCGCAGTGGCGCGCAGCGCCGCTGCGGGTCATTTGCCCAGCCGGGTGACGTTCAATCGTTTCGAACTCAATCGCATTTTGAATTTGTACGGGCGCATGGTTGCCGACGGTGAGTGGCGCGATTACGCCATCGACTTTCTCAGGGATCGCGCGGTATTCTCGGTTTTCCGGCGCGCTTCCGAGGTTCCAATCTACCGCATCGAAAAAGATCCGCGGCTCGCGCGCAAGCAGGGCATCTATAGCGTTATATCGGCGAGCGGGCTGATCCTGCGTCGCGGTCACGAACTCGACCGCGTGCTGCTGGTGATCGACCGCAAGTTGGCGGTGGTTTAGGTGAACTTCGCTCCGTCCTTCCGGGTTCGCTTCGCGCCCCGGAATGACGGCGGATAAATTTCCCGGCTACGCTTCGGTAGGCAGCGTTTTGCCCCCCTCACCAAGCGCGCGCTGCATCATCACGGTGTCGAGCCAGCGGCCGAACTTGAAGCCGACATTTGGATGGGTCCCGATCATCTGAAATCCGCACCTGGTGTGCACGCCGACCGATCCGGCATTGGCGGAATCGCCGATCACCGCGATCATCTGCCGATAGCCGCGCTGCTCGCATTCTGAGATCAGCCTTTGCAGCAATTGCATGCCGATCCCGCGCCGATGAATCGCAGGTCGAAGATAGACCGAATTCTCGACGGTGAAGCGATAGGCCGGCCGCGGCCGGTATGCGCCCGCATAGGCATATCCGACCACGCGGCCTTCAAGGGTTGCGACGAGATAGGGGAAGCCGCCGTCCATCAGCACGCCGAAGCGCCGCGTCATCTCGGCGATATCCGGCGCTATCAGCTCGAATGTCGCGGTGCCGTAGCGGACCGCGTGGTCGTAGATCTCGGTAATGGCAGGGAGGTCGGCCGCGACGGCGGGCCTGATTTCGGGCAAGGACATGGCGTCGAGATTATTTTTGCTATGGGCAAAAGAAAAGCCCCGGCCGCAAGGCCGGGGCTTGAATTCGTCCGCCAGGGCGCAAGCTGTCAGTCGCGTTGACCGAGCAATTGCAGCAGCAGCGTGAACAGGTTGATGAAGTTCAGGTAAAGAGAGAGTGCGCCGGTGATCGCCGCACGCTCCGCCACGTCACCGCCCTGCGAGGCATAGCCGTAGATGTAATCGTTCTTCAGCCGCTGGGTATCCCAGGCGGTGAGGCCCGCAAACACCAGCACGCCGACTACCGACACGACGAACTGCAGCATCGAACTGGCGAGAAAGAGATTGACCAGGCTCGCGATGATGATGCCGATCAGGCCCATGAACAGGAATGAACCCATGCCGCTCATGTCGCGCTTGGTGGTGTAGCCGTAGAGGCTGAGCGCGCCGAACGTCGCCGCGGTGATGAAGAACACGCGCACGATCGAGGTGTGCGTGTACACCAGGAAGATCGACGACAGCGAAATGCCCATCAGCGCCGAGAACACCCAGAACAACAGCTGGGCTGTCGCCGGCCGCAGCCGGTTGATGCCGGCCGAAATCACGAACACCATGGCGAGCGGCGCCAGTATGAACAGCCATTTCAGCGGGCTGACGAACATCGCGTAGCCGAACGGCGTCAGGAACGCATTGCCGATCTTGGCCGCGGCTCCCGACGGATCGGTCGTTACCGCCGCCATGTAAACGCCGAGCGCGGCGAGGCCGGTGATGGCCAGGCCGATGCTCATGTAGTTGTAGATGCGCAGCATGTAGGCGCGCAGACCGGCGTCGACGGTCGCGGCGTCAATGCGCCCGGCGGCCCGGCCGAAAGGAGAAGAATAGTTACGGTCTAGGTCCGACATGGTCGAATTCCCGTTGGTTGTCCGGCGGGTCGCAAGGGTTTGCGTCGCCGATTAAGAAATCTATCCCAAATACCGCCCTTTGCTGACATTAATTTTACGTCATCAAGCGGCGTTTGATCAGGGCTGGTATGTGGGAAACTAGCACAGTCACTGCAAGCTTCCATGCGCGGCTGAATGTCGCTCCGCGAGCAGGATTTTGGGGCGCAGCGAGCGCCCGGAAAACGGAAATGGCCGCCTGACTGCGTTAACGGCGCGGCCGCTGCTTCAATTTGTCATAAATTCCGCAAAACCGCTGCCGGCTTCTGATTCAGGGCCAGCAGCGTGCCGGCTAGTCCCAATCCCACCGTGACGATCAGCGCCGCCGCAACCACGCCCGCGGCGCTGCCGGCCTGCCAGATGAAGCCTAGCGTCATTAGCCGGGTCACGATCAGCCAGGCCGCAATGGAGCCGGCGATTACCCCGAAAATCGCGGTGGCAAACCCGATCATCAGATATTCCAGCGCGTAAGCGCCGAGCAGCCGCGCGCGGGTAGCGCCGAGGGTCTTCAGGATCACCGCGTCGTAGACCCGATGGCGATGACCGGCGGCAAGCGCTCCGCCCAGCACCAGAATTGCAGAGACCAGGGTGACCGCGCTGGCGCCGCGAATCGCCAACACGAGGTTGGTGACCACGGTACCGATGGTTTCCAGCGCCTCGCGGACCCGCACGCTCGTCACCATCGGGAATGCGTCGGCCACCGATTTGATGATGCGGGCGTCGCCGGCGTAGCTCGGGCGGGTCTCGGTCAGCGTTGCGATATGGGTGTGTGGGGCGCCCTTGAAGGCGTTGGGAGAGAATACCAGCACGAAATTGATGCCGAGGCTTTGCCAGTCGACGTTGCGCATATTGCTGATGGTGGCCGGGATATCGCGGCCGAGTACGTTGACGATGATCTCGTCGCCGATCCTGAGCTTGAGCCCGTCGGCGATCTTCTTCTCTATCGAGACCAGCGGCGGGCCGTCATAATCCGCGTCCCACCATTTGCCCTCGACTACTTTCGAACCTTTGGGGATTTCGCCGGTATAGGTCAGGCCGCGATCGCTCTGCAGCACCCATTCGGAGTCGGTCGAGGCTTTAAGGTCTTCCGCCTTGACGCCACGGGCTGCGACGATACGTCCGCGCAGCATCGGCACGTCCTCGACGGTCGATTGCGGCGCGGTCTGTTTGAGAAACTCGCCGAAGCGGCCGGCTTCACTGGTGGGAATATCGATGAAATAGAACGACGGCGCCCGGTCCGGCAGTGCTGCCAGGAACTGCCGCCGCAGATTGCCGTCGATCTGTGTGATTGTGACCAGCACGGCCAGTCCCAGGCCGAGCGACATCACCACCGACGGGGTCAGCGCGCCGGGCCGGTAGATATTGGCGATCGCCAGCCGCAGCATGGTGATGCGCGTACGCGGCAGACGCCGCGCCAGCGCCATCAAGCCGGCGGCGATGCCGCGCAACAGTGCGAACACCACGACCGAGGATGCGACGAATATGGCCGCGACGCGCTTGTCATAGGCGAGCCCTACCACAACCGCGATCAGCAACGCGATCACAACCGCCATCAGGGCCAGATAGCGCCAGCGCGGGCGATGCCACTCGCTGGACACCGCTTCGCGAAACAGCGCCGCCACCGGCACGTCATGCACACGGCCGAGCGGCCACAGCCCGAAGGCGAGCGCGGTCAAAAGCCCGTAGACGAGCGACATCAGCAATTCATCGAGATGCAGCGCCGGTACCACCGGCAGGGGCAGCAGCTTGCCAAACACGCCGACGATGACGAACGGCAGTGCTGCGCCGGCAATGAGCCCGATCACCGAGCCGATCATGGCGAGCACGATCACTTGCGTCAGATAGATCGTGAAGACGGCGCGGCCGGTGGCGCCCACCGCCTTGAACGTAGCGATGACGTCGCGGCGGCGGTCGATATGGCTCTTGACGGCGTTGGCGACGCCGACGCCGCCGACCAGCAGCGCGGCGAGGCCGACCAGCGTGAGAAACTGGGTGAAGCGGTTGATGGTGCGCTCCAGCTGCGGCGAGGCGTTGCCGCGGCTGCGGATTTCCCAGCCGGCCTCGGGCAGCGCGCTTCTCGCATCGTTGGCCAGCGCGGTCGCGGCGCGATCGTCGGCCGCGTTGTCCGGCAGCTCTACCCGATAGATCCAGCGCACCAGGCTGCCAGGTTGCAGCAATCCGGTGGCGCGCAGGCCGGCTTCGCTGATCAGGAATCGCGGGCCGAAACCGAGGCCGCCGGCGAGTTTGTCCGGCTCGGCGTCGACCACGCTGCGGATTTCAAAGGTGGTGCTGCCGATGGTGACGCGGTCGCCGATTTTGAGATCGAGTCGTGCCAGCAAGGTGGAATCAACGGCCGCGCCGAACGCTCCGTTTCGCTCGGTCAGCAAATCCGCCATCGGCATTTTAGGATCGAGCGTCAGCTCGCCAAGCATAGGGTAGCTGCCGTCCACCGCTTTGAGCTCTACCAGGGCCAGTCGGCCATCGCCTGTACGCGCCATTCCGCGCAACGTCGCCGCCATCGATACTTCGCCGCGCGAACGGAGAAACGCAATTTCCTCCGGCTTGGCTTCGCGCTGGATCAGGGAAAAGGCCACGTCGCCGCCAAGCAGGGTGCGGCCTTCGCGCGCCAGGCCTTCGCCGAGGCTCGCCGCGACCGAGCCGACGCCGGCAATCGCCATTACGCCGAGGGCGATGCAGGCGATGAAAACATAAAAGCCGCGCAAGCCGCCGCGCAATTCGCGCAGGGCATAGCGCAGCGCAAGCGACGCCGTGCGGCCATCATGAACGGGTTCGGAGGCAATGGTCATGAAGCGGCTTTGCGGTCCGAAGGCTGCAGCTCGATCCGGCCCGAGCGCAGCCGCACCACGCGATCGCAACGCTGCGCCAGTGCGGTGTCGTGGGTGACGAGCACGAGCGTCATGCCGCGCTCGGCATGTTTCGTGAACAGTAGATCGACGATCTGCTTGCCGGTGGCTTCGTCGAGGTTTCCGGTGGGTTCGTCGGCCACCAGGATGGCTGGATCAGGCGCCAGCGCGCGGGCCAGTGCGACGCGCTGCTGTTCGCCACCGGACAATTGTGTGGGATAGTGATGCAGGCGGTCGCCGAGACCTACGGATGTCAGTTCCCGCGCCGCGCGTTGCGACGCGTCGGGAATGCCGGCCAGTTCCAGCGGCACCGCGACATTCTCCAGCGCCGTCATGGTCGGAATCAAATGGAACGACTGGAACACGATGCCGACCTGGCGGCCGCGAAAACGCGCGAGCGCGTCCTCGTCGAGGGCATTGAAAGGGGTACCGTCGACCACCACTTCTCCGCTGTCAGGTCGCTCCAGTCCCGCCATCACCATCAGCAAGGTTGATTTTCCCGAGCCTGACGGTCCGATCAGACCGATCGCTTCGCCCGGCGCCACGCGCAAGCTGATATCCTTCAGGATATGGACGCGCGCCGCGCCCGCGCCGAGCGAGAGATTGACGTTCGAAATGCAAATGGTGTCCGGCGCGAGGCCGGCCAGTAACGAGGGTTCAATGAGACTGTCCATCGCTCGGTCATATGGCACTTCCATATACGAGGTCGAGAGGCTGGGGCGGATGTTCGCGCACATGCCCGTGTTGTGCTTGGTGCTGATGCTGGCGGGAGCGGCGTTTGCTCAAACACCGGCGGTCGGCGTGACGAGACCCATCAAGATGGTCGTATTGGGAGATTCGCTAAGCGCGGGCCTCGGCCTCTCGGCATCCGCGGCATTTCCGGCCCAACTGCAAAAATCATTAAAAATCAATGGGATAGCGGTTGATATGATCAATGCCGGTGTCTCCGGCGATACCAGTTCCGGCGGCCGCGACCGGCTCGACTGGTCGGTGCCGGAAGGGACCGAAGCCGTAATCGTCGAACTCGGCGCCAATGATGCGTTGCGGGGGACCGATCCCACGGTCACCCGGGCTGCGCTGACGGACATTCTGACGCGGCTGAAGGCGCGCAAGATTGCGGTTCTCTTGTGCGGGATGCTTGCGCCGCCGAATTATGGAAGCGACTATTCGGCTCGTTTCAACGCGATCTATCCGGATCTCGCAAAATCGTTCGGGGTGCCGCTATATCCGTTTTTCCTCGAGGGCGTCGCCGCGGACACGACGCTCAATCAGGCCGACGGCCTGCATCCGACGGCGGAGGGCGTCGATGTGATTGTCAAAAATATCCTGCCTACCGTGGAGGCATTTTTGGGCGCGATCTCCGGGCAACGCGGTTGAAAAACCGGCAGGGATAACGCTAACGCAACTGTTTTCCACTTGGCGTTGCGGCGAATGCTTCGCAGAGTCACATAACTACGGTAAAAATCAGTATCGGTGATTCGTTACCGGGTTTCAGCATCGGGAGTCCTGCGATGCCGCGTTTGTTCACTGGCCTGGAAGTTCCGGCCGAGATCGGCCAGACACTTTCAAATTTGCGCGGCGGCCTGCCAGGCGCGCGCTGGATCGATCCCGAAAATTATCACGTCACCTTGCGCTTCATCGGCGATATCGACGGCGTCGCAGCCAACGAAATCGCTTCAATGTTGTTTCGGATCAATCGCAAGCCGTTCGAGGTTGCCGTGCAGGGCCTGTCGAGCTTCGGCGGGCGCAAGCCGCGCGCGGTGGTCGCATCCATCGTGCCGAGCCGGCCGTTAATCGAGTTGCAGGCCGAGCTAGAGCGGTTGATGCAGCGCTTCGGGCTCGATCCGGAGGGCCGCAAATTCACGCCACACGTGACGCTGGCGCGGTTGCGCGACGCTTCCAATCAGGATGTGGCGGACTATCTGTCGGTGCGCGGATATTTTCCGACCCGGGTGTTCACGGCGTCACGATTCGTGTTGTTCTCGTCCCGCGCGTCCACCGGCGGCGGACCCTACGTGGTCGAGGATTCCTATGCGCTGAGCGCGTGAATGTCTTTTGCCTCTCCAGCATCGCCGGATGCGAGCCGGGAGAGCGTTTCGACCTCACGAAAAGACAAAAATCCTCACTCGCCCTCAATATTTCTCATCTCGGGCATTCTTTCCCAAAAGGGAGAGGGGAAGCAGAATCCCCTGATCCCGTCTTCGCATAGCCCCTGCACCAATTCACGGCTTGCAATTTTCGCCGCGCTGGGGCCGTAAGGGGGGCCATGCTGTCCACCCCGCCCGCCTCGTTACGTGCCCACTATCAGAGCCTCGTGTCTTCGGGCGCCATTGAGCCCGACGCCGCGCAGGAGGAGGCCGCCGAGGCGTTCGCCGACCTCGAGCGACGGCTTGAGGGCTACAAGCCGGTGCGCAAGCAAGGTCTGCTGAGCCGGCTGTTTGCCGACAAGGATGAGCCGCCGCCGCGCGGCCTCTACGTTCACGGCGAAGTGGGGCGCGGCAAGACCATGTTGATGGATTTGTTTTTTCAGCAAAGCCTGGTCGTGCACAAGCGTCGCGCGCACTTCCACGAATTCATGGCCGAGGTTCACGAACGGATTTATGGCTTTCGTCAGAATATCGCGCGCGGCGAGATCGCGGATGGCGATGTGATCGCTCTTACCGCGGCTTCGATCTTCGATGAGGCCTGGCTTTTGTGCTTCGACGAATTCCACGTCACCGACATTGCAGATGCGATGATCCTCGGACGGCTGTTCTCAAAACTGTTTGAGCTCGGTACCGTGGTGGTGGCGACCTCCAACGTGGCGCCCGACGACCTCTACAAGGGGGGGCTGAACCGGGCCCTGTTCCTGCCCTTCATCGCGCAGATAGCTGATCATATGGATGTGCTGCGGCTCGACGCGCGCACCGATTTCAGGCTTGAGAAGCTGGCCGGTGTAAAGATGTGGCTGGTGCCGGCAGATCGCGCCGCCGATGCCGCGCTCGACAAGGCGTGGGTCAAGATGACCGGCAATGCCAAATGCAAGCCGCGCGACATTTCGATCAAGGGTCGCATCCTGCATGTGCCATGCTCGGCCGATGGCGTCGCGCGATCATCATTCGCGGATTTGTGCGAAAAGCCGCTCGCCGCGTCGGATTATCTGCGGCTCGCGCACGACTATCACACCATGATGATCGATCGTATCCGTGTAATGGATTACCCGGAGCGCAACGCCGCCAAGCGGTTCATTACGCTGATCGACACGCTTTATGACAACGCGGTGAAGCTGATGGCGTCCGCCGAGGCCGATCCGATGTCGTTGTACCTTGCGACCGAAGGCCATGAGGCGAACGAATTCAAGCGGACCGCCTCTCGGCTGATCGAGATGAGTTCGGAATCCTATTTGGCGCTGCCTCACGGGCACAAGGATTCCGTGGCAAGCGGCTCCAGCACGGGATTGGTGGAGACGTAAGGCATCCGTCATTCCGGGGCGCGTCCAAGACGCGATTCGGACCATCCCGGAAGGACGTGCAGGTCTGATCGAAATCAAGGCAGGACCGACAATTGAGCATGCCGCGACTTGAACGGGTCGGTCGAAAGGGATAACCAGCCATTTAAGCTTCCTTCCACCCTCCTCCTTGACTTCAAAGGACAGATTTCCCATGGCGCGCGACAAGATTGCTTTGATTGGCTCCGGTCAGATCGGCGGAACG
Organism: uncultured Alphaproteobacteria bacterium; assembly: GCA_963732455.1. Lineage (GTDB taxonomy): Bacteria > Pseudomonadota > Alphaproteobacteria > Rhizobiales > Xanthobacteraceae > Bradyrhizobium. The sequence goes on along the minus strand of CAVSZM010000008.1, from coordinate 421,639 downwards.
TTGGCTCACCTCATCGGCCTGAAGGAGTTGGGCGATGTCGTGATGTTCGATATCGCCGAGGGCGTGCCGCAGGGCAAAGCGCTCGACATCGCGCAATCCTCGCCCGTCGACGGGTTCGACGCGCATTTCACCGGCGCCAATTCCTACGAGGCGCTCGACAACGCCAAGGTCTGCATCGTCACCGCCGGCGTGCCGCGCAAGCCCGGCATGAGCCGCGACGATCTCCTGAGCATCAATCTCAAGGTGATGGAGCAGGTCGGCGCCGGCATCAAGAAATATGCCCCCGACGCCTTCGTCATCTGCATCACCAATCCGCTCGACGCCATGGTGTGGGCGCTGCAGAAGGCCTCGGGCATGCCGCACAAGAAGGTGGTGGGCATGGCGGGCGTGCTGGATTCCTCGCGCTTCCGCTATTTCCTCGCCGACGAGTTCAACGTCTCGGTCGAAGACGTCACCGCTTTCGTGCTTGGCGGCCATGGCGACACCATGGTGCCGCTGGTGCGATATTCCACGGTGGCAGGCATTCCGCTGCCCGATCTGGTGAAGATGGGCTGGACCTCGCAGGCGCGGATCGACGAGATCGTCGATCGCACCCGCAACGGCGGGGCCGAGATCGTCAACCTCTTGAAGACCGGCTCGGCGTTCTATGCGCCGGCCGCATCCGCCATTGCGATGGCCGAGAGCTACCTCAAGGACAAAAAGCGCGTACTGCCTTGCGCCGCCTATCTGAACGGCGAGTACGGCGTGAAGGACATGTATGTCGGCGTGCCCGTCGTGATCGGATCGAAGGGTGTCGAGCGCATTGTCGAGATCGAACTTGCCGGCAAGGACCGCGAAGCATTCGACAAGTCGGTCGGCGCAGTGCAGGGTCTGGTCGATGCCTGCAAGAAGATCGCGCCGGATCTGCTCGGTCGCTGATCGCATATTTATCCAGCCGGACTGACGTTCAGGGGCTTTCGGGGGCCGTCTAATGAATATTCACGAATACCAGGCCAAGGCGCTGCTGCATGAATTCGGCGTGCCGATATCGAAGGGCGTGCCGGTGCTGCGGGCCGCCGATTCCGATGTCGCCGCGAAGACGCTCGGCGGACCGGTCTGGGTGGTGAAGAGCCAGATCCACGCCGGCGGTCGCGGCAAGGGAAAATTCAAGGAAGCTTCCGCCGGCGACAAGGGCGGCGTCCGCATCGCCAAATCGGTTGCCGAGGTCAATGAATTCGCCAAGCAGATGCTTGGCGCAACGCTGGTCACAATACAGACCGGCCCGCACGGCAAGCAGGTCAATCGGCTATACGTCGAGGAAGGCTCCGACATCGACAAGGAGTTTTATCTCTCGATCCTGGTCAACCGCGAAACCTCCGAGGTGTCGTTCGTGGTCTCCACCGAAGGCGGCGTCAATATCGAGGACGTCGCGCACAGCACGCCGGAGAAGATCGTGACCTTCTCGGTCGATCCCGCCACCGGTATCATGGGTCACCACGGCCGAACCGTTGCCAAGGCGCTGAAGTTATCCGGCGATCTGGCCAAGCAGGCGGAAAAACTGGTGATGCAGCTCTACACGGCGTTCGTCGCCAAGGACATGGCGATGCTGGAGATCAACCCGCTCGTCGTGACCAAGCAGGGCGATCTGCGCGTGCTCGATGCCAAGGTATCGTTCGATGACAACGCGCTTTATCGCCATCCCGAGGTGGTGGCGCTGCGCGACGAGACCGAGGAAGACGCCAAGGAAATCGAGGCGTCGAAACACGATCTCAACTACGTCACCCTCGACGGCAATATCGGCTGCATGGTCAACGGCGCAGGCCTTGCGATGGCGACGATGGACATCATCAAGCTCTACGGCATGGCGCCGGCGAACTTCCTCGACGTTGGCGGCGGCGCCGACAAGGCCAAGGTCACCGCGGCGTTCAAGATCATCACTGCCGATCCCAATGTGAAGGGTATTCTGATCAACATCTTCGGCGGCATCATGAAATGCGATATCATCGCCGAGGGCGTGGTCGCCGCAGTGAAGGAAGTCGGCCTCAAAGTGCCGCTGGTGGTGCGCCTGGAAGGCACCAATGTGGATGCCGGCAAGAAGATCATCCGGGAATCCGGTCTCAACGTGCTGCCGGCCGACGATCTCGACGATGCCGCGCAGAAGATAGTCAAGGCTGTGAAGGGAGGGTAAGCCAATGCCCGAAAACCATCTTGCCGCACCGGCGCCGCTCGAGGAGCATCGCAAGCTCGCAGCATTCGCGGGCGACTGGACGGGTGAAGAGATGGTATTTCCTTCGCGCTGGACCGCGGGCGGACCGGCCACCTCGCATGTCACAGCCCGCATGGATCTCAACGGCTTTTATCTGATTCAGGACGCGCGCCAGATGCAGGATGGCAAGGAGACCTTCGCCACCCATGGCGTGTTCACCTACGACCGCGAGGATCGGCACTACAAGCTGTTCTGGCATGATTCGCTCGGCTACTATGCGCCGGCGCCGGCCTCCGGGGGCTGGACCGGCAAGACGTTGATTCTCGTGCGCGGCTCGCTGCGCGGCAACGCGCGCCATGTCTACGAGATTCTCGACGACAACAACTACACGATGAAAATCCAGTTTTCGCCTGACGCGGAAGGATGGGCCGATGTGCTCACCGGCGTTTATCGGCGGAGCAACTGACCCCTTACCGATCGTTTCGCGAAAGCAATCCCAATCATGTCCATTCTGATCGACAACAATACAAAAGTGATCTGCCAGGGCTTTACCGGCAAGAACGGCACGTTTCACTCCGAAGCAGCGATCGCCTATGGCACCAGGATGGTCGGGGGCACCTCGCCGGGCAAAGGCGGCACGACGCATTTGGGTTTGCCGGTGTTCGACACCGTGGCCGAGGCGCGCGAAAAGACCGGCGCCAATGCCAGCGTGATCTACGTGCCGCCGCCCGGCGCCGCGGACGCCATCTGCGAGGCCATCGACGCGGAAATTCCGCTGATCGTCTGCATCACCGAGGGCATTCCGGTGCTCGACATGGTGCGGGTGAAGCGCTCGCTCTCGGGATCGAAATCGCGGCTGATCGGGCCGAATTGCCCGGGCGTGATGACTGCGGGTGAATGCAAGATCGGCATCATGCCGGCGAACATTTTCAAGCCCGGCAATGTCGGCATCGTTTCGCGGTCGGGCACGCTGACCTATGAGGCCGTGTTCCAGACCTCCCAGGAAGGCCTCGGCCAGACCACCGCGGTCGGCATCGGCGGCGATCCGGTCAAGGGCACCGAATTCATCGATGTGCTGGAAATGTTTCTGGCCGACCCCAAGACGACCTCGATTGTCATGATCGGCGAAATCGGCGGTTCGGCCGAAGAAGACGCGGCGCAGTTCCTCAAGGACGAAGCCAAACGCGGCCGCAAGAAGCCGATGGTCGGCTTCATTGCCGGCGTTACGGCGCCTCCCGGCCGCCGCATGGGGCATGCCGGTGCGATCATTTCCGGGGGCAAGGGCGACGCCGGCTCCAAGACCACAGCCATGGAAGCGGCCGGAATCACGGTCTCGCCGTCGCCGGCCCGGCTCGGAAAGACCCTTGTCGAAAAATTGAAGTCATAATTCAGTTCTTGGCTCTTTTCGGGGCGAACATTCGCCCCAAATGAGGTAAAAGGCCTTTTATCACGCTGATCTAGTGCTCGGATTGGCTGTTGCGCCGTATTCCATGCGCGAACCGAAATCACCAGGACGCAATCATGTCTCGCCAAGACGCGAACGCCGCCTTTGCTCTCTCCTCGTTTCTGCAGGGCACAAACGCCCCCTACATCGATGATATTTACGCCCGCTACGAGAAAGACCCCGGCTCGGTCGACACCGAATGGCAGGAATTTTTCAAGAGCCTGAAGGACCAGCCGGCCGACGTCCGGAAAAACGCCGAAGGGCCGTCCTGGGGCCGGGACAACTGGCCGCTGTCGCCGCGCGACGATCTGACGTCCGCGCTCGATGGCAACTGGGCCGAAGTCGAAAAGGCCGTCGGCACCAAGCTAGTTGCCAAGGCGCAGGCCAAGGGAACTGAGCTGACCGCGGCCGACGTCCATCAGGCGACACGCGATTCCGTGCGCGCCTTGATGCTGATCCGCGCCTACCGCATGCGCGGCCATTTCCACGCCAGGCTCGACCCGCTCGGGATCGAGCCGCCGCGCGATCGCGAGGAGCTCGATCCGCGCTCCTACGGCTTCGTGGAGGGCGACTTCGACCGCAAGATCTTCCTCGATCATGTTCTCGGCCTTGAATACGCAACGCTGCGGGAAATCGTCGCGATCTGCGAACGCACTTACTGCCAGACGCTCGGCGTCGAATTCATGCACATCACCAACGCCGCGCAAAAGGCCTGGATTCAGGAACGCATCGAGGGACCGGACAAGGAAATCAGTTTCACCCGCGAGGGCCGGCGCGCCATTCTGATGAAGCTGGTCGAGGCCGAAGGCTTCGAGAAATTCTGCGATCTCAAATTCACCGGCACCAAGCGGTTCGGCCTCGACGGCGCCGAGTCGCTGATCCCGGCGCTCGAACAGATCATCAAGCGCGGCGGCAATCTTGGCGTAAAGGAGATTGTGGTGGGCATGCCGCATCGCGGACGCCTGAACGTGCTGACGCAGGTGATGGGCAAGCCGCATCGGGCGCTTTTTCATGAATTCAAGGGCGGCTCCGCCAACCCCGACGCGGTCGAGGGCTCCGGCGACGTCAAATATCATCTGGGCGCGTCGTCGGACCGCGAGTTCGACAATAACCGCATCCATCTTTCGCTGACGGCCAATCCGTCGCATCTGGAGATCGTCGACCCCGTGGTGCTCGGCAAGGTGCGCGCCAAGCAGGATCAGCATGGCGATCCGCCGGACCAGCGCATTTCGGTGCTGCCGCTGCTGATGCATGGCGATGCCGCGTTCGCCGGACAGGGGGTTGTGGCGGAATGCTTTGGACTGTCCGACCTGAAGGGCTACCGCACCGGCGGTTCGCTGCATTTCATCGTCAACAACCAGATCGGTTTCACCACCTATCCGCGCTATTCGCGCTCCTCGCCCTATCCATCCGATGTGGCGAAGATGATCGACGCGCCGATCTTCCATGTGAACGGCGACGATCCGGAAGCCGTGGTGTTCGCAGCCAAGGTCGCGATCGAATTCCGGCAGAAATTCCACAAGCCCGTCGTCATCGACATGTTCTGCTATCGCCGGCACGGCCATAACGAAGGCGACGAGCCGGCGTTCACCCAGCCGGTGATGTACAAGAAGATCGCGTCGCATCCGTCCACGCTGGAGATTTACGCCAAGCGGCTGATTGCCGAAGGCGTGATGACCGAAGGCGAAGTCGAGAAGGCCAAGGCCGACTGGCGCGTGCGGCTCGATGCTGAACTCGAAGCCGGCTCGGGCTACAAGCCCAACAAGGCGGACTGGCTCGACGGCAAATGGGCCGGGTTCAAGTCGGCTGATCAGGAAGAGGACGCGCGCCGCGGCGTCACCGGCGTCGATGTCGCGGTGCTCAGGGATATCGGCCGCAAGATCACCAAGGTGCCCGACGGCTTCAGGATTCACCGTACCATACAGCGGTTTCTGGAAAATCGGGCGAAAGCGATCGACAGCGGCGTCGGGATCGACTGGGCGACCGGCGAGGCGCTGGCGTTCTGTACGCTCTTGCAGGAAGGCCACCACGTCCGGCTGTCGGGACAGGACAGCGAGCGCGGCACCTTCTCGCAACGGCATTCGGTGCTGATCGATCAGGAAGACGAGAGCCGCTATACGCCGTTCAATCATCTCGGCGTCGACCAGGGCCACTATGAGGTCATCAACTCGCTGCTTTCAGAGGAAGCCGTGCTCGGCTTCGAATACGGCTACTCGCTCGCGGAGCCGAAGGCGCTGGCGATCTGGGAAGCGCAGTTCGGCGACTTCGCCAACGGTGCGCAGGTTTTGTTCGACCAGTTCATCTCTTCGGGCGAGCGCAAATGGCTGCGCATGTCGGGCCTCGTCTGCATGCTGCCGCACGGTTATGAGGGGCAGGGACCTGAACATTCTTCCGCGCGGCTCGAGCGCTTCCTGCAGATGTGCGCCGAAGACAACATGCAGGTGGTCTACGCCACCACGCCCGCCAACTTCTTCCATGTGCTGCGGCGGCAATTGCATCGCGAGATTCGCAAGCCCCTGATCCTGATGACGCCTAAGTCGCTGCTGCGGCACAAGCGCGCGGTATCAAGGCTTGATGAACTGGGCGCGAACACAACGTTCCACCGCATTCTCTACGATGACGCGGTCATGCTGCCCGACGAAAAGATCAAACTGGTGCCGGACGACGACATCCGCCGCGTCGTGCTGTGCTCGGGCAAGGTCTATTACGACCTGTATGATGAGCGCGAAAAGCGCGGCATCGACGACATCTACATCATGCGCGTCGAGCAGCTCTATCCGGTGCCGCTGAAGTTGCTGGTGCAGGAACTCGGACGCTTCAAGAATGCCGAACTGGTCTGGTGTCAGGAAGAACCGCGCAACATGGGCGCGTGGCATTTCATCGAGCCCTATCTCGAATGGGTGCTGAACCAGATCCACGCTCCGAACAGGCGTCCGCGTTACGCCGGGCGCGCGGCGTCCGCGGCGACGGCCACCGGTTTGATGTCGAAGCACCTGGCGCAGCTCAAGGCTCTGCTGGATGAGGCGCTGAATTAAGAATTGCAGTTCGTCATGCCCCGCGAAAGCGGGGCATCCAGTAATCCGCGCCGCCGCTTCAATCAGGATCGTTACGGATTGCTGGATCGTCCGCCTTCGCGGATGATGACCAGAGAGGATATTCGAGGAAGCAAACAATGACTGAAATTCGTGTTCCAACGCTCGGCGAATCCGTGACGGAGGCCACCATCGGCCGCTGGTTCAAGAAGGCGGGCGATGCCGTGGCGGTAGATGAGCCGCTGGTCGAGCTTGAGACCGACAAGGTCACCATCGAAGTCCCGGCGCCTTCAGCAGGCACCCTCGGCGAAATCGTCGCCAAGGACGGCGAAACGGTCGCGGTAGGCGCGTTGCTCGGACAGATCAATGAAGGTGCGGCGGGCGCCAGGCCGGCCGCTGCGCCCGCCAAGGCCCCGGCCGCTCCGCCTTCACCTCCTGCCGCCGCCGCTGCCGCCCAGAAGGCTCCGCCGGCCGACGCGCCGCTAGCGCCTTCGGTGCGCAAGATATCCGCCGAGAGCGGCATCGACGCCGCCACCGTCCCGGGCTCTGGCAAGGATGGCCGCGTGACCAAGGGCGACATGCTCGCCGCGATCGAGAAGGCGGCCTCGGCGCCGACGCCGGTCAATCAGCCCGCCGCCTCGGTGCAGGTTCGCGCACCGTCACCCGCCGACGATGCTGCGCGCGAAGAGCGCGTAAAGATGACGCGGCTGCGCCAGACCATCGCGCGTCGCCTGAAAGACGTTCAAAACACGGCCGCGATGCTGACGACCTTCAATGAGGTCGACATGAGCCACATCATGGCGATGCGGGCCCAATACAAGGACGTGTTCGAGAAGAAGCACGGCAGCAAGCTGGGATTTATGGGCTTCTTCACCAAGGCCTGTGTACAGGCGCTAAAGGACATTCCGGCTGTCAACGCCGAGATCGACGGCACCGACCTGATCTACAAGAATTATTATCATATCGGCGTCGCCGTCGGCACCGACAAGGGCCTGGTGGTGCCGGTGGTGCGCGATTGCGATCACAAGTCGATCGCCGAGATCGAGAAGAGCATCGCCGATTTTGGCCGTCGCGCGCGCGACGGCCAGCTCAAGATCGATGAAATGCAGGGCGGCACCTTCACCATCACCAATGGCGGGATCTATGGTTCGCTGATGTCGACGCCGATCCTGAACGCGCCGCAGTCCGCAATTCTCGGCATGCACAAGATTCAGGATCGCCCCGTCGTAATCGGCGGCAAGGTCGAGATACGCCCGATGATGTATCTGGCGCTGTCCTACGATCACCGCGTCATCGACGGCAAGGAAGCGGTGACGTTCCTTGTGCGCGTCAAGGAGAGCCTGGAGGATCCCGCGCGGCTGGTGCTGGATCTCTGACCGTTTCGTATCTTGACGTATGTTCAACGGCGGCATCGCCAGCCAAGCATCTGACCGAGGGGAAATAATGCAGCCGTTGCCGACCGAAATCGTTATGCTCGGCTTGAGTGTGTTGTTGTTGCTATCGCAACTGTTTCTGCAATCGATTTCCTCCACGGTCGAGATGGGCGCCGGTTACAAGGCCGGCCCCCGCGATGAAGCGAGGGTGCTGCAGGGAGTATTTGCAGGGAGAGCCGATCGCGCATTTCGCAACCTGCTGGAGACCTTTCCGATTTTTGCCGCGCTTGCGCTTGCGCTGGTCGTGACCGGCAGGAACGGCGGCATGGGTGCGCTCGGCGCGGAAGTATGGCTGGTCGCGCGCGTGCTCTTCGTGCCGCTTTATTATATCCAGATTCCGTTCGCGCGCACCCTGGTATGGGCCGTTTCAATTTTTGCACTGGTCGCGATGCTGGTGCGGCTTTTCCAGTAGAGTTCATCCGGATTTTGGGGAGCAAGCTTTGACCGACAGAGTTGTAGTCATCACCGGTGGAAGCCGCGGCATCGGTCGCGCCACCGCGATCGCCGCCGCAGCGCGAGGTTTTCGGGTCTGCGTCGGTTACGCCAGCAATGAAGCCGCGGCGCACAACGTGGTTTCCGCCATCGAAGGCAAGAATGGCAAGGCGATTGCAAAGAAGTGCGATGTCGGCGAGGAAAGCGATATCCTGGCGCTGTTCAAGGCAGCCGACGCGTTCGGAACGCTCGGAGCGCTCATCAACAATGCGGGCATCGTCGGGCCGACGTCGCGCGTGGACGAGATGTCCGCCGAGCGCATTCAGCGCATGATGGCGGTCAACGTCACCGGCAGCATTCTGTGCGCGCGCGAAGCGGTAAAGCGGATGTCGACGCGCCATGGCGGCAAGGGCGGCGTCATCGTCAATCTGTCGTCGGTTGCCTCAAAGCTCGGGTCGCCCAATACCTATGTCGATTACGCGGCGTCGAAAGGCGCGATCGATTCGTTCACGATCGGACTCGGGCACGAAGTCGCCGGCGAGGGCATTCGCGTCGCGGCGATCCGGCCCGGGCTGATCGATACCGAAATTCACGCCAGCGGCGGCGAGCCCGACCGCGCTCACCGTCTCAGTCACATGGTGCCGATGAAGCGCGTCGGCACCGCGGACGAAATCGCCAACGCCATCGTCTGGCTGATGTCGGACGACGCCTCATACGTGACCAGCGCCATTCTTGATGTGTCGGGCGGGCGCTAATACTTCAGCTACAGGACTTCAATCATGGCCACTTACGATCTCGTTGTCATCGGCACCGGTCCGGGCGGATATGTCTGTGCGGTGCGCGCGGCGCAACTCGGCATGAAGGTCGCCGTGATCGAGAAGAACGCAACGCTCGGCGGCACCTGCCTCAATATCGGGTGCATGCCGTCAAAGGCGCTCCTGCATGCTTCCGAGATGTTCGAGGAGGCCGCACATTCCTTTGCAAAAATGGGTGTCAGCGTCTCCGCGCCGAAGCTCGACCTGCCCTCGATGATGAATTTCAAGCAGCAGGGCATCGACGGCAACGTCAAGGGCGTCGATTTCCTGATGAAGAAAAACAAGATCGACGTCATCAACGGCAAGGGAAAGATACTCGGTACCGGCAAGGTCGAGGTGTCGGGCGGCGATGGCAAGAAGCAGATCGTCGAAACCAGGAACATTGTCATCGCCACCGGCTCCGACGTCGCGCGACTGAAGGGTATCGAGATCGACGAGAAGCGTATCGTGTCGTCGACCGGCGCGCTTTCGCTCGACAAGGTGCCCGAGAGATTATTGATCGTCGGCGCCGGCGTGATCGGGCTTGAACTCGGCTCGGTGTGGCATCGGCTCGGCGCGCAGGTGACGGTGGTCGAATTTCTCGATCGCATCCTGCCCGGCATGGACGGCGAGGTGGCGAAGCAATTCCAGCGGATTCTCGAAAAGCAGGGCTTTGTGTTCAAGCTCGGCGCCAAGGTCACTGGCGTCGACACCTCGGGCAAAAAGCTCATCGTACAGGTCGAGCCGGCCGCCGGCGGCAAGCCGGAAACGCTGGAAGCGGACGTGGTTATGGTGGCCATCGGCCGCGTTCCCTACACCGAGGGCCTGGGGCTGAAGGAAGCCGGCGTCGTGCTCGACGATCGCGGCCGCGTACAGATCGACGCGCATTTCGCAACCAGCGTGAAGGGCGTGTACGCCATCGGCGATGTCGTCGCTGGGCCGATGCTCGCCCACAAGGCCGAGGACGAAGGCGTCGCCTGCGCAGAGATTCTCGCCGGCCAGGCCGGGCATGTGAACTACGATGTTATCCCAGGCGTTGTGTATACCACGCCGGAAGTGTCGGCGGTCGGCAAGACCGAGGAAGAGTTGAAGCAGGCCGGCGTGGCTTACACCGTCGGCAAATTTCCGTTTACCGCCAATGGCCGCTCCAAGGTTAACCAGACTACCGAAGGGTTCGTGAAGGTTCTCGCAGATGCGAAGACCGATCGGGTGCTCGGCGTCCACATTGTCGGCCGCGAAGCCGGCGAAATGATCCACGAGGCAGCCGTATTGATGGAGTTCGGTGGTTCCGCCGAGGATCTGGCGCGCACTTGCCACGCCCACCCGACCCGTTCGGAAGCCATCAAGGAAGCTGCGCTTGCAGTCGGCAAGCGCGCGATCCATATGTGATCAACGTCCGGTGGCCGCCAGACGGGAACGACATTCATGATACGCCGCCTTCTTCAACCGATCTGGGTTCTGCTTGCGGTCATCTTTCTGATCGAAGCCTGGCTGTGGGATCATCTCGAGCCGATCGTGGCTTGGTTCGTGGCGTTGATTCCGCTGCGCGCCTTCAAGCAATGGCTCGCCGAACGCGTCGATACATTATCGCCGGCAATGACGCTGATCGTATTCATCGTGCCGGTGATTCCGTTGTTTCCGCTGAAGTTGGTCGGCCTCTGGCTGCTCACCCATGAGTATTGGATCAGTGCGATCCTCACCATCATCTTCGCAAAATTCCTGGGCGTCGGCGTCGCGGCCTTCATCTTCGACGTGACGCGTCCGAAATTGCTTGAAATGGAGTGGTTCGAAAGGCTCTATGAGTTTATCATTGCCTTGCGGGCAAAAGCGCACGAGCTGGTCGACCCCATCAAATTGCAAATCAAGGACAACCTGCTCGGCAACGGCAACGGCTGGTCGTCACGAGTGCTGCGGCTGATTCAGCGCTTTCGCAAGAGCGTGCACGAAGCGCGGTAGCGACCATCCATTCACATCAGGTGCACCGCATGCGGTGCGAACAGGCCGATCGCGGTGAATGCGATACCGGTCAGCGCCAGCAGGCCCGAAATCCAGGCCAGCGCGATCATTCCGGTGATGATGGTCGCGGAGGCCAGCACAATGCCGATCTGAAATGCAGCAGAAGCGACCTCGAAGTGATGATACTTCGCCATCGCAAGGTCACGCTCTTCCTCGGCACGCTTGGCGCGTTCGGACAGTTGCTCCGATCCTTCGCCGGTTTCCGGCTCCGAGCGATAGCGCGCCGCGGTCTTCTGCCAATCGTCGATCTGCTTTTGCAACGCCGCCTTGGCGGCATCGTCGCCCATGACGCCGAGGCTCAATCGGGCCTGGTCCGACACGGACTGGACCACCGTGCGACGGATGCTCTTGGCCTGAAAGAACGCCCACAGGTTCGAAGCCTCGACATTCTTGCTGATCGATTCGGTCTGGGCGCCCTTGCCGAGCGTTTCCGACAACGCAAGAAACAGCGCGATCACGGCGATCAGCAGCGCGATGTTCTTGTTCACGCCGGAGGCGTGCTCGGCGTGCTCCGCATGTTCCATGCTTTCGTGTGCGCTCATGGTTCTCTCCCCGCTCGATAAGCCCACGATTGACTGAACAGTACTGGCTGCGCAAGAGGCAAGCGACGGGACGTCAACGTGTCCGGGTTGAAACCTTGACGATCTCAGGCGCGGGGATGCGCGGCGCGATAAACTTCAAGCAGTCGCTCGGTGTCAATGCCGGTATAAATCTGTGTGGTCGAAAGCGAAGCGTGCCCGAGCAACTCCTGGATCGCGCGGAGATCGCCGCCGCGGCTCAGAAGATGGGTTGCGAAGGAATGCCGCAGCGCATGCGGCGTCGCACTATCGGGCAGGCCGAGCGCGCCGCGCAGCCGCTCCATGGTGAGTTGAATGATTCGGGCCTTAAGCGGGCCACCGCGCGCGCCGACAAAGATCGGCCCCTCGGGCGGAAGCGAGTGCGGGCACATCGCGACATAGTCCTGAACCAGCGCCAGCACGTTTCGCAGCACCGGGACCATGCGGGTCTTGTTGCCCTTGCCGGTCACGATGAGCACATCACCGGCGCCGGGCAACGGCACGTCGCGGCGCCTCAAGCCGAGCGCCTCGGAGATGCGCAGGCCTGAACCGTACAACAGCGCCATAACGGCGGCGTCGCGCGCCCAGATCCAGGGGTCGCGGGCTTCGCCGGCGCGTTCGTCGGCGTCTGCAAAACGTTTGGCAGCCGCCATCTGGATCGGCTTTGGCAGGCTCTTTCCGACCTTGGGCGCGCGGATCGCCGACAACGCGCCGACGTTGCCCTTGCCTTCCCGTTCGAGGAAGCGCCCGAACGAACGCAATCCCGCGAGCGTCCGCATCAGGGAGCGCCCGCCGATATCCCCGGCGCGCCGCATCGCCATGAAGGCCCGGATGTCGCCGGCCTCAAGCGCGGCAAAACCGGGAAGCGTTACCCGTTTGCCCCAATGCTCGCATAGAAATTCAAGACATTGGCGGACGTCGCGGGCATAGGCCTCGAGCGTCTTCGGCGACAGCCTTCGTTCGCTGCGCAGATGCGACAGCCAGCGTGTCATCTCCAACGCCATGCCGTCGTCGACACATTCGAGTTCACTTTGCTGAACGGCGGGGGTTGGCTTGGCCATAGGGCTGTCTCCGGCCAATTTGGGCACGATAATTCCTGCTGATTATATCGCACCTCTTTCGTTTACCGTTCGCTAACTTGCCCGACCGGCAAGCCGGACGCGGAAACCGGTCTCAAATAGTGATTTTCCAGTGTCCTTTTCAATCCGATGTTCGCTAAGGGTGAGGCGAAGGTATAAAGCGAACTTCGTATTCAGGACACCAGATGGACCATTCCACGCGCGCCAGCACGTCAACTGCATCATCGACGCGCGTGGTCGATGTGCTGGTGCCGGTCGCGCTCAATCAGGCCTATTCCTACCGGGTGCCGCGCGGCATGGAGCTGAAGCCGGGCGATGTGGTGTGCGTTCCCCTGGGGCCGCGCGAAGTCGTCGCGGTAGTATGGGCCGACAATGCCAATCCCGATCCGCGCCTGCACAACCGCCTCAAGGACGTCGGCGAGAAGCTCGATGTGCCGCCGTTGAAAGAGGAACTGCGCAGTCTGGTGGATTGGGTCGCCAACTACACGCTGTCTGCACGCGGCATGGTGCTGCGAATGTGCTTGCGGATGGGCGAACATCTCGGCCCGGAGCGGGTCAGGATGGGCGTGCGATTGATCGGCGCCGTCCCCAAGCGCTTGACGCCGGCACGGCATCGGCTGATCGAGGTGTTGTCGGACGGCCTGCTGCACGGCAAATCCGAGGCCGCCAGGGAAGCAGGCGTCAGCGCCGGTGTCGTCGATGGCCTTGTCGATGAAGGCACCCTGATCACAGAGCCGATGCCACCAGCGCCGGCGCCGCCGGCGCCCGATCCGTCGTTTGCAGTGCCGGACTTTTCCCGGCAGCAGCGCACCGCGGTGGATGCGATGCGCGCGCTTGCTGCGAACGGCAGCTTTCACGTCGCGCTGCTCGATGGCGTCACCGGCTCGGGCAAGACCGAAGTTTATTTCGAGGCCGTCGCCGAGATCATCCGCCGCGGCAAGCAGTCGCTGATTCTGATGCCGGAGATCGCGCTGACCGGACAGTTTCTCGATCGCTTCGCACGGCGTTTCGGCGTGCGGCCGCTGGAATGGCATTCCGAACTGACCCCGCGTACCCGGGCGCGCAACTGGGCCGCGATTGCCGCGGGCGAAGCCCCCGTCGTGGTGGGCGCGCGTTCCGCGCTGTTTCTGCCCTATGCCAATCTCGGGCTGATCGTCGTCGATGAAGAGCACGATCAGGCCTACAAGCAGGATGAAGGCGCGCATTACCACGCCCGCGACATGGCGGTGGTGCGCGCGCATATCGCGAAGATACCGATCGTACTGGCATCGGCGACACCGTCGGTCGAAACCGAGGTCAACGCGCGCAAGGGCCGCTATCAGCGCGTGGTGTTGCCGTCGCGGTTCGGCGGCCAGCACATGCCGCATATCGAAGCGATCGATCTGCGCCGCGACGCACCGGCGCGCGGCCGATTCATCTCGCCGCGCCTGGCGGAGGACATTCAGATCGCCATTGAACGGCGCGAACAGGCGCTGCTGTTCCTCAATCGCCGCGGCTACGCGCCGTTGACATTATGCCGGGCCTGCGGGCATCGCTTTGCCTGCACGATCTGCGACGCCTGGCTGGTCGATCATCGCTTTCGCCAGCGGCTCGTCTGCCATCATTGCGGCTTCTCGATGCCGCGCCCGAACATCTGTCCGCATTGCGCGGCGGAGGAATCGCTGGTCGCGGTCGGCCCTGGCGTCGAACGCCTGCAGGAAGAAGCGGCCCAGTTGTTTCCGGATGCGCGCACCATGGTGTTGTCGAGCGATCTGATCACGTCGATCGAGACCATGCGCACCGAATTGAACGAGATCGCGGAAGGACGGGTCGATATCATCATCGGCACCCAGTTGGTGGCGAAGGGCCATAATTTCCCCAGGCTCAATCTGGTCGGCGTCGTCGACGCCGATCTCGGGCTCGGCAATGGCGATCCGCGCGCCGCCGAGCGGACCTTCCAACTGCTCAATCAAGTGATCGGGCGTGCCGGGCGCGATCAAGGCCGCGGCGTGGGCTATCTGCAGACGCATCAGCCCGAACATCCTGTCATGAAGGCGCTGGTGGCGTGCGACCGCGAGGCTTTCTATGCCAGCGAGATCGAGGCACGCGAGCGCACCGGGTACCCACCGTTCGGCCGGCTCGCGAGCCTGATCATTTCCGCCGGTGACCGGCCGACTGCAGAGAGTTTTGCGCGCAAGCTGGCTGCGATCGCCCCGGTCGACGCGCGGATCCAGGTATTGGGACCTGCCGAAGCGCCGCTTGCGGTCATCAAGGGCCGTTATCGTTTCCGGCTATTGGTGAAATCGGCGCGGGCTGTCGATCTCTCGGAGTATTTGCGCCAATGGCTCGCGGCAGGACCGAAGACCAAGGGCAATCTCAAGCTGGAGATCGACGTCGATCCGCAAAGCTTCGTTTGAGATACCGGCGTCGGCAACTCCGGAGTCCTCTTCCCCTGCTTATGAAAAAGCCTGCCGCCATTTGCGGCGGCAGGCCGTTTTCAGCCGGCAGGAAGTCCTGCGGCCTTTACTCAACGCAACGCTTACCGAGTTTGATCAGCGGAAGTGGCGATCAAACGAGGTCAGATGACCTCGGCGACCACGCGGCCGACGCCGGCGCCGGTCAAACCGACAGCGCGCGCCGCGCCGGTCGAAAGGTCGAGAACCCGGCCGCGGACAAATGGGCCACGGTCATTGACGGTGACGACCACGCTGCGGCCGCCATGGGTCACCTTGAGCTTGGTGCCGAACGGCAGTGAGCGGTGGGCGCAGGTCATGGCATTCTGATTGAAACGCTGGCCAGAGGCGGTCCTGCTGCCGGCTTCGTTGCCATAGTACGAGGCCATCCCCGAGAAACTGCGTCCAGAACCCGACGACGGGGCAATCGCGGCGTTGGCGTTGCGCCACGATCCGCCGGACGAGTTGCTGGCCTGATGGGAATGGCGATGGCCGTGATGATGTCTATGGGATTTGGCCGAGGCTTCGGTGACGCTTCCACCGACCAGAAGAGTTGCGGCGACGAAAGCTAGCGCCGTGCGCGACCGGGTTACATTTCCCGGTGCCGGATTTTTATACGACAGCATATATTAGTCCCTTGAGATAGTATTGCTACATTTGGAGCAAGTGGAATCACGCCCCGTTTTGGTGTGACTGCCGTTTGGTGGCTTAATGAGGCATAAACTGGGCAGTAATCTATTTTTATCCCATTGAGACATCTTTTGACCGAATGCAGCTAATCTATATATATACCTTGATGCTATAAGTTTATGAATTATTAACTATACTATACTTGGGAATACTGATGAATAAAGTCATCCCCGGTTGCGGTGAGGTTTGAGTAAGTAATGCGGTTGATGGAATGACGGCGGAGGAGATGGGCTCTCTGCGGGACGCTCATGCGGCCATGCCTGTGAGGGCCGAATAAGCGTCTTCGAGGCAAAACCGGCAAGGCGTCGGTCCTGCTCGCGATGAAGGGAGGCCGGATCAATGTGCGGCGGCGGATCAGCCTGAAAATGGCGTCCAACAAAGACTGCTGGAGGACATGCGATAAGCAGTGCCTTCGCTGCCGTCATGTTGCACCTGCGCTCTCGCTATGTTAGCAAAGCCGCGATTTTAACGTTGCCGATACAGCTGTACCGGTCGGAAATCGAAGTCCCGCTTGAATTCCAAGGGCTTGGATCGCTAGGCGCCGCATCGTGGCGACGGTTTTTCCCTTGCGAGTTTGAACAGCTAAAAGAGCGCGCTTGTGGCTGCTGAAAATCCGTCCGTTTCGGGAGTGTCCGGCCGTTATGCAACGGCCTTGTTCGACCTGGCGCGCGATGAAAAATCCATCGACGCGGTGAAGGCCGATCTCGATAAATTCGACGCCATGCTGGCGGACAGCGCCGATTTGAAACGGCTGGTCCGCAGTCCGGTATTTTCCGCGGAATCGCAGTCGAAGGCGCTGGCTGCGGTGCTCGACAAGGCCGGTATTTCGGGCATTTCCGCCAAATTTCTAAAGGTCCTCACCGCCAACCGCCGGCTGTTCGCAGTCGGTGACGTGATCCGCGCCTTCAGCGCGCTGGTGGCCAAGTTCAAAGGCGAGGCGACCGCCGACGTGACCGTCGCCGAAACTCTCAACGACAAGAATCTCGACGCCCTGAAAGCCGCGCTCAAATCGGTGACGGGCAAGGAAGTCGCGCTCAACGTGAAAGTCGATCCCTCGATCATCGGCGGCCTTGTGGTCAAGCTCGGCAGCCGCATGGTGGATAGCTCGCTTCGCACCAAACTCAATTCGATCAAGCACGCGATGAAAGAGGCAGGCTGATGGACATCCGCGCGGCGGAAATTTCCGCGATCCTCAAGGATCAGATCAAGAATTTCGGTCAGGAGGCCGAGGTTTCCGAAGTCGGACAGGTGTTGTCCGTCGGCGACGGCATTGCCCGCGTCTACGGCCTCGACAACGTCCAGGCCGGCGAGATGGTCGAGTTCGAAAACGGCACCCGCGGCATGGCGCTGAACCTCGAAACCGACAACGTCGGCATCGTGATCTTCGGCGCCGACCGCGAGATCAAGGAAGGCCAGACCGTCAAGCGCACCCGCGCCATCGTCGATACCCCGGTGGGCAAGGGCCTGCTCGGCCGCGTGGTCGATGCGCTCGGCAATCCGATTGACGGCAAGGGCCCGATCCAGTCCTCCGAGCGCAAGCGCGTCGACGTCAAGGCGCCAGGCATTATTCCGCGCAAATCGGTCAACGAGCCGATGGCGACCGGCCTCAAGGCCATCGATGCGCTGATCCCGATCGGCCGTGGCCAGCGCGAGTTGATCATCGGCGACCGCCAGACCGGCAAGACAGCGATCGCGCTCGACGCGATTCTCAACCAGAAGCCGCTCAACGCGACTGGTGACGAGAAGGTCAAGCTGTATTGCGTCTATGTCGCGATCGGGCAGAAGCGCTCGACGGTCGCGCAGTTCGTGAAGGTTCTGGAAGAGCAGGGCGCGCTGGAATATTCGATCATTGTCGCGGCTACCGCCTCCGATCCCGCGCCGATGCAATACATCGCGCCGTTCACCGGCTGCACCATGGGCGAATATTTCCGCGACAACGGCATGCACGCGGTCATCATCTATGACGATCTGTCGAAGCAGGCCGTCGCTTATCGCCAGATGTCGCTGCTGCTGCGCCGGCCCCCCGGCCGCGAAGCCTATCCGGGCGACGTGTTCTATCTGCATTCCCGTCTGCTCGAGCGCGCCGCCAAGCTCAACGACGATCATGGTTCGGGCTCGCTGACGGCGCTGCCGGTAATTGAAACCCAGGCCAACGACGTTTCGGCCTATATCCCGACCAACGTGATCTCGATTACCGACGGCCAGATCTTCCTCGAGACCGATCTGTTCTTCCAGGGCATTCGTCCGGCGGTCAACGTCGGCCTTTCGGTGTCGCGCGTCGGCTCTTCGGCGCAGACCAAGGCGATGAAGAAAGTCGCCGGCAAGATCAAGGGCGAGCTCGCGCAGTACCGCGAAATGGCGGCGTTCGCGCAGTTCGGCTCCGATCTCGACGCCTCGACGCAACGTTTGCTCAATCGCGGTTCGCGCCTGACCGAACTCCTGAAGCAGCCGCAGTTCTCGCCGCTGAAGATGGAAGAGCAGGTCGTGGTGATTTATGCCGGCGTGAACGGGTATCTCGATGCGCTTCCGGTCGCCAAGGTGCGCTCGTTCGAGGATGGCCTGCTGTCGCTGCTGCGCGGCAAGAACATCGACATCCTCAACGCCATCCGCGATACCCGCGACCTCAGCGACGACACCGCCGCCAAGCTGAAGACGGCGGTCGAAGGTTACGCCAAGACGTTTGCTTAATAGTCGCGGGCGAAAGCCCTCTCTTTTTTACCTGCCCCTTGCGGGGAAGGTCGACCGGCGAAGCCGGCCGGGAGAGGGGTAAGCAACAAGCTCCGACGTTGTTGTTGACCTCGCTTCCCAGCCTTCCCCACAAGGGAGCAGGGAACGGGGTTCGAGCCAGAGGATGAGTCAGCCGCGATGGCCAGCCTGAAAGACATGCGGGTCCGCATCGCCTCCACCAAGGCGACGCAGAAGATCACCAAGGCAATGCAAATGGTCGCAGCTTCGAAGCTGCGCCGCGCGCAGACCGCGGCCGAAGCGGCGCGGCCGTACGCCGAGCGAATGGATACGGTGATTTCGAATATCGCCGGCGCGGCCGGGGGTTCGCCCGGGGCGCCGGCGCTGTTGGCCGGAACCGGCAATGACAGGGTGCATCTGCTGCTGGTCTGCACCGGCGAACGCGGCCTGTCCGGCGCGTTCAATTCGTCGATCGTGCGGTTGGCCCGCGAACACGCGCTCTCCTTGGTCAATCAGGGCAAAGAGGTCAAATTCTTCTGCGTCGGCCGCAAGGGCTTTGAGCAGCTGCGCCGCAACTTCGAGAAGCAGATCGTGGAGAATGTCGAGCTGCGTTCGGTTCGTCAGCTTGGCTTCGTCAACGCCGAAGGCATCGCGAAGAACGTCCTCGCTCGCTACGAGGCTGGGGAGTTCGACGTCTGCACGCTGTTCTATTCCCGCTTCAAATCCGTCATTGCGCAGGTCCCGACCGCGCAGCAGATCATTCCCCTTGTCGTGGAAGCGCCGTCCGCGAATGCGGGCCCGGCAACATCATACGAATACGAGCCGGAAGAAGACGAGATTTTGAGCAGTCTCTTGCCGCGCAATCTCGCTGTCCAGATCTTCCGCGCGCTCCTGGAAAACAACGCCTCGTTCTACGGCGCGCAGATGAGCGCGATGGACAACGCCACTCGCAATGCCGGCGACATGATCCGCAAGCAGACCCTGATCTATAACCGAACCCGTCAGGCTATGATCACCAAGGAGCTGATTGAAATCATCTCCGGCGCCGAGGCGATCTGATAGCCGCATGTCAACTGGAGGCAACTCATGGCTTATGTGACATCCGCGACGACCAAGGGCGGCCGCAACGGGCGCGCAATGCTGGACAACGGCGCACTTGCGCTTGCGATGGCCGCGCCGAAGGAAATCGGCGGCGCCGGCGACGGCCACAATCCCGAGCAACTGTTCGCGCTCGGTTATTCATCCTGCTACGGCCAGGCCATAATGCTGGTTGCAAAGAAATACGGCCTTGACGGTCAGGCCGCCCGGGTGACCTGCGCGGTCACGCTGGATCAGAAGGATGGCGGCTTCGGCCTCGCCGTTGAACTCAAGGTTTCTATTCCTGGCGCTGACAAGGACAAGCTCCAGCAACTGGTCGAGGAGGCTCACACGGTTTGCCCGTATTCGAAGGCAACCAAGGGCAATATCCCCGTCAAACTGACGGTCGTTTGAGACAGAATTCGAAGGAGAGAATTTTCATGGCTACACCCGCCAATCAGACCGGACGCATCACGCAAGTCATCGGCGCCGTCGTCGACGTGCAGTTCGAAGGACATCTGCCGGCCATTTTGAATGCGATCGAAACCAAGAACGGCGGCAACCGTCTTGTGCTCGAAGTCGCTCAGCACCTCGGCGAATCCACGGTGCGCACCATCGCGATGGACACCACCGAAGGTCTGGTCCGCGGCCAGGAAGTCAGCGACACCGGCAACCCGATCATGGTGCCGGTTGGCGCCGGCACGCTCGGCCGTATCATTAACGTGATCGGCGAGCCGGTCGATGAAGGCGGCCCCGTGGCATCGGAAGGCATGCGGGCGATTCACCAGGAGGCGCCGACCTACACCGACCAAGCGACCGAAGCGGAAATTCTCGTCACCGGCATCAAGGTCGTCGATCTCCTGGCGCCTTACGCCAAGGGCGGAAAGATCGGCCTGTTCGGCGGCGCTGGTGTCGGCAAGACCGTGCTGATTCAGGAACTGATCAACAACGTCGCCAAGGCGCACGGCGGTTATTCGGTGTTCGCCGGTGTCGGCGAGCGGACCCGCGAAGGCAACGATCTGTATCACGAGTTCATCGAATCCGGCGTCAACAAGAAGGGTGGCGGCGAAGGCTCAAAATGCGCGCTGGTTTACGGCCAAATGAATGAACCGCCGGGGGCGCGCGCGCGCGTCGGCCTCACCGGTCTTACGGTCGCCGAGCATTTCCGCGATCAGGGTCAGGACGTGCTGTTCTTCGTCGACAACATCTTCCGCTTTACGCAGGCGGGTTCGGAAGTGTCGGCGCTGTTGGGTCGTATTCCCAGCGCCGTCGGTTATCAGCCAACGCTTGCCACCGACATGGGCGCGCTGCAGGAACGCATCACCACCACCCATAAGGGTTCGATCACTTCGGTGCAGGCGATCTACGTGCCGGCCGACGACTTGACCGACCCGGCGCCCGCCACCTCGTTCGCGCATCTGGACGCCACCACGGTGTTGAGCCGCGCGATTTCGGAAAAGGGCATCTATCCGGCGGTGGATCCACTGGACTCGACTTCGCGCATGCTGTCGCCGCTCGTTGTCGGCGAAGAGCACTACGAGACCGCGCGCATGGTTCAGCAGGTGCTGCAGCGTTACAAGTCGCTGCAGGACATCATCGCCATCCTTGGCATGGACGAACTGTCCGAAGAGGACAAGATCGCGGTCGCGCGCGCGCGCAAGATCGAGCGCTTCCTGTCGCAGCCGTTCTTCGTTGCCGAAGTCTTCACGGGATCGCCGGGCAAGTTCGTAGATCTGGCCGACACCATCAAGGGCTTCCGCGGACTTTGCGAAGGCAAGTACGATCATCTGCCGGAGGCTGCCTTCTACATGGTAGGCACCATCGAAGAGGCGGTCGAAAAGGGCAAGAAGCTCGCGGCCGAAGCAGCCTAAGAGGGGCGAACAGCGAATAGGGAGGGGCGAATAGAAAGATATTCGCCCTTCCATCCGCTGCTCGCCATTCGCTACTCGCCACTTACTATTCGCAGGTATCCATGGCCACCTTCCACTTCGATCTTGTTTCGCCGGAAAAACTCGCCTTCTCGGGAGAAGTCGATCAGGTCGACATTCCCGGTGTCGAGGGCGATTTCGGCGTGCTCGCCGGGCATGCGCCGGTAGTGGCCACGATACGGCCAGGAATCCTGACGGTGACGTCAGCGGGCACCCCGCAGAAGATCATCGTACTCGGCGGTCTTGCCGAAGTGTCCGACAAGGGTCTTACCGTGCTCGCGGACGTCGCCACTTCGATAGAAGATCTGGATCGGGCTCAGTTTGCCGACACGATTTCCAGCATGGAAGCCAGGCTCGGCGAGAAGGACGGCTCGGAACTCGACCGCGCGATCGAGCGGCTCGATCATTTCAAGAGCATCGAAAGCCAGCTCAGCGCTACGGCGCTGCATTAGCCGTTCATCGCGCCCGGCTTTCTGAAAGCCCAATAAATACAGCATCCCCACGAACTGGAAGCCGCCGAAACCCGGTTGCACCCCGGTGTTTCTGGCGGCATTCTGCGGCCATAGATCGTTGTCCGGGGCCGGCCTTCATGAAGCGCAAGATCGCGGCGATTTTTGCGGCCGATATTGCCGGCTACAGCAGGTTGGTCGCGGAGGACGAAGAGGAAACGCTGCGGCGGCTCGCGTCCTATAGACAGGTAACGGACGATTTCATCGCCAAATCCGGCGGACGTATTTTCAACACCGCCGGTGACGCTGTTCTTGCCGAATTTCCGAGCGCTGTCGAAGCCGTGCGATGCGCGATCGACATCCAGGAAAGCCTGCGCACCCGGAACATGGCGTATCCCCCCAGCCGCCAGATGAGTTTTCGTATCGGCATCACCATAGGCGACGTGGTTGAACGCGATGGCGACCTGCTTGGCGATGGCGTCAACATCGCAGCGCGCCTTGAGGGTTTGGCCGACGTCGGCGGCATCTGCATCTCGCGCGCGGTGCACGAACAGGTTGCCAACAAGTTGTCAGTGCAGTTCGCCGATATCGGCGCGCAGGAAGTGAAGAACATTCCGACTCCGGTGCATGCGTATAAGGTGGCGATGCGGCGCGAGGACGGAACATACCCGACGCCGCAATTGAAGAAGCCATCTCCGCTTTCCGTCTCCGGAGCTGCGAACTGGATGTGGCCATTGGCGGTGACGGTAGTGTGCCTCGTGGCCATCGGTGTCGGCGGGTTCTTGTATCTTGCCAAGATCGAGATGCCGAGTGAGCCAAAGGCGTCATCTTCGGCCAGCAACAATGCGGCTCCAATGCCATCTCCGTCGGTGGCTCCGGTGCAGGTCCTTGCACCAAAGTCGGCGACCTCCACGCCGCCGCCACCGCCTTCCCCGCCGCCAATACCGCCGAGCGAAAGGATTGCGGCTGAAACCGTGCCGTTCATCGGCGAGCGCGCCCGTCTCGCCTTGGCGAACGATTATGTACCGGCGGCGGATTACAAGGCCTTCGCGCTTAGCACCACGGGTAACAACGCGTTTGTGACCGGCCAGCAGAACGAAGCAGCCGCAAAAAATGCGGCGCTCGAGCAATGCCAGAAACGCGCGGACGCCGTTCAGTCATCGCGCAGATGCGAAATCTACGCCGTCGGCAGCACGGTGGTCTATCCGCACGGCAAGCCGCCTGTGCCGCCGCCACCATGGGTCAGGCACGACCCGTCAACTGAGAAGCTATTCGTGGTGAAGAACATTCCTCTCGTGCGCGATCCCGGCAAAGCCAGGCTTGAGAGCAATTATATGCCGGGCCGGAAAAGCAGGTCGATCGCGATCGGTCCGGGAGGACAATTCTCTTTTAATAACGGTGTGGACACGGTCGAGGATTCGATGCGCCGCAATCTGGAATCCTGCGGCGCCTTTGCCGGCGTTGCCTGCATGATCGTGGCGGTCGATGACGTCTTTGTCGTGCCGGTGCCGACCACCCTCAAGGTGATCGGATTCTTTCGCGCCGCCAACAATGCCTCGATCGCAGCCGATGCGAGAGACGAGGTGACGCGCAAAGTCGCGGATGCGCAATCCGGATGGAATGCGATCGCCGTCGGCGCATCCGGACGTCCGGGACTGGCGCTCAAGGCGACGGACGAACAGAGCGCGGTCAACGAAGCCTTGGGCAACTGCGTCAAGCACGACAGCGATTGTCACGTCATCGCGATCGGTCCGTTCTCGGTCGGGCCGAATTGATGCCTGCTCTACCTTAACAACTTGCGCGGATGCCGGTCGCAAACCCCGTCACTCCTGCTGAAGACGCGCTACACGAATTTCGCAAAATGCTGCGCCACCACTCGATATACGTCGCGCCGGAACGGTACGACCAGATCGGCGACGCGATCGAGCCGCTCCCATCGCCATTGATCGAATTCCGCCGGCTGGCCGTTGCGCGGCATCAGCGGGTCGATTTCATCATCGCGTCCTGTGAATCGCAGCGCGAACCATTTCTGGCGCTGGCCGCGGAATTTCGCCAGCCGATGTGACGACGGTCCCGCGAAGGGCGGAAACTCGTAAGTCAGCCAGCCGGTTTCGCCGAGATAATCGGCGTTCACCACGCCGGTCTCTTCCCAGAGTTCGCGCATCACTGCCTCGCGCGGATTTTCCTCGGCGTCGATGCCGCCCTGCGGCATCTGCCACTCAAAGCCTGGAAGAATGATTTCCGGTCCGTCGTCCTTGAAGCGCCGCCCGATCAGGACCTGACCGGAAACGTTGAACAGGGCTATGCCCACATTGGGGCGATAGGGCTTGCTATTTGTCATAACGGGCTGACTCAACGGCCGTCATTCCGGCTTCGCTCGCCTCACTCGTGCCTCGCAACGATGCAACCACGCTAGCTGCCCGCGAGCCTGGCAAATTCCTTCACCACGCGTTCATAGACCGGCCGCTTGAACGGAACGATCAGGTTGGGAAGATTCTTCATCGGCTCCCAACGCCAGCTGACGAACTCCGCCTTGTGGCCGCCGCCGGGGCTGGCGACATTGATCTCGTCGTCTCGGCCGGTGAAACGCACTGCGTACCATTTCTGCCGCTGTCCACGATAGCGGCCCTTCCAGGCGCGCCCGGCCACGGTGCGTGGAATGTCGTAGATCAGCCAGTCCGCGACCTCACCGAGCTTCTCGACCGAGCGGACGCTGGTTTCCTCATAGAGCTCGCGCTTCGCGGCCGCCCAGGTATCCTCGCCGGGATCGACCCCGCCTTGCGGCATCTGCCAGACGTGAGCTTCATCGACATGCTCGATGCCTCCGGCACGGCGACCGATGAAGACCAGCCCGGCTGCGTTGATCAGCATCATACCGACGCATGTTCGATAGGGCAGGTCTTCGTAGCGCGCCATTCCGTCGAAGCCTTCCGCGGTCATACGACTGATCTGGCGGGCGAGACCCCCCGGACGGGGCCAAGTCGCGCCAGTCGGTCGATCTCTAGCCAGATTTTGATTTCAGCATTGCCGTTGTCAATGGCACAAGCATGATGCCATGACTTTCAAGCGTCTTGATCCAGACGCCAATCCGCTCGATCGAAATCGGCAACGCGGAGGCGATGCCGACGGCGGTTCCGCGTTCCTTTGCCAGACTTTCAAGCTTTGCCAGCGCCCGGTCGATTTCCACCGCCGTCGGCACCGCATCGATGCTGAAATCGGCCTTGGCGAACGGCATCGCCTGGCCTGCCGCCAAGGAGGCGGCAACGCTGCGCGGCGCCGACCCGTCGTCGAGATAACCGAGTCCGCGCTTGGACGCCTCGCGGATGATGGGCTGCATCACAGCGTCAGTGACAACGAAGCGCGCGCCCATGAAATTGGCGATCCCGGCATAGCCCTGGAATCGGCTGAGGTGCCAGTACAGCCGGTCGAGATTCTGCTCGGCGCCCAACGTTGTGAGCAAGGTTTGCGGGCCGGGGTCGTTGTCGGGATAATCGAACGGCTCCATCGGAATCTGCAACAAGACCTCATGGCGTTGCGCGCGCGCGCGCTCGGCCAGTTTGGCGGGATCCGAGCCGTAGGGTGTAAACGCCAGCGTTACGGCAGCCGGCAGTTTCATGATGGCGTCGGTTGTCTTGGCCGCACCGACGCCGAGGCCGCCGACGACGATGGCGACAACCGGCATTTTTGCAGCTTTTGCGCGGTCGGCCTCGGCGGCGTAAGCGGTGAAGGGTTTCAGCCCATCGGCGACGACCGGGATCATGCCGTAGCGTGATTTTTCGAGCAGACGTTGATCTATGCCAGTCATCATGACCGGTGCGGCGTCGGTGTCGGCTTTATCCGTGGCGTCGCCGGAAATCAGGACGTCGTGATGCGCACCGCTTGAGCCGTCGATAATGGTGACGGTCTTTTGGTCGCCCGGCGCGGCTGGCCTGGCCGCTGATTTCGTAGCCGACTCGGAAGCGCCTGAGGGCGCCGCCGCAACCTTTTCTCCCGCAGGCGTTGCCGGTCGGATCGCGATGCGAGCGTTCGGCTCGCCGCCCAGCGGGTTGTCGTTGAACACGGCAAACCCAATGAAGACAACCAGAAACAGGCCGAGCAACACCGCAAGCGCCTGGATACCGGTAAACGGCAGCCGAAATCGGCGCTTTTGGCGCACCGTCTTCTGTCCGAGCGGCGTGCTCAGATCGTCGGCCGCTTCTGCCATGGACCTCCCCAAATCAACCGCACCAACGATACCACGGCGAGGCAAGGCCGCGGCAGATCCAGCGCTGCCGCCGCTTCGCAAAAGCGGGGATACCCGGACCACCAAGCAAAAAGGGCGGCCCGAAGGCCGCCCTTTGCGTAGAAGCTGCTAGCTAGGCTTCAATCAGTTCGCCACCTTGTTGGCGGGCTTGTCGATCGCAGCCTTGTCGCCGGTGGCCGGCGCGGTCGCATTGACCTTGACGCCGTGAAGCAGATCCGCTGCCATTTTCAACGCCTTGTCGTCCTTGGCGTCCGGCGGCACGTAGGATTGCGAACCGGTCTTCTCGTCACCCTCGGACTTTAGATGGCCGCGTAGCGAGGCTTCGCCCTTGGTGTCGGTCCGTGACTTCAGCTCGTCCGGCACGTCCTGCAGCACCTCGATATCTGGAACGATGCCCTTGGCCTGGATCGATTTGCCCGATGGCGTGAAGTAGCGTGCGGTGGTGAGACGCAGCGCGCCGTTGCCTGAGCCGAGCGGAATGATGGTTTGCACCGAGCCCTTGCCGAACGACCGCGTGCCCACCAGCGTCGCACGCTTGTGATCCTGCAGTGCGCCGGCGACGATTTCGGAAGCCGATGCCGAGCCGCCGTTGATGAGGACGATCAGCGGTTTGCCCTTGGTCAGGTCGCCCGGATGCGCGGCACGGCGCTGGGTTTCCTCAGCGTTGCGGCCGCGGGTAGAGACGATCTCGCCGCGCTCGAGGAAGGTGTCGGAAACCGTAACCGCTTCCTCCAGCAATCCGCCGGGATTGTTGCGCAGGTCGATGATGAAGCCTTTCAGCTTGTCGCCGATCTGCGTGGACAGGTTGCCGATCTCGCGCTTCAGGCCTTCGGTGGTTTGTTCATTGAACGTGGTGATACGGATATAGCCGATATCGTCGCCTTCGACATGCGCGCGCACCGAGCGGACGCGGATGTTGTCGCGCACCAGAAGTCACGTCGATCGGGTTGTCCTGACCCTTGCGGATGATCTTCAGTCTGATCTTGGTATTGACGGGCCCACGCATTTTCTCGACGGCCTGATTGAGGGTGAGGCCCTGCACGGCTTCGTCGTCGAGATTGGTGATGATGTCGTTGGCCATGATGCCGGCCTTGGACGCCGGCGTATCATCGATCGGCGAGACGACCTTGATCAAACCGTCTTCCATCGTGACCTCGATGCCGAGCCCGCCGAATTCTCCGCGGGTCTGTACCTGCATGTCGCGGAAGCTCTTGGCGTCCATATAGCTGGAATGGGGGTCCAGGCCGGTCAGCATCCCGCTGATGGCGGATTCGACGAGCTTGCTGTCGTCAGGTTTTTCGACGTAGTCGCTGCGGACCCGTTCGAACACGTCGCCAAACAGATTGAGCTGGCGATAGGTGTCCGACGTTGCGGCGCGCGCACTCGATCCCATAAGCACGGCACGCGGCTGTGTCACGAAGAGCGTCAGTGCAGCGCCGGTGGCGGCGCTGAGGAGAATTACAGAAGTCTTGCGCATCATCCGCGAACCTTTTCGCCTTCATTTGCGGCCCACCATGGACCTGGATCGATTGGAGTGCCGTCCTTACGGAACTCGACATAGAGCACGGGCTGACTCGCGTTGGCTGCGAGGATGGATGCGACCTGGGATATTGTCCCCATGGTCGCGACCGGCTCCCCCGTAAGTACAAACTGGCCGATATTAACCGAAATGCGCTCCATCCCGGCGATCAGTACATGATACCCGCCCCCGGCATTGAGGATCAAGAGTTGTCCGTAGCTGCGGAACGGCCCGGCGTAAACAACCCAGCCATCACACGGCGTTGTGACCTGGGCTCCAGCCCTGGTTGCCAAAGAAATGCCCTTTTCTACGCCTCCTGCGCCGTCGGAACCGCCGAATTCGCAAATCTTGACCCCGTTAACCGGCATCGCGAATAAACCTCGGGCGGACGCAAAAGCAATGGCCGGGCTGAGCCGCGCAGGGTCCTTTAGCGCCCCCAGATTGGGCTTGCCATTGAGGGTGGCGGGGGCGCCCTGCAGACTGGCGGTTGCAGCCGCGTCCGCGGCGCTCTTCAAATCCTGCTCCATTTTGGCGATCAAGCCTTGCAGGCTGTCCACCTGCCGGGACAGTGCGATGGCGCGCGCACCTTCAATTTCCATATCCTTTTCGACCGAACTTTGCTTGCGCTGCCGTTCATCGACAAGGGCGGCGAGACGGGTTTGGTCGTCCCTGAGCTTGTCGCGGTCTACCGCAAGGCGGTCCCGCTCCGTCGCGATGGTCTTGCGAAGCGCGACCAGTTCGCCGAGGTCGCCAGCCAGTTTTTCGGCTCGTGCCCGTAACTCGGGCACCACGGATCCGAGCAGCATGGCGGTACGAAGCGATTGCAGCGCGTCTTCCGGCCTGACCAGCAGCGCAGGCGGCGTACGTCGTCCGGCACGTTGCAGTGCCGCAAGCACCTCGACCATATCGGAACGGCGCGAACCCAGCGAATCACGAATTTGCTGCTCGCGCGAATCGAGCGGGGACAGCCGCGCTTCTGCGTCGCCGATTCGGGTCTCGACCGCGCGCACCTGTGCGGCGATGTCGATCAGTTGCTGATTGAGCTTGCTGCGGTCCTGACCGATCGCCGCTATATCGGCCTTGAGCTTCTGCTGTTGTTCCGCCGCACTTTTTTGTTGCGCACGCGCGGCTTCGAGTTCCTGTTCGCGCTGCTTGATGGCGTCGGGCGAGGAGACTGTCGTCTGCGGCGTCGAAGCCGCGACTTGCGCGGCCGCCGGCACAAGGCACATCCCGGCAAAGACCAAGGACAACAAACCGACGGAAGGCGAAATACGGACGGAATCCAGCTGACCACGGCTGGCGGTGTCAGGGTACGAATGAATGTTTCGCGTTGCCTGCATAGATCCGATCGGCGCTTTCTGAAGCTTCCGTAGCGCGGCTTACGCGCGGTGATAAGGGTGGCCCGCCAAAATGGTTGCGGCCCGATAAACCTGTTCCAGAAGCATGACGCGAACCATCTGATGGGGCCAGGTCGCGGCGCCGAACGCAATTCTCAGCTTTGCCATGCGCCGCAAATCGGGCGAAAGTCCGTCCGCGCCGCCGATCACGAAAATAGTATTGGCGACCGACTCATCCCGCCAGCGGCCAAGATGCCTGGCAAAAGCGCCGCTGTCGATGTTGTCGCCGCGTTCGTCGAGCGCCACCAGGACCGATTTTTCGGGAATTGCGGCCGAAATGGCCCCTGCTTCCTCTGCAATCCGGGCTGCGGCGTTACGTGCGCGGCTTTCGGAAATTTCATGAATTTCGATGCCGCGAAAGCCAAGTTTGCCGCCGATGTCGTCGAATTGCTCACGATAGCGTTCGGCAAGTTCCCGTTCCGGGCCCTGCTTCAGCCGGCCGATCGAAACAATGACGAGTTGCATGGCGAATTTTCCGGCAAGGCGTGCCCACGAACTCGATCCGAGGGAGGAAGGCGGTTTGCCGCAGAAAATGCTCCAAAGCAATAAATCGAGCAGCTTCTGATCGCAAAAGCGGGGTCCGCTTTTGCGCAATGCGCGCCGCATGCTCGCGGGCGCTCAGCCAATTCACATCGGCCGGCCTCAGATCACCTTCGCCGCCGTCGGGCTTTGCGTCCACAATCTTTCCAGATTGTAGAATTCGCGTACCTCGGGTCTGAATACGTGCACGATCACGTCGCCGGAATCGATCAACACCCAGTCGCAGTTGGGCAAGCCTTCGATGTGGAGGCTTTTGATTCCGGTTTCCTTGAGACCTTTGGCGACATTTTCCGCGATCGCGCCGACGTGCCGGTTGGCCCGGCCAGTGGTGACGATCATGTAGTCGGAAAATGCGGATTTGCCGCGAAGGTCGATGGTGACCGTTTCTTCCGCCTTCATATCGTCGAGGCGGGAGAGGATGATATTCAGGGTCTTGTCGGCGTCGGGTTGCGCCTTCAAGGCCGCGGCTTGTGTCGATGTTTTACGCGTCTTCGGTAAAACAGACTTGGACAATACAGATGTGGCCAGGGACCATTCCTTTCACTGTATCGCGAACGCCGAATCCTTGGCGCCCGCTCGCTATACTACGCATGTGGGGTTAATGGTTTCAATATTCCAGTGAACCGGCCCCCTCACTTTGTCCTCCAGCTGCCGTCCGGGTTCCGCAGGCCGGTCGATGACAGGGTCAATTTCATGCCCGTGAGAAAAACCCAGGCCGGCGCGCGCTGATCCGCGAGCCTGCCGGCCTGGTTCTCGGGCAGGCGGTAGCGCGCGAGCGCCTGGGCTGCGGGCGCGGCAAGCGCGCGAAAACTTTGCGGCGGACGGTCGACCACCGCGATCGGCACCTCGGATGCGATGCGCCGCCAGTTTTGCCAGCGGTGAAATTGCGCGAGATTGTCGGCGCCCATGATCCAGACAAAGCGCAGGCCGGAAGCGCGGCGGCGCAGATAAGTGATGGTGTCGACTGTATAGCGCCTCCCGATGACGGATTCGAGACAGCTTACATCGATGCGCGGATCGTCGGCCATTCGGCGCGCGGCCTCGGTGCGCTCATCGAGACCGTGCAGTGCGCCATGATCCTTGAGCGGATTGCCCGGCGTCACCAGCCACCACACGCGGTCGAGCTTCAATCGTTTGATCGCGAAAAGACTGATGGCGCGATGCGCAACATGCGGCGGATTGAACGAGCCGCCGAGCAGGCCGATGCGCATGCCATGTGCATGGAGCGGGATGGCCTGAGAGACGGATTGCGACGCGACCGAAGCCGGCTTCAACTGAGACACCGTGTGCGCGATCCAGAGCCGTTCGGTAGGGATTGAACCAGAACCGGGGCGCTCTCTTTCTTGCCTGACGCGTTTTCTTCGCGCGAACCGGTTTCCACTTCGCTTGAAAACGCTCTGACGTTCACGGCCGCGTCTGCCCGGTGCCGTGGACGCGGTATTTGAAGCTGGTCAACTGCTCCGCGCCGACCGGGCCGCGAGCGTGAAATTTCCCGGTGGCAATCCCGATTTCGGCGCCGAAACCGAATTCGCCGCCATCGGCGAATTGGGTCGATGCATTATGCAGCACGATCGCCGAATCGACCTCGTTAAGAAATTTGCGGGCGGCGGCCTCGTCTTCCGTCACGATCGCATCGGTGTGGTGCGAACCGTGGATGTGAATATGCGCGATCGCTTCGTCGACGCCGTCGACGACCTTGGCAGTGATGATGGCGTCCTCGTATTCGGTATCCCAGTCCTCGTCGGAAGCCGGCTTCACCCGACCATCCACACGTTGCACGGCGTCGTCGCCGCGCACCTCGCAACCGGCATCGATCAGCATTTCGACCAGTGGCTTGAGATTGATCGATGCGCCGGCGCGATCGACCAGCAGGGTTTCGGCCGCGCCGCAGACGCCGGGGCGACGCATCTTGGCGTTCAGCACGATCGACTTCGCCATTTCGAGATCGGCGGCATGATCGACATAGACGTGGTTGACACCTTCCAGATGCGCGAACACCGGAACGCGTGCTTCGGCTTCAACGCGCGCGACGAGGCTCTTGCCGCCACGCGGCACGATCACATCAATGCCGCCGTTCAACCCGCCGAGCAGAAGCCCCACCGCGGCGCGGTCGCGGGTCGGTACCAGCGTAATGGAAGCCTCAAGCAAATCGGCTTCCCGCAATCCCTGCACCAGACAGTCATGGATCGCGCGGCAGGACCGGAAACTGTCCGAACCGCCGCGCAGAATGACGGCGTTTCCGGATTTCAGGCACAGCACGCCGGCGTCAGCGGCGACGTTAGGACGGCTCTCGAAGATGACGGCGACGACGCCAAGCGGCACGCGCACCCGCTCGATGGTCATGCCGTTCGGGCGCTGCCAGCTCTCGGTCACGACTCCGATGGGATCGGGGATCTCGCGCACGGTCGCGATGCCGTCGGCCATCGCATTGATGCGCGCTTGCGTCAGGGTCAGCCGATCGATGAAGGCCTCGCTCGCATTACCGGCGCGAACTTCCGCGACATCCTCGGCGTTGGCCGCGAGAATCGCCGGCGCATTGGCGCGGATGGCGCGCTCCATCGCTTCCAGCGCGCGATTTTTCTGTTCCGGTGACGCAAGCGCAAGCAGCCGCGCGGCGGCGCGCGCGCGGGCAGCAAGATCGGTCATCAGGACCGGCAAATCGGCGTTTCCGTCGATTGCCTTGAGCGCAGTCATGTCGATTTCAGTCTCCGTTAAGGTCATGTCTTAGCACGGAAATCCACGTTTTGCGAGGTGCGGAGGGAGCATGGCCGGCGGGCGGCACCGGATCTTGCCGCAGCTCTTGCGGCCGTCCTGGCGGCTCGGCCATTGGCCTAGGCTATTTAGGAAAAGAAAATGCACCGCTCGGGCCGACCACGAGGTCGTCGCGGTGGATCATTTCCGCGCGCCCGCTGATGCCGAGGATCGCCATTACGTCCGGCGACGAGCGGCCCTTGATCTTCTCGGCATCCTCGGCGTCATAGGCGACGAGCCCGCGGCCGATCTCATGGGTGTCGGGACCGCGCACCACCACCGCGTCGCCGCGGGCGAATTGTCCGTCGACCCGGATCACGCCCGCCGGCAGCAGGCTCTTGCCCGCGCGTAGTGCGTTCACC
Organism: uncultured Alphaproteobacteria bacterium; assembly: GCA_963732455.1. Lineage (GTDB taxonomy): Bacteria > Pseudomonadota > Alphaproteobacteria > Rhizobiales > Xanthobacteraceae > Bradyrhizobium. Next base: position 388,594 of record CAVSZM010000008.1, on the reverse strand, counting down.
GCGCCGGCGTCGATGGTCAGCGTGCCCTTCGGCTCCAGCGAACCGGCGATCCAGCGCTTGCGCGCGGTCACCGGATTGGCCGGTGTCAGAAACCACGTGCAGCGTCCGCCGTCGGCGATCGCCTGCAGCGGATGCTCGATCTTGCCGGACGCGATCAGCATATGCGTGCCTGCTGTGGTCGCGATCTTCGCGGCCTCGATTTTTGTTCGCATGCCGCCGCGCGACAATTCAGATTCGGCGTCGCCCGCCATCGCCTCGATTTCGGAAGTAACGGACTCGACGATCGGAACGTGTTTCGCATTCGGATTGCTGCCCGGCGGCGCATCGTAGAGTCCGTCGATATCCGACAGCAGGATCAAAAGGTCCGCGCTCGCCATGGTGGCGACGCGCGCGGCAAGGCGGTCGTTGTCGCCGTAGCGGATTTCGTTGGTGGCGACGGTGTCATTTTCGTTGATCACGGGCACCGCCCGCCATTCCAGGAGCTTGGCGATGGTCGAGCGCGCGTTGAGGTAACGGCGGCGCTCCTCGGTATCCTGCAGCGTCACCAGAATTTGCCCGGCGCCGATGCCGTGATGCCCCAGCACCTCCGACCAGGTTCGCGCCAGCGCGATCTGCCCTACTGCCGCCGCGGCCTGGCTTTCCTCAAGCTTGAGCGTGCCGCTTGGCAGTTTCAAACGGCTGCGTCCAAGTGCAATCGAACCGGACGAGACGATCAGAAGCTCGCGCCCCTCGCCGTGCAATTTTGCAAGGTCGGCGGCGAGCGCAGCCAGCCACGATGCCCGGACTTCGCCCGCGTCGGAATCGATCAGCAGCGACGAGCCGACCTTGACGACGATGCGGCGGAATTTTTGGAGCGCGGGGCGAGCCATGGATGCAGTCGAATGATGCAGTGTTGCGTTGAAAGCGATACGCGCCACCTCCATGATTTGGAAGTGGCGCCACGGCGCGCGCGATGCGTCAGCCCATCACGAACGCGTTGAGCTTGTTGCCCTCGGGATCGCGGAAATAGGCGGCGTAGAACTTTTCGCTGCGCTGCCCGGGAGGGCCCTCGCAGCTGCCGCCGAGCGACAAAGCCAGTTTGTGAACTCGATCGACCTGTGCCTTGTCCTTTGCCCCGAACGCCGCCATCACGCCGTTGCCGACCGTCATCGGCTTGCCGTCATAAGGAAGCGCAACGCCGAATCCCGCGCCGCCGCCCGGCCCACCCCACGCGATGATGCGATCGTTTGCCATAAAGCGTCCCATGCCCAGTTCGCCGCAAATCTTGTCGTAAAACTCACCGGCCTTTTTCAGATCGTTGGTACCCACGGTGACGTAACCGATCATGTTTCTTCTCCTTCAGATTTTGAGGATGTTGCAGTTTTGCAGGTGGGCGCCGATGGCGCAAGTCAGCCCTGCGGTGTGTTCGGTGCCCAGGGCTCGGCCTGCGCCGCCCCCTTTGCCTTTACGGACACCGGGGCTTCGCCGATCACCTCGACCAGTGCGCGCAATGCGTCTTTCACGCCTGCGCCCGTGACGCCCGAAATCAAGAGCGGCGCTTTTTTCGCGGCGCGCTTCAGGCGATCCTTCTGCTTCTTCAGGTCGTCCGCCGTCACGGCGTCGATCTTGTTCAGGGCGACGATCTCGATCTTGTCGGCGAGATGGCCCTGATAGGCATCGAGTTCGGTCCGCACCGTCTTGTAGGCCTTGCCCGCATGCTCGCAGGTCGCGTCCACCAGGTGCAGCAGCACGCGGCAGCGCTCGACATGGCCCAAGAATTTGTCGCCGAGACCCGCGCCTTCGTGCGCGCCTTCGATCAAGCCGGGAATATCCGCCAGCACGAATTCGCGGCCGTCGACATCGACCACGCCAAGCTGCGGATGCAGCGTCGTGAACGGATAGTCGGCGATCTTTGGCTTGGCGGCGCTGACCACGGAGAGGAACGTCGACTTGCCGGCATTGGGCAGGCCGACCAGACCGGCATCGGCAATCAGTTTCAGTCGCAGCCAGATCCAGCGCTCCTCGCCCTCCTGCCCGGGATTGGCATTGCGCGGGGCGCGGTTGGTGGACGATTTGAAATGCGCGTTGCCGAAACCGCCATTGCCGCCCTCGGCGATCACGAATTTTTCGCCGAGCGTGGTGAAGTCGTGGAGCAGCGTTTCGCGATCTTCGTCGAACACCTGCGTTCCCACGGGCACTTTGAGCATGATCGGCTTGCCGTTGGCGCCATGCCGGTCCTTGCCCATGCCGTTGGTGCCCTTCTGGGCCTTGAAGTGCTGCTGATACCGATAATCGATCAGCGTGTTCAATCCATCGACCGCTTCGATGATGACGTCGCCGCCGCGGCCGCCATTGCCGCCGCTCGGTCCGCCGAACTCGATATATTTCTCGCGGCGAAACGCCACGCAGCCGTTGCCGCCGTCGCCGGAGCGGATATAGACCTTGGCTTCGTCAAGAAATTTCATAGGCTATAGGTAAGGCAGGGGCGTCGACGCGGCAACCTTTACCTGCCGCAATATCGCGAAAGGCTCTTATTTTCTGGCGCTTTTCAAGCTTTGAACGCCGTCTTCACGAGTTTGCTATTTGCAGCGATCATGGCTAGGCGGGCCGGCGGCGAATGAGGAATCTCTGCAATCCCTCCAGCACCAGTTCGCGGCGCTGATTGAACACGGTGCTACGGAGCGTCACCACGCCGGTGGTGCGGCCGGGTGTCAACTCGGTCACTTCAAGCGCGGGATAGATCGTGTCGTCGGCGAACACCGGCTTCAAGAACCGGCTCGATTGCTCCAGAAAACCGACCAGCGATTCCTCCACCATATAGGGGAACAGCCCGCCGCCCGGCGCGGTATGGATCAGCGTCTGGAAACCATGGGCCAGCAGGTTCGGCATCCCGCGCGCGCGACAATATTCGACATCGTAATGCACCGGATGGGTATCGCCGCTCGCCGTCTGAAAGGCTGCGAAAACGGCGGTCGTCATGGTACGGCTCGGAATGACAAAACGCTCGCCGAGCACGAAATCTTCGAACCAGCGCTGCTCCGGCACCATGCGATGCCGGGTGGGATCGAACTCGGTCATGGCTGATTCCTGTAGGGACGTTTTTCCGGAGTTGCTGATGACGTATCGGTATCGCAGAGGCGCTGTTGCGGCAATCGATTCCGAGGCCCGTCATATCCCGGAATGACGGTGGAGAGAATTTCGGCGATCTGATAAGGCGATCGCCAGTCGTTCAGAGAATGTTAGATGAGCCTGCTCGCCAAAATATCGACAACCGCGGATGAGCGCTCCGCGCGGCTTGCCGGCATCGGCCTGATGCTGCTTTCGATCTTCATGTTCTCGTTCGGAGACGCGTTGGGAAAGTTCATGGTCGCGACCTATTCGGTCGGACAATTGTTGTGGCTGCGCGCCTGCGCGGCGCTGATCGTATTGTCGCCGATGATCTGGCGGCATCGCATGGAATTCGTTCGCCTGGAGCGGCCGCTGCTGCAGCTTCTCCGGGTGACGCTCTCCACGCTGGAAGTCGCGGCGTTTTTTCTCGCCACCGTCTATTTGCCGCTCGCCGACGTCATCACCTATTATCTGGCCTGTCCTATTTTCGTCACGGCGCTGTCGGCAATCGTGCTGCGCGAGCGCGTCGGCTGGCGGCGCTGGACCGCCGTCCTGATCGGGTTTTGCGGCGTGTTGATTGCGCTGCGGCCGTCGTCGCAGACGGTGAGCTGGTCCGCAATCATCGCACTCGGCGGCAGCCTGTCGTTTGCGGTGCTGATGCTGATCACCCGCTCGCTGCGATCGACGCCGGATATCGTGCTGGCATCGTCGCAGTTCGCCGGAACGTTCGCACTCGGTGCGCTGATGTCGCCATTCGGGTGGGTCACGCCGAGCATCGGCAGCCTGGGCCTGTTTGCCGCTGCCGGATGCATTTCGGTAAGCGCGTTGCTGTGCGTCAATCGCTCGCTCAAGCTCGCGCCGGCAAGCGTGGTGGTGCCCTATCAGTATTCGATGATCGTTTGGGCCGTGATGTTCGGCTTCGTCGTGTTCGGCGACGTGCCGTCATGGGCGACGATCGTCGGCGCGTCGATCATTATCGGAGCGGGGCTTTACATCTTCCTGCGCGAGCGCGGTCTGGGTCGCGGGGAGACCGTGGTCAGTCCGCCGGTGTAAGGTACGAAGCAACGACTATCCTCGTCGTCCCGGCCAGGCGAAGCGACGGCTGGAGCTGCAACTCGACGCAACAGCAAGCGCGGGGGGTTATGGGTCCCCGCATTCGCGGGGACGACGGTGTTGACGTTTTTTGTTATCGAGCGCTCACCGCTCGCGGCGCGTCGAACTGCCCCAGTTCTTCAGCGAAGACCAGACGCTGCGCGAGAGACGAAAGCAATCGACCGGCGTTGAAGATCCCAGCGCCTCGAAACGATGCAGCTCGACGCCGCTCCATTGGAAGCCGCATTTCTCCAGGATGTTGCGCGACGCCGGGTTGGCGACCCGCGCGCCCGACATCAGGTGCTCGACTTCGAATCCCTCGAAGGTGAAATCGATTACCGCTCGCGCAGCTTCGGTGCCGAAACCCTGGCCCCAATGCTCGACGCCGAGCCAATAGCCGAGCTCCGGCGCGTCAGGTTCGCGCCAGTCGATGCCGACCACGCCGATCGGCGCGTAATTGTTTTCGATCAGGAACACGGTGCCGCGATCGTCGTTCGCGGTTCCGCGAACGAACTCCACGGCATGATCCTGAGAATAGGGATGCGGCAGGTGGCGGGTATTCTCCGCGATCCGGCGGTCGTTGGCGAGATGCGCGATCGCTTTTACGTCCGCGAGCGTCGGCTTGCGCAGCATCAGCCGTTCGGTCTCGAGGACGCAGCTACTCGCCTCGCGTAATGTCTGGGTCGGGATATCCTGCAGCATGTCGTGCTCCTGTATGCGTGAGAGAGAGAACGCAACTTTTGGATCATGGCGCGTGTTCTGGTCACAGACCGGTGTCCGCTTCTATGGAACACGCGCAATGAAAAAGGGGAGGCCGGTTTCCCGCCTCCCCTTTGGAGCCCTCTGGAGCTCCGCCGGTTCAACAGGACCCGGCGGACTCATTTTGTCCACCGTTTACTCGGCCGCGGCTTCCGTCATCGGAACAACTGATACGAAAGTGCGGCCGTCGGCTTTTGCACGAAACTCGACATGGCCTTCGACCTTGGCGAAAAGAGTATGGTCGGTGCCCATGCCGACATTAAGGCCGGGATGCCAGGTGGTGCCGCGCTGACGTGCAATGATGTTGCCGGGGATCACGTGCTCGCCGCCATAGGCTTTGATTCCGAGGCGCTTGCCCGCAGAATCACGTCCGTTTCGCGATGAGCCGCCTGCTTTTTTGTGAGCCATAACCCGTCTCCAACTTAACCGTATCTCTAGATCAATTCCTTGACGGAATCATTTCACTTTTTATCACGCTTCACTTTTTATCACTTTTGCCCTTCGCGTCGGCCTTCTTTGCCGGAGCCTTCTTGGCATCGGGCTTGGCGCGGGGCTTCGCAGCCGCCTTCGCCGGTTTCTTGGCAACCGCCTTCTTGGCGGGCGCCTTTTTCTTCGCGGTCCTCGGCGCCTCATCGTTATCGTCGGCAGGCGGGGCGGTGACCGGCTTTTCCTTCTTTGGACGCGGACCAATCGTCGGCTTGTTGTCGTTGGTCAGGATCTCGGTAATGCGCAGCACCGTGATCTCGTCACGATAGCCGCGCTTGCGGCGCGAATTCTTGCGGCGGCGCTTCTTGAACGAGATGATCTTCGGGCCGCGCTTGTGCTGCAGCACTTCGGCCGCAACGGAAGCGCCCGCAACCGTGGGCGCGCCAAGCACGGGCTGATCGCCGCCGACCAGCAAGACTTCGCCAAGCTGCACGATCGTCCCGACATCGCCGGCGATCTTGCCTATCTCGAGCACATCATCCGGAACGACGCGGTATTGCCGGCCGCCGGTTTTGATGACTGCGAACATCGTTTTATTCCTTCGTGTTCGATCCCGGCCTCGGACGGGTCCGGGCCGGCTTTTTCTTCAGTCGTTATGGGTTCAATTTCCGCGCGATCGGGGAGCGATCCCTTGGAGCCGCGCAAAAACAAACAGCGCGAGGAATTCCCGCGCCGGGTGCGGGACTTATAGCCGGGGAGCGCCCCGAGTTCAAGGAAAAGCAGCCTGAAAACCGGCCAATATACGGGATTTGGACCATTATGGGCCCGCCCGGCCTGCATTGGAATCGGGCCGTCCCCTCCGTGAAACCAACGGGTTCCCCCGCCGTTGTCCCTGAACTCCCGACCGGGCAGGGCAAAATGGCTGAAGACACACTGACGACCTCCGGCATCGGCAGGCACGGCGCGACCCGCCTGCCGTCGGTGGACGTGGACAGCTTCAATATCGAGTTGAAGGACGACGACGGCTTTCTCGGCGACCGCGCCAGCAAGGGCGCGTTCCGCGAGATTTTGGACACGCTGCGCAAGCCGCTGAAGAAAAACGGCGACGATCCCCTCGGCAGCAAATCCACCGACGCCATCGGCAAGACTGTGCTCGACGAGGCACTCGTAGGCGACGACATCCATGCCTCCGCCTTGGTGCACGGCGCGATCGAGGAATTCGCGCAGGAGCTGGCCTATGTGACGCGGCGGTTTCTCAAGTCCAAGGCCTGGGCCGATACCGAACGCATCGTGGTCGGCGGCGGCTTTCGCCAGAGCCGGGTCGGCGAGCTCGCCATTGCGCGCACCGATATCATTCTCAAGGGCGAAGACTTCAAGGTCGATCTGGTGCCGATCCGCTTTCATCCCGATGAAGCCGGCCTGATCGGATGTCTGCATCTGGCGCCGTCCTGGATTTTCGAAGCGCATGACAGCATCCTCGCGGTCGATATCGGCGGCTCCAACATTCGCTGTGGCGTGGTCGAAACCCGCTGGAAGAAGGCACCCGATCTGTCGAAGGCGTCGGTCTGGAAATCCGAGCTCTGGCGTCATGCCGACGATGAGCCGACCCGCGAGGGCGCGGTGAAGCGGCTGGTGAAAATGCTGAAAGAGCTGATAGCTGCCGCCGACGCGCAAGGCTTGAAGCTCGCGCCTTTCATCGGGATCGCCTGTCCCGGCGTGATCAACGACGACGGCTCCATTGCAAAGGGCGCGCAGAACCTGCCGGGTAACTGGGAGAGCAGCAAATTCAACCTGCCGGCGAGCCTGGTCGAGGTGATCCCGGAGATCGGCGATCACGATACCGCGGTGCTGATGCACAATGACGGTGTCGCGCAGGGGCTCTCCGAAGTGCCGTTCATGCAGGACGTGGAGCGCTGGGGCGTGCTCACCATCGGCACCGGATTGGGCAACGCGCGCTTTACCAATCGCAGGAAGGACAAGGCTAAAGACAAGGACGACAAGAAGGACAAGGACGACAAGAAAGACAGGAAGAACAAGGATTGAAGCGCGCCCGCCGGGTAGCGTAGGCTTTCCGTCCAACGGTCTGCAATTTGCTGAATGGCCCGTAGATCGCCTTGCAGCGCTTTCTCGATCAGTTTTTCTGCAATGGCGCGCAGAACGCGATGATCATTGCCGTTGCAGATTTCCATCCGCAGCGCATCAGCGAACGGCCTTTCCCGGTCACAGAACCAATCGGCCTGCCCATCGTATCCCGCCTGCTAAGCGCTTGAAGGTTCAAGCAAGTCCATGAGGGAACTATTCCAGCCTGACGCGCGGTGCCACTCACGAAACTCAAACCGGCGCAGATATCGCGGCGGCATACAACCGCCCCTTGGCGTTGCCCGCGACTGTTGGATCGGAATTGCCCCAGCATCGCCTTACGCAAGCCGAGGAGCTTCTCACGCTTGGCGTCAGGCAGACGAATGCCACCTTCGTCTATACTCGGCAGGACGGCGCGCCAATGCAGCCGCGCAGCCTCTCGCAGATGTGGGCTGCCTTTGCCGCACATCTTCCGCGAATTCGATTTCATGACCTCAGGCATGCTCACGCGAGGGACATGCTCGCCGCCGAGTGCATCCGAAAGTAGCGAGTGAGCGGCTCGGCCATAGCAAGGTTGGGATCACGCTCGATCTTTACAGCCACGTCCTGCCGGGAATGCGAGAGGGCGCTGCCGCGCGCGTTGACGAGACCTATCAAATCGCGGAAAAGAAGCGCGCTGAAGAGATTAGGTAGCAAAGCGGTAGCATTTGCTGATTTCGGGAGCGACCGTCCCTTAATTTATCCTAATAAATTCAATGGCCTTTGGAGAGGTGGCAGAGTGGTTGAATGCACCGCACTCGAAATGCGGCATAGGTGCAAGCCTATCGGGGGTTCGAATCCCTCCCTCTCCGCCACCTGTGGTCCAAAAATTTATGATATTCCAAATAGTTACGTGGAAATAACAGGCCTAAATACCCTACCTCTACCCTGCCGGCGGTCCAGCGCGGCCTGAAACGGCCGTGATAAAGCCAGTAATCCAAGGCGACCTGAGCCACCTCGACATGTCTCGTGGCGAACGGCAGAACCTGACTATGCCCATATGCTCCGGTTCACCCGCCTAGCCAGCCATGCTTTCGGTGAGCCTATCGCGCAAGCATAGCCGATGGTGTTCTAAATCCGAGTGGTCGATTTGCGTCGATTGTCTTGGGCCGAGATGATCAACTCCAAAGCGCGCCGGGATGCGGCTTCGTTGTCGATTCCCTTCGATATCAGACGATCCGTGATCCTGAATGCGAACCGGATGAATGGGCGCGCGAAGCGTTTTCAAAATCGCAGCTACGTTTCTGGAAATGACAATGTGCTTCTGAAAAGGGCGGCCGCTTTTGAAAGCGGAATTCGACATCGAAAATAATTAAGGAACACAACTGAGGAAATCCTACCCCTTCCACAACCGACATCTTATGCACAATCGAACGTACAATCCGCGGGATCGGTCCACATGATGGAGATTGCACGAGTAATCTTGTGGTGGATTCTTCATGCCCTGTTGTGGGGATCTAAATCAATTGCCGCCGCGTTGCTGTTGGCCTGGCTGTACTACGTGATCGACCTCGAGCCGCGCATCAGGCGCAAAAAGCAGACGATGCCCGCTGCAGGATCGAACCAACCTGCACCGCCGTCCACTGACCACCGCGAGCCGTAGCGATGAACCGACGTAACGCGGGCGTTAAATCTCTCGGTCGGGGTTTCGAATGCGTAGGTCTTACGTGACCTTTCGTTTGGCTGAGGTGCTGCTGAAAACAGCCGAGAGGCGCTCGTCCGATATGGTCGAAAGCAGCGACGATGAAATTCAGACAGGATTGACCGTTCGCCAATCCGGTATTGGCGAAACCGTTGTGCCAACCCGGCGGACGCGGTAACGACTGATCAGAACCCCTCAACATTATCGATGGCGGGGTTGCGCCGGCGATGTAGACGAGAAATGCGGGACTGCTTTTAATACAACTCGAAGAAGCGTTCGAAACGGAGATACTCATGCTTGGACTAATGCAAAACCGGCCGCTGCTGATCTCGAACCTGGTCGACTATGTCGCGACCTGGCATGCGGAAACCGAGATCGTCTCGCGCGATCCCACGGGCGTCATGCACCGGTCCAATTACGGGCAGGTGGCGGCGCGCGCCAAGCGCGTTGCCAACGCGCTCGCCGCACTCGGCGTCGGCCATGACGATCGCGTCGCGACGCTCGCCTGGAATTCGTGGCGGCATCTCGAACTCTATTACGGCGTGACCTGTTCCGGCCGCGTGCTGCATACGGTCAATCCGCGCCTGTTCGCCGAACAACTCGTCTACATCATCAACCACGCCGAAAACGGCTACGTCTTCTTCGATCCCGATTTCACGTCGCTCGTCGAACGGCTCGCGCCATACTTGCCGCTGGTGCGCGGCTGGATCGCGCTGTGCGAGGAAAAGGACATGCCGGCCGTCAAGGTCGGCAATCTCCTGTGCTACGAGACGCTGCTGGCGCAAGCCTCGCCCGATTACGTCTGGCCGCAGCTCGACGAGAACACCGCCTGCACGCTCTGCTACACCTCCGGCACGACCGGCAATCCCAAGGGCGTTCTCTACAGCCATCGCTCGACCGTACTGCATGCCTTCGCCGCCTGCGCAGCCGACGGCTTCGCGCTCTCGGCCAAGGATTCGATCCTCGTGATCGTGCCGCTGTTCCACGCCAACGCGTGGAGCCTGCCGTTTTCGGCGGCCATGTGCGGCGCCAAGCTCGTCCTGCCCGGACCGCGGCTCGATCCGGAAAGCATCTACATGCTGCTCGAACAGGAGGGCTGCACCAAGGCCGGCGGCATTCCGACGATCTGGCTCAACTTCCTCGCCTATATCGAGAACAATCGCGCCAAGCTCGATTTCTCGAAGCTGAAATTGAAGCTCGTCTTTAGCGGCGGCACCGCTGCGCCGCGCGCCACTATCGAGAAATTTCGAGACCTGCTGGGCGTCTTCCTGCTGCACGCCTGGGGCATGACGGAAACGAGCCCGCTCGTCACGCTCGGCTCGCCGCTCGCCAAGCACGACGGCGCGACGCCGGCCGAGATCGTCGACATGCAGGTCAAGCAGGGACGTCAGGTCTCCGGCGTCGAACTGCGCCTCGTCGGCGAGGATGGCCAGACGCTGCCGCATGACGGCAAGTCGGTCGGCCAGCTCAAGGTGCGGGGCAACTGGGTGATATCCGGCTATTTCAAGGGCGAGGGCGGCAAGGTCGTCGACGACGACGGCTGGTTCGGCACCGGCGACGTCGCGACCATCAATCCCGATGGCTATGTGCAATTGACCGATCGTCTCAAGGACGTCATCAAGTCCGGCGGCGAATGGATATCCTCGATCGAGATCGAGAATCTCGTGCTCTCGCATCCCGACGTGTTCGAGGCGGCCGTCATCGCCATCCCGCATCCGAAATGGCAGGAGCGGCCGCTGCTGCTGGTGCATCCCAAGCCCGGCGCACATCCGACGAAGGAGTCGATCCTGGAATTCCTGTCGACGCGCATCGCCAAATGGTGGATGCCGGACGATGTGATCTTCGTGGAATCGCTGCCGCATACCGCGACCGGTAAGCTGCTCAAAACCGAGCTTCGCGCCAAATACGGCGGTCAGTTCGCGGTTGCCGGCTGAAACTTGGCCGGGGCTGATGGCAATCATCAGAATGATTGGAGCTACAACCGCGTTGCGGAGGCGCTCGCCGCGGCAATTGCGGAAATGCAAACGCGAAATGCGTAAATGGCTCCGCGCCCGCAATCTCTACTGCTGGCAGCAGCGACCACGAGAGCATGAGTTCAGTCAGCGCGGCAGTTGATAAATGGGCTTATTGGTCTGCATATCCAAAGAGTTAAGTACGCAAGCGCGGCGAGCGGCATCCGTTGGATGTTGGAGGCCGCACTGCTGAAGGCGGGCCAGTCGTTGATCGAGACCGAGGCCGCCGAAGATGAATCCGACGATCAAGGTGACGACGCCGATGTTGATGATAACGCCGATGGCGATGACGAAAACCAATAATAGAAGGTCCTTATCCGCAGCGGATCTGCTGCCCCAGGGAACGCTTGATGAGTCGTTTGATGGAGTGCTCGGCGGGTGTTGGGTTTTCATGACCCCCTTTTTCTATTTCAATTCCGACCTCTACAGTTCGTCGGCAACGGAGAACGCAACGCCGTCGTCGACGCACTGAAGCGGGCAACCCTGTCGTCGCAACTGGTGGCTGCGTTACCGTGGGTCGAGGACGTTTTTCAGGACGAGGTCCGATAGCTTGACCAATAGCCCTCGCAGCCTGGCATTCTCCTCAAGCAGCGAGTGCATGTCGTCGCTGTGTTCTTCACCCCAAAGCGACGGGCCATCATTCTCCTCAAGTAGCGAAACAGCGTCGTCGGTGGTTTCATCGACCCAAAGTGAAGGTTCAGCGAGGCGGCGTTGCTGGATACGCGGCAGACGTTCTATTCCCATGACTAATACCCCTACAGATAGCGCGAACGCGCCCCCAAGCCGTCACGCCATCAAAGTGAATTGAGTCGGGAGGCGATTTTGAGTCCAAAATTTGAAGCGCATGGGGCGCGCGCCCCGGGGAATCGTTGATGCTTTCTTAAGAGGTTCGGTTAACGCCCGCGCGGTGGCCTGAAGCGCCGAACGACCGCACCCCTCTTAATGAAAGGTGCGACCATGGCTGATGCAGATCCCCGGCCCGGGCGCTCAAGGCGCTCCGCGCAGATCGAAGCAATGGTTAATAGGACAAACATGTTGTCTATTAAAACCGGCCATAATTTGCACTCAACAGTTTCTAGACTTTGTCATAAGTGATATTTGAGTCGAGGCAACGTCTGTATCTGATGATGTAAGACGGAGCGACCGAATGCGCGTCGCGGTGATTGTAGTGTCGATGTTGGTGGTGGCCACACCGTCAGAAGCTTCAAAGTCCTGCATGAGCAAGACCGAAGCGCGTCAGCACTTTGGCTCGGTGCACATCTATTGGCATGGCGCGGATCATTGCTGGGATGCGACGTCGGCAGCTCGACAATATCGGCCCCGTAACACTCAGCGAAAAATTCATCAGCCCAGGTGGCTCGACGCGATGTCGGAGATATTGCCTGACAGGCCTGTGCAGTCGCCGTGGGTAAGTCGCTGGGTGGATATCGAGCCATCACCGCTCCCGCTGGTCGCGCGCTGGGTTGATATCGTTCAGGTAGCGCCACCGCCCGCCATCGAACGCAAACCCGAGCCGATGGCCACGCCGCGCGGCATGGTGTGGTTCGTGTTCATCGCCATCGTGCTGACGCTTGCGACTATCGAAGTTCTGTTCCGCGGCACGATCCATGAACGGCCGAAATCTACGGCAAGCTTCTGAGACGCGCTATCAGCGTATCGAGACGCGCAGGACGCGATAGTTTGTGAGGCCGCTTGCCCATAAATCACGTTCGGTACGCAGCGTCAGTCGACGTCCGTTTGCGGGCGCACGACGAACTCATGGCAGACATGGGGAGGAGCGGCGTGTACGGAGGGATCACGCTGATGAGAACCGCCTTGTCACGCCGCCGTTATCAGGTTTCGGTGCACCGCCGTCCTGATCGCGGGTATCGATGAGAAAATGGCTTCGGGATGGCCAACATTTGAAGCCCCATGTGCTGGAATAGCAATAACCGCCCCGCACAGAGTTGGGCTGACTGTCCCAATCGCGGGTTTGTGATGCGTCGGTGTCTGGTCCGGTCGATTACCAGGCATGCCGCCCTGATGCGCAATCCCGGCCACGAATCAAGCGGCAAGCCTCCATCATTTCCGCTATCATCAGGCCATGACGATCGGGATCGCCGGACCCGGACGGAAGGCGCCAAGGCTAAACGCCGTGGTCAGGATCATCATTGCGGCCTTCGTCGGCGGGATTTGCCTGATCCTGCTCGGGCTCGCGAGCGACTTCCTGGTCGATTGGCTGTGGTTTTCCTCGATCGGTTATCTACCGGTGTTTTTGACCAGCATCGGCGCCAAAGCCCTGGTCTTTTTCGCCGTGTGGACGGCAACGGCCGTCATGCTTTGGCTGAACGGATTGCTTGCTGTGCGTTTTGCCGGGCAGCAGCCGACAAAAGCGATCGCCGCCTCCGCGCGGAACCCGACGGGCGGTGCGTCGCCCCCTGATCTGTTCACGCTGATGCGCGATCGATTGCCGTGGTCCCGGGTTGTCGCGGGCGGCGCAGGCTTGCTCGCTCTGCTGGTCGCCGCGGCAGAAGCAGGCAACTGGGGCATCTTCCTGCAGTTTCTCTATCAAGCGCCCTATGGCGCAGACGATCCGCTCTATAACAAGGACATCGGCTTCTATCTCTTCTCACTGCCCGCCTATACCGTCATAAAGAACTGGATGCTGCTCACACTCGTTCTCAGCGCGCTTTTCGCCGGAACGATCTACTGGGTGCACGGCGATATCGAGTACGACGTTCACCATCGATCGATGTCGCCAACAGTGATTGCTCACGGCTCGGTGCTGGTCGGTCTTCTCTTCGCGGTGAAGGCTTGGTCCTATGGTCTCGACCGCTATCTGCTGCTCTACGGCGACAACGGCGTGGTCGTCGGCGCAAGCTACACCGATATACATCTGGGGCTACCCGGTCTGTGGCTAATGATCGGGCTTTCGATCATCGCTGCGTTCGCCTCGTTGGCAAATCTCCGGGTGCGCACTTACCGGCTTCCAGCCGCTGCGTTCATACTCGTCGGCCTCGGCTCTTTCGTGTTTTCCGGCGTCGTCCCAGGGCTGTTTCGACACTTTTTTGTTAAGCCATCCGAGTTGCAGCTAGAGAAGCCCTACATCGAACGCAACATCGCGCTCACCAGGCAGGCCTACAATCTCGATCAGATCGTAGCCAAGCCGTTTGCCGCCGAACAGAAGCTCACCCTCAAGACGATAGAGGCAAACAAGGCGACAATCGAAAATGTCAGGCTGTGGGATTGGTTGCCCTTGTCGGATACCTACGCACAGTTGCAAGAGATCCGCACCTATTACAAATTCCATGATCTTGACGTTGATCGCTACTGGCTCGATGGTTCCTATCAAAGCGTGATGCTCTCGGCTCGCGAATTGCGGTCCTCCTTGCTGCCGCCGAACGCCCAGACATGGGTTAACCGCCACGTGCTGTTTACTCACGGCAATGGCGCGGTGATGAGCCCGGTCACCCGCAAGAGCACTGAAGGACTGCCGTTCTTTTATTTGCGGGATATTCCTCCTGTTACAGACGGAGGTCCCAAGATCGACGAAGCCCGCATCTATTACGGCGAAGAGAGCGACGACTACGTCGTCGTCAAGGGTAGCACACCCGAGTTCGATTATCCGAAGGGGAAAGACAACGTCTATGCGACCTATGACGGCGCCGGCGGCGTTCCGATCGGAACGATGATGCGCAGAACGCTGTTCAGTTACTACTTCAACGACCCGAACCTGCTTCTCTCAAGCTACATTACGAGCGACAGCCGGATCATGATCCGGCGCAATATCAAGGAACGGGTGCGCACGATCGCTCCATTTCTCAGGCTCGATCATGATCCCTATCTCGTTATCAACAACGGGCGAATGTTCTGGATGCAGGACGCCTACACGACGAGTTCCTATTTTCCCTCTGCACAGCCGGCGCAAGATCTCGATCTCAACTACATTCGCAATTCGGTGAAGATTACCGTCGATGCCTATAACGGGACCGTCGACTTCTATCTGATCGACCCCGGCGACCCGATTGCCGCGACCTACCGGCGCATCTTTCCGAGCTTGTTCAAGCCATTCACGGCCATGCCTCCAGATTTACAGAAACACATTCGCTATCCGGAGGACATGTTCCTGATTCAGGCGCGGCTGTATCAGACCTACCACATGGAGGCGGCCGACGTTTTCTATAACCGCGAGGATCTTTGGCAGTTCCCGCGACAGCCGGGCGGCGACGGCACATCAATGATGACCCCTTACTATATCATCATGCGGCTGCCGGGCGAGCCACAGGCCGAGTTCTTCCTCATGCTTCCCATGGTACCGAGCCACCGCGACAACATGATAGCGTGGCTCGCCGCGCGTTGCGATGCGCCCGACTACGGCAAATTGATCGTCTACGAGTTCCCCAAGGACAAGCTCGTCTACGGGCCGTTTCAGATCGAGGCGCGGATCAATCAGAATACCGAGATCTCGCAGCAACTGACGCTGTGGAATCAGATGGGCTCGCGAGTGATACGCGGTGCGAACCTGCTTGTGATCCCGATCGAGAACTCGATTCTTTATGTATCGCCGCTCTATTTGCGGGCCGAGCATGGACACCTGCCGGAGCTGAAACGCGTGATCGCAGCCTACGGTGAACATGTGGTGATGAAGGAGACGCTCGCCGAGGCCTTGTCGGCGCTGTTCATCGAACCGGGTACAGCGCCGGCAGTCTCAAACACGACAGAGGAGTTGCCACTCACAGGACCCGCGACAAGTCAGGCGCGGGAGGCGCTCGATCGCTACAATCAGGCAGTGGAGCGATTGAAGTCCGGAGACTGGAAAGGCTTCGGTACGCAGTTCGATGCAATGCACGAGCTTTTGGAGGAAATGAACCGACACTCCACCGGCCATTAGAACCCGAATCCGCATTCTCGCACCATCATCCCCTCAAACGCACGCCGCTACGGCCGAGGCATGCGGAGACTGCGGCGGATGTCCGCTTCGTGCCGATACTTTTGCAAAACTCCCAAAAATGCAGTGCGATCAATTTCCCGCAAATAGGGCAAGAGCTGCAATCGCCGACCGATGTTGCCTTCAAGCGGGAGATCATTGCTGACTTTCTAGTGCATAATTGTCGCGGGGATCGGGTCTCCGCTTCAGCGAGCGAGGCAGACATTCACTCAAGGGCCTCCAGGAACCGATGGATCTCTACGCGGCCTCGAATTGACGCCGGCCAACGACCGGCCGAAACAAGTACGCGCCGGCCTTGCCCCGCACCATCGCCACCTCCGTATCCGCACCCCAAACCATACCGCTACGCACCGACAGCACCGAACTTGCTTGCGGCGCGCGCAAGTACCTCGGGCGCTTTTGCCGATCCAATCAGCCGGAGCCGCCGCCTGCGGCAAGCCAAGGCAATAACAATGCACCGGCTGGTTTCAGAAGAAGCAAACGGCGCAAGAACGACGGAGGCGTCAAAAGTAGTCCGGAGCATGCAAATGCCAAGCAAGGCCCTTTCAGAGGGAAACCTGAGGCGTTACGGTATCGTCCATGAAGCTTTTCCCGATGCATTCGCTCTGCCTGCTGACGGCGTTAATGGTCGCGGGCGGCATGACCGATGTGCTCGCGATGCCGCTAAGCCCGTTCCGCTATGAAACTCAGGCGCAACGACATTGCCCTGATGACACGGTGGTCTGGCTGGATTTTCGAAAAGGGATCTATTATTCCAGAAAGCAGAAGCGCTACGCGCAAGGTAGTACCGGGAGCTTCGTGTGTCTCGGCGAAGCCCGCGGCAACGGCTATCGCCGCTCGTTGCTCGGACTTCGGTAGTCTGGATCACCATATCCCCTGGTCGCGCCGGTGCGGTCATAGGCTTGAAATCATCGGCGCTCGCGAGCGCATCAGGCTACATCATCGCCGAGCTCTTTCACAGATGCGACTTGGATCAAGCGTAGCGCCCTGCGTGCTGATCAAGCTATATTGCTAACCCATTGAGCTTTTGACCAAAAGTTGATCGCTTTGCTTGACGCGGATCAATGAAACCATGATAGAGGACAAATTTACAACCTGGCATCTCGAGTGAAAGGGTCATCAGTCAATCAACTGTACAGTGGAGTGATCTCATGAAAACGATTTCATTGACCATTGGTATGTTGGCCGCCTTGGCCGCAACCGGCGCGCCGGCGCAGCCAGTCAATCTGACCGGCGCATACAAATGCACCCAGATGTGTCGGTCTGGACTCGTTGGCTATCCCGCCTACATTACCCAGAACGGCCCCGATCTGAATCTCCTGAATGAGGCCGGTGAGCCCGGCCGGGCATGGCCTGATTGGTTTTCACCGGAAACTCGGATCTGGATCGATCGCTGGAACGAAGGTGCCGTCTATTCGCCGGACGGTATACTCATTCAGTTCGATAACGGGACGATCTGGCAGCGCGACCTCGGACCACCTCCTGCGCCTCGGCGTCGTAAATAAATCACGGCATTGCCCGCTGACTGGCTCCAATTTCTGACTAACCTATAGCGGCGCCGTGAGGATTATCTGGTATGGTGGTTTTGGCGCCGTCACGCCAGGCAGATGATTTTCGTCATACGCTGCCCGGACCGTGTCGCAGGTTTAAGAATTTGCTGCAGCACCGAAGTACGATCGGAAAGCGTGATGTCAACCTTCCATTTAAGCCTCGTATCGCCCGAAAAGCTATTATTTGCGGGTCAAGTCGATCAAGTCGACCTGCCTGGAGTCGAGGGCGATTTTGGCGTCCTTGCCGGCCACGCGCCGATCATTGCGACGCTCCGTCCCGGGATTGTGACTGCAATATCCGGAAGCACCCGCGAAAGATTCGTGGTTCTCGGAGGGTTGGCTGAATTTTCGAAAGAAGAACTCACGATCCTGGCGGAAACTGCCTCATCCGTCGAAGATTTTGATCTTGCCGGATTGAGGGCGCAGATCGATGAGATGCAAGAAAGCTTGGCGAAGAAATCGACGACCGGCGATGAGCTCGATCGCGCCATTGCGTTGCTCGACCACTACAAGTCCATCCACATAAGTTTAGTCCCAACATCGGGCTTCTAGCCATCTTGCAAACGGAGCGCCGGTCGAGGGCAACGCAAGTATGATGGCTTTGGATACAATCAGGATCGCAATCATGACCACCTTCGACAAACGTGAACAGGGCTTTGAAAGCAAATTTGTCCATGACGAGGAGCTCAGATTCAAAGCAACGGCAAGACGCAACAAAATGCTGGGCAATTGGGCCGCAGGGCAACTCGGCCTGACTGGAGATGCCGCCGCCGCTTATGCAAATGAACTCGTCACGACGGATCTGGAGAATCAAAGCGACGACGATACCTTGCGCAAGGTGTCAAAGGACCTCGCGCGAAAAGGCATTTCAGAACAGCAGGTCGCCCAGCGAATGGCAGAGTATTTGCACATCGCGCTGGAGCAAGTTCAGAGTGAAAAATAATTCCGCGAGCCTTCCGTACCCGTGTCGTTGAAACGGCGGCCGGTAGCCTCGTTATCGCCGGTCTGTGCCTGCCAAGCGATGATGCCGATGCAAGGCGGGTCGGCGGGCCCTTCCGACAAGATCGGAACGCCCTGTCTGGATCAAATTGCGGCAATGCGGTAGCATTTCTCGGACCGACACGAATTTCCATCGGATCGCGCGTATGAGATACTGGCATGGTTTGCTAATTGTAGGCATCTCGTCGCTTTCAAAAGGCTACGACCCATGATCGCGCAATTGACAAAAGGCGAACGGCAACTGGCGCTGATCTTGCTGCTGGTTTTGTCGATATGCGGGTTTGCCATGGCGGTCGGCGGACAAGGCGATCCTCTGGGCGTTCACGGCGCGATCGTATTGCTGGCGGGAATTGCCGGGGCCTTCGGCGTAATCTCGGGCTACTACGCGCCGGAGCCCGGTGACGACCGTCTCGACCATTACTTCGACGATCCCAGCCGGATGGGCATTATCCTTGCGATGTGCTGGGTCGTCGCGGGACTTTTCGTTGGCGACTGGATTGCGTGGCAGCTCGTTAATCCGGACCTGACGTTTGACGCCGCCTGGTCGAGCTTCGGACGCCTCCGTCCGGTGCACACTTCCGGCGTGATTTTCGGCTTCGGCGGCAATGCGCTGATCGCGACATCGCTGTATGTTCTGCAGCGCACCTCGCGCGCGCGGCTACCCGACCAGTTGAGCCCGTGGTTCGTGCTGCTTGGCTACAACCTGTTCTGCGTCATCGCCGCGACCGGCTATCTGATGGGTGTCACGCAGTCGAAGGAATACGCCGAGCCGGAATGGTACGCGGACATTTGGCTGGTGATCGTCTGGGTCACCTATTTCGCCATCTATCTTCGCACGCTGGTTCGCCGCAAGGAGCCGCATATCTACGTGTCGAACTGGTACTACATGGCTTTCATTCTGATCGTGGCTATCCTTCACATCGTCAATAATCTAGCGATCCCGGTATCGTTCGGGCATGCCAAGAGCTACTCGGCATTTTCCGGCGTGCAGGATGCGATGACGCAGTGGTGGTATGGGCATAACGCCGTCGCGTTCTTCCTGACCGCCGGTTTCCTCGGCATGTTGTATTATTACTTGCCGGTCCGAGCCGGCCGCCCGATCTTCTCCTATCGGCTGTCGATCATCAGCTTCTGGGGCATCACCTTCATGTACATGTGGGCAGGCTCGCACCACCTGCACTATACGGCGCTGCCGCAGTGGGTGCAGACGCTCGGCATGACGTTCTCGATCATGTTGCTGGTGCCGTCATGGGCATCGGCCGGCAACGCTCTCCTGACGCTGAACGGCGCCTGGCACAAGGTTCGCGACGACGCGACCCTGCGCTTCATGATGGTCGCGGCGGTGTTCTACGGGCTGTCGACATTCGAAGGGTCATTCATGGCCATCCGCACCGTCAACTCGCTGTCGCATTATACCGACTGGACCATCGGCCATGTGCATGCGGGCGCGCTCGGCTGGGTTGCGATGATTACGTTCGGCGCGATCTATGCGTCGGTGCCCTGGCTTTGGAAGCGCGAGCGGATGTATTCTGGCAGGCTGGTCGAGGCGCATTTCTGGCTCGCGCTTTCCGGAACGGTGATCTACGTTTTCGCGATGTGGAATTCCGGCATCATCCAGGGATTGATGTGGCGAACCTACAACGAGAGCGGAACGCTCGCCTATTCCTTTATTGAATCCGTTGTTGCGATGCATCCGTACTATATCGCTCGCGCCATCGGAGGCCTGCTGTTCCTGATCGGCGCGGTAATCGGCGGCTACAACATCTGGATGACCATACGGACAGCCGACCAGCCGGCCGATGAACGGGCGGCCGATCGTCCCGTCCCTGCGCTCGCCGGCGTTCCCGCGCTTCAACCCGGGGAGTGACCGGGCATGTTCAACCTGCATTACCGGCTCGAGCGCAAGACCATCGGCTTTATGCTCGCCATCATCGGTGTGGCCAGCATCGGCGGCGCGGTCGAGATTATCCCGCTGTTCACGATCCATCAGACCGTCCAAGACGCACCTGACATGCGGGTCTACACGCCGCTCGAGATTGCGGGCCGTAACATCTACATTCGCGAAGGATGCTACGCCTGTCATTCGCAGATGATCCGGACGTTGCGCGACGAGGTCGAACGTTACGGCCCGTATTCGCTCGCCGTCGAATCCAAATACGATCATCCGATGCTTTGGGGATCGAAGCGGACGGGCCCCGATCTGGCGCGTATCGGCGACAAGTATTCCGATGAATGGCACGTGCGGCATCTGAACAATCCGCGCGATCTGGTGCCGGAATCGGTGATGCCGCATTATTCATGGCTCGGGCGTACCGAACTGCGGTACGACGACCTCGGCGCGCATCTCGCGGCACTTCGCAAGGTCGGCGTGCCCTATACCGACGACATGATCGCCAATGCGAAGTCCGATGCCTACGGCCAGGCGGCGCCCGATACGCCGTACGCCGAAGGGGTGATCAAAAGGTATGGCGCGGCGACGAATGTTCGTGCTTTCGACGGCAGACCGGGCGAACTCACCGAGCTCGATGCGCTGGTCGCCTACTTGCAGATTCTCGGCAAGCTGACCGACGCTGCGCACAAGCCGGTCGCCGCGGCTGGAGGTTGACCATGGACAATGACCTTACGGTCTGGTTCTCGAAGTCGTTCGGGCTGTTCTATCTGATCGCGCTCTCGATCGCCGTCCTCGTCTATGCGTTTTGGCCGTCGAACAAGAAGCGGTTCGACGACGCCGCGCAATCAATCCTCGACCATGAGGACAAGCCCGATAGAGACCAGCCATGGCGGTAGAGGAACGCGATCCACATACCGGCTATATGACCACGGGCCACGAGTGGAACGGCATCAAGGAATTGAACACGCCGGTGCCGCGGCCGGTTTATTTCTTCCTGATCGTGGCGGCCTTGTTCGCGGTCGTCTACTGGATACTGATGCCGGCCTGGCCGCTCGGCGTGACCTACACCAAGGGCCTGCTCGGCATCGACCAACGCACGACAGTCGACGAAAGCCTGAAACAGGCCGCTCTTGAACGCAGCGTCTGGACAAAACGCATTGAGACCGAAAGCTTCAAGGAAATCCAGGCCGATCCCCGTTTGATGGACACCGTGCGTCAGACCGGCCGAACGCTGTTCCGCGACAATTGCGCGGCGTGCCACGGGTCCGATGCACAGGGCGGAAGGGGATTTCCGAACCTGACGACGGCGTCGTGGCTTTGGGGTGGCGATCCCGAAAACATTGCTGAGACGATTCGCGTCGGCATCAATTCCGTGCATCCGCAGAGCAGGGCATCGCAAATGATGGCTTTCGGGCGTGATCAGATGCTCAAGAAGGACGAGATCGAGAACGTCGTGAACTACGTGCGCAGCCTTTCCGACCCGGCTGTCGCAAAGGACATACCTGCGGCGAAAATCGACGCCGGCAAGGCCGTGTTCGCGGCCAATTGCGTCACCTGCCATGGTGACGACGCCAAGGGCAAAGCCGACCTCGGTGCGCCAAACTTGACGGATAAGTTCTGGATCAACGGCGGCGACGCCGAGTCGATCTACACGACGGTGTGGGGCGGCCGGCAAGGCCATATGCCGAGCTGGGAGGGACGACTTTCACCGCTCGACCGCAAGATCCTTGCGCTCTATTTATTCGATCTTCGCAGAGCAGAACGATGAGTGGCGCCGTGGCAGCCATGAGGCGACTGAAAACGAAGCCGTTGCTGTGGGCGGCGATCGGCGCCGGGCTGCTGTTGGTGATGATCGCCAATGCGCACCTCGTCTACATGGCGGTCGTGTCGCAACCGGAATGCGTCGCGCATCTGCGCCAGGGGGAGGGCGCTCCGGGGCAAGGAAAGTTCAGCGCGGCAAGCTCGTCATGCACGCCACGATAAAATTGCAGGGAGACCGACGATGACGTCGATACCGGCCGTTGTTCCGCCTCTGCCCCGAGAGCAGACCTGGAAGAGAAACGTCCCAACCGCGGCTGCATTTGGCTGGCTTTCGGCCGGCTGGCGCGATTTCACGATCTATCCGGCGGCCAGCATCAGTTACGGAGTGCTTGTATTTCTGGTGTCGATCGTCACCGTCGTCGGGCTATTTGCCTTCCACCGCGACTACATCCTGTTTCCGGCCTTTGCCGGCTTCATGGTTGTCGGACCGGTGATCGGAATCGGACTTTACGAAAAGAGCCGGCGCATCGAGGAAGGCAAGCCCGTCAACCTGTGGCAGATGATCTTCGTCAAGCCGGAATCGGGCGGGCAAATTCTATTCGCCGGCGTGCTACTTTTTCTGCTGACGCTGCTATGGATGCGCGCCGCTGTCATTCTCTATGCGCTGTTCTTCGGCCTACGCCCGTTCCCCGGCCTCGACCATATCGTCCCGATGCTGTTCACGACGCAGATCGGCTGGGCGATGCTGGTGGTCGGCGGCGCGGTCGGCGGCCTGTTTGCGGCTTTCGCATTCGCCATCAGCGCCTTTTCCATTCCGATGCTGCTGAGCGAGCGCACCGATGCGCTGACCGCCATGGGCACCAGCATGGCGCTGGTCTGGAACAATCTTCCGGTCATGCTGACCTGGGCGGCGATCATGCTGGCGCTGATTTTTGTCGGCATCGCAACCGGCCTTTTGGGAATGATCGTGGTTTTCCCGGTGCTGGGACACGGAAGCTGGCACGCGTATCGGACGATGCGGCTCGGAGCTTAACGCGCGGCGTTTGGAGTTCCTCCGATGGGTTGTTGCGGTTCGGGAGCGGAGTTGGCGGCGCTGCTGCCGGATGCGCGCGCGAGCGGCGAGGAAGTGCTGCTCGCGAGCCGCGTTGTTGCCGACGGCGTACGACAGACCGACCTTTCGGTGCCTGCGATTCATTGCGGCGCGTGTATCCGGGCGATCGAAAAGGCGCTCGGCGGGCTTGCCGGCGTGGAAAGCGCCCGCGTCAACCTGTCGACGAAGCGCGCAACCGTCCGGTGGCACGCCGACGGCCCCCCGCCGCCGTTTATCCAAACGCTCAAACAGGCGGGCTTCGAGGCTCACTTGTTCGACGTCGGGTCGGATAACGAGGACGGCGCGCTGCCGGAACTGATACGCGCACTCGCCGTCGCGGGCTTTGCCGCAAGCAATATCATGTTGCTTTCGGTGTCGATCTGGTCGGGCGCCGAATCGGAGACACGTGATCTGTTTCATTGGCTGTCTGCGATCATTGCGCTGCCTGCGTTGGCTTATTCCGGCCGGATATTTTTCCGATCGGCATGGCAAGCCCTGAAGCACGGACGCACCAACATGGACGTCCCAATCTCCCTCGGCGTGCTGCTCGCCTTCGGCATGAGCTTCTACGAGACGGTGCTGCATGGCCCGCACGCCTATTTCGATGCCTCGATCTCGCTGCTGTTCTTCCTGCTGATAGGGCGAACGCTCGATTACATGATGCGCGAACGCGCCCGGCTCGCGGTAAAGGGATTGGCGCGGCTTGCGGCCCGTGGCGCTCTCGTGCTGCAGGCAGACGGCACCCGTGCCTATCTTCCGGTCAGCGAGATCGAGGCCGGCATGACCATCATGCTGGGGGCCGGCGAACGCGTGCCCGTAGACGCAACCGTAACCAAAGGCAGATCGGATCTGGATGTTTCGCTCGTTTCAGGAGAGCACGCGCCGCTGCCGGTGGCCGTCGGATCGGTGCTGCGAGCAGGCATGTTGAATTTGACGGGGCCTCTGACCGTTGTCGCCACGGCGACAGCCGACAATTCGTTTCTCGGCGAAATGGTGCGGATGATGGAAACGGCCGAACAAGGCCGCTCGGCCTACCGCCGTGTCGCCGATCGGGCCGCCGGTTTGTATGCTCCAGTAGTCCATCTCACGGCGCTTCTGACGTTTGCCGGCTGGCTTGTCGCTACCGGCGACGTGCATCACGCGTTGACGGTCGCCGTCGCGGTTCTGATTATCACCTGTCCTTGCGCGCTCGGTCTTGCGGTGCCGATGGTGCAAGTGGTCGCGGCGCGCCGGCTGTTCGAGAACGGCATTATGGTGAAGGATGGCGGCGCTCTGGAGCGTCTCGCCGAAATCGACACGGTCGTGTTCGACAAGACCGGCACATTGACGCTGGGCGTCCCGCGTTTGGTGAGACCGCACCGCCTGGACCCCGGGATGTTGGCGATCGCGGCCGGACTGGCTTCGCATTCCCGCCATCCCTATTCACGCGCGCTGGTCGAAGCCGCTGCCGACGATCTTCTGCCTGGCGCCGCATTCGATGATGTTTCCGAGCATCCCGGCTACGGACTTGCAGCTCGCACGGAAGCGGGTGTCCATCGGCTCGGCCGGCCGGAATGGGCGCTCGCGGATTTGGGCGGCACTGCACGAATGTCGGGCGATGTCTCCGTCGTGCTCTCAAAAAACGGAAGCCGTCTGGCCGAGTTTCGCTTTGAGGATCGTCTGCGGGTCGATGCGGTAACAGCGATTGCCGAACTGAAGGACAGTGGCCTTGAGGTCCAGATCGTTTCTGGTGATCGCGAGATCCCGGTACGGGTGATCGCAGCGGAACTCGGCATTCCCTACCTCGCCGGCGTATTGCCAAGCGGAAAGACCGGGCACATCGCGGCGCTTGAAACTTCGGGTCGAAAGGTCCTGATGGTCGGCGACGGATTGAACGACACACCGGCGCTGTCTGCCGCGCATGCCTCGATGGCGCCGGCCTCGGCAGTGGACGTCGGACGTAACGCTGCCGATCTCGTGTTCCTGCGCGAGAGCCTGGCCGCGGTGCCTCAGGCGATCTCCGTTGCGCGAGAAGCCAGCAGGCTCGTTCGGCAAAACCTTGCCCTTGCTATCGCGTACAATGTCGTCGCGGTGCCGATCGCAATCCTGGGCCATGTGACGCCGCTGGTCGCCGCGGTGGCGATGTCCGCATCGTCCATTGCGGTCGTCGCCAACGCGCTTCGTCTCAAGGGCCGGCAAAAGATCGCGCCATGCAGTGCCGGGGCCGCGCGATTTTCGGTCGGGGCAGTAATGGAGGCCGTCAAATGAAGGACTATCTTTACCTGATACCAATCGCGCTTGGCATCGGCCTCACGGCACTCGCGGCCTTCATGTGGTCGCTCAAAAACGGACAGTACGACGATCTGGAGGGCGCTGCGGAGCGGATTCTGCATGAAGAGACCGACGCTCCAATCCGGAGAACGGCGTCGGGGGAGTGACCACCTGTTGCCCAAAATTCCCTGATCCTGGACACGTTTCCCCGTTGAGAATTGTTCGAGAAGTGGCTGCGGCACCGCCGTTTCTCACCACAAAATCGTCTGCTGTGGCCCCGGAATCGCAAGAATTCCCTGCGAGCAGGGAATTCACATGGAGACTGGCTTGAGTATCGCTCCCTGCCGCTCGCCAACAAGCGGCAAAACCGGAAGCTTGCCATTCCGTCGTTGCCTCCGTTCGGCGGAGGATAGGCGCGAATGATTTGCAGGGCAGTCCTCGGGTTCGGGAGATCGCGATCCTGGAAATCTCGCGTGATCAGGAACTTAGCGATGGTTTGGCTCGCTTCCCCTGCGCCGGACTCACCGCCCCGTTAAGCTCCGCCAGCCAACGAGAAAGTGTTGCCTTGCTGGGCTGTTGCGCCTAAAAGCCCCTCTTCAACGGGAAGACAGACGATGGCCCACAACTACGCGATCAACGACGACGTCCACCACCAGCTTCAGGGACCCCAGGGCCGCGCCGTCATCAAGCAACGCAGCGTCTATACCATCGTCACCTGCCTGCCGATCGAGGCGGACGGACGCCCGCGCTATCGCATCAAGAGCAAGACCGAGAATGTCGAGCGCGTGGTGACCGAGGAGCAGATCAGCCGGCTCGGTTGATCGTTCGCTGCTCCTTTTATGAGCGATTTGTCAGCTCGCCCGGATTCGCTTGCTATTTTGGGCTGAGCAGCGTAAACGCCGCCCATTCGAATAGTCGATTTGCTTGTTGATCGCGCCGAACCGGCTCCCCTCCCCAAGACATCGCTGAAATCGGATCTAGCTCGCGCGAAGGTCGTGCGGGCACAGCGCGCATTTGCGCATCCTGGAGAAGTTAAATGGCTACCGGAACAGTTAAGTGGTTCAACGCGACAAAGGGCTTCGGCTTCATTCAGCCGGACGACGGCGGCAACGACGTGTTCGTACACATCAGCGCCGTCGAGCGTGCAGGCATGGGCTCGCTCAATGAAGGCCAGAAGCTTTCATTCGAGTTGAAGCTCGACACCATGCGCGGCAAGACCAGCGCGGAAAATCTTCGCGCCATGTAATGCAAGCCGGTGAGAGGTTTCCGCGTCTTGCCAAGTGTGAAGCATGTCATATCCGGTCAAAAGATTTCGGCGTTATCCATAATGCCGGTCGGGGCTTTGAGCCTATCGAGGACGGCACACATGAATACGCGGCGGATGGCATATTGGTGGTTCAGGTTCGTCGTATCCGGACGATTCCTGGATAAATTTCTGAACTTGCGACGCGTAAGGGGCTGACAGCGGCCTTGCGGCAAAAGGTTCGGAAAAAGGCGGCAATGATGCAGTTGCGCGCCATCGTTGGTAACGGATATCGGCCCAAAACGCGAAAAAGCGGAGCTTGCGCCGGGTAGACGGCCTGTGAGATGACCTGAGGGTCTCGAACGGGTGCCGGCATGACAGACAAGCAAAGTCCCGAAACGCTCCGTAGCGCGCGCTGGTTTGCGCCCGACGATCTTCGCGCCTTTGGCCATCGCTCACGCGCCATGCAGATGGGCTACGCGCCGGAAGAATGGAAGGGCCGTCCGGTTATCGCGATCCTCAATACCTGGTCGGACGCGCAGCCCTGTCACATGCATTTCAAGACGCGGGTCGACGACGTCAAGCGCGGCATCCTGATGGCGGGTGGTTTCCCGATGGAATTGCCGGCGCTGTCGCTATCGGAATCGTTTCTGAAGCCGACCACCATGCTCTACCGCAACATGCTGGCGATGGATGCGGAGGAACTGCTGCGCGGTCATCCCGTCGACGGCGTGGTGCTGATGGGCGGCTGCGACAAGACGACGCCCGGTCTCCTGCTTGGCGCCACCAGCATGGGTTTACCCGCAATTTATCTTCCCGCCGGGCCGATGCTGCGCGGCAACTGGAAGGGCAACACGCTGGGCTCGGGCTCGGATGCCTGGAAATACTGGGACGAGCGGCGCGCGGGGAAAATCTCCGACAAGGATTGGGTCGATGTCGAAGCCGGCATCGCGCGCAGCTACGGCACCTGCATGACCATGGGCACCGCATCGACCATGACGGCGATCGCCGAATCGATCGGCATGACGTTGCCGGGCGCTTCATCGATCCCGGCCGCGGATGCGGGCCACATCCGCATGAGTTCGGAATCCGGCCGGCGCATCGTCGAGATGGTTTGGGAGGATTTGACGCCGAAGAAAATCCAGACCCGCAAGGCGTTCGAGAACGCCATCACCGTTGCGATGGCAATGGGCTGCTCGACCAATGCCATCATTCACCTGATCGCGCAGGCACGCCGCGCCGGCCAGGACATCGGTCTTGACGATTTCGAGATCGCCAGCCGCAAGGTGCCGGTGATCGCCAACGTGCGGCCGAGCGGCGACACCTATCTGATGGAGGATTTCTTTTATGCCGGTGGGTTACCCGGCCTGATGAGCCGGATCAGGGATCATCTGCATCTCGATGCCATGACGGTGACAGGCAAGACGCTCGGCGAGAATATCGCGGGCGCCGAAGTCTACAACGACGATGTCATCAGAACGGTTGCGAATCCGATCTATGCGGAGGGCGCGCTCGCCGTCCTCAAGGGCAACCTCGCGCCCGACGGCTGCGTGATAAAACCCAGCGCCTGCGAGCCGCGCTTCCTCAGGCATAGCGGGCCGGCGCTGGTGTTCGACGATTATCCCACGATGAAGAAGGCGGTGGACGATCCGAATCTCGATGTATCGGCCGATCATGTCCTGATATTGCGCAATGCCGGCCCGCAGGGCGGGCCGGGCATGCCGGAATGGGGCATGCTGCCGATCCCGACCAGACTGGTGAAGCAGGGCGTGCGCGACATGGTGCGCTTGTCAGACGCGCGCATGAGCGGCACCAGCTACGGCGCGTGCATCCTGCACGTGTCGCCGGAGGCCTATATCGGCGGGCCGCTGGCGCTGGTGCGTAACGGCGATCGAATAACGCTCGATGTCGCGGCGCGCAGCATCAATCTTGATGTATCCGAAGCCGAACTCGCGAAGCGCCGTGCCGAATGGAAGCAACCCGAGACTCGCTTCGAGCGAGGCTATGGCTGGATGTTCACCAGACATATCAAGCAGGCCAATGAGGGCTGCGATTTCGATTTTCTCGAAACCGGCTTTGGTGCGCCGGTGGAGGAGCCCTCGATTTATTGATTGTCCGGGATTCCGGGTCCGGTCCTTCGGACCGTCCCGGAATGACGATACTGGGAAACGAAAACCATGACCAAACTCAGCGAGGCTACCCGCAACAGGCTAAAAACCATCAGCACGGCGACGGTAGCAACCGCGCTGTTCAAGCGCGGGTTTAAAATCCAGTGCATTCAGGACGTGCATCCGCTCGGTCCGGATCAGCCGACACTCGTGGGCGAGGCTTTCACATTGCGTTACATGCCGGCGCGTGAGGATCTCAACAAGCTGCGAGGTCTTTCGCGACCGTTCGCATCCGCAGCGCAAGGCGGTGGAAGATTGTCCGCCCGGCGCGGTGCTGGTGATGGACAGCCGCAAGGATGCCCGCGCCGCTTCCGCCGGCGCCATTCTGGTGACGCGGCTGATGCAGCGCGGCGTCGCCGGTGTGGTCACCGACGGCGGCTTCCGCGATTCAGCCGAAATCGCAAAGCTCGGCTTTCCCGCCTATCACCATCGGCCGAGTGCGCCGACCAATCTCACGCTGCATCAGGCGATCGAAATCAACGTTCCGATCGGCTGCGGCGATGCGCCGGTGTTCCCCGGCGATGTCATCCTGGGCGACAGCGACGGCGTGATCGTGATCCCCGCGCATCTCGCCGACGAGATCGCCAATGAGGCGTTCGAGATGACCGCGTTCGAGGATTTCGTCACCGAGCAGGTCCGCAAGGGCCGTTCGATCCTCGGGCTCTATCCGGCCACCGACGAGCAGACGCTGGTCGATTTCGCGGCATGGCGGAAGGGGAACGGGCGGTAGTAGCCAGGGTCATACCTCACTTCGATCCGCCAATCCCACCGCCCATAATGCGAACGCGTAGGCGATGGCGACCTCGTCGAGCCGGTGAAAGCGGCCGGATGCGCCGCCATGGCCCGCGCCCATATTGGTGCGCAACGACACTGGGCCGCCGCCTGTCATCGTGGCGCGCAGCCGCGCGATCCATTTCGCGGGCTCCCAATAGGTGACGCGCGGATCGGTCAGCCCGCCCATCGCCAGGATGGCCGGATAATCCTTCGCCGCGACATTCTCATACGGCGAATAGGACAGGATGGTCTTGAAATCGGCCGCGCTTTCAATCGGATTTCCCCATTCCGGCCATTCCGGCGGCGTCAGCGGCAAGGTATCGTCGAGCATGGTGTTGAGTACGTCGACGAACGGCACTTCGGCGACGATGCCTGCGAACAACTCGCCGGCGCGATTGGCGACCGCGCCCATCAGCATGCCGCCGGCGCTGCCGCCATGGCCGACGATGCGTTTGGCGCTGGTGTATCCGGCGTCGATCAGCGCGCGCGCGGAGGCCGCGAAATCATCGAAGCTGTTGGTCTTCTTCTCGCGCTTGCCGTCGAGATACCAGCCCCAGCCTTTGTCGGTGCCGCCGCGGATATGCGCGATCGCATAGACGAAGCCGCGATCGACCAGCGACAGGCGGTTGGCGGAGAACGACGCCGGCATCGCCATGCCGTAGGAACCGTAGCCGTACAGCAGCAGCGGTGCTGCGCCATCGCGCTTGAGATCGCGGCGGTGCAGGATCGAGACCGGCACCTCTGCGCCATCATGCGAGGTCGCCATGATGCGGGTGGTGACGTAATCGGCCGGGTTGTGGCCGGAGGGAATTTCCTGGCGCTTGCGCAAAGTGCGCGTGCGGCTCGCCATGTCATAGTCGTAGACTTCCGACGGCGTCGTCATCGACGAATAAGAGAAGCGCAAATTCGTCGTTTCGAATTCATAGCCGCCCATGGTGTCCAGCGAATACGCCGCCTCGTCGAACGCGATGGCGTGCTCGTCGCCCCTTTCGAGATCGCGGATGATGATCGCCGGCAATGCATTGGCCCGCTCCAGCCGCACCAGGTGACCGGCGTAAAGCTCGATATCGATGACGTAGACGCCTTGGCGGTGCGGGATCAACTCGCGCCAGTTCGCGCGCTCCGGCGACGCCAGCGGCGCGGTGATGATCTTGAAGTCGATGGCGCCATCGGCATTGGTGAGGATGAACAGTTCGTCGCCGCGGTCCGCCACCGAATATTGCACGCCGGGCTCGCGCACCGCGACAAGGCGCGGCGGCGCATCGGGATCGGCAAGATCGATCAACCGCTGCTCGGAGGTCTCGTGGTCGCCGCCGGCGATCACGCAGAAACGGCCGCTTGAGCTTTCATGGATATGCGTGAACCAGCCGGAATCTTTTTCCTCGTAAACCAGGACATCGTCCCGTTGCGGCGTCCCCAGCCGATGACGCCACACCTGCATCGGGCGGTGATTATCGTCGAGCTTCACATAGAAGAACGCCCTGGCGTCCGTGCTCCATACCACCGCGCCGTCGGTCTCCTCGACGAGGTCGTCACGGTCCTCGCCATCAGCCCAGTCACGCACGCGGATCGAGAAATATTCCGAGCCCTTGATATCCGCGCTCCAGGCCTCAAGCCGGTGATCGGGTGAATGTCTCGCACCGCCGAACCTGAAATATTCATGGGCAGCCGCGAGCTCGTCGCCATCGAGGATGATCTCGATTATTCCGCCGTCGCGCGGGGAACGGGCGAACATCTCGTGCTGACCGCCCTCGCGGAATTTGCGCATATAGGCATAGGGACCATCCGGCGCCGGCACGCTGGAATTGTCTTCCTTGATCCGCCCGCGCATCTCAGCGACCAGCGTTTTCTGCAAGTCGGCGGTATGTCCGAGCAGGCTTTCGGTATGGTCGTTTTCCGCTTCGAGATATCTGCGGATGTCCGCGTCCAGCACCGCTGGATCGCGCAGCACCTCCTGCCAGTTGGCATCCTTCAGCCAGGCATAATCGTCGACCACTGTGATGCCGTGGGCAGTAAATGAATGCGGCCGGCGCGGCGCCGTCGGCGCCGGTGTTGAGTTCTCTGGTTGTGTCACTCAGTCCTCGTTGGATCCAGCGGACAAGGCGTCGCCGC
Organism: uncultured Alphaproteobacteria bacterium; assembly: GCA_963732455.1. Classification (GTDB taxonomy): domain Bacteria; phylum Pseudomonadota; class Alphaproteobacteria; order Rhizobiales; family Xanthobacteraceae; genus Bradyrhizobium. The sequence goes on along the minus strand of CAVSZM010000008.1, from coordinate 356,693 downwards.
CCCATGCTATATCGGTTCGATCCGGCGGATTGCCAGAAGCGGGTAATTGCAGCAGACCGGGTTAATTGCGCAGGCGGGCGCCGGCGCTCGCGCCGAACACCGGAATCCGGTTGACGGCAAGCACCACCGCGAAGGTAATGACCAGCATCGCGATACCCAGAACCGAAATGGCGGCGAGATCGCCGCTTTCGTTGAGATCGTAGATCAGCACGCTGAGCACCTTGGTCTGCGACGTGAACAGCACGATCGCCGCTGAAAGTTCGCGCATCACGCCGATAAAGATGAAGCACCAGGTCGCGATCACGCCGGTACGAAGCAGCGGCGCGGTGATCTGGCGCAGCGACTGCAGCCGTGTCGCGCCTAGAATCCGGCTGGCGTCCTCGAGTTCGGGATGGATGGTGGCAAAGGCCGCCTGCAATTGCTGATACGCCGACGGCAGGTTGATGGTCAGAAACGCAATCAGCAGAATCCATAACGTGCCGTAGAGCACGAACGGCGGCCTTGTATAGCTGAGGAACAGCCCGACACCGAGGACGATCCCGGGAACGGCGACCGGCGCGGTGGCGAGAAAACCGAGTATGCGCGAGCCCGCGATCACGCGGCGCGTGGTGACGTAGGCGATCACGAGCGCCAGGATTGTGCCAATGGTCGCGGTCGCCGTACCGAGAATGACGGTGTTCTTGAGCGCAAGCTGGGTCGAGGAGAGTTCGGTAAACACGAATACGATATTATGCAGCGTGAACGTCGATGGCATCACCAGCGTTGTCGCGTTGGGCGAGAAGGCGGCGTTGAACAACGCGAAATACGGCAGGAACACCGGATTTAGCAGCACGACAAGGCAGAACGCCAGTGCCGCCCAGCGCCATCCCTTCATCTCGACGCGGCGCGGCGCGCCATATTTGCCGCCGACGACGGAATAGCCGCGGCGGCCCAGGATAAATTTCTGCGCCTGCAGCAGCAGGATGGTCAGCAGCAGCAGCGGAACGGCGGCGGCGGCGGCGAGTTCGAGTTTTGGCGGATACTGGAACAGGCTCCAGATTTTCGTAGTCATGGTGTGGAAGCCGGCAGGCAATGCGAGGATTGCGGGTGAGCCGAACAAGGTCATGGCCTGCAGAAAGGCGATCAATGAGCCGGCGACAAGGGCAGGGAGCGCAAGCGGAATGGTAACACGCCGCGCTGTGGTCCAGGCTCTGCCCCCCAGGATCGCGGAAGCATCTTCAAGTTCGCCGGGCATGTTGTCGAGCGCATTGGCGACGAGTACGAACACGAAGGGGAACGTGTAGCACGAGATGACGAAAATGATTCCGGTCATCGAATAGATATTGAACAGATGCTCATCGGCCTCGGCGCCGGTGAGCAAACGGAACAGCTGGTTGAGCAAGCCGCTATTGGGCGCCGCCAGCAATTCCCAGGCGACCGCGCCGAGAAACGGCGGTGTCACGAACGAAGCGGTGACCAGGGCGCGGATGAACTGCCGCGCGGGCATATCGGTGCGCGACACCAGCCATCCCATGGGCGCCGCGACGAGACAGCAGATGACGGCGGAGGTGGTTGCGATGATCGCGGTGGTCAGCAACGGATCGAGAAAATCCGGATCAGTGAACAGCGTGACGAAATTCTGCAGGGTCACGTGATGGGCCTTGTCGGTGACGCTGTAGACCGCGAGCCAGGACAGCGGCATCGCGATCAGCACGACCATGCATGCCGCAAACAGCCACAGCACCGGCTTGGTCCAGTCGATCTTGACCTTGGTGGCGCCGATGCTTTCCTGAAGGATCGTCACTTGCCTGCCAATCCAGAGACGCTTTCGTGTGCGAAATCTTCATTTCCCGGCGCGTCGAAGCCGCGCCGGAATCGCGCGATTCCGGGTCTGGCCCTTCGGACCGTCCCGGAATGACTGTCAGGAGTGAGGCGATGCCGAGCCAAATCTACACCCGAAACAGGCGCGCGTAGCGCGTTTTAATCTCTTCCGTCATTTTCTCGACGCCGGCGGCATCTTCCTTCATCAGCTTGATGTCGGAAATTTTCCGGCGTCCCGGCTTCGACTGCACCTGCCGATGAACCGAATATTGCGCCGTGAAGTCGATGAAAAATTGCTGCGTTTCCCGCGTGTGCAGCCACGCCTGAAACAGCCGCGCGGCATTGGGATGCGGCGCGCTCGCGAATATTCCGGTCGGCCCGGAGATCGTCGGCGTACCTTCGGCCGGATATACCGGCTCGACCGGTTGGCCGGCTTCCTTCAGCAACACGATGCCGTATTCATTGCCGTCGGCCATAACCGCCCGCTCGCCGAGCGAAAGCTTCTTGGGCGGGTCGGTCGATGACTGCACCTGCATCACGCGCTGTTTCGACAGCTTCTCGAAATAGTCCCAACCGAGCTCGCGGACCATCTGGAAGGTCGCGGTCATGATGGTGCCGCTGTAGGCGGGATGACCCTTGACCATCTTGCCCGCCCATTTGGGATCAAGCAGATCGGCAAAACTGGTGGGGGCCTCAGCGGGTTTCACAAGATTGGTGTTGTAGGCGATCGACGACAGCCATATTCGCGTGGTGGCGTACAGCCCATCGGGATCGCGATATTCGGGGAGGAAGTACTGTGCGACATCTTCCGGCATGAACGGCGCCAGCCAGCCGTTCTTCTTCCATGTAATAAAATGCGAAGCATCCGAGCTGTTGATCACATCCGCGGCGCGGATGCCGCTGGCGAATTCCTGATCGACCCGCTGAAACAGCCGCTCCGAGCCGGAACGCTCGATCTGCACGGCAATCCCGGGATATTGCGCCTCGAAGGCCTTGCCGAGCTTCTCACCCACGGGAAGATCCATGGAGGAATACAGCACGACCTTGCCTTCTTTTTTCGCCGCTTCGATCAATTGCGGCGTGATTGCTTCTGCCGGCGGTGCCTCGGCGAGAACGGGAGACGCGAACACCGTTCCGAGCGCCAGCGCGGTCGAGCCTTTCAGAACGTCGCGTCTGGAAAGTCTTCGCTTTTGCATCGCGTCCTCCTGCTTTGCGCCCGCATTATCGGCTTAGAGCCCGGCAGCGTTCCGGGGGCAGATAGAGCCAGACCCCGGTGCCGCGGGGGACGGCGTTTTCCGTCGAAGTAACAATGCGCAAGGTCGTGCCGTCCGATGCCTCGACCATGTAGTCCCGGCTTGCTCCGAGAAAGACCTGGCGCGTCACGATGGCCTTCACCGCATTTTGCGGGGATTGCGGCGCTTGCGTCGAAAGCTGGATATCGTGCTGGCGTATGGCGACAACAGCGCTTTGACCGGGGCTGAGTTTCGCGCCCACCACCTGCAAGGTCGCGCCGGCGAACGAGATATGTTTCTCGTCGCGCGCGATGCCCTTGATCACATTGCTTGCGCCGATGAAGCGCGCGACGAATTCCGATTGCGGCCGGTCATAGATATCTTCCGGCGTGCCGAGCTGATCGATTTTGCCCGAATTCATCACCGCGATCAGGTCGGCGGTCGTCATCGCCTCGGACTGGTCGTGGGTGACGTAAACCGTCGTATAGCGGTATTCGTCATGCAGCCGGCGAATTTCGAAACGCATCTCTTCGCGCAGATTGGCGTCGAGGTTGGACAGCGGCTCGTCGAGCAGCAGCGTTTCCGGCTCGACGATCAGCGCCCGCGCCAGCGCCACGCGCTGTTGCTGCCCGCCCGACAATTCCCCGGGATAGCGTTGCGCGAGAACCTCGAGCTTGGTGGTTTCAAGGATCGCCGTGAGTTTTTTTGCGATGGTCTCGCGATCGATTTTCCGCAACCGCAGCCCATAGACGATATTTTCGGCGACCGTCATGTGCGGCCAGAGCGCGTAGCTCTGGAAGATCATCGACATCTTGCGCTGCTCGGGCGGCAAGGTCCGCTGCGTGGAGGATACCAGGCGATCGCCGACACGGATCTCGCCATCCGATGGTTCCAGGAAGCCGGCCATCAGCCGCAGCGTCGTGGTCTTGCCGCAACCGGAGGGGCCTAGCAGGCAGACCAGCTGCCCGTGGTCGATCCGCAGCGAGACGTTATCGACAACCGCAAGCGATCCAAATCGCTTGGTCAGGCCGCGCAAATCAACGGACGCCAATCAAATTCCTCCATATAATTTTTGCGCGCATTCGGATCACAGGACCGGTATGCGTTCGGTTTTTGCCGGTCAGTATAAGCACTAAAAACCACGTGCCGAAAAGGCTCAGGCAGCCGTCAGGGACTTACACTTTCGCCCAGCCACTCGATCGCGGCTTCGGTGCCGCCCTTGCCGTGCGGGATATTGAGCGCGTTGAGGCCGACTTCGATGACGCCCAAGGTGCCCAGAATCATCGGTGCGTTGACGTGCCCCATATGGGCGATCCGGAACGCCTGGCCAGCGAGTTCGCCAATCCCGACGCCCAGCACCACACCGCATTTCTCCTTGCAATAGTGCTGCAACGCGAGCGGATCATGGCCGCCGGCCATCATGACCGTCGTGACCGTGTCAGATCGCTCGCCTGGTTCCGCGATGTTGAAACCGAGCACCTGGCCCTCGGCCCAGACCGCGACCGCGCGGCGCACCGCTTCGGCCAGCAGGCGATGGCGCAGGAACACATTTTCAAGCTTCTCGTCGAACAGCATGTCGATCGACTGACGCAGCGCGAACAGCAGATGTATTGGCGCAGTGCCGGCATATTTCCGGTAGTGCTCGACGCCTTCACGCTCGGTCCAGTCCCAATACGGCGTCCGCAGTCCGGCGGTCTTGTGTACCTCGCGGGCGCGCTCGTTGGCGGCGACGAAGCCGAGACCGGGCGGCGCCATCAGCCCTTTCTGCGACCCGGACATGGCGACGTCGACACCCCATGCATCCATCTCGAACGGCATGCAGCCGAGGGAGGCGACGGCATCGACCATGAACAGCGCCGGGTGACCCGCGGCCTTGATCGCCTTGCCGATGGCTTCGATGTCGTTGTAAGCGCCGGAGGCGGTATCGACCTGCACCGCAAGGATTGCCTTGATTTTGTGATCCTTGTCCTGTTTCAAGCGTGCTTCGACTTCGGCCGGGCGTATCGCGCGCCGCCAGTCGCCTTTCAGCACTTCGACGTCGGCGCCCATGGTCGCCGCGGCATCGCCCCAGCCGATGGCAAACCGGCCGCTTTCCAGCACCAGAATCTTGTCGCCGCGCGACAGCACGTTGCTGAGCACCGCTTCCCACGCGCCGTGGCCATTGGCGATGTAGATGTAGGAGCGGCCTTTGGTGGCAAACAACCTGGAGAGATCGCGCAACAGGCTGTCGGTCAGATCGACCATGGTGTCGGAATAGATGTCCAGCGCAGGACGATGCATCGCCCGCAGCACTTCGTCGGGCATGGTGGTGGGCCCGGGGATAGCCAGAAATTCCCGGCCTGCGCGAACGGCCATTGTTATTCTTCCTCGTTGTTAGGACGGATCATGCTGGCACGGCCGGGCGTGAATTCAAAGCGATCAGGACGCATGCGGACTATTCGGCCTGGGGGTTACCTGGAGGGATCGTCAAGAAAAGCGGCTACCGTCTGGTCTCGCGGCAGCCCGCGGCCTCGGCCTCATCGACCGAACAGAACCAGCGCGTGCCCTTGCTGATTTTCATTTCGATCTTTGCATACCAGCGGCTGGTGCGCTGATGATAGATGCATTCGCCGGCGCGGTTGACGTTGCCCTTGATGGTACAGTCGGGCGAAGGCGCGACCGATCCCGAGGCCGACGCCAGCAGGATGGCGTTGGCATTCTCGGGCGGCTTGGCGGACCCGAGAATGACCGTCTTCTTGTTGCGAACGCGCCAGTCCCACGGTGCGATGAACGCGCCTTGCCACATTCCGGCCTTGGCATCGCGCGCTTCCTTCTCATCGGCGTCGTAATCATGGGAAAACCGCGCGTAGGACAAAGCCCATCCGTTCCTCACCATCCATTTCTGGATGTCCTCGCCGTCGACATCGCATCTCGCCACCAGACGGCCGCGACGGTCGGTCTGGCGCACATGACAAGTCCAGGTCTTGTTGTCGGCATGCTTGATGAGTTCGTCGCGCGCGGCGACGCCGCAGGTCCAGCGCTCGCCCTTGGTGTTGAGGCAAAGCTGATCCGCCGACGGCGCGTCGATCCCGCCCAGGCGAATTCGGCTGTTGCCGATCTGGATCTGATCGCCTTCGCGAATCCTGGGAATCCCCGTGATGTCGGCGGCGCTGGCCACCGCGGGCAGGAAAAGCAGAGGAATCGCAATCAGGAGTTTCATGAACATGCAAAAGGCGTTCTTCAATGTAGAATCGTGGCACGATGCCGCCGAATTGTGGTGCGGATTTGGTCCGTATGCCAGAGCCGGAACGGCGCCCGCTTTCAACTTAACGCGATGGGCGATACGCCGTCACGACGTTACCTGGCGCCCGCCCCCTGCATCATGGCCCGGCGCGCCAGCGCAAGGCCCATCAGCACGAATGCCGAGGTGACCTCCGGGCCGCCGACGAGAATACGCGTCGGTGTTTTCATCTTGTTCCATTCATAGGCCTTGAACGGTCCGCGCCGGCCGCCCTCACCGAGGTGGCTGACGATGCAATGCAGGGCCGGGGTGAGGGTCGCCGCGTCAGCGCCGAGATGCCCCAGGGCGATCAGCGCCAATGCCGCATCGAACACGTTCATCTCGGCGACGATCAACTCGCCCTGCACATAGGCGAGAACCCGGCCTCGGATGAAATCGAACGCACCGTCGGGATCGATCGCCTGCTGCGCGGCGAGCGGCAACGCGATGAACGCGGCGTAGCAACGGCCGAAATAGGCGCAGTAAAGTTCCGGCAAGTAATAGATATGCGATCGCGGATTCGTAAACGCACCGCTTGAGGCCAGGCGTTTTTGAAAGCCGATGATCCGATGAACCGTATCCAGCCGCTGCGGGCTCTCGATGATTTTCCACCGAACCAGGTTGCGGAAACTGACTTCGAGGATGTCGAGATTCAGCGTCGGATCGAGATCGTTGCCGAACGGCCGTTCGCCGGCAAGGTTGTCGATCCAGGTGGCGACGCCGCCTTCGTAATCGATGTTGTCGTTGAGCGGCACGGTTACAAGCGGCTCGTTGGCGCCGTCACGGACCTGGTAGCCGGCGTAGAAGTCGAGCAGCGGCTGCTCGAGGATCGGGTCGGTTGATCCGGCCTGCGTCGCCGCCGAGAATGAGCAGGCCGTGGTATCGCAATCCGGCACGTAGACGCCGAAGCCGAGATCATGCTTGATCTGCGCGAAGAACCGGCTGAAGCGCGAATGCGGCCGCGGCGCAAGCGCGGTGATGACGCTGACGGTGCTGCCGTCCTGCGAGCGCACGTCCTCGCGGCTGGTGGTGAGGCAGAAATCGACCATGTCGGCGATCGCGCGGCGCGACGCCGCGGCCTGATCCGGCAATGCGAGACCGGTTTCGACAAAGCTCAGCAGCGCTTCGGTGAAAAACGCATCGTAATAGGCGGAGCGGTGGCGGATTTGCATCGGCTCCCACATCGGCTCGGCGATGCCGGTCCAGGGCGGATTGATGAGCGCGCGCGCGGGCGAGCGCGAGATGAAGATGCGCGCCAGGTTGAACAGCAGCGTCGAGTTCTTGTAGCCGCGCGAATTGAGACCGGTCAGCGCCATCAGCAATTCGCGGCCCCGCAGGTCGGCGTCTCCGATCAGATTGAAGGCGGCGTAGGTCGGGATGAAGCCGCATCTGCCGAACGACCGCAGCAGATGCGCCCCGCAAGTGCGGATGACAGGTTCGATCTCGGCAAGGCCGGGCGGTCGCGCGCGCGCTGCGACCGGCTTCGGTTTGGGATGCTGCACATCGATCGTATCCAGCAGCGCCGCCACTGGCCTGCCGATGGCGGTCCAGTCCGGGGATTCGTCGTCGCGCGCCCGGGTCAGCGCCTCGCGCAGCGATTGCAGGCAGGACTCGTCGCGCAATTCGGCAAGTCCGGCCCGGCGCAGCAGGGGGCGCAAGGCCGGATTTCCGAGGGCGGTCTTGTAGAATTTGCTTAAGTGCTGGTCACCGCCACCATGGCTCAGAAGCAGGGGATCGCAGACGTCGTACAGGGACGGGCCGTCCTTCGGGGCCGTCAGCGCGCGGTATGCGGCGCCGGCGAAATGCTGAAAAGTCATGGAGTTTCTTTCCGCCCGATCACGTCGCGCGTTCCCCGAACAGCACCCCATCCGCGCCCAGCGGCTGCCGCCCACCCCCGAATTCTGCAAGTCCTTGAAAAACTATACGAATATGCAGGAAATACAAATGTGACGAAGGTCACAGCGGCGCCGAGCGATTTGGCGGCAATATGACGCGGGCCGGCAGGCTCGGCGTTAGGTCTAACTATCTGAAATATCGAATTAAATAAGCTCGAGCCCGGCTTGCAGGGCTGCATTCGCCAAATGAGGTTGCCGGATATGTCTTGGTGGGTTAAGGCTTTGTTTGTTGCAGTGCCGCAAATTGAGCGCAATTTGGCAGCACACCGCCGCCAACCCCTAAAACCTAACTGGCTCAGGCGCGACCAACGTGCGCGCCTTTGACAATGACCGGGAATGAAACGCGATGAATGTAAGGCAGCTTTGCACCTCCCGACGCTCGATCAGCGTTGCCGCCGCGCTGGCAGGCATGGTGTCGCTGGCGATCGGCGCGCACGCTGCGCTGAACATGCGGGCGTTGGATGCTGCCAAGGCGATCTCGACCGAGCAGAGCGACAGTGCCGCGAAGAAAACTTCGCGGATCGCATTGGTGATCGGCAACGGTCACTATCCCGATGCCAGCGCGCCGCTGGTCCAGCCGATCAACGATGCGCGCGCCCTGACGGCTGCGCTGCGCGGCAAAGGCTTCGATGTCGATGTCGTGGAAGACGCCAGCAAGGACGACATGAGCCGTGCGGTCGCTCGCCTGAAATCCAGGATCAAGCCCGATTCCGTGGTGATGCTGTTCTTCGGCGGCTATGGCGTTCAGGTCGGCCGCGAGAGCTACATGATCCCGGTCGATGCGGCGATCTGGAAGGAATCCGACGTGCGCCGCGACGGCCTCAGCGTTGAATCGGTGCTCGATGTGATGAAGGAGCAGGGCGCCCGCGCCAAGCTCGTCGTTATCGACGCATCGCGGCGCAATCCGTACGAGCGCCGGTTCCGGACATTTTCCCACGGCCTGGCGCCGATCAATGTGCCCGATAACGCGCTGATCCTGTCGTCGGCCACGCCGGGCAAGGTTGCCGACGATTCCAGGGGCCAGTACAGCGTGCTGGTGTCCGAACTGCTCAACAACCTCAATGCGCAGTCGGCGGGTGTCGAGACCGTCTTCAACAAGACGCGCGTCGCCGTTTCGCGCGCATCCGACGGCGCGCAGGTTCCCTCGGTATCTTCGTCCCTGCTGGAAGACGTTCGCGTCGGCTCCAGCGAAAACGCGGGCGGCTAACTCGTCGAAGCTCATCAACGCCTCGTTCCCGCGTTCGCAGGGATGACGATGGTTGGTTGCGAAATCTACTTCGCGTCGGCGCTTGATGTTACCGGCCTGACCGGATCGCCCTCGCGCAACAGCGCGCCCGCGCGCGCCACGACGATGTCGCCTTCCTGCAGGCCGTCGCGGATTTCGACCTGGCCCGCCGACATCAATCCCACTTCCACCCGCCGTGTCTCGACACGCTGCCGCCGCACCACCTGAACCACGGTGCCGGCGGAGCCATAGAGAACGGCGGTGAGCGGCACCGCGACGTTGTTGCAGCTTCGCCCCGTGGTGATCAGCGCCCGTCCCGATGAATTCACCAGCAGGCGACGGTTCGTCGTCACCGAGATGAACACCTGGCCCAGCTGACTGTTGGGTTCGACCGTCGTCGCCACCCGGCGGATCTTGCCGTCGACCTCGCCGGCGCCGATGACCTTGATCCGCGCCGGCTGATTGACCGCCAGCTTTGAAATATCCAGGGTCGGGACCAGGCCGACCAGATCGAATTCGCCTCTCGCGATGATGTTGAACAGCGCCTCGCCCTTGCCCGAGGCCACCGCGCCGATGACAGCCGAGGAACTGGAGATCAGCCCGGCTATCGGCGCCTGCAGCACCTGCACGCCGCCTTCGGGAAGGGTGAGCCGCGCAAGCGGTTGACCAGCCGTCACGGTGTCGCCGGCCTCGGCCAGGATTTCCGTCACCTTCAGGCCCTGCCGCTCCGGGCGAACGGCGGTTTCCTCCCGAGGAATAATGATGCCCGAGACCTCGACGATATCGGCGAAGCACGATTTCGCCGCCTTGAGCACGGTGACCGCCGCGCCCTTGGGCGCGTCGGCCTCCTCGGCCGCAAGGCACTGCCGCGACGCGAGCGAGAGGAGGCCGGCGAGGAGTAAGGCGAGCCGTCTTCGCGAAAGGCCGCGCGTGGTGGAGTTGGTCATCGGCATTCAGGTCCGCTTTCAGGGGTCTTCGATATCAGAAGGGGGGCGGCGGAGCCAAGCGGCTTCCGAGTCTTTCGGCACCTCTCTCCTTGTGGGAGAGGTCGGCTCGCCTTTGCGATCCGGGTGAGGGTTACGGAAGCTAGCCTGCCCACTTTCGGCTTAAAGCTGCAACTGGTGTCGGCTTTGCGTATGCTCCAGCGCGAGGGCGGGAGCGTCGGCCGCTAATAAGCGGGTCGACTAGTTGTGGGCGGCCAGCGATGTGTGCTTCGTCTTTTCTGCCGAGTGCTTGATTGAATTTGCAATACTCGCAGAAATTCGCGATTTAGGGTCATGAAGTTGCAAGCTGCATCATCGAGAAAAAGCGTCAATACTGCCGCAACATTCTTTGAAGGCGACGAACTGACGGTCTTAGGGAAACTTACGACCTGATCGTAACGTCGCCGCCTTACAACGTCAAACCGATCGGCGAAGGCGCCGCTGAGCTGAGGATCGATCGGGGGCCGGCCATCGAATTTACTTCGGCTGGGACGGCAAGGTGCTGGTAATCCTTTTGGGCGGCGGCACCAAGCGGCGGCAGCGCAACGATATCGAAGCGGCGCTGCGGCGGTGGCGCGACTACAAGAAGAGCAAGGCCGGTAGCAGGAGACGATGACGATGGCATTGAGCAGGGATTTTCGTCAGACCGTGCAGGCGCGCGCGGTGCGCGATCCCGTCTTTCGCAAGGCTCTGTTCCAGGAAGCCGTGCAGACGCTGCTTGAGGGCGACATCGACGCCGGACGCGCTGCGATGCGCGACTACATCAACGCGACGGTTGGTTTCGAAAGACTGAGCGCCGCACTTGGACGCCCGCAGAAGAGCCTGATGCGAATGTTCGGACCGGGCGGCAATCCCACCGCCGAGAACCTTCTCGGCGTAATCGGTGTGTTGCAAGCCGAGACCGGCGTGCATCTCGAGGTCCGCGCCGTCGCTGACGCGGCCTGAGCATCGCCCCCGATGTCCAACCTCGCCTTTCTCACCGCTGAATTCCCTGCCGTGCACGAGACGGCCGTGGAGGCGGAACGCCAGGCGGCGGTGTCGCCGACGGCGGCGGCGTTCTTCGCCGGCAAGGCCGTCGAGGTTGCGGTGAAATGGCGTTCCGCACCGATCCCGGGCTGAAGCTGCCCTATCAGGACAATATCGCCGCGCTCTTGCACGAACCGAGTTTTCGCCGCGCGGCGGGCGAAGCCGTATTCGCCAAGGCTAGATACATCAACACGCTGCGCAATCGCGCGGTGCATGAAGCGGGCCCGCAAAACAAGTCAGGGCTTCGGCCGTTTCGTCCGCTCGATGGTCGGTCTCGAGCGCGCGGCGGTCCGCGAAGCCTTCGGCGAATTTCTGGCGGCGGGCGTCGCGACGGCGGCGCAGATCGAATTCATCAACATGGTGATCGAGCATCTGACCGACCAAGGCGTGATGGACCCGGCTTTGCTTTACGAGCCGCCGTTCACCGATGTGGCGCCGACGGGGCCGGATCAACTGTTCGATGAGGAGAAAGTCGCCCGGCTGTTCATCAAAATCCAGGCTATTAACGACAGCGCAGTGGCCTGAAGTCTGCGTGATCCGTTGGAACGGCCCAGTTGATTCCCCTGTCCAGCCCCATTTCCAAAAATATTTCCATTCCCGCCTGACCCAAATCAAATCTATATCCGCCGCCGTCCCGCCTCACATGAGGGGCGTTTCGCGATCGTCACGGACGTTGGGCGCGGGATGCGGTGGACGCGGCAGCGTCGGGCGCGCTTTGTGATGGCAGGGCGGGTTTTCCCGTGAGCGATCGCCGGGCGGGCGGACGACAGATGCCTGTCGCGGACGGCGAAGTCGTGTGGTCCTGACGCCTCGACGCCGGCGTCAAGTCAGCGGAGGCGTGTCGGCCCGACCGGGCTTTAGACAGGCCATATCCGCTGATGACGGTGACAAACAAGCCCGATCACCGGGGAGAGCACGAAGGAAGCCGTTAAAACCATTCGCGTGCGGGAATGCCGGGTGAATCCGGCTGTAACCGTGGTGACTATGCTCGTGTGCTTTGTTTTATTTCGCACGCGAGGCTGCGGGTGCGGCGGGCACCCGGCATTCCCCACGCCCTCTGCGGCGAAGGATGCAGCACGGCTCGGGCGCGTTGCGTCGCGGGGTTGCAGACTCGCGGCCGGAATTGTTGGGCTGTTTGAAATTGAACCGGTCATTCCGGGATGGTGCGCCAGCACCAGACCCGGAATCTCGAGATTCCGGGTTCGATGCTTTGCATCGCCCCGGAATGACGACTTCAGGATTGCTGCGTCGCTGTGCTCACCTGTGCCTGTTCCTTCAGAAAGCCGTATAGCCGCCGTCGATCACAAAGCAGTACAATATGTAGCGCGGATTATAGCGCAGCATAATCCGCCGCTCACCGGCGATAAAAAGGCGGGTTACGCCTTCGGCTAACCCACCCTACGAGCTTCGCTTGGCAGGGACGACGTTGGCCACAATGCAAACACGCCCTACTGCTTCCTGCGCAGCAGTTCGGCCGGGGCGGTGGCTTCGGCATCCTCGGCTTCCGCGGCTTCTTCGCGCCAGCGCAGAATTTCGACCGCCAGCACCGGATGATTGAAGCCCTTCAGGTGCAAATCGTCGAGCGGCTTGCCGTCGACCCATTGCTCGACCATGCCATAGACGCGCCGGGCGACCACGATCTGGCCCGCTTTCGCTTCGTCGCAAAGCCGCGAGGCAAGGTTGGTGACGCTGCCGATCGCGGCGTATTCGAGCCGCTGCTCGAAACCGATCTGGCCGAGCGTCGCATAGCCGAGCGCGATGCCGACGCCGAATCCCAGGCTGTGGCCGCGGTTGCGCCACTTCTGGGTCAACAGGCCGATGGTGTCGCGCATCTCGACCGCCATCTTGACGGCGCGCTTGGTGTGGTCGGCAAACTGGATCGGCGCGTTGAACAGGATCATCACGCCGTCGCCGGCATAGCGGTCGAGCGTGCCCTCGTAGCGGAAAATAAGCTCGCCGAGTGCCGCGTGATATTCGCGCAGCACGTTCATGGCCTCCTCGGGCTCGGTCGTCTCGGTAAAGGCGGTGAAGCCGCGCAGGTCGCAGAACACCACGGTCACTTCGCGGCGGTGGCTGTCGAGCAGCGAGTCGTGTCCGTCGGAAGACGCGATCAACTGCGCGACCTGCGGCGGCAGGAAGCGCTCCAGCCGGCGGATGCGTTCGATTTCGCCGAGCTGCTTTTCCACGCGCTCTTCCAGCGACTTGTTCCAGTTCAGGAGCTGGTCGGTTTGCTCCTGCAGCTTGCCGGCCTGCTGCTGAACGGTTGAGTGGGCGGAGGCCAGTTCGCGACCCTTCTGATCCACCTCGGTGAACAGCCGCGCGTTGCGCATCGCCAGCACGGACTGATGCGCAAACGTCCGCATCAAGCCGATCAGGTTCGGGGAAAATTCACCGGCACCTCTGCGCAGCACGACCAGCGATCCGAGAATGCCTTTTTGATCGACCAGCGGCACGACCAGGACCGAATGAAAACCGGCGGCAATCGCGACATCCCGCAACAGGTGATCGGCCGCATTGGCGAGATCGGGAATCGCGATCGGCTCGCCCTTGGTCGCGGCCTCGCCGAGCACGCTCGAGCCCTCGTCGATCGCGAGATGCTGACCTTCGGCGGATTTATCGATACCGATGGCCTCGGCCAGATTGAATTGATGCCTGGCGGCGTCGTAGCTGTAGATAAGCACCGCGTCGGCATGGGTGATTTCCAGCGCCCGCGCCGCGACGGTCGGAAGGACGGCGTTGAGATCGAGCGACGAGGAGACCGCGCGGCCGACTTCTTCGAGAACCTTGAGCTCGTTGATCGACCGCGCGAGATCGCGCGTGCGCTCTTCCACCTTGGTTTCGAGGCCGGAATAGGTTTCGTGCAACTGGCCCGCCATGCTGTTGAACTGATCGGCGAGTTCTTCCAGTTCATCGGCGGTGCGCACGTCGATGCGATGGCTGAAATCGCCGCCCCCGAGACGTCGCGCACCCGCGCGCAGCGCCGTGATCGGAATCAGCATCCGTCGCGCAAGCAGGGTGCCGGCAAGGATCGCGACCACGAGCCCCAGTCCGATCAGCAAGGCGACCCGCAACAATTGATCGCGGATCGGCGCCAGCGCCTGGGCCGTCGGTTGGTCGAAGAACACGAACCAGCCGAGTTTCGGCACGGCACTCGAGGCGGTCAACACCCGATAGCCGTCGGCGTCGGTGCCGGACGCCAGCGCCTGGCCGTTCGGCGTCATCAGCGCGGCGACCTGCGGCAGTTTCGAAAGATCCTTGCCAACCTCGGGGCCTTTTGCCGAGCTTGCGAGCACCCGGCCGCGCGAGTCCACCACATAGGCGAAGGAGGCCTTGCCGACCTGCGCGTCGCCCAGGAAGTCGGAGAGGAAGCGAAGGTCGATATCGGCGACGGTAACGCCGGCATTGAACCCGGAATGAGATACCGCGATGGACATATAGGGCCGCAAACCCCTGAAATCGGCGGGCGCGTAAGTGACGCCCCTGGCGGCGGTTTCGGTAAAGCGCACGTCGCGGGAATAATCCGTTCCGCTGCCGACCAAAATCGTGGTCCGGGTCAGGCGAAGCTGCTCGCTGCCGTTCCCGCTCAACAGGGAGAGCTGGCTGACGGCCGGCACCTGGTTCAACAGCTGGGCGTAGTCGGCGCGGTGCTGCTCGAGCGCCACGGCGCTGGCGCGCGTCACCCAGCTGATCTGGCGCTCAAGCTCGGATATCGATTGCTCGATCCGCCGCGCGGTCGCCTCGGCCTTTTCCGACATTGCGTCGATGAGCGTGGTCTTGGTGGCGCGGTAGCTGATCCAGCTTTCCATCGCGCCGTTCACGGCCAGCACGAAAACCACGAGGCCTACCAGCGAGATGACGTATTTGGCGAACAGCCCTTGGCGAAGAAACCAGATTTTGTCCCTGACCCCGATCATCCAGACCCTCGTGCGCGCCACCCCGGCGAGGTGCGCGCATCCGCCTCCATATCAGCGGAAGCGGCGCCTAGGGGTGGCAGCCGCGCTCGCTATGGCCATTGTTTAGCACAATTTGAGGGGTCTGGCCGGGGGTCTGCCAGCGTGGTTAGCCCCGATTTTGGGCGGTCAGCGGTTAAACAACTGCCGCAGCACGTCGTTCATGGGCTGGCTTTCCTGCGAAGGCTGCGGTGTTGGATCGCTCTGCGCCGGCGCGGCCGGGGCCTCGGCAGTGGGCGACGTTGGCGCAGGGATGCTGCGGCCGTGGCCAAGGCCCTGTTGCAACAGGTTGCCCAGGGTTTCGCCGAGCTTGCTGCCAAGCTGATCGGACGATCCACCGCCGCCGGCCGATCCGCCTCCGAACAAGCCGCCCAATCCGCCGCCGCCAGGCCCGAACAGGCCCTTGCCCATCTCCTTGAGCTTGGCATAGGCCGCATCGGGATTGTCGAGAATGCCGGCCATATCGGGATAGATGCGCGGCTCGGCCCATGGACCGTCGATCACGACGGGTATTCCGAGCCCGACCGGGTCGGGAGCCCGGCCCTGGCCCTCGGTCGTCATCACAAGCTTCGGCTCGACCCGAAACGCCAGTGTCTTGGTGCCGAGGTCAACCGTGCCCGCTCCGGTCATCCGCACCAGCGGGCCGACCAGATTGAGATCGTTGCTGGTCGCCTGACCCTTTTCGATGCGGAATGACGCGCTGAGCTGCGTGAGGTCGGTGGTTTGCTCCTTGCCTTCCTGCCACCCCGACAGCGTGCTCGATGTCAGCGAGCGGATCATCTGGGCGACGTTGAGGCCGCGAATGGCGCCGTCCTGGAAATTGGCGAACACCGTTCCGCCGAGGTTCGACATGATGGCGCGCGGGCTTGCGCCCGCGGAACGCACGCTGATTTTCGCCTGCATCTTGCCGTCGAGCTTGTCGAAGTCGGCGACGCTCCGGAGCAGCGGCAGCGCGCGCACGCCGACGAGATCGCTGCTCAGTGCGTAACCGGGTTCGCCCCTTGACGCATCGATGGTGAGTTCGCCGCTGGCCTGGCCCTCAAAGGCTCCGAGATTCGAAAATCTGGCCTTGAGGACGCCGCTGGCGAGTGCCGCATCGATCGCGGCCGGCGCGAGATGCGCATCGCCGATGTTGATCGCGGCGGCGGAAACCCTGACCTGGGCGTCGACATAATTCAATCCGTTGAAGTCGATCGACGCGTTGCTCCAGGGTTGTGAAGCCTGCGAACCGGATTCGGCGCGCGGCCTGGAGACAGCGATGTCAAGCCGCTGGAAGTCGAGGTCCAGCTTGACCAGCGGCTTGCTCGCGGCATCGATCGACGCCCATCCATTGAATGCCCCGTCGCCGAGCGTTCCGGTCAGGCCGTTGATCATGACAATCGGGCCGTTGAGCCGGACTTCAGCCTTGCCCGATAGCGGAGCTTGCAGGAAGCCGGGCATGTCGAGCGCGAGTTCGACCGGGATGTTCTGCCGCTCGATCGGCGGGGCCGGCGCCGTCGCCTTGATCTCGAATTTGATCGGACGCTCGCCTGCTCGCGCGCTGCCCGTGATCTTGACCTTTCGATCGGCGCCGATCAGGATGTCGGCGTTGATGCCGTCGATGCGATTTTCCACGCGGTCCCGCAGATTGGAAAATGCCACTGCGCCGTCGGTAACCGTCACGCGCTCGATGGTCGGAGCGTCAGCCGCCGGCCCGCTGGAGGACGTCGCCTGTCTGGCGGATGGACCGGGCGCGCCGCTGCGTTCGCGCAGCAGCGGCACGTGCAGAACCGGGCGGACGATCGAGAGTTCGGAAATTTGCGGGCGACCCGCCCATACGCTCGCGAGCGTCACGTCAGCCTGGACCCTGCCGACCGTGATGCGATTGCTGTCGTCGCGGTCTCTCGGATCCCGCAGCGTGACATCGTTTAATGTCACGTTCAGCGACGGCCACACCCCGATTTTGGTGGAGCCTGCGATCGTCATTCGATATCCGGTTTCGCGTTCGACCCGGGCCTGTATCTCCGAGGTCAGGAAACCTGAGGGAATCCCGACAATCAGAAGCAGCGCGAGGACGGCGAACAGGGCTGCGATCGCCGCGCCTGCGATTTTCAATGCTCTCATAACGACATTCCAACCCGGGCAAACGGCATCGAATCCAGCTTTGGCCAACCCAGGCGCATGGCCTTTTCCCTCGAGCATATCCCGGAACGTGGAAACGGCTCAAAAGACCTCAAAAATAATCCGAAGGTGCTGTAAAGGTATGTGACTTATGACACACTTCGAAGGAAGCAGGCTTTTTACCCCCATTTTGGCGGGATCTAGAAGGCGTTGGAAATGAGTAAACAGGCCGAATTTGCGGTCATTCTGAAGATGAATCCAATGTTCGCGGACTTGGGGACCGACGAATTGCAGCGAATCTCGAGCCTTTGCCACACCGGGAATCTCGCGGTGGGTGAGATGCTGTTCCAGAAGGGTGATCCCGGCGATGCCTTGTTCGGGGTCCGCCGTGGACAAATCCGTATTGAAACCGGCGCCTCCGACGGCAGCCGCCTGACGCTGAATTTCATGGGCCCCGGTGACCTGTTTGGCGAGGTCGCGGTGCTCGACGGCCAGAGCCGCACGGCGGACGCGACGGCGGGCGAGCCGACCGAATTGTTCGTTTTGCGGCGCGAGGACTTTCTTGCGCATCTCGAGCGCGAACCCCGTGTCGCGATCAAGATCATCCAGCTTTTGTGCCAGCGGATTCGTTGGCAAAGCGAGCGGATGGAAGAATCGATGCTGCAGCCGCTGCCGGTTCGCCTGGCGCGCCGGCTCTGCGCGCTGGCATCCGATTTCGGATCCGAGGTGCATATCTCGCAGGAGCAGCTGGGCGTCTTCGTCGGCGCCGCGCGCGAAAGCGTCAACCGCCAACTGCAGCTTTGGCGCAAGGAAGGCATTCTGGATCTGCAGCGCGGCCGCATTCTGCTTCGGAACATGACCAAGCTGACCGCGGTGGCGCGCAACGAATAACGGGCCGGGACCCAGGGGCTAACCGCCCCCATCCCGACGCGGCTTCATCGGTCGGCATGAAAAAGTTCGCCCGCTACTCCGCAGCAGGCGAACGTACGATCGTCGGCGGTGGTTTATGATCCGCCGGCGGGTGCTCGTTCTCGCCGCTTGAGGCGAGCAGTTTCTTGCCGAAGCGCCACGAGAGCGTTCCTATGTCGTCCATCATCATGAACATCGCCGGCACGAACACCAGCGACAGCACGGTGGAGAACAACAGGCCGCCGATCACCGCCAGCGCCATCGGCGAGCGGAATTCGCCGCCGGCGCCGAACGCCAGCGCCGATGGCGTCATGCCGGCCGCCATCGCGATCGTGGTCATGACGATGGGGCGCGCGCGCTTCATGCCGGCGTCGATGATCGCCTCTTCCCGCGGTTTGCCTTCGCGCATCGACTCGACCGCAAATTCCACCAGCATGATCGCGTTCTTGGTCACGATGCCCATCAGCATCAGGATGCCGATCCACACCGGCGTCGTCAGCTGCTTGCCGGTTACCAGCAGTGCGAAGATCGCGCCGCCGATCGAGAGCGGCAGCGAGAACAGTATGGTGATCGGTTGCAGGAACGTTCCGAACAGCAGCACCAATACCGCGTAGACCATCATCAGGCCGGCCGTAATGGCGGTGGCGAATCCTTGCGACAGTTCGTTCAGGCTTTCGGCATCGCCCGACGGGCTCACCCTCACACCTTTCGGAAGGCTTTTCATGACCGGCAGGTCGTAGATCTTCTTGGTAGCGTCGCCGAGCGCCGCGGAGCCTACGAGATCGGCCGCCACGGTGGCCTGACGCTCCCGGTCGTAGCGGTTGATGCTGGTCGGCCCCTGATCGAGCCTGATGTCGGCGACAACCGATAGCGGCACGCCGCCGCGTTCTCCGTGTTGTCCCAGAGGCACCCGCAACTGCTGGAGCAGGGCAAGATCGCCGCGCGCGGCGTCCTCGAGCTGAACACGGATCGGCACCTGCCGTTCGCCGGCGTCGAACTTCGCCAGCGCCGGACCGACGTCGCCGATCGTGGCCACGCGGATTGTTTGCGACAGGCTTTCGGTGGAGACGCCGAGCCGCGCCGCCAGATCTGCCCGCGGCTGGATGCGAAGTTCGGGCCGGTCAAGCGAGGTCTCAGAAATCACGTTGGCAATCAGCGGAATTCGCTTCATCTGGGTCGCCAGTTCGCTGGCAACATTGGCGACGATATTGCTGTCCGCTCCGGTGACGACAAGCGAGATCGCGCGCAGGCCGTTTTCGTCGAGGAACCAGAACCGGATGTCAGGAACGTTTTCGAGTTCCTTGCTGATCTCAAGTTCGAGCTCGCGCTGAGTGATTTTGCGTTCGGTCTTCGGCGTGTAGTTGATGATCAGCGCGGCGCGGCGCACCTCAAACGTTCCGGGTGGTACGCGCCCGCCGTCGACGAACACGCTCCTGACCTCTGGCCGTTTGCGCAAGCGCGCGACAATTTCCTCGGTCGTCTTTTCGGTGAATGCGAGCTGCGCGCCGGGGGGAAGCTCCATCGCCAGGAGCGAGCGCGCGGTGTCCTGCGCCGGCAGGAAGCCTTGCGGCAACAACGTGATACTCCAGATCGATGCTGCGAAGATTCCGAAGCCGATCAAGACGGTGATGAAGTAGTGCCGGACCGACCACGTGACCAGTCTGGTATAGGTTTGCAGCACGCGCCCCGGCGGAGGGTCGTCATGCGGATGATCCTTGAGGAAGTAGGCGGCGAGCACCGGCGTGACGAACCGCGCGGCCAGCAGCGAGAAGAACACCTGCACCGAAACGGTGATGCCGAATTGCTTGAAGAATTGACCGGCGATGCCGGACATGAAGCTCGCAGGCGCGAAGATCGCAATAATGGTCAGGCTGATTGCGATAACGGCTAGTCCGATTTCGTCGGCGGCCTCCAGCGCGGCGCGGTAGGGCGACTTGCCCATGCGCATGTGGCGGACGATGTTCTCGATCTCGACGATGGCATCATCGACCAGAATACCGGTTGAAAGCGTGATGGCGAGAAAGCTGACGAGGTTCAGCGAGAATCCGAGAATGTCCATCGCCCAGAACGCCGGGAAGATCGACAGCGGCAGCGAGATCGCGGCGATGATGGTCGCCCTGATATCGCGCAAGAACAAAAGCACGATAATGACGGCGAGAATGGCGCCTTCGAACAGCGTCGAGATCGCGGCCTCATAATTGCCCTTGGTGAATTCAACCGACGTGTCGATCAGCTTCAGGTCGACATCGGGATAGGCAATCTTCAGCGCATCGATTCGCTTTTGCACGGCCGCGGCGACGACCACGTCGCTGGCGCCCTTCGAGCGTTTGATGCCGAGCGCCACCACCGGTTCGCCATTGAAGCGGGCGAAGGTCCTGCGGTCGGCGATGGTGTCCGTAACGGTCCCGAGGTCGTCGAGACGAACTTCGCCGCCGCCGAACAGCGGAATCATCGTCCCGGCCAGATCATTAAGGGTCTTGGCACCGGCAAGCGTACGAATGGCCTGATCGTTCTTTCCGATCTCGGCCCGCCCGCCGGCAAGGTCGACATTGGTGCCGCGGAGGCTTTGACTGACGTTGACGGCGGTGAGGCCAGCGGCCTGCAGCCGGTCGGGATCGAGCGACACCAGGATTTCACGCTCGACACCGCCGATACGCTCGACCTGGGCGACGTTGCGCACGCCCTGCAGCGCGCGTTTGACGACGTCGTCGACGAAGTAGGACAGTTGTTCGGGCGTCTTGCCGGGCGAGATCGCCGCGTAGGTGACGATCGGCAGGCCGATCACGTCGACCCGCTGGATCAGCGGCTCGTTGACGTTTTGCGGCAGGTTTGCGCGGACGCGCGTGACGGCGTCCTTGACGTCGTTCAGGGCGCGATCGGTGTTGGTCTCCAGGGCGAACTGGATCGTCGTCAGCGACAGCCCGTCGGTGATCGACGATGAAATGTGCCGCACGCCCTCGACGCCCGATACGCCGTCTTCGATCGTTTTGGTGACCTGCGATTCCAGCTCCGCCGGGGCCGCGCCGAATTGCGATACCGCGACCGAGATCACCGGGATATCGGCGCTGGGCAGGCGCGTCACCGCGAGCTTGGTAAAGCTGACCCAGCCGAGCACCAGGAGGATGATCGAAAATACGATTGAAGGAAGCGGGTTTCGGATCGACCACGCCGAGATATTAAGAGCCATCAGCGTACCCGCGTTCGATCGAGTTCCTCGGCGAACATGGTCTTGATCTGGTCGCCGTCATGCAGCGAACTGCCGGCGTCGGCCACGACTATTTCGCCTACGTCGAGGCCCTCAAGGATTTCCGTGCTCGTGTCGGATACCAGCCCGACCCGAACCCTTCGCGTCTCAACCGTATTCCCTTTGACCACCTGGACGGTGAGATGGTCAATGGCGGTATTGGGAATGGCCACACCGCAACTGCGCTTTGCGTCGATATTGGCGCGGGCAAACATGCCGACCTTGAGCGAAGGGTTGTTGGTAAGCGATATCCGGACGTGGCCGAGTTGGGTGGTGCGATCGATTTGCGGTGAAACCAGCCTGACGCGGCCAACGAGATCAGGCGCATTATCCCGGCTTATTCGCACTGTCGCTCCGGGATTGAGTTTCATCACGTGGACGCTCGGCACCTCCGCATCCAGCTCGATTTCGTTGTTGACGGAAATTCGAAACATTGGCCCGGCCTGTGGCGAGGCCGGCGCGCCGACGATGGTCTTGACCTCGGTGACCAGTCCGGCAGCCGGGGCGCGCAACGACACCGGTGCGGACGGCCTTGTGCTACCGCCTTGGCCTCCAGGTTGCGCCGGTGGCGGCGTAAGCCGTGCCAGTTCCTGATTTTCGGTCACCAAGTCGCCCTCACGGACCATGATATCGGTAACCTTGGATCCTTCCTGATCGACCCCGACCACCGCTTCCCGGCGCGGCACGATAAATCCAGTGACCCGCACCATGTCGGAGAAACAAGCATTGGTGGATTTCGTGACAATAACCAGGGCGTTGCTCGGCGTGTCCTTGTCCTCCGCCCGGGGACGATGCTCAAACCAATACCATCCACCTCCGAGAGCAATCACGGCGACCACGGCTATCGCAGGTTTAAAATATTCAGAGAGCATCATCGCCGAATCAATCCAGACCTAAAGTCGCGGGGGAACGTAAGACCGTCATTGTGAGCCGACGGGTCGGCGCAAGCCGTTCGATGACAGGCTCCGCGAGGCAGCGATCCGGAGGATGAATACCGGAGATGCTGGATCGCTTCGTCGCTTCGCTCCTCGCATCGACGAGAAAAGCGTCCCGCAGACCTGCGGGACGCATTGTAGACGCAAAACTTTACTCAGCGCCACGACCCGTTCACTTGGACGCGGTGGTCTTGTTCGCCATGTTCACGACCTGCACGCGGCGGTTTACCTCCGCCATCGGGTTATTCGGATCCTTGAGCTTGGTCTTGCCGTAGCCGACAGTCACGAGGTCGGTGCCGGAAATGCCGAATTTATCGACCAGATATCGCTTGATCGAGTCCGCGCGCCGCTCGGAGAGGTCCTGATTATAGGCCTCGCCACCGGCGGCGTCGGTATGACCAGCGACGATGAAGGTCGAGCCTTTGAGGTCAGGGTTGGTAAGCGCTCGCCCCAGGGCCTGAACCGAGGGCTGTGACTTCGCACTGATATCGGCTGAATTGTAATCGAAGGTAATTTCCAGATCGATATTCGGCTTGTCCTTGGCGATCGTGGCAATTTCTTCGCGCTCGCTGACGGACAGCGAGCGGGTGGTCCGGTTACGAATGGTCTGGACAAAACGCCCCTCCGCGGCGACGGCCGCCGGATCGGCCTGAGGACCTGACGACAGGCCCCTGGTCAGGGGTTTCTTGGCCGGAGCGAGCGCCCGGACGATTTGATCCTCGGTTACATCATCGGCGGCGGCGGCCCTTGCCACGCTGAAGGAAAGCGCAGCTCCAATCGTCATGATCGAAAGGATCGCGGTAAGATTTCGCCTTCCAGACGGTTTCGACATTGCCAGTCCCTCCTGCGTTGCCCCGCGCGATCCCAATAGTCTGCAAACAAGCCGCCAGTCACCGGCAATTCGGTCGCGGCTATTCGTTTGTCTCAGGCGCCGGCCCCGGGGTTCGAGGAAGCGCCGATCTCAACTCAAATTACCGTCAGCGTACCCCGTAACCTGCAAATTCCTTAACAATATTCGGATCCATGGCTTTCGCATTGGATATATCCAAATCGCCCTCCGAAATCGAGCCGCTGCGCTGCTTCGCGAGGCCGCGCCCGTACAGGGACGACGTCAGTCTCGGATTGATCCTGAGCGCGGCATCGAAATCGGCAACGGCGTTTTTCGCCTGCCCGCTCTTCAGGTTAACCAGGCCACGGCTGTCCAGGGCATCGACAAAGTTCGGGCGCAGCCGAAGCGCCTCGTTGCAATCCTTCAATGCGGCCTGCAGGTCGCCTATGACGGTACGCGCCCAGCAGCGGTTGTTAAGGGCTTCAACGTCCTTCGGGTTCAGTCTTATCGAATCGTCGAAGTCCTTGATGGCAAGGTTATAGGCCCCCTTGCTGGCATAGACCTGGCCGCGCCGATAGAGCGCGCTCTGGTCGTCGGGATTGTCGGCGAGCTTGGCGGTCAGGCTCTTGATGGTCGGGTCATCGGCAAGCGCTACCGCCTGCGTTCCCTCACTCTTTTCCACCGGCTTGTCGACAGGGGGGAGAATTTCGATCTTTGGCGGCAATGGGTCGTTGCGCGGCGGCGGGGGCAGCGGGTTGGGGGCTGGTTGGGGAAGCGTTGCCATCGGGCCGGGCGGAGCGCTGGGCGGTCGCGCACCCGAACCGGGGATGAACGAAAAGTCCTCGGCCAGCGAGGACGAGATCCACGGCACCTGCTCGCTGCGAGATGCGCGAGTGACGCCGACGCGGGTTCGATTGAGCGTTTCTTCGGCCATCAGGTCGGGGACGCGAATTTCCTTGAGCAGCTCCTGCACGAACAGGCTGTGATCGCCGCCATTGTCAGAGATGACCGAGCTGAGCGCTGCCGAATACATCACCAGCGTTCCGTTCGGGGCAATCACCGGGGCCAGGCCAGCGGAAAAACTGCGGAACCGGCGCTCGAACGGATTGCGCCTGGAGGCGTCAATCAGCGCGATCTTTACGCCGGCGCCGCGGGCGTTGATTTCCCCCAAAACCGTCTCGAGGCTGAAGCCGTCACGGCGAACGTCCGGTTCGGTCCAGATCTGCGCGTCGACCGGGATCATGTAGCTTTGGCGGCTGGACTGGACGCCAAATCCGCTAAAGAAAACCAGCACGACCGAGCCCGGCTTGATCCGTCCGTAGAGGCGATCGAAGGCGCGGCGCATCGCGTCGCCAGTCAGGTTTTCTCCGACCTCGACGTTGAAGCCGTCACGCTTGAGTTCATCGGCGACGTCGCGGGCGTCGTTGATGGGCTCTTTGAGAGGCGATTCGGCATCGGGATATTTTGCGTTTCCGATGACCAGCGCAAACCGGTCGGCGCGATTGTCCGCGGCGATCGACGGTACGATCGGCGCGATCGACAAGATCAAGGCCACAAGCAACGCGAGGCGAATTGTCATAGCTACGGCGGTCCAGCAAAAAGGGCGCCGATTCCAGCTTGCGCCTCGGCGACCTTACTCTACGCAAACCGCATTATCAAACCGGCCTCGCAGGCCCTGTCAACCGTCGCGAAGCCTTCGATCGCGTCAATAAATCGCGGTAATACTTTTAAATCTTACGTGACGTATCTCACATTGAATAACCGCGCAAAGCAGGCAGTCCTGTCGGTAAGGCTCTCTGCCGGAGCGCCTTGGTTCGAGATGATCGCGTCCGGCAAAAGCAGCCAGGTTTGACCTTTGCAGATGACGGTGGCTTGCTGCTGCGATCCGCCGACTTAAGAGAAATGGAAACGATGGGAAACGCCTACGAAATTTACGCTCTCCGCTATGCGACGATGTCGCCGCGCACGCCCCACATGAATTATCTCCTGCCGGATCCCCACGAGACCGCGGCCGCGGACCTCGATTACTTCGTCTGGCTGATCCGGGGCGGCGGCCGCGAAATACTGGTCGATACCGGTTTCAACGCGGCGGAAGCGCAGCTACGAAATCGCAAGCTGACGCTTAATCCGGTCGATGCGCTGGCGCGCTTTGGCGTGCGCTCCGATGCAATCAAGGATGTCGTCGTCACCCATCTGCATTACGATCACGCCGGCAATCTCGATCTCTTTCCCAATGCGCGCTTTCATCTCCAGGACCGCGAGATGAGCTACGCCACCGGGCGCTGCATGTGCTTTGGGGCGCTGCGTCATCCTTTTTCGGTCGAGCATGTCACGCTGATGGTCCGCCACGTCTTCAGCGAGCGAGTTACCTTTCACTCAGGCGACGGCGAGGTCGCGCCGGGCGTGACGCTGCACCGGGTCGGCGGTCATTCCGATGGCCTCCAGGTGGTGCGGGTCGAGACGGCGCGCGGGCCGGTGGTGCTGGCTTCCGACGCCGCTCATTACTACGGCAATCTGCACCGCCGCAGTCCATTTCCAATCGTCTACAACATCGGCGACATGTGCCAGGGCTGGGAGATCGTCGAGCGCCTGGCCGGGCATCCCGACCGCATCATTCCCGGGCACGATCCGATCGTAACAGAGATCTATCCGCGCGCCAGCGACAAGGTCGATGCCTATTCGTTGCATCTGCAACCATCCCGCTCGTTCTTGAAATAGCGCGGAAACGGACGGAACGATGCCGCAATACGAGACCATCGGCTTCATCGGCCTGGGTGTGATGGGTGAGCCCATCTGCCGCAACCTTGTGAAGAAGAGCGGCGCCGGCGTGATTGCGTTCGACCTGTCGCTGGAACCGCTGGCGCGGCTATCGGCTGAAGGCGCCACAGCGGCCGACACTGTCGCCGAGGTCATCGGCAACAGTGAAATCGTGTTCCTGTGTCTTCCCGGCGCGAGGCACGTGCGCGCGGTGTTCGAAGGCGACGGCATCCTGAAGAATATCCGAAAAGGGCAGGTCGTCGTTGATCTCGGAACTTCGTCGGTTAATCTGACCTGCGATTTCGCCAGGCAGTTGCAGGCGAAGGGCGCGTCATGGGCCGACGCCCCGATCGCGCGCACGCGACAGGCCGCACAGGATGGTACGCTGAGTGTGATGGTCGGCGCGTCGCCTGAGCTATTTGCCGCCATCGAGCCCCTGATCCGCTGCTTTGCTACCGACGTCACGCGCTGCGGGGGTGCCGGCGCCGGCCAGGTGACCAAAATCCTTAACAACATGGTGCTGTTTCAGACCGTCAACGCGCTTGCCGAGGCGGTCGCCGTCGCAAGACGCAACGGTGTCGATCCGGCGCTCTTGCTCGATACGCTGTCGAAAGGCTCGGCCGACAGCTTCGCGCTGCGCAATCACGGCATGAAGGCGATCGTGCCGGGCAACTTTCCCGAACGCGCGTTTTCAACCGAATACGCCTTGAAAGACCTGTCCTATGCGCTGGAACTGGCTGCGGACGTGGGAATAAAAATCCGCGGCGCCGAACTGATCGGCAAGGTTTTGCAGGAAGCCATCGAGGCCGGTTCGGGCGGCGCTTATTTCCCGGTGATCGCGAAACATATCGATAAGGCCTGACCGTCATTGCGGGCTCGCGCTGGCGCACGCCCCACCAGGCTAATATCCACCCGCCCTGCTCGCCTCCTTGCTGGTTTGCACAAGATCGAGAGTTTTCTCGATCTTGCCGAGCATCAGCGCAAAATCCTTTCGTTCCTGCGCGGATAGGCAGGACAGAATTTCCTGCTCCCTGCGCCGCAAGCGCGGGATCAGTTCCTCGTACAGCATTTTTCCCTTCCGCGTCATGCGCAACTGGAACTCGCGGCGGTCGTCTTCATTTTCGACGCGTTCCACGAGTTGACGCTTCATCAGCGCCGTGACCGCGCGGCTGATGGTGGATTTATGCGTTCGGGTGCAATGAGCGATGTATTGCGCGCTGCACGCATCGTTGCGGAAGCCGAGCGTCGCAAGCACCCGCCATTCCGGAATATCCAGCCGGTAGCGTTGCTGATATTCGCTCGACAGCGCCGCGCTGACTTCGGCCGCCAGCCGGTTCAGCCGGAAGGGCACAAATCTGAACAGATCGAGTGTGGCCAAAAAGCCGCTCCAACGGGAGTTGACGCCGAAACGTTCGAGGCGTTTAGATAGTTGCAGGTGCGACTATCTTAAGCCGGGGCACGTCCCTTGGCCAGAGCAAGGTTGAGCGCATGGCGCAGTCCAAAACCCAGTTCGGCTATCGCCGTCACGCCGATCAGGATCGGACTGGCGCGGATGCTGCCGAACATCCCGTCGTGGTGGTCGGCGCCGGACCGGTCGGGCTGTCGCTCGCGATCGATCTGGCGCAGCGCGGCCAGTCCGTCGTGTTGCTCGATGATGCCGACCGGATCGGCGAGGGGTCTCGCGCGATCTGTTTCTCCAAGCGCTCCCTTGAGTACTGGGACCGGCTCGGCGTCGGCGGCCGCATGGTCGACAAGGGGGTGGTATGGAGCGTCGGCAAGATTTTCCACGGTGCGTCGCAGCTTTATCAATTTAATCTGCTGCCCGAGGAGGGCCACAAGCGACCCGCTTTCATCAATCTCCAGCAATTCTATGCGGAAGCCTATCTGGTGGATCGCGTACAGGATCTTCCTGCGATCGACTTGCGCTGGCGTAACAATGTAGTCGGGTTGGAACAGCGCAACGACCACGTGGTGCTGATGATCGAGACGCCAGACGGCCTTTATCGGATTCACGCGAACTATGTCGTCGCCTGCGACGGCGCCCGATCGTCGTTACGACAAATGGTGGGCGCGGAATTCTCAGGTCAGGCGTTCGAAGATCAATTCCTGATAGCCGACGTCAAGATGATGGCGGAATTTCCCACCGAGCGCTGGTTCTGGTTCGATCCTCCATTTCATGCCGGGCGGTCCGCGCTGTTGCACAAGCAGCCGGACGACATCTGGCGGATCGATCTGCAACTGAGCCCGGATGCGGATCCTGCGGCCGAGAAGCGGCCGGAGAACGTGCGGCCACGGATCGCGCGCATGCTCGGGCACGACAAGTTCGAGTTCGAGTGGATCTCGCTTTACAAGTTCCAGTGCCGCCGGATGGAGAAATTCATCCACGGCCGCGTGGTCTTTGCCGGCGATGCCGCGCATCAGGTCTCGCCGTTCGGCGCGAGGGGCGCCAATTCGGGTCTGGAGGACGCGGAGAACCTCGCGTGGAAGCTTGACCGCGTGCTGAGGAAGACATCACCGCAAGCTCTGCTCGAGAGCTATCACACTGAACGCAGCGCTGCGGCCGACGAGAACATCCGGGAATCGACCCGCTCGACCGATTTCATGGCGCCGGTCTCCCGGCAGGAGGCGCGGTTGCGAAGGGCGGTGCTGTCGCTGGCCCGGGAAACGGAATTCGGCAAGCGCATGGTCAATGGCGGACGGCTCTCGGTTCCCTCGATCTATGACTCCCCGCTTTCGACCGCCGATTGCGATGCGTGGCGTGGCGGCCCGCGGCCGGGCGCTTCCATGCCCGATGCGCCGATAGCGGGCGGTTCCACGTTTCTGAGCGACGCCTTTATCAAGGCGGGAAAAAGGTTCACGCTGCTTGATTTTGCCAACGGCGTTGCGGTCGACCCCCCTGTCGGCGTCGGCGTGATCCGTATCGGCGGCAATAACGGTTATTCCAATTCCGCGGGCCTGGTTGGCGCACGCTACGATGCGGAACCCGGCACTGCCTATTTGCTGCGCCCTGACGGCTATGTCGCCGCACGGTTCCGGCGCCCGACACGCGCCGCACTCGACGCCGCGGTCGCGCGCGCGGCCGGTATCAATTGAGGTCCCCAATGGCATTGTCTACCAGATCCAACTTTGCCAAGCCTGATGACGCATTCCGCGCGATCGTGGAGGCGCATCGCGGCATGAGTGACGAGCAGAGCGCCGATCTCGATGCGGCGCTGGTTCTGATCCTCGCCAATCATATCGGCGATATCGACGTGCTGCGCGAGGCGATCGCGCTGGCCCGGCGGCGAATGGTGGATGCCAGCCAACAACAGCAGCAGCAGCAATAAGCGCAGAGGGAATTGAATCGATGTCCAGGGGTTTCGCGTCCACGACCGACATGGCGGAGAAGAAAGTTACCTTCTCCGAGATCGGAACCGATCTCTATGCCTTCACCGCCGAGGGCGATCCCAATTCCGCTGTCATCGTCGGCGATGACGGCTGCATCGTGTTCGACGCGCAGGCCACGCCGGCAATGGCGAACAAGGTCATCGAGCGGGTGCGTAGCGTCACCGACAAGCCGATCAAATACGTGGTTCTGTCGCATTATCACGCGGTGCGCGTGCTTGGCGCGTCCGCCTACAAGGCGCAAGCGGTGATCGCGTCCCAGGAAACCTACCGGCTGGTCGAAGAGCGCGGCCAGCAGGATTGGGATTCCGAATACGGCCGCTTCCCGCGCCTGTTCCAGGATGCCCAGAGCATCCCGGGCCTGACCTGGCCGACGCTGACATTCGAAGGCGATATGTCGATCTATCTTGGCAAACGTGAAGTACGGCTGATGCAGCTTGGCGCGGGGCATACCTCCGGCGACATAGTGGCGTGGGTGCCTGATGCGCAGGTGATGTTTTCCGGCGACCTGATCGAATATCATTCGGCCTGCTATTGCGGCGACGCGCATTTGCGCGAGTGGCCGGCGACGCTGAACGAAATTCGCGCCTTTAATCCCAAGGCGATCGCGCCGGGGCGCGGCGACGCCCTCAAAGGCATTGCGACAGGGCGCGACGCCATCGCCATGACGCGCGATTTTGTCACCTCGCTCTATGGCGCCGCGGAAACCGCGGTCGCCAAGGCCCGCAATCTCAAAGAGACGATGGCGGCGACCCGCGAGGTGATGGATCCGAAATTTTCGAGCTTCGCGATTTACGAACACTGCCTGCCGTTCAATGTCTCGCGCGCGTTCGACGAAGCCTCAGGGATCGACGACCCCGTGATCTGGACCGCCGAACGCGACCTGGAAATGTGGGCCAGCTTGCAAGGAGGATGATATGAACATCAATACTTCGCCTGACGTGATCAGCCGCAGCCCCGTCAACGTCACGCCGGGCTATATGTCGGGCTTCGGCAACAGCTTCGAGACCGAGGCGTTGCCCGGTGCGCTGCCGATCGGGCGCAATTCGCCGCAGCGTTGCGCCTATGGGCTTTACGCCGAACAGCTGTCGGGTTCGCCATTCACGGCGCCGCGCGGCAGCAACGAGCGCTCATGGCTTTATCGCATCCGGCCTTCGGTGAAGCATTCCGGCCGCTTCGCCAAGGTAGACATCGGCTTGTGGCGCACCGCGCCGTGCCACGAGCAGGAGATCACGGTCTCGCAATTGCGCTGGGACCCGGCGCCGATCCCGAAGGCGGACATGACGTTCCTGCAGGGCGTGCAGACCATGACCACGGCGGGCGACGTCAATACCCAGGCCGGCATGGCCGCGCATGTCTACCTCATCACCAAATCGATGGTCGATCAGCATTTCTATAATGCCGATGGCGAGATGATGTTCGTGCTGCAGCAGGGTAATCTGCGTTTCGTCACCGAGTTCGGCCGGATCGATGCCGAGCCCGCCGAGATCGTCGTGATTCCGCGCGGCGTGAAATTCCGCCTCGAAATTCCGTCGGGTCCGGCGCGCGGCTATCTCTGCGAGAATTACGGCGGCGCTTTCACGCTGCCGGAGCGCGGTCCGATCGGCGCCAATTGTCTGGCCAATGCGCGCGATTTCCTCACTCCGGTCGCGGCCTATGAAGACAAGGACACGCCGAGCGAATTGTTCGTGAAATGGGGCGGACAGCTGTTCGTGACCAGACTGCCGCACTCGCCCGTCGATGTGGTGGCATGGCACGGCAACTACGCGCCGTACAAATATGACCTCCGGACATTCTCGCCGATCGGCGCCATCGGCTTCGACCATCCCGATCCCTCGATTTTCACCGTGTTGACGGCGCCTTCCGAAACTCCGGGCACCGCCAATATCGATTTCGTGATCTTTCCCGAGCGCTGGATGGTGGCGGAAAACACCTTCCGTCCGCCCTGGTACCACATGAACATCATGTCGGAGTTCATGGGGCTGATCTACGGCGTCTACGACGCCAAGCCGCAAGGCTTCACGCCCGGCGGCATCAGCCTGCACAACATGATGCTGCCGCATGGCCCGGACCGCGAGGCCTTCGATCACGCCAGCAATTCCGATCTAAAGCCGGTCAAGCTGACGGGCACCATGGCCTTCATGTTCGAGACGCGATATCCGCAGCGCATCACAACGCATGCGGCAAAATCCTCAACGCTGCAGGAAGACTACGCGGATTGCTGGAACGGACTTGAAAAGCGGTTCGACCCGAACAAGCCGTGACTCCTTCCTCTTTCCGCAAAGGGAGAGGGGAAGTAAGGGCGAAGCCAGGAGTAACAATGCACCCCAACGATCCAAAACTTCGCTCCTTCATCGGCGTCGATGCCTTGTCGGACTTTCCGATTCAAAATCTGCCGTACGGCGTATTTTCGGCAAAAGACGGATTAGCCCCTCGCGTTGGTGTGGCGATCGGCAACTACGTACTCGATCTTTGGGAGCTCGAACAGGATGGCCGGCTGGATGTCGGTGAACTCGGTGTCTTTGCGGCGCCAATGCTGAATCCCTTTATGTCGCTCGGTCCGAAAGTGTGGTCGCGTACGCGCGCGAGGATCAGTGAGCTGCTGCGCCATGACCAGCCCGAACTGCGCGACAACCCAACTCTGCGTGAACGCGCGCTGGTGCCGATGTCGAATGCAAAATTGCATTTGCCGATCACGGTCGCGGGTTATACCGACTTTTATTCGTCGAAGGAGCACGCCACCAATGTCGGCGTCATGTTTCGTGGCAAGGACAACGCGTTGCAGCCGAACTGGCTGCACATGCCGATCGGTTACAACGGGCGCGCGTCCACCGTCGTGGTCGGCGGCACCAGGGTGCGGCGGCCGCGCGGCCAGTTGAAACCGCCGTCCGTGGAGCTGCCGAGCTTCGGCCCCTGCAAGCGGCTCGACTTCGAACTGGAGATGGGCGTGGTGATCGGGCAGCCGTCGCCGATGGGCGAGATGCTTAGCGAAAGGCAGGCCGAGGACATGATCTTCGGCTTTACGCTTCTGAACGACTGGAGCGCGCGCGACATCCAGCAATGGGAATATGTGCCGCTAGGGCCGTTCCAGGCCAAGGCCTTCGCGACGTCGATCAGTCCGTGGATTGTCACGCGCGAGGCGCTGGAACCGTTCAGGGTTCACGGTCCGGTACAGGATCCGACGCCGCTGCCGTATTTGCAGCAAAAGCAGCCGAACAATTACGATCTGCATCTCGATGTCGGCTTGCGTGCTGCGCAAATGAATGAGGCCGCGAATATTTGCCGCACTAATTTCAAATACATGTACTGGTCGTCGGTGCAGCAACTGGTGCATCACGCCTCGTCAGGCTGCGCCATGAATGTCGGCGATCTGCTGGGTTCCGGCACCATCAGCGGCCCTGAGAAGCATCAGCGCGGCAGCCTGCTTGAAATCAGCTGGAACGGCACCGAGCCGATCGAACTGGCGAGCGACACAAGGCGGACATTTCTCGAAGACGGCGATTCGCTTGTCATGCGCGGATGGTGCCAGGGCGACGGCTATCGCGTCGGCTTTGGCGAAGTTGAAGGAACGATCCTTCCGGCGACATAAGCCAACGCGTCAGCGTTCCTCAGGCGGTATACTTTTGATGCGGGCCGAGTGTGCGGCGATCTCGTCAAGACTAAACGACAAGCGAACCCGCTTGTTCGACGGCGGGTGTTTTTCGACCGATACGCCGGGCCGCCATTCCTTTGCCGGCCTGATCGGCCGCGGGACGAACCCGCCGCCGCAGTTCGGGCACACATTGTGGAGCTTGTTCTCGACGCAATCCGCGCAGAACGTGCATTCAAAGCTGCAGATGCGCGCCTCCAACGAGCGCGGCGAAAGATCCTTGTCGCAATATTCGCAGTTCGGTCTGAGTTGCAGCGCCATGGTCGATTCCTCAGGTTGAATGGGGGAGGATCATTGCAAATCAGAGGTGAGAGGCGAAGGACGAATATCCCTCGAATGCAGTCATGGCGGAAGACGCTAGCGCGACAACTCCTTGAGCGGCAGCCTGGAGCTTTCTTTCAGCCGATCGAGCACGATCGACGAGCGCACATGCGCCACGCTCTGGTGCGGCATCAGCACGTTGTTCACGATATCAGATAGGCTTTTCAGGTCGCGCAGCACAGCCTTCAACAGATAATCGGCGTCGCCCGTGAGTGAATAGGCTTCCTGGATATCGCCGACGCGATTGACCAGCGCGCGAAACCGCTTGGCGTTGTCGGGCGAGTGGGTCGCCAGCGTAATATGAATGAATGCGATGACGTTGAAGCCAAGCGCTTCGCTCGCAAGGTCGGCGTGATAGCCCGAAATCACCTTGTCTTCCTCGAGCCGCATGCGCCGCCGGGAGCATTGCGACGCCGACAGGCCGGCGATATCAGCCAATTGCTGGTTGGTCAGGCGGCCGTCATCCTGCAGCGCGCTCAATATCTTGAGGTCGAAGGCGTCAACCGATATCATGCAATAAATACCCCAATTGTGCACGAATTGTGCATACTATAGCCCAAGCGTCCGACATTTGCATGCACATTGCGCCCGTGGCGACGGATTATCCCTGCCTGCACTCAGGGAGACCAGATCAGCCATGGGCCCATTTCCGCACGACGCGCCGGCAGCCGCAATCAGCGCTGACAATCCGATGGGCACCGATGGATTTGAGTTTGTGGAATACGCGCATCCGCAACCCGAAAAGCTCCACGCGCTGTTCAAGCTGATGGGTTATGCGCCGGTCGCGCGCCACAGGACCAAGAAGATCATGGTTTATCGCCAGGGCGACATCAACTATCTCGTCAACGAAGCACCTGATACCCACGGCTTCGGCTTCGTCGCCGCGCATGGGCCGTGCGCGCCGTCAATGGCATTCCGCGTCGTCGATGCGAAGCAGGCCTATCAACGTGCGCTGTCGCTCGGCGCGGAGCCCGCCGACATTAGCTCCGCGCGGAAGACGCTCGATGTTCCCGCCATCAAAGGCATCGGCGGCAGCCTGTTGTATTTCGTCGATCGCTACGGCGCGAAGGGTTCGGCCTACGACGACGAGTTCGAATGGCTGGGTGCAAGAAACCCGCGGCCGGAAGGCGTTGGGCTATTCTACATCGATCATCTCACCCACAACGTTCATCGCGGCCGCATGGACGTCTGGACCGGCTTTTACGAAAAGCTGTTCAACTTTCGGCAGATTCGATTTTTCGATATCGAAGGCCGTGCCTCCGGTCTGTTCTCGCGGGCGCTGACCAGCCCCGACGGAAAGATCCGGATTCCGATCAACGAGGACGCGGGCCAATCCGGCCAGATCGAGGAATATCTCAGCGTCTATCGCGGCGAGGGAATCCAGCACATCGCCTGCGGTGCCAGGGATATCTACAGCACCGTCGAGACCCTGCTCGCGGACGGTCTGCCGTTCATGCCGCCGCCGCCCGAGACCTACTTCGAGAGGATCGACGCGCGTCTGCCTGATCATGGTGAGGAGGTCGCGCGGCTCAAGCGAGATGGTATCCTGATTGACGGCGAGGGCGTGGTCGAAGGCGGCCATACCAAGGTTCTGTTGCAGATATTTTCCGCCAACGCCATCGGGCCGATCTTCTTCGAGTTTATCCAGCGCAAGGGTGACGACGGATTCGGCGAAGGCAATTTCAAGGCGCTGTTCGAATCGATCGAGGAAGACCAGATACGCCGGGGCGTGCTGACGTTGAAGGGCGCGGCGTAGAGAATTCGACAAGACACCATGTCGTCCCGGCCAAGCCAACGGATCGCGCGAATGCGCGCTCGATGACGGGCGAGCCGGAACCCATCGCCATAGACGTCCGTGTTGCGCGAAGCTGGAGCCGCAAGCCTTCTAAGGCAACATCACCGGTCACGCCCTGCTTTCGCAGGGACGACGACAAGGAGGCTACTTCCCGCGCTTCCACTCGCTCGTCAGGCTTGCGATATCGGCCGTCGCGGCCTCGCGGATGGCTGAAGGCGTACGCGAAAAACGCGGCGCGGGTGCGGGCTGGGTGACGCCGTGGCGCTCGACAAAAATCTTTCGCGCCGCCATGTGGGGATGTTTGGGCGCTTCCGCCATGGTCAGGATCGGCGCAAAGCAGATGTCGGTGCCTTCCATGATCTTGCACCACTCCTCGCGGGTCTTGGTCTTGAATACCTTGGCGAGTTTCTGCTTCAACGCGGGCCACGCCTTGCGGTCCATCTGCGCATCGAAGTCGGCGCCGGAAAGGCCCGCGTGCTGGCGCAGCAGCGCGTAGAATTGCGGTTCGATCGAGCCGATCGAAACAAATCCGCCGCAGGCGCATTCATAGACGCCATAGAAGTGCGCGCCGCCGTCGAGGAAATTGCTGTCGCGCCCTTCGGTCCACCGGCCCGCGGCCGTCATGTCAAAGAACATCGACATCAGCGAGGCCGCGCCGTCGCACATCGCAGCGTCCACCACCTGCCCCTTGCCTGATTTTCTCGCTTCCAGCAGTGCGGCAAGCACGCCGACCACGAGGTAGAGCGCGCCGCCGCCGAAATCGCCGACCAGGTTGAGCGGAGGCACCGGCTTTTCCTTGGTGCCGATTGCCGCGAGCGCGCCGGTGACCGAGATGTAGTTGATGTCGTGGCCGGCAGCTTGCGCAAGCGGGCCTTCCTGACCCCATCCGGTCATGCGGCCATAGACGAGGCGCGGATTGCGCGCCTGCACCACATCGGGCCCGAGCCCGAGCCGTTCCATCACCCCGGGACGAAAGCCCTCGATCAGCGCATCGGCATTGGCCAGCAGGTCGAGCACCTGTGCGATCGCGGCCTTGTCCTTCAGGTCGAGCTCCACGACCCTTCGTCCGCGCCCCGCCACCGATTTCAGATTCTTCCTGGCGCCGACGCGATCGAGCGTGACCACCTCCGCGCCCATGTCGGCAAGCATCATGCACGCAAAGGGGCCAGGTCCGATGCCGGCAAATTCGACGATGCGAACGCCGGTGAGCGGTCCGCCGGCACGTTGCGTTGAGGATTGAGTGTCGGAAGCCGCGGTGGTCATCGTATCGGTCACGTCAAAATCCAGTTCTTATTGTTTCAAAAAGGCGCCTTACTCCACGGAAGCCTTGGGATTATGCCGCAGCGGATCGCTCAGGGTTACCTTGGCGGCATCGGCCCACAGTTTGGCGTTCTGCTTCTGGCGCTCGGTGCCGGTACCTTCTTCAGCGACCTTGCGGCCGAGCGCGACATAGACCGGAATCTCCTCGTCGCGCATCGGCTTGACAGCCTGTTTGCGCGCCATCGCCTTCTCGATGTAAGGCGCGAGCTCTTCCCGTTTCTGCTTTTCCCGCACGATTTCGCGCGCCTTGAATTCGGGCATCACGTCCCGAGCGAACAGCTCGAGCGCTTCGCAGATATCCTTGTGCTTGTTGCGTCCGCCTTGCTGAATGAAGACGGTCTGGTCGACGCCTGATTCCTCAAAGTGCCGCAAATGCGTCCGCAACTGATCCGGCGTGCCGATGCCGTGATCGGCGCCGGCCGGCGGCAATGCATGCCGGGCCTTTTCGAAATTGGCCCAGATATCGGTGCGTCCCGGCTTGTGCTCGCCGAAGATATAATGATGGGCAAGGCCGTAGCGGAAAAAGCGCAAGCCGTCTTCGCCACGGCGGCGCGATTCCATTTCATCCGCGTGTACCGAGAAGCCGGTCACCATGGCGACGTTGGGATTGACCGCGTGGCCGATCGGCACGCATTCCTCCTTGAAGATGCGGTAGTAGTCATCGACCCATTGCCGGGCCTCGCGGGGATCGACGAAGGCGAAGGTCAGTGCGCCGATGCCGTAGCGCGCCGCCAACTTGATGGTCTCGCGGTTGGAACAGGCGACCCAGAGCGGCGGATGCGGCTTCTGCACCGGTTTCGGCACCACGTTGCGGCACGGCATCTCGAAGAACTCGCCCTTGAAGCCGGGGTAGGGGTCCATCACCATCATGTTGGTGCATTGCTCGACGCCCTCGGTCCACATTCGACGCTTCTCGACCGGATCGAAGCCGACATTGAAGCCGCCCAGCTCCATCAGCGACGCGCTTTCACCGGTACCGAATTCAACGCGGCCGTTGGAGACGAGATCGAGCGTGGCGATGCGTTCTGCGACCCGCGCCGGATGATTGTATTTCGGCGGCATCAGGCAAATGCCGTGGCCGAGACGGATCTTCCTGGTGCGCTGCGAGCATGCCGCGAGGAATATCTCGGGCGCCGAGGAGTGCGAATATTCCTCAAGAAAATGGTGCTCGACTTCCCAGGCATAGTCGATGCCGAGTTTGTCCGCGAGCTCGACCTGGTCGAGCGCCTCCTGAAACAGCCTGTGCTCGTCGCCCTCGTTCCATGGCCGCGGCAGCTGATGCTCGTAGAAAATGCCGAATTTCATAGGCGCTCCCGAACTCTATTTGTCGGTCAAATTGTCTAACCTGGCGGGGAGCGTGGCAAGCGCCTTTTGACCCGAATATGGCTAAATGCGCAAAGCGGCGCGCATCGCAGCGCGCCGCTTCCTTGAATGGCCGAAGGTGCAATCAGCCGGCAGCAGTGACCGCGCGCTGCGCCATCACCCTGATCAGGTTGGCGCGATAATCCGACGAGCCGTGAATGTCGCTCATCAACCCGCCCGCGGAAATTTTGATGCTGTCGAGGGCGCCTGCCGACCAGTTGGCCTTCAACGCCGCTTCGATGGCCGGTACCCGCATGACGCCATTTTGTGAAGCGCCGGTGGCGGCGACGCGGACGTCGCCCGCCTTGGTCTTGACCACAAACACGCCGGTCAGGGCGAAGCGCGACGCCGGATGAGGGAACTTGGAATACCCTGCCTTGGCCGGAACAGGGAACGACACCTGTGTGATGATCTCGCCGTCCGCCAGTGCGGTCGAGAACAGGCCCTTGAAGAAATCATCCGCTGATATCGAACGTTTGTTGGTCTTCACAGTTGCGCCGAGCGCTAGCAGCGCCGCCGGATAATCCGCCGCCGGATCGTTGTTGGCGATCGAGCCGCCGATGGTGCCGCGATGACGCACGGCCGGGTCACCGATCAAAGAGGCGAGATGGGCGAGCGCGGGAATTGCCTTTTGCGCTGGTCCACTCGCGGCCACATCATAATGGGTTGTCGCCGCCTTGATGATCAGCGTGTCGCCCGAAGCTTCGACGCCGACAAGCTCCTTGATCTTTCCGAGATCGATCACGTCGGACGGCGAGGCAAGCCGCTGCTTCATGACGGGGATCAAAGTGTGGCCGCCGGCGAGATATTTCGCTTCCGACCCCTTGGCGAAAAGCGCCGCGGCTTCGTCGACGGAGGAGGGGCGATGATAAATTGTTTCGTACATGTCTCGATTCCCTCTTACGCGTTGCCATGAATGGCGTGCCACACCCGGTCGGGCGTCGCGGGCATCTCAAGCTTGTTGCTGCCGATCGCATCCGTAATGGCGTTGATGACGGCGGCGGATGCGCCGATCGCGCCGGCCTCGCCGCAACCTTTGACGCCGAGCGGATTGCCCGGACACAGTGTCGTAGTGTGGTTTAATTTGAACGACGGCAGATCGTCGGCGCGCGGCATGGTGTAGTCCATGAAGGACGCGGTCAGGAGCTGGCCGCTGGGGTCGTAGACCGCGCCTTCGAGCAGTGCCTGGCCGATGCCCTGGGCGAGCCCGCCGTGAACCTGGCCCTCGACGATCATCGGGTTGATCAGCCGGCCGAAATCGTCGGCGGCGACGAAATTTACGAAGCTGGTCTTGCCGGTGCCGGAATCGACTTCGAGCTCGCAGATGTAGGCGCCTGCAGGGAAGGTGAAGTTGGTTGGGTCGTAGAAGGCAGTCTCCTTCAGCCCGGGCTCCATGCCGTCGGGGAGATTGTGCGCGGTGTAGGCCGCAAGCGCGACCATCGGCAGCGCGATCGACTTGTCAGTGCCGGTGACTTTGAACTCGCCATTCTCGATGACGATGTCGCCCTCGGATGCTTCCAGCAGATGCGACGCGATCTTCTTGGCCTTGGCCTCGACCTTCTCCATCGCCTTGATGATGGCGGTACCGCCGACCGCGATTGAACGCGAGCCGTAAGTGCCCATGCCAAATTGCACCTTGTCGGTGTCGCCGTGGACAATCTGCACCTGGCTAATCGGAACGCCGAGGCGTTCAGCAATCAATTGCGCGAAGGTAGTCTCGTGGCCCTGACCATGGCTGTGCGAACCGGTGAGGATTTCGATGGTGCCGACCGGATTTACGCGTACTTCAGCGGATTCCCACAGGCCGACGCCAGCTCCCAGGCTGCCGACCGCTTTCGAGGGCGCGATGCCGCATGCCTCGATGTAGCAGGAGAAGCCGATGCCGCGGAGCTTTCCTTCCTTCTTGGCCTTCTCCTTGCGCGCAGGGAAGCCGGCGTAATCAATCGCCTTCAACGCGGAGTCGAGCGATGCGCCGAAATCGCCGATGTCATAGGCCATGATTACAGGCGTCTGGTGCGGGAAGCTGGTGATGAAGTTCTTGCGGCGCAATTCCGCCGGATCGACCTTCAGTTGCCGCGCCGCGGTTTCCATCAGGCGTTCGAGCAGAAAGCTCGCTTCGGGGCGGCCCGCGCCGCGATAGGCATCGACCG
This sequence comes from uncultured Alphaproteobacteria bacterium, assembly GCA_963732455.1. GTDB lineage: Bacteria > Pseudomonadota > Alphaproteobacteria > Rhizobiales > Xanthobacteraceae > Bradyrhizobium. The sequence goes on along the minus strand of CAVSZM010000008.1, from coordinate 316,568 downwards.
GCGCGGTATTGGTATAAACGGTCAATACCTCGGCACGGATCGCCGGGATGTTGTACTGGCCCGACAACAGCGTCGCGTAGAGATAGGTCGGGACCGCCGACGAGAACAGCGACATGTAGGCGCCGAGATTGGCGTGGGTCGTTACCCGCAAGGCCAGGATTTTATTGTCCTTGTCGAACGCCATTTCCGCCTTCGAGATATGGTCACGGCCGTGCGCATCGGTAAGGAAGGCTTCGCTGCGATCGCCGGTCCACTTTACCGGGCGCCGTACCTTCTTGGAGGCCCAAAGCGCCACCATCTCTTCCGGATAGATGTAGATCTTCGAGCCGAAACCGCCGCCGACATCAGGCGCTATCACCCGCAGCTTGTGCTCCTGCGCGATGTTATAGAACGCCGACAATACGAGGCGCGCGACATGCGGGTTCTGCGATGTCGTGTACAGCGTGAAATGCTCTTCGGCGTCGTTGTATTCCGCGATCGCCGCGCGCGGCTCCATCGCATTCGGCACCAGCCGGTTATTGGTGAGTTCGAGCGACACCACATTGGCGGCCTTGCCGAAGGCCTCCTTGACAGCGGCCTCGTCGCCGATGGCCCAGTCGTAGATTAGGTTGCCGGGTGCTTCCGGATGCAATTGCGGCGCGCCCGGTTTGATCGCCGCGCGAATATCGGCCGCGGCCGGGAGCACTTCGTAATTGACGGCGACGGCTTCCGCTGCATCGCGCGCCTGGTTCTTGGTCTCGGCGATCACCACCGCCACCGCCTGCCCGACGAAGCGTACCGTTTCCGGCGCCATCGCCGGCCACGCGCCCATCTTCATCGGGGTGCCGTCCTTGGATGTAATCGCCCAGCCGCAAATCAGATTGCCGACCTTGTCGTCGACGATCTGCTGTCCGGTCAGCACAGCGACCACGCCGGGCATTTTCATCGCCGCCGAGGAGTCGATGCCCTTCACCTTGGCGTGGGCGTGCGGGCTGCGGATGAAATGGGCAAAAGTCATGCCCTGCAGCTTGATGTCGTCGACGTAGCGGCCCCGGCCTGTGATGAAACGCCGGTCTTCCTTGCGCACCACGCTTGCGCCAATGCCCTCAACACCCATCGCATCTCTCCCTGTCGGACCGCATCACCTACGCTAAGACTTGGAAGCGCAGGTCGCAGCCGGTTTTTGAATTTCGAAAGTTCCGACCTTGCAGATCAGAGTTAGGCTGATTATTCCGCCGCCTGCGCAACCTTCATGCGTCCGGCGGCGTCGAGCACCGATTTGACGATATTGTGGTAGCCGGTGCAGCGACAGATATTGCCCTCAAGCTCGTGCCGGACCGTGTCTTCGTCGAGCTTGCCGCCGTGGCGGTTGACGATATCGATCGCCGACATGATCATGCCCGGCGTACAGTAACCGCATTGCAGCCCGTGATTGTCGCGGAACGCCGATTGCATCGGGTGCAGTTCGTCCCCCTTGGAGATGCCCTCGATGGTGGTTACGCTGGCACCATTGGCCTGTCCGACCAGCACGGTGCACGATTTGACTGCCCGGCCGTCGATATGGACGACGCAGGCGCCGCACTGGCTGGTATCGCAGCCGACATGGGTGCCGGTCAGGTTCAGATGATCGCGTAGGAGATGGACAAGCAGGGTCCGGTCCTCGACGTCGGCCGAAACTGCCTTGCCGTTCACTGTCAATTTGACTGTAGACACGCGTGATACCTCCCGATGCTTTTTTGATTGTTCCAATTAGAGGCACGGGAGCCGGACTTTGCAACTAGGAAATTTCATCACCGAAGTCATTGTAAAGTCATCATCTCCGACGCCTGCCAACATTCCGGTCGCCTGGCGCAGACCTCTGCTGCGCTCCTTGCGGTCAACTCAATCAATTTGCCCTTTATCGGGGCAGGGGTTGATGGTCTATTCCGGCGGAATTCGTTCCAGGCGTAAGCCACGGACTCCAAACGACAATGCCGTTCGAAGGGACTTCTTGAGTGATCGACAAGCGTGTGAAGACAACCGCCGAGGCGGTGGCCGGGGTTCGCGACGGTTCGACCGTCCTGGTGGCCGGGTTTGGCGCCGTGGGCGTTGCCGACAATCTGCTCGATGCCCTTCACGAACAGGGCGCGGGGGAGTTGACCATCGTCGCCAATAACTCCGGCAATGGCGACTACGGACTGGCGCGGCTGATTAATTCCGGCCGCGTGCGCAAGGTGATCTGCTCCTATCCGCGTTCCGGCGACTACAGCGCCTTTCTCAACGCCTACCGGGCCAAGAGCCTTGAGCTGGAATTGCTCCCGCAAGGCACCATCAGCGAGCGCATGCGTTGCCATGCGGCGGGTCTTGGCGGATTTTTCTCGCCGGTTTCAGCGGGGACAAAATTGGCTGAGGGCAAGGAAACGCGCGAAATCGACGGCCGCTTGCATGTATTCGAGAAGCCGCTGAAAGGCGATGTCGCGCTGATCAAGGCCAACAAGGCCGACCGTTGGGGCAACCTCACCTACATAAAGTCAGCGCGGAATTTCAACCCCGTCATGGCGATGGCCGCTGATTTGACCGTCGTCGAGGTAGACAAGATGGTGGAACTCGGCGAAATGGATCCCGAAGCGGTTGTTACACCGGGCATTTTCGTCGACCGCGTCGTCGTTGTTGGAGCAAATGCATGATCCCGTTGACACGCGAGCAGATGGCGTGGCGTGCCGCGCAGGATTTGCTGGAAGGCGACTACGTCAATCTCGGCATCGGTATTCCGACCTTGGCGGCGAGCTTTGTGCCGCCAGGACGCGAAGTGATCTTTCACAGCGAGAACGGCATCCTGGGCATGGGTCCAAAGCCCGAACCCGGCATGGAAGACCCCTATATGGTCGATGCCGGCAAGAACCTGACGACGCTGGTCCCCGGTGGCTGCTTCGTTCATCACGCCGACGCGTTCCTGATGATCCGTGGCGGCCATCTTGACGTCAGTCTGCTCGGCGCCTTCGAGGTATCCGAAAAGGGCGATCTTGCAAACTGGACCACCGAGGACCCGGCATTCCCACCCGGCGTCGGCGGGGCCATGGATCTGGCGGTCGGGGCCAAGGCGATCCGCGTCATCATGGAGCACACCAGCAAAAAGGGCGAGCCGAGGATCCTGAAGGCCTGCACCTATCCGCTCACCGCAGCCGGCTGTGTCAAGCGCATTTACACTAACCTTGCGGTGATCGATGTGATGCCGCAGGGCCTGTTCGTGATCGAGATGATTCCGGGCATGACGCTCGAGAAGCTGCAGACACTGACCGAACCGAAGCTGCAACTGGCCCCGGGGTGGCAGCTATTAGCGCCGCCCGAGGCTCCCGAGGCCCGCGCGGCCTAGAGCCTGGGATTTGGATGACGTCATCATCCGCGAAAGCGGATGAGGCAGTCTTCCGGCACGTTTCAAATCTGATGCAAGACGGCAATTGCCGCACCGATTCCTTCGCCGAAATAACCATTCGTCATGCTGAAATTGCCGCTCCCGCTCGATGTTTGGCGCGCTGAATCGGTTCATTTGCCGCAATGCGGGAACTCCAGGGGTCCCAAAGGCGTTGACCGGGCGTGACCGCCAGAAAGGGTCATCGCTGTCGCGGAACCTTGGACGTCACCTCCCCGGGGTGTTCCTGCATCGCTCTTACCCGGATTTTGCTGCAATCGCAGCGCTAATCGCCATGGAATCGCAGCTCTCCCGTCTCCCTGGAGTTTGTAAGGCGGCAAGCACTGGAGCAACGCGGCATGGCCGACCTCAGCGATGCGACAATTCTTTCGACGGTAAAAACGAGGCCTGCGCGAGCGAGCGTTGATGGCATCATCGAAACCAGCATTCCCTTTCGTCTCGACAGTCTGCGATGGAGCGGTTTTCACACCCGCGTCGTGCTCGCTCTCGGCATTACCTGGATTCTGGATGGACTTGAGGTCACGCTGGCCGGCGCACTGTCCGGAGCTCTGAAGGAAAGCCCGACGCTCAATTTCACCAACCTCGACGTCGGATTTTCCAACAGCGCCTATCTCGCGGGCGCCGTGCTCGGCGCGCTCGGGTTCGGCTGGCTTACCGACCGGATCGGGCGCAAGAAACTGTTTTTCATCACGCTGGCGCTCTATCTTGCCGCTACCGCCGCGACGGCGCTGTCCTGGAGCGTTGCGAGCTACGCTTTGTTCCGATTTCTCACGGGCGCCGGCATCGGCGGCGAATACACCGCGATCAATTCGACGATTCAGGAGTTGGTGCCGGCGCGCTATCGCGGATGGACCGATCTTGTGATCAACGGCAGCTTCTGGATTGGCGCGGCGATGGGCGCGGTCAGCGCCATCGTTCTGCTCGATCCGGCCTTGTTCGGCCCCGATCTGGGCTGGCGGCTGGCGTATCTCACTGGCGCTTGCCTCGGCCTCGTCGTGTTTGTGATGCGGATGTGGATCCCGGAGAGTCCGCGCTGGCTGATGATTCACGGCCATCCCGATCGCGCCCACGCCATAGTGGACGATATCGAACGATCAGCCATCGGGCGCGTGCAAGAACAGCGTCAGCATGACTGGCCGAAAATCAGACTGAGAATGCGCAATCACACGCCGCTGCGCGAAGTAGCCCGCACGCTGTTCTTCCTCTATCGCCGGCGTTCGCTGGTCGGATTGACGCTGATGATTGCGCAGGCGTTCTTCTACAACGCAATCTTCTTCACCTTTGCGCTGGTACTGACCGATTTCTACGGGATCGCGTCGAACCAGATCGGATGGTACATCCTGCCTTTCGCGGCCGGCAATTTCCTTGGGCCCGTGCTGCTTGGCCGGTGGTTCGACACGCTGGGCCGTCGCACCATGATAACGTTCACCTATGGGGCTTCGGGCTTACTGCTCGCGCTTTCCGGCTATCTGTTCGCGATCGGCGTGTTGAGCGCGCAGACCCAGACCATCGCCTGGATGGTCATTTTCTTTTTTGCTTCACCTGCCGCAAGCGCTGCCTATCTCACCGTCAGTGAAACCTTCCCGCTGGAGGTCCGTGCGCTGGCGATCGCGGTGTTTTATGCGGTGGGAACGGGAATTGGCGGCGTTGCCGGCCCTGCACTGTTCGGCGCGCTGATCGATACCGGGTCGCGCAACAGTGTTTTCGCAGGCTATCTGCTCGGGTCGGGGTTGATGGTGGCGGCGGCTGTTATCGCGTGGCGGTACTGCATTGCGGCCGAGCGTCGGGCGCTGGAATCGGTTGCACGGCCGCTGGCTTTTGTGGAGTAGAATGAAATGAACCAGGACTTAGTCGATCAATACCTGGCCGAGGCGCCGTTGCGACAAGACATTCCATCGTCCGGGAAGGTACCGCCGAACCTGGCGGCGAGCGAGCTTGCGCGGCAGTTGGATGAATGCGCGATTCTGCTCGATATTGACGGTACGCTGCTCGATCTGGCGCCGACGCCGCGCGAGGTATGGGTGCCGCCGGGTCTGGCGATAACCCTCAACCGCCTGCTTTTAAAAACCTCGGGAGCGCTTGCACTCGTCAGCGGGCGGTCGCTGAACGATATCGACCTGATCTTTGCCCCGGAACAATTTCCGGCGGTCGGCGGTCACGGTGCGGAAATGCGAATCTCCGGGGATAGTGAGGCCGTCGCCACCCATGCCCCGCCGATGGAAAAGGAATTGAAGCGGCGTTTGGCGGCCATCGCCAAACTCAGCCCCGGCATTCTGCTGGAGGACAAAGGCTATTCGCTGGCGCTTCATTACCGGCTGGCGCCGCATGCGGAGAAGGCGATTTATGAGGCGGTGTCCTTGATCCGGGCCGACCTGCCGAACGCGCCGATCGAAGTTCTGCCGGGAAAATGCGTCTGCGAGATCAAGCATTCCGGCTTTAACAAGGCATCGGGTGTCGTGGAACTGATGACCCACCAACCTTTCAGGGGCCGCCGTCCAATCTTTATCGGCGACGATGTCACCGACGAGAGCGTGTTTGCGATCATGCCTGATTTCAACGGCCTCGCCTTTTCCGTCGGCAGACGCGCGCAGGGCGTGGCCAACCATTTCGACGAACCTCGCGACGTGCGTGAATGGCTCGCCCGTCTCGTCGAGGATAAGGCTGCGGCGGGGAGGTAATTGGAACTGACTTCTCTTCAAGTGAGGAATTCGGAACCGATTTCACGTGCATACGGCAACCTCTTGCAATTTTTCTTTGCAGCGAACCGGTCGAGTTCCGCCGCCGCGCCGCCTGAATTTGGTTTCATTTCGTTGAAAGGGTGACCGGGAACCATATTGATGAATGACTGTTAACTCGCGAGCGGTATATCAGGAGGGGACCCTGTGAACCTCGTCGTCGTTTCAAATCGCGTTGCGCGCGGCAAAGCCAATGAACCCATGACGGGGGGGCTCGCAGCCGCTTTGCTGCCGGTGGTAGAGAAATCCGGCGCGATTTGGGTCGGTTCCAGCGGCCGTGTCCGCGACGGCGCCCTGAGAGAACCGTTCGCAGAAATCGAAGCCCTCGGCGCGGGTGCGCTGGCCATGCTGGATCTGCCGGCCGCGCATTACGGCGGATATTACGAAGGCTTCGCGAATTCGGCGTTGTGGCCGGCGCTTCATTCCCGGACAGACCTGATCAGCGCCTCGCAGGAAGATTATCTCTCCTATCGCGAAGTGAATGCCTTCATGGCGCGAGCGCTGTTGCGATTCCGAAAACCGGAAACGGTGTTCTGGATTCAGGATTATCATTTCCTGGCGCTGGGTGCGGAATTACGCGATCTCGGCGTGACGCAGCCGATCGGATTTTTCCTGCATACGCCTTGGCCGGCGCGCGCTGTCATCGAAGGTGTGCCACACCATCGCGAACTGATCGAGGCGATGCTGGCCTACGATTTGATCGGTTTCCAGACCCAGGACGATTGCGAAAGTTTCCTTTCTTATGTGCAGTCGAATCTGGGTCTCGATGTTCATGATGGCATTGTAACATCGCGATACGGCACTTCGCGCATCGCGGTATTTCCAATCGGCATCGACCCGGATAACTTCGCCCAGCAAGCCGCCAAGGCCGTTTCCCATCCTGATGTGTCGCGGCTGAGGCGAAGTCTGAACGGCGAGAAACTGGCGATCGGCGTCGATCGGCTGGACTATTCCAAGGGACTGATCAACCGCATCAACGCATTCGACCGGATGTGGACCTTGCGGCCGGCGCTTGAGCGGACCGCATCCTTGCTGCAGATCGCAACGCCGTCGCGGGGCGCGATCGAGGCCTATGGCAATCTGCAGAGTGAACTTGCGAAGCTGGTAAGCGATGTCAATGGCCGCCACGGCGAAGTAGACTGGACCCCCATCCGCTATCTCAACAAGGGTTTCAGCCAGACCGTGCTGGCGGGGCTTTATCGCACAGCCCAGGTCGGCGTGGTGACGCCGCTACATGACGGCATGAACCTCGTCGCCAAGGAATATGTCGCGGCACAAAACCCCGCCGATCCCGGTGTGCTGGTACTGTCGAAATTTGCCGGCGCGGCGAAAGAACTGGACACGGCGCTGTTGGTAAATCCCCATGATATCGACGGCATGGCGCGGACAATCGCGACCGCGCTCTCGATGCCTTTGACCGAGCGGCGCATGCGCTGGGAAGCGATGATGGCGAAACTGCGCGCCCGCACGATACAACATTGGTTTTCCGATTTCGTCGACGCTCTGCAGGAGACGCGGATCGGCAGGCGCGCGGCAGAACAGCCGACGGCGGAGCCGCCGGAATTATGGCCGCGTCGTTCCGCCAACGGAGCGCGGTACCACTAGACTAGTAGCAATACGATGCGCCATCGAGGATGGCACAACGCGTCTTGTTCGGCGCGTTTGGATCATCCAGTGGCACGACGCCTTTGCCTTGGCCGACGAATACGCCCGCTCCCACTCTTACGGACGATTTGTTGCCGATGATGACGCTCGGATGCGGCGAGAGGCTCGATCGCGTGCCGTCGGGCCAGATGATGGCGTCTCCCGACAGCAAACCCCGCCGGCCATCATCGCAGGTCACGTCCGCGCCCTCGCGGGTGCAGGCTTGCGCCAGCGCGGGCCCGGCTCCCGTAGCGGCAATCGCGGACATGCCGGCTGCGAATAAAAGCGCCCGACCGATGGTCATGTCGTTCTCCTGGTTGGATCGTCACGCCAGTCAATCGTATCTTGTAATCTGTTTTAGGTTTTTCGGCCCGAAAATCCGAGAGCCTGACACCGATGAAAATGCCGAAATTATTCAGCCTATTCAGTTATTTGAAGAAATCTCTGCGATAACGGCCGCGCTCACTTGCAAAAGTCGTCATGCCCCTTCAAGAGAGTGGCATCCGGAGAGATGGCCGAGTGGCTTAAGGCGCACGCTTGGAAAGCGTGTGTGCGGGAAACCGTACCGTGGGTTCGAATCCCACTCTCTCCGCCAGTAATCTCTGTTAAATCATTGTTTTGTAATCATAATTTCTTTTAAATTTCCACGCAGTCCCCAAATTAGTCCCCAAACGGATTGAAATTGGGAGAGTGCATTATATAGCGGCGTCCCGCTTACTGTCCCGCGACCTGCTGCAGCGTGTTGAAGCGTGCCTTCTGCTCAACGGTCAGGTTGGAGCGCAACAGGTCTCTATTTACTTTCCGGTGCTTTGGGTAGGACAGTTGCTGGTGGCGTTGGTGCAACTTGCGGCTCGCCACCGCTTGTAGAAGCTGGAATGTCCCGGCAGTCCAACGAGTACACCAAATCACCTTTCGCAGTCTTCCCGATCGGCAAACACTTCACGGGGTCCCCGACCCTATCGACCGGGGGCGCTGGCGCAAGATTCGGTATCTGGGCAACAGCTGGCGACGTCATGAGCATGAGTGCAAGAACTACTTTTTTCATTCAAATCTCCTGAGATAAACTTACTTCCACACTTTGTTCTGTCGACGGAAAATGTTTCGGAGCGGTGATATCATACGTTGGTCGATCCAAGGCGGGCAGCCCTTATGATCCACGTGCCTCCTTTCATAGTTTCGATGCGATCCGGTTTCATAAACCGGCTTTGGATTGCCACTGCCATTTCGTTGTTTTCTTTTGCAGCTTCGGCACAGACCTATCCGATCAGCGGCGTGTGGGTCGCAATAGACGCTCGTTTTCCTGGTTCGACGGCCGGGGCGTGTTTGCTTCTCAAAGAACTCGGTGTCGATGCCGTCTTAACTCAGCCCTTCCCCACGGTGATGATCTTTTCGGAGGACAAGCGATTTGAAGTGCGAGGAGAATATCTTGCCGAAAGAAAAATCAAATCTATCAAGGGTGCAATTGACGGTGGATTTCAGATCACGGAGCGTTGGCGACCTTTTTCTAAGAGACAGGTTCTCACTCTGAAAGTTTTTGATCCAACAACCATCGAGGTTACCGAAGGAAAGGTCAGCACTCGATTCTCCAAGTGTTCATCCAGCGGCCCGTCAGTTTGACTGTGGTGCATTACCTACCTAGACAGGCCATACAGATCGCTTCGGCTGCCTACAAAATGGTCTTGCTTAGATTTGCGCCCGGGATTTGAATTCCAGTGCAGTTCCTTGAGGGGCTACCGAGCCTTCCCGGCCTCGCCGTCCTTCATCTTTTCTGCGCAACCCAGTCGGCTCGATACCGGCTGGGTTTTGCTTTTGGAACCAAAACTTTCCGAACCTCTTAGTCTCGCACGAGGAGGAACTAACAATGTCACGTCACAATGAAATGCCGCCCGTGCCGCCTGCTAATCGAAGCAACAAAGGCACCGGTGATCACGCCGAGGTAAACAAGGACACGGCAAAGAGAAAGGGCGAAGTCAACACTGCGGAGCAGGGCGATACCGCCAATATCAAGCAAAACACGACCAACGCCGGTTTCTTCAAAGGACGGCGAGTGAAGTAATGCTCAATCACTACTAGAGTCATTCAAAGGAGAGAACCATGCTCAGGAAATTGATGTTAGCCGTGTTTTTGGTGACATTTGCTGGTGGTGCCGCCTTCGCACAGGAGACTTGCGAGACCAAAGCTGTCGGCAAGGACGGTAAACCGCTCGCAGGTGCGGCCAAGACCTCATTCATGAAGAAATGCATGGCCGACACCTGCGCAACCAAAGCTGTGAGCCAGGATGGTAAGCCGCTTTCAGGTGCCGCAAAGACCAGTTTCATGACGAAGTGCGAAAAGGGAGCCTAAACCTCTCGGTGCGCAAATCAGAGGCCGCCGCATTTGGCGGCCTCTTTCATTTCAAGCAAGCTATGTCACCTACCGGCGGCACATCAGCCCTTGGACCCGAGATTGAAGTGATCGCATCGAGCGCGAATCGTTCAGTTCGTCGTGTATTCGTCCGTCAGGATCGGCCCAAACAGAACCCAACGCGCTCCGTCGAATTGCATCATCTGGAATTGCTTGTTGATGCGCCAATCATCCGGTGTGGTTGAGATCGTCATGCCGGGCAAGGCGAGGTCTGCGACGTACCCCTTGATGTTTGTCGCCTGTGTCATGATATTTGCGCGCGTGAGATTGTCGCCGCATTGCCTGATTATTTGGACAAGCAGCGCCGCGGTCGAATAGCCGTAAGTCGCGATGCCGCTGTTGGCGTCCTCGGCCGGCGCATATTTCGTCATGAAAGCCTTGTAACGTTTCATGCCCTCATCGTCGGCCCATTGCGGGTCAAGCGGGTCCTTGCCGTAATTGACCGAGATGATGCCCTTGGCGTTTTCAACGCCGGCCGGGACCAGCGTTTGGCTGACCGGGGTGGCGTTGATGTCGAGAATCTGGACGGGCTTCCAGCCGAGTTCGGCGGCTTTCTTGATCGCCTGCGCGCCGAATTTCGGCGTCGTAATATTATAGAAAAGATCGGCGCCGGAAGCTTTCAGCGTCACCATCTGCGAATCTACGGTCGGATCGGACAACTCGTAGGACGCCTCGGCGACGATCATGCTCGAAGCTTTCGCCCCAAGCCCGTCCTTCAGCCCCTTGACGTAATCTTTTCCGAGGTCGTCGTTCTGATAGAGAATGCCGATCTTCGCGTTCGGATGGTTGGCGAGAATGAATTTGGCGTAGATATGCGCCTCCGACTGGTAGTTAGGGTTGAAAGCGATCGTCCACGGGAAATTCTTCGGATCGGTGAAGCGTGTCGCGCCAGTCGAGGCCAGAAGCTGCGGCACTTTCTTATCGTTGAGATATTTCTGGACCGAGGCATTCGGCGGCGTGCCAATGATCTGGAAGGTGGTGAGAACTTCGTCACTCTCGACAAGCTTGCGTACCTGCTCGACCGTCTTAGGCGGACTGTAGGCATCGTCGTACTGAATGAGATTGATCTTGCGCCCGTTGATTCCACCTTGCTCGTTGATCATGCGGATATAGGCGGCCTGCACCTTGCCGATGCTCCCGTAGGCGGAAGCCGGTCCGCTGAGAGGAATGGTCTGACCGACCTTGATCTCCGTGTCGCTCGCGCCGGTGTCATATTTCTTCTGTGCGAGCGAGGGTGTTGCAAATGTCACGCCGAGTGCCAAAGCGATAGCAGCCGTCGACCTGAATAGAGTCATGCTTTCCTCCCGAAAATGCGGCGCGATACTTCGCCGCACCGTTGTTGGTGAGCCTATACTAAAAAAAGCGCGGTGAAACGCGCAAAAGCGGGGTTTCACACGACCCTGGCGATGTTTGCGAAATCGCAGTACCCCTCAAACGAGGCAGTCAAGAGTTCGGAAACCATTCGGGCTTTTTGCCAAACCCGCTAACGAAATCGAAAATCGTTTTGGCCCTTACTCATTACGAGTGTGGGGCCATGTGAGAAGTCGTTGAGAGTACCAATCGTATCCTAGATCACGTTGCGGTCTTTACCGGACGCCTGAATCGAAATCTCTTGGCTAACTTGAAGTCGTCCATTGATTTATAAGAAGAACTTCTTTCCGAGCTTTGCGGCAAGTTCCGCGAGGCCATAGTCCAAATATTGCTCGTAGCGGTCATATCGCGCGATCTGGCGATTGTAGGTGGCCCAGCGCATCCATTTCGGCTTTGGCGGCAAATCCCATTCATCCGGCTCGAGGTCGCCTATCAGGCGCATCTTGATTCGGACCTTCCCAGCGTGCGCTCGGTTCGTCGCATCGTTGAATTGAGATTGGTAGGCGACCTGCCTGCCCCAAGCCTGCCGACTGCAAAACCGGTTCGCTCCGTTCGGCTTCCAAAGCACCGACACCAGCCGGTCCTTGACGGGACAGGAAAAGTACCACTGGCGACCACCGAAGTGTCGGGCGCGCGGTACAAGGGTTATCCATTGGTCGAGGCTACCAAGCTGTATGCGTAACCAACCTTCATACTTGCCGGTCATATCAGCGCTAATCAAGCCGGTGCTGACGTTGCCCCAATAGGAATGCGTCCATTGGATACCCCGAACACCCAATTTCGCACCGGGTTGTACGAAACCATTTCGAACAAGCCGGTTCAGATTCAGTTTCAATCCGTCTTGCAAGCAAACCCGTTGGCGTGGTCGCGGCATTCAAGCGAGCCTTTCATTGAATGCTAACAGTCGGTCCTTGTAGGCTTCCGAATGTGCAATTGCCTGGATCTGTTCGGGGGTTAGGCGCTTACCGTCTAATTCAATGTAAAAAACATCTGCTCCTTCCGCATCCGTCCATTCTCGAACAGCATCGAAGAGCGATACTTCGGTTGGCTGGTCCACCGAATTTTTGGATGACGGAATAATCCTAGTTTGCTTCTCAAGATCCATCACATGCTCCAGTCGTGTTCATCTTAAGCCCTATGGTAAACTATATGTGTGCCCTAGATTGATACCGCGACCACCACCAAAACAGCCTTCACGGTATCAAACGAAGGCACCGTGAGGCTCTTTTCGCGTGATTTCATGCAGCGCGGTGGCTCTGATTTGATACCGCGACGGGATATTTTGATACCGCGTTTTGTTTTTCACGGCCCCATCGCATGAAGGCCTTGCTTGCGAGTTCGCCGGTCACGTCGCAGGTATTGAACGTCAGCCGCCATTCGCTCGCGTGGGGTGACTTCCGGCTGAACGCGCCTTTCGTCACAAGTTCGATGAAGCCGCGTTCCTGGAGTTCGGTAAAGGCGCGCTGGGCTGTTCCACGCGCAACGTTGCATCGCTCGGCAGCTCGTCGAACGGACAAGCCGATCTGGCCATTGTTTCTGCCGTTGTAGAGCCGAGTGATTTCGACAAGCAGCGCCCGCGCTGGGCAACTGAGGGAAAGATACGCAGGCGAGTTCAGGAGCCAGCTATAGAGCCGCACATGCGGCGCATCGATCCGCTTGTTCCTTCTAGGCCGCTTCGGCATGGCCACCCTCCACACGGGCCAGAACCCTGTCCGTGATTGTTCGCGATATCGGATGGAGGTGGAGTGCGGGCGGGGCCGAAGCCCCGCCAGTGACGATTTCTGAGTCAGCAATCGCCATTAGGATTTGCCGCGAGTCGTTTCGCTTCATCGGGATGGCTCCCGACCGAGGCCGTTGATCTCTGCATAGAGGTTGGCGATTGCTGCCGGGAGTCCGGTACGATTCTGAATGTGTCTGCCGCCTGGCGTGAGTTGACCTAAGTCGGTCTGTGATGCCCACAGGCCAAGCGGTGACGTTGCAAAATCAGCATGGCAATGTGTTCGATGATGCGATATTCTCGACATCGTTGTACCTTTCTACTGTCCAGTGGTTAGGCTCGACAAACGCTCTGGCGGAAGTTACAGCTTCCGCCAGGGTATTTTTATTGGTCATGTGCTTGATCCCATTCTGGGAAATGATTCGACCCATTGCCTTAAGTCGCTCGCGAGTATCATCGTACGACGACCTCGTTTCCGAGCAGCAAGTTGTCCGGACTTGATGGCGGCATACAGCGCCGTTCTTCCTGTACGACTATGATTGCAAGCTTCGTTGATTGTTAGAATCAGACTTTCCATTGCATCTCCTTTCGAGTGCAGTAACTCTGACCGCGCGTAGAAAGACCGTCGGTAGTCGCGCGGACGCGCTGGAGTACGATGCGGTGACGTACGGTATTTGTGGCAACCGATCAGGACACTTTGGCGCGGATCGGAGTGTGGGACGTTGTTCTTTCCGGTTACCAAAGCAGCTGCAATCTCATTCGGCGTCACCACGTTAGCTCGAATCGCACACCCAGATTTCGATCGCAGGAAGCAATGTACCATCAATTCGCAGTGAGGCGGGTGGATACGTATAGCTTCGTCCCGGCTATTCACAGGCCGAATTTCATGATTGCTGCGTGCTCCACAGCTGTAACGGCCTGATTAATTAGCTTATTTGCGCATAGTAAAAAGTTATCCACCCCTCATTGACAAGACTTGAAAACGACAAGCAAAATAGACCCAATGAACATCGGCGCAGCTTCGACGAACACAAACGGTCAATTGCTGAGGGCGGATCACCCCTCGTAACACCTCGCAAGTATTCTGGGACCAGTAGGTGCAGCCGCACGCGAGCCATCATCAGAGCATGTCGAAAGCTAGCGTGCTTACCCTATCGACTGCGTATCTGCACGACGTTGCTGGAGCCTTTGGGCTCACAATACGCGGCCCATGCCTCCATCAGCTTGCGCCGCTTCTCCAGTGCGTCGCTGCGGCGGTAGGCTTGCTCGGCCTTGTCGCCTATGACATGCGCCAGAGCGGTCTCGACGACCTCGCGTGGGAAGTTTGAGACGTTACCCGCCAATCACGGAAACTGGATCGGAAGCGTGTACGGCTGCATCGGGAGCGTTCATCAGGCGTTTACTAACAAATTTCACGCGGCGTTAGTCACGTGCCTCTGTGAGGGCTACTTGATCAATTGGAAGGCACGTTTTTGACCATTTGTTAGATTCTGTTCCCTAGCGTTTCGGACAGTCAAGAATGACTTGATGAAACCAGGAAGGATTTAAAATATGTCCAGTATTGTTCTTTCGGCATCGGTTCGTCAGAACCTGCTCTCACTTCAGTCCACCGCGGATTTGCTCTCCACCACGCAGATCCGCCTCGCGACGGGCAACAAGGTCAACTCGGCGCTCGACAACCCGACCAGCTATTTCACCGCGCAGTCCCTTAACAACCGCGCCAACGACATCAGCAACCTGCTCGACGGCATCGGCAACGGCGTGCAGGTCCTGCAGGCTGCCAACACCGGTATCACCTCGCTGCAGAAGCTGGTCGACACCGCGAAGTCGATCGCCAGTCAGGTCCTGCAGACCACCGTTGGGTATTCGACAAAGTCGAGTGTCGACACTACGGTCGACGCCGTCGGCTCTGCTGCGGATATCTGACAGCTGATGGCACTAACATCTGGTCAAGGGCGATACATTGACGTTTACGCCGGCTACCGGTTCGCCGTGACGACTAGCTCACTTCCATGCAGCTTGCGCCACATCCGCTAATCTCATCGATCACATTCAACGCCGCTGTTGGCCGCTGGCATAACGTGTACGGCGAGCCTGATCAGCTGCGACAGGCTTCCTTACGTTTACTTCCGACAAACGACGTCGCGAGCCAAACCGTCACCACTCGGGCACCGCTGCCGCCGCCAACAGCCGTTGACATTACGGGTACGTACTGCCGCTGCCGGCGCCGTCGCGCCGGTTGCCGACGCCTCGTCGCAAGCTATTCGCGCCAACCTGGTCAGCCAGTACAATGGCATCATCGCGCAGATCTCGACGACTGCGCAGGACTCTTCCTTCAATGGTATCAACCTGCTGAACGGCGACACTCTCAAGCTGACCTTCAACGAAACCGGCAAGTCCACGCTTAACATCTCCGGCGTGAGTTACGATGCGACCGGCCTGGGCCTGAACTCACTGACCGCCGGTACGGACTTCCTGGACAGCACCTCTGCGAACAAGGTGATTACCGCACTCGGCGCTGCCAGTACCTCGCTGCGCACCGAAGCGTCGAGCTCTGGGTTCGAACCTCTCGATCGTACAGATCCGTCAGGACTTCTCGAAGAGTCTGATAAACGTGCTGCAGACCGGTGCGTCCAACCTGACGCTGGCAGACACCAACGAGGAAGCGGCAAACAGCCAGGCGCTGTCGACCCGCCAGTCGATTGCGGTCTCCGCGTTGGCGCTGGCCAACCAGTCCCAGCAGAGCGTGCTGCAACTGCTCCGCTGATTTCAGCTACATCGCAGATCAAGAAGGACGGCGGGGGTATTCCCCGCCGCTCCTTTTAGCAAATTACTAACCAAACTGACGCCAGATTGCCTGTTTGCTCAGAGGTTTGGAAATGCCACTGCGGTTTGATCTGGGGCCTTTCGTCGATAATGCGGACAGCAGACATTTATCCGATCGACATTCCATGACATTCGATCGGAGAATCCGTTCTTAGCGCGAAGCGGACCTCGGATATTTCATGACCTTCCGAGATTAGTGATCTTGTGAATCGCGTTCCGGGCCTTGCAGCGTGACGCCGCCGTCGACCACCAGCACCTGACCGGTGATGTAACGGGCGTAGTTGCTGAGTAAGAATTTCACCGCTTGGCCTACATCCCAGCCGGTACCTTCGGTCTTCAGCACCGAGGCTTTGACCCGCTGAGCGCGCGCGGCGTCGCTCATGCCGTTGCCGCTAGCATAGACCATGGGCGTATACATCGGACCGGGGCAGATGCAGTTGACCCGAATGTTGTCACGGCCGTGATCGACCGCCATCGCTTGGGAAAGTCCAATAACCGCGGCCTTCGAAGTCGTGTAGGTGGTGAGCCCGCGTGGCCGGAGTGCTGAGATCGACGAGATGTTAACTATCGAGCCTCCCTTGGCGGTCTTGATCATGGCCGGGATCGCATGCTTGGAGAGCAGGAACATGGTCTCGACGTTGACTTGCATTACGCGCCGATATTCCTCGGGCTTCTGGTCGACGACGTTGCCGCGGCTGCCGATGCCGACATTGTTGTCGAGGAAGTCGAGCCGGCCCCAGCGGTCGAGGACAGCATCGACCAATTGCTTACATTCGGTTTCCTTGGTGACGTCGCCGGCATGTGCCGCCGCCGTGCCGCCCTCGGCCTGAATCATCTCGACCGTGCGTTCGGCGAGTTTTTGGTCGAGATCGGCCACCAGCACCTTGGTACCCGCGCGTGCGAGCAGGATTGCCGCCGCCCGGCCGTTGCCGATTCCCTCACCCGCCGCGCCGCCACCGCTCAGGATTGCGACCTTGCCGGTCAAGCCGGCGTCGTCCTCAGGACCCTTCATTACGCTCCTCCCTTAGCCAGCCACGAGCGCTATCTCCATTTGGTCTCGTGTGATTTCTGCGCACTAATTTAGGCCTACATTCGAGCCAGGTCAGCTTTGATCCGGAGCGGACATGCGGCGTACGCGCGGCGTGCCGCATCTTACCACCAGCCTCGTTGCACCGGACGATAGTACTGGCCGCCGCCCCGGCGTGGATCGCCAGTTTGGGAACCCCAATTGCGCTGGAAAAAGAAGCCGAAGCCGTCGTTGTCCCAGCCGTTGCCGCTCGCAACGTTGACATCGACCGTAGGCCGGCGCGTCACGAAGCCGCCCTGGGGCTGGTTGTTCAGCACCGCGACGAACTCGGTGCGATAATTGGTCTCGCGGCTCAGCGGCTCGTCCGAGATGATGATCGAGGATCGCGGCAATGCAGTCGGCGCGATGCGGCCGAGCACGTCCTGCGGGATGGTGATGCGGTCGAGCGCGTCCTTGGCATCGTCCCCGTCGTCGACCGTGACCACGCTCCAGCGCAGGCCCGCGTCGTTGCGCGCCATCGCCGTGAACACATGCGTGCCGATCGGCTTGTCGGGATTGCGGATAGTGACCGGAACCTCGATGGTCGCATCGAACACCTCGCCGCCGCCGTCCGGCGCCGGCCTATGTGTGTTGCGCCGCACGTAAAGCTTCTGCGTCGCGCGGCTGATGTAGACCGAGACCGGCTCGAGCGCGAGCTTCGCCTCGCTCGCCGCATTGGCGGCCTCGGCCTTCCTGGTCTGGGCCGCCTTGGCCGCTTCTTTTGCGGCGGCGGCTGCGTCGAGCTTCGATTTCGCGTCCGCCTTGGCGGTGTCGAATTGGGTCCCCAGGTCCGCTGCCTTGGCGGCGGCCTTTTGTTTGAGGTCCTCGGCCCGCGCCTTGGCCTGGTCCGTCTTCGCGGCGGCGAGCGCCTTGTCGGCGTAGGCGAGCTCGGCGTCGGCGCGGGTCTTGAGCCCCTGAAGCTTGCGCAGCGACGACGTCAGCGACGCCGTCTCGCGCGCCGCTGTCGCAGCGGCTTTCTTCGCCTCATCGGCCGTCTTGGCAGCCTCGGCCGCCTCGCGGGGGAGCGCCTCGGCCTTGGCCGGCGCGGCCGCGATGGCCTCCCGGTTCGGCACGAACAGCGCTGGATGGGAGAACTCGACCGGCTCGGCGTCATTCGGCGAGATGATCACCCGCATCCCGATCCGCGTCGTTTCGAACAGCTTCTCGGCAAAGCCGAAGGGCATCCGCACGCAGCCGTGCGAGGCCGCATACCCGGGCAGCGGCCCACCGTGCAGCGCGACGCCGTTCCAGGTGATGCGCTGCATGTTCGGCATCCAGGCATCGTCATACATGGTCGAGTGGTGGTCCTTGTCCTTCTCGATGACGGCGAAGACGCCGGCTGGCGTCTCCCGTCCCGTGATGCCGGTCGACACCGGCGCGCGCAGGATCCAGCCGTCGGCGTCATAAAAAGTGACCTGCTGGGTCTTGATCGACACGATCGCCATGATCGGCTCGCCCGCGTCGCGCGGCGCCGTCGCTTCGGTGGGTGGTACGCGGCGCGCCTGTCTCGCTGCGGCGGCTGCGGCGTCGGCGTTCAGCGCCGTCAGCGCGGCCATCGCCGCGAGCATCACAATGGCTGGAGGTCCCCAACGGCGCATCGCCACGGTGGATTGCGCCGTCGTCAATCGATTCACCATTCCATTCCCCGGTTGAAACGCCTGTCCGCGCTTGCGTCGATCACGTGTCAGATGCGGTCTTTGGACCAAGAAAACCGCCGTCACCATCCACCTAGCCAATTCGCTTCTGGGGCATTCGGCACGTTGCGGTGACAAATCTCTCATATACGACAGCCCGTGGAGGAGAAAGGACGGCTCGCAGCTGAAATTGGCAACAAAACGGACATGGCGTTATGTCCGAGTTGTTGAGTCCGGTATGCGATCAAGCGGACCTCGAACCAGGTTAAATTCACGTTCCCATGTTTCGGGCCTGTGTGCCCACCCTTTATGGTGATCGTAGCCCATCGAGCCGGCGTTCGCAGGCCTGCCGCCTGCCGTTGCACACAGGCAACACTTCCGGGAAAAGGACACGACCTACCCGTTTGCGCCATTGCGCGGCCATGACCTTGTCCGAACAATCAGCGGCGTCCGTATGCTTGACTGTGCAATCCGGTTCCGATGGAGCCTTTGGAGGCTGGGATGATGAACCCGCGGCGACTTTCGACAGTGCCGGCGCCATTGTTGCGATCGGTCATTCTCGCGACCGGGGTTGTCGGCTTGCTTGCAGCCTTCGGGCCTGCAGGAATCCAGAACACCGGCGCGGCGTCAAGCAAGGACATCAGCGCTCCCTCTCTCTCCACCGAACTGGAACTCGCCGGGGCACCGCAGCCAAGCTCGATGCTCAGTGACGATCTCAATCAAACGGATGTGGCGATGGCCGAGCTATCGCTTGCGGGAGCAGTCGCCGACGCATCGATCGCTCTGAACAAGCCGGAGCCGGTCGTCGAAACGGCCTCGACCAATTCGCCGGACGTGCCGCCAACCGAACCAGCGCCTGTGCAAGTCGCAATGGCGAACCCGTCGGATCTCGAACCTGGCGACGCCGGCAAGGCCGTGAGCTCCACCGAAGCCGTGAGCTCCATCGAAATCGTCGACGAGTGCCTGGTCGTGGACATCTGCGTCGATCGATATTTGTGGGCGCTCTATCAACGGACGCCCAAGGAGGACACCATCAAGGAGCTTGAACGGAGGAACGTCACCATCAAGCGGAAGCGCAAGATGGTGACTGTCGCCAGAACCTTCACCAAGCTCGTCGATGAAGATTTTGGGTGGAAGGATCCAAAGGCGGCGGAACGAGCCGGCATGTCGATGATGGACTACGTGATCGGAGGCATGGATCGGAGCTTCAAGCTAAAACTGTTTCATACGCTTCACTCGGCGGAGGCGGCGGGCCTTTCGCCCGGCATCACCAGCGCATTCCGTGATGACTACCGCCAGTCGATCGCAAGCGGCCTCAAGGCGGCGAGCAACAGGTCGTATCATGGCGGGAGCTCCCGCGGTGGCTATGGGCATGGGCTTGCGGCCGATATCGTGAGTGTCCAGGGCGGAACTCGCGACCAGCGATGGGCTTCCTCCGAAAAGCTCTGGAAGTGGGTTGATGCGCATGGGAAGGAGTTCGGAATCGGGCGACCGTATCTCGACAGAGATCCGCCGCATGTGGCACCGGTCGACGGCAAGGAATACGCCGCTCACCAACGCGGGACGAAAGTTCAACACACGGCATCGGATAGGAGGAAGCGCAACCGGCTGGCTGTGCGGGACGATCACAGCGTGGCGAAACGCCCAAGAATCGCAAGGTCGTCGAAGGTCAGAACAATCTAATCCGGTTCAAGCACCCATTCCAACACCACGCGTAGATTCGAATGAGACGAGATGCGCGAAAGACGAGCGCCAGTAAGCGGGGGTAGACGCGGACTTGAGCTCGCGTATGCGGGATAACCCTCGCCTCACGTTCGGCACGATGTGCACGATGAGCGCGGGCTCGCCCAGGGTCGTCTTTCGAAGTTTCGCGGGAGTTGCCCAGCCTGACGTAAACCAGCCTATCTCGCTACCGGCACTGTCGCCGCCGCCCGTCCAACGTCACGTATGTCCCGGATACCGGATCGAAAGAGCGGAACTGCGCGCAGCCGGATGGGCCGATAGTGGGTTTGTGCGGATCAAGCTCAGCTCGCCTTGGAGGAACTGGAATTGCTCCAACTCGATCAACTGGTTCAATAGGCGGGCGGTTGGTCGCGGGTCGCACGCGGTCCGATTGCTTTGCTGCAGCCGGACTCTCCAGCGTCGAAGTGCGACTCTCCTCTCTAGGAACAGGCTTTTCTTCTGGAGCCGAGGGTTTGGTCACCGCAGTAGGGGGCTTTTCTTCTGCGCCAATGGATCCTTTGTTCGACGGCCCCGCAATTTCAGCACGAGCTGTCTTCAGGTTATCCAGTGCCGTCTCGAGATTATTTAGCGCTGTCACGAGATTATCTACACGCGCGGCAAGCACGCCCAGCTGTTCCACCCATATTTTCCGCTCCGCTTGTTCTCCGGATAGAAGGGTGGCTATAGCCTGTCTTGTATCGTCCTGTGGTGCTGGCGACGTCTCGTGTTTTGACTGCAGGATAGATAAAGACCAATACTCTTTAGCCGGGTTATTCGCCCAAAAGAATGCCCCGCTGACCCCCAAAAACAACAACAACCATGGAAGCATTCGGCGCGGTCGTGCCGCTTGTCGGTGATGCGCGGCAGCGACATCAGTGGCAACCGCCTCTTCGCGATCTCCTGCGCGAGCCGAATCCGCGCCGTTCGTAGCCATCGTCTTTCCAACTTCCAAGGCGAGAGCTCCGACAATGACCCCCAAAACAATAACCAACAACCACGGAAGCATTCGGCGCGGTCGCGCCGCCTGTTGGCGATGCGCTGCAGCGATATCAGTGGCAACCGCCTCTTCGCGATCTCCTGCGCGAGCCGTATCCGCGCCGTTCGTAGCTATCGTCTTTCCAACTTCCAAAGCGAGAGCGTTCAGGTGTTCGGCCGTCCTGGCGAACACCTCTCCTTTTCCATCGGTGACAAGATTACTTAATAAAAGACACTCGGCCGCGTCTGAGCGGATTTTATCCAAGTGCGTTTGAATGTCCTTCATGGAATCTTTAGTCCCTGGAGCCTGTTCAGACCTACGGACATCACTTGAAGATTACGGTCCATTTGTGAAAGGACTGTCAGGTAGACGCGCCCGTCACTTCCAACGATTTCAGAATGCCCAGCATCTCACGCGGAGCTTAAAATTGCTGATCAATTGGTTAAAAAACGAGAGTATTACAAGGCTCTAAGAAATTTGAAAAACCTCATCCGGCAGGGCGTTTTCACTCAGCAAAACCGAAGCTGAGAGGCACATGCCGCTAAGTTTTGGGGTGAAAGCGGCGACATTTTCATAGGGCATCGTGGCGTGGTGGCCACGCGCCAGCTTCGACGATGCGGCAACGCTACGCTAATAGTTGATTTCAGTCCTTCGTCTTCAATTGCGCTTCATTCGTAGCGATGAACGCGCGAATATCAGCCGACATGTCCAGCAGCTTTAGCCACTGTTCCTTATACAAAGTCACGGGAAAGCGCCCCATGCCGTAGATCGAGACTGCTCCCTTTTCACTTACCTTCATGCGGATAACGGAAGAAGCCCCCTTTTTGAGGGCTGCATTTTCGTTACGGAGGCGCTCAAGTTCGGCTTTCAGCTCTTCGTCGGACATGGTGTTTTCCTCGTTTGTTTTGCGATTAAGCCCAAGTCTATTGCCGCTCGCTTGCCGTTAATACCTTCCGAAACCGCCGCTTCACAAAACTTCCGGCTTACCAAAAGAAGCGATTTGCCACGGTCGCGCGGCTGCGGAATGTCCGGTTCCAGGGGACGGGGAAGAAGCGGACTTCGTAATTCAGGGGCGGCATTTGCACTACCGGGACACCTAAGAGAGCACGACGCGCGGTGGCACGAACTCTGCATGGGCTGGAACTGCCCGGGTATTCCTCACCAGCGAAGGTCACCATGCTTGTTACTCTTGTCGCTATTCTCTGCAACAGCCAGCTCTGCCTGGAGAAAGTCGTTACCACCAGTGAGCAGTCGGGTATCACCATGACTGCCTGTCAGGTAAACGCGCAAATTGGTATTGCCGAGTGGCTCGCTAATGGTCCGTATCATGAGTGGAGGTTACAAAGTTACAAGTGCGTCATGGGCAAATACATTCCCAAAGGCGAAGCATGAAGTACGCGCCAACCCCTCTTCGGAGAGGCTGGCTTTGGTCATGAAGCGATATGATCGGATAAAGCGGCTCGACGTAGCGGCGGTTTGAGCGCGATGGCAACCGCGCCGGCATTTTACTCACGCATCCGCGCAATCTTCGCCTAAGTATCGAGTTCACAATACACGGCCCGCGCCTGAATGAGCTTGCGGCGCTTCTCCGCATCGCTTCGCCGATGGGCTTGCTCGGCCTTGTCAACGATGACGTGCGCCAAGCGCGGTCTCAACGACCTCACACGGGAAAATTGAGACGTTGCCCGCCCAATCCTTGAAGTCGGATTGGAAGCCGTGAACGGTCGCATTTCGTTCATCAGGCGTTTACTAACAAATTTCACTCGGCGTTAGTCACGTGCCTCTGTGAGGGCTACTTGATCAAATGGCAGGCACGTTTTTGACCATTTGTTAGATTCTGTTCCCTAGCTTTTCGGACAGTCAAGAATGACTTGATGAAACCAGGAAGGATTTAAAATGTCCGGCATTGTTCTCTCTGCGTCGGTTCGCCAGAACCTGCTCTCGCTTCAATCTACCGCCGATCTGCTCTCCACCACCCAGATCCGCCTCGCGACGGGCAATAAGGTCAACTCTGCGCTCGACAACCCGACCAACTTCTTCACCGCGCAAGGCCTCAACAACCGCGCTAGCGATATCAGCAATTTGCTCGACGGCATCGGCAACGGCGTGCAGGTCCTGCAGGCTGCCAACACCGGTCTCACCTCGCTGCAGAAGCTGGTTGATACCGCGAAGTCGATCGCCAACCAGGTTTTGCAAACGCCTGTCGGTTATTCAACAAAAGCAAACGTCGATGTTACCGGCGGGGGTGCTGGCACCGGCACCGTGACAGCCGCCAATATTGACACTGGCAAACTGGCCGGGTCGGTTATCACGTTTAAAACGAGCACCGGCACTCTCGCTGTGACGATTGGTGCGACTTTCGCGACCGGCGCCGGAACCGCTACCGTCAGCTCTCTTGACCAGCTCAACAGCGTTCTGGCCTCGAATGGCGTTCAGGTCAACGCGAGTGTGTCTGCGACGGCTGATACCCTGACCTTTACCTCGACGAACGACGCCGCAAGCCAGACCATCACCACATCCGGCACTGCGCCAACCGGCGAGGGTGTTGACATCAAGGGCACGACAACTGCCACGGCGGGTACTGTGAACCCCGCCGTTGCGGACGCAGCCTCGCAAGCTATTCGCGCCAATCTGGTCAGCCAGTACAATGGCATCATCGCACAAATCTCGACGACTGCGCAGGATGCGTCCTTCAATGGCATCAACCTGCTGAATGGCGATACGCTCAAGCTGACCTTCAACGAAACCGGCAAGTCCAGCCTGAGCGTCCAGGGAGTGACGTTCAGTTCCGCAGGCCTTGGCCTTGGTTCTTTGACGAACGGCACGGACTTTTTGGATAGCACCTCGGCGAACAATGTGCTCGCTGCGCTAGGCAGTGCCAGCACCTCGCTCCGTACCGAAGCTTCGGCCCTGGGTTCGAACCTCTCGATCGTGCAGATCCGTCAGGACTTTTCGAAGAGCCTTATCAACGTGCTGCAGACCGGTGCCTCCAACCTGACGCTGGCAGACACCAACGAGGAAGCGGCAAACAGCCAGGCGCTGTCGACCCGCCAGTCGATTGCGGTCTCCGCGTTGGCGCTGGCCAACCAGTCCCAGCAGAGCGTGCTGCAACTGCTCCGCTGATTTCAGCTAAGCGCAGATCAAGAAGGACGGCGGGGGTATTCCCCGCCGTTCCTTTTCGCAAATTATTAACCAAGCTGACGCCAGATTGCCTGTTTGCTCAGAGGTTTGGAAATGCCACCGCGGTTGGATCCGGGGCCTTTTGAGAAGCTCTTATCGGAAAGGGCGTGCTTACCAACAACGGCAGCGGGCGCTGGCGAACGGCAAAAACTAATAGCTAGTCGGACACTCTCCCCGCCCGGTTGATATCTAACTATTTGAAATAAAAACAATATTATTAGACACTCCAATATCTGCGTACAAAACCTGCCCTACCTCACATCCAATGGGACGCCTGAAAATTAGATCCGTATTCCGCTCGCACATGGCATGGCATTGGCGACTTCGTCCTTCGTTCGCACATCACTAAACTAACCTCTCAAATCAATAAGATTGAGAGAGAAGCTTCGCGTCGTCGGATCGGTTAGTCGACGCAGTTCCCGCGGTCTTTAGAACCGAACACCGATCGTAATCCGCTCGCTTCCCGCCCGGTCAAATGGCCGGGGGAAACCTGGCCGTCCGGCCGATAGTCTGGACATTCGGAATTGCGCAGTTTTGTCCCTATCTTAGATGGATAGGAGTTACCTATGACCGATCAAGCAGACCTTTTAGCCCAATTCTCGAGCGCTCTGGCCGCGCGGGCAGAAGCTGCGAAAAATGCTGTCGTCGCTATCCGCCTTGCACACGAGCGGCATATTACAGGCATGTTGTGGCGATCCGAGATTGTAGTCGCCTCCGAGCAGTCGCTACCGCGAAACGATGATTTTGAACTTATTGCGCCAGGCGGCTCGATCCTGATGGCCAGGATTGCTGGACGCGATCCCAGCACGAATATCGCGATTCTGCGGCTGGCAGCGTCGATCACGCCGCCATCGATCGCCGCGGGCGAGGCACATACCGGCGCACTTGCGCTTGCGATCGGAGCAGACGGAACTGGTGGCGTGAGCGCGCGGCTTGGGCTCGTCAATCTCGCCGCGCCTGAATGGCATAGCAGCCGCGGCGGCCTCATTGACCGGCGCATCGTGCTCGATCTTCGACTTGCCCACCGCGAGGAGGGCGGACCCGTTTTCGACGCCGCTGGCGCTACTCTCGGCATGTCGACCTTCGGGCCACGCGGCCAAGTCATTGCCATTCCGACTGCGACTATCGAACGCATCGTACCGCTGCTGCTCAAGGACGGCCGCATCGCGCGCGGCTGGCTCGGTGTCGCCTTGCAAGCGGTGGCGGTGCCCGATGCACTGCGCGAGACCGCCGACCAGTCCAGCGGCTTGATGGTCATGTCGGTCGTTGAGGACGGTCCTGCGGCGCAGGCGGGAATTGTGGCGGGCGACATCATCCTGAGTATTGAGGGCACATCGACCCATCGATTCCAAAAATTCGCCAGACATTTTGGTGCCGACAGCATTGGGCGAAAGGCAGATCTTCGCCTCATCAGGAGCGGTAAGGTGATTAGGGTGCAAACGACGATTGCAGAACGGCAGGCCGAATGAGTGATGCGGCAAGCGAACTGGCGCCTACCGGACGGCTGCGCGTAGCCGTCCACGCCGTGGACTTGCTGCGCCGGACCGCGTTGAGCAGAGTGGTCGCCGAGGCCGGGCATATTGTCGTCGGCGCGCAGGACGCCGCTGATGTGGTCCTGTCGGACGGCGACTGCCTGCCGGGTGAAACTCGCCCCGTCGTCATACTCGGAGGCGCTGGTTATGACGTACCTGGCGTGTTGTCCCGCAATGCCGGTGCCAGCCAGATCGACGCCGCAATACGAGCGGTTTCCGCGGGCTTGATCGTCCGCTTGCCCGGCGCCATGGATGCCGGCTTTGGCGCGATGCGCGAGACCGATGGACACGCACTTCTAACGCCGCGGGAGCTCGAAGTGCTCGCGACGCTTGCGGAAGGCATGACCAACAAGGCCATTGCGCGCCGATTAAACATCTCGCTCCACACCGTGAAGTTCCACGTTGAATCCTTGTTCCGAAAATTGGGCGCGCGCACAAGGACGGAAGCCGTAGCGAAAGCCTCCGAACGCCGTCGCTATGAGACCATCACGTTGTGACAAAATGATTTAAGCTCCCTTTGCCGATTCGGTCAGGCTGATGCCTAAACTTGTGACCAGCGCGATTGGAGAACCCAGTCGGTTGCCAGCTCGCTGAGACTGGGGTGACGAAGATGAGTCCATCGGTCAATGAGATCATCGCAACGGAAGCGCGCATTGGCGCCCACAACTACGAGCCGCTCGGCGTTATTCTGTCGCGCGGGGAGGGCGTCTGGGTGTGGGATACGCAAGGCAATCGTTATCTCGATTGCCTGTCCGCCTATTCGGCGGTGAACCAGGGCCACTGCCACCCGAAGATCCTGGCCGCCATGGTGGAGCAGGCGGGCAAGCTGACGTTGACCTCCCGCGCCTTCCACAACGATCAGTTGGCCCCTTTTTACGAACAGATCGCGGAGCTTACCGGCTCCCACAAGGTGCTGCCAATGAACAGCGGTGCCGAGGCGGTGGAGAGCGCGATCAAGTCCGTGCGGAAATGGGGCTACGAGGTGAAGGGTGTACCGGACGGGAAAGCGGAGATTATTGTCTGCGCCGACAACTTCCACGGACGCACCCTCGGTATCGTCGGGTTCAGCACCGACACGGCGGCACGTGAGCATTTTGGGCCGTTCGCGCCGGGCTTCAGGATCATCCCCTTCGGCAACGCCAAGGCGCTTGAGGAGGCGATCACGCCGAACACAGTCGCCTTCCTCGTCGAACCAATCCAGGGGGAGGCCGGCGTCATCATTCCTCCCCCCGGCTATTTCACGAAGGTCCGCGAGCTTTGCACCGCCCACGACGTGATGCTGATCCTCGACGAGATCCAAACCGGGCTCGGCCGCACCGGCAAGCTGCTCGCGGAGCAGCACGATGGCATTGAGGCCGATGTGACGCTCCTGGGCAAAGCGTTGTCTGGCGGCTTTTACCCGGTGTCGGCCGTTCTTTCGAACAACGCTGTGCTCGGCACCCTGAAACCCGGCCAGCACGGCTCGACCTTCGGCGGCAACCCGCTCGCCTGCGTGGTGGCGCGGGCAGCCCTGCGCGTGCTTGTCGAGGAGGGGATGATCGAGAACGCGGCCGCCCAGGGCGCGCGCTTTCTCGAAGGCCTGAGAAGCATCCGCGCCAACACGATCCGCGAGGTGCGCGGCCGCGGGTTGATGTTGGCGGTCGAGCTTCATCCGGAGGCAGGCGACGCACGTCGTTATTGTGAGGCGTTGCAGAGAAGAGGTCTCCTCGCGAAGGACACGCATGAACACACGATCCGCATTGCCCCGCCACTCGTTATCAGCAGCGATCAGGTCGACTGGGCGCTGGAGAGGATCGAAGCCACGCTGAGGGAGGATTTCTCGTGAGGTCGCTAGCGACTTTCGTTTTGACGTTTCGGACATTCTTGCCGCTGACTACCGGCTAGTCCGGCGCGCCGCGGCGAGCCGGGCAGCCCGAATGACCATCGCCCCCTGGCGTCGAACTGAGATGCTGTTTTGCAGTGCATGAGTCCGGATTTGGCACCAAGCCGCGGTCTATCGGGCACGCAGACGAGGATAATCGGGCATGGTTGCACCGATCGCGAACATTCTCTCTAGAACTGCGAGATGACACTGCTCCAGTATCAGGCTAAGAGCCGACAGGTCCCCTTGCTCAATCGCTCCTTCGGCGTAGCAGTCGAGCGTTTCGCGGATTAATTCTTCGACCTCGCGTTGCATTGCAGTCAATTCTTGTAGGGAGTTCGCCTGGTGCACCTTAGCAATGGTTAGCAACAGCCTGTTTCGGTGCAGTGAATTTTGCTCTCGTTGCTCCCTCTTCAGATAGTAGCGCAACCATGCGCCGCCTGACCCAAGCCCGGAAAGAAGCAGAAACGTGAACCATATGTAGTCGCTGTATCTGTCGAGGAAGGTGCGTTCAGTTCCGTCGATGTAGGCGGCCGCTCCAGGGTGTGCGGGCAGCGCGGCATCCTTGTCCGTGTCCGGCTTCTGGATATTTTCCGCGCCAGGCACTTCCCCAACAAGTGAATGCCGAACGGTGAAAAGCTGGCGAGTAAACGTACCGACCTTCGTTTCGGACAGAGACTTTGGAGCGACGATCAAATGGTTCACGCTTATCGTGTCAATCTTGTCGTCCGGTCTGGCCGGTTTCGCACCAAAGGAGCTGCCTGGAATTTCCTCGGATTCATAAACAGGGTGTCTCTGAACGATTGCTTCCGAAACTTCGATGGGGAGAAACTTTGGTTCGCCCCGGAACCGCGCGGTTGAAGCGATCGCGTCAAGGGTGATCTTGCTGCCGATCGGCCCAACCGTCATGAACGCATCGATCTTCGGATTGCGTGCCATCTCGTCAATCTGGTTCGTAGCAAACAGCGTTATGGCCACCTTTTCGGGATCGACACCGGATTCCGTCAAGATCATGCGGAGCAGATTGACGTTTTCCTCAGTCCGGCCGATGACGCCTACGCCATGCCCCTCCAGATCATCGATCCCTTTAATTTTCGGCTCAGCCTCTTTCCTGCTGCCCTTTGGCCGATGGCCGGAAGACGACCATAGAACCACAACGTTCTTGCGCATAATTGCGACCGAACCGGCATCGCGAGGCATTTCTGAATAGTCGGCACGGGCGACAGCAAGGTCGGCCTTTTTTGATCGAAGGAGAGCTACGCTGTCGACCGGCCCGGCAGTTGTGATCGGCGCAAGTCGAACATGACTGCGTCCAACAGCAAGAGCCTCTGCCAGCGCCTCGACCAACCTCTGATCGTCACTCCCTGCCGGTCCGACAGCAATCCGCAAGGTGACTGGCCGCAGCGCGAGATACAACGCGCCGGCGGCCGCGGCGAAAATAAACAGCCCGATGGCCAGTACGAGTAGCCCATGATTTTTTTTATTGCCCCTGGAGGGAGGCGTCTCTCCTGGTTCGATTAGATCGTCTGATGAGGGCATCGTTAGCTACCAATCTGAACAAAATCAGGGCTAGGCAAACTTCAGTATAGCAGCTTTTCGGTTCCGGTCAGTGCGGCAAAGGCGTCGTGAGGCGGGCAAGACTAGTGGACATGGGCCCGAAGTCCGCTCCGGTCGCTATCGGAGGGAAAGCCAACATGCGGCGGATACGGCAAAATCGCCGCTTGCTGGCCATCGTGCGAGACGACGAGATGTGCCGGCACATGGCGCGTGAGGGCGCGCAACGCATTTCACGTCTGGCCGGCTGTCGCCGCGACCGAGTGACCCTGGCGCTTGTTGCCGAGATGCAGGAACGGCACGAGCACAACCGCGAAGGCGGTGAAGGCCGCCGATGAGAGAATGAGCAGGGTCAGGCTGTCATGAAAAACGTGATCGAAGAGGAACGCGCCAAAAGTGCCGGACAACGAGGTCGATAGATTGATGATTGACATCATCACGGCAAAAGTGAAGCCCTCCGATCGCGGCGGGCAATAATCGGCGGCGAGCGTGACCGTGGCCACGGTCGCCACCATCGCGGCAAATCCGCTGCAAAAGTTGAGGACGGCGGCGGACGTCTCGCCCGCGAGAAAGACGAACGCAGCCGTCGTCACGGTGCCGAGCGCGATGCTCAGATTGAGAAGCCGCTTCGACGACATACCTTCGAACCACACCCGGTAAAGCAATGCGCCAATAATCCAGCCGGCGGCCTCGATCGAGCCGAGAATGCCGATATAGCCCTGAGAGAATTTCAGGTTATCGGTCATGTGGTAGTAGAGCGGCGTGTTGAGGCCGGGATTGAAATAATAGAGAAAAAGGAAAAGCCCGGCGACCCAAAGCTCGCGTTTGCAAAAAGCGGTCACAAGACTACCGAACGTCGTGCGCAGCGCCGGAAGGTCGATGGGCGTTTTCTGGTCGGGGATGAGAAATACCGTCCCGAACAGGACCGCCAACGGCGCGATCGCCGCGATGGCCGCGGCGACATGCAGCGCCGAGGTCGGCGGCAGGCGTTGAGCAAGCGCGCCGCCGGCGATCGAGGCGAACATCGTGGCGGCGTTGAACCACAGCCACTGTTGATTGACGAATCTGCCGCTCTCGCCGAGCCGTTGTCCGTTCTCCACCAGCACGGCGCCGCACACCGTGCTTGACATCGCCATGGCGTAAGCGGTGAGCTCAAGCGCCCAAAGGAGCTCACCGGGCGCAGTCAGCTGGGTAACCCAGAGGAGGGCGCCGGCGGCGACGATGTTGGCGGCTAAGAGGTATGACTTGCGGCGATAGCCCAACAGCGGCACGAAATCGGAAAAAGCGCCATAGAGCGGCTTTATGATCCAGGGCAAATTGAAAATGGTGAGATAGGCGCTGACTTCGAGCGCCGTCCAGCCGTGCACCTCTTTCAAATAGAAGCTGAGCGGTTGGGCGATCAGCCCTTCGACCTGTCCGACCCCTTCGACGACGTAGACGAGCGCGAAAAACAACAAGAGCCGGTTGATCACCCGCCGGTCCTCCGGCTGAACGACGGATAGCTGCGCCGAAGAAGGTCGGTCCATGGCTCCGTTGGATTGATCTGCCGTCGCCTGATGGCCGCATAATGTCTGTTTCGTTCCGAACTTAACGGTCGGCGGACCGTGTGTCGCAAGGTGTTTGAACCGAGTTCGGGCTCGGATGCGCTTGATGCAGCTGAATAGCCGCTTTCTCATAATCGCCAAATCTCGGCTCGACGGTTCTCACAACGCAACGCAAGATTTATCAAATAACTTAGCAAGACGTCCGTTGTTGGCAACGTTTGAGACGTACCGACGGGCCCTGAGCATGTTTGTTTATGGGGTAGACCGGAAGTGGCCGACCGACTGCCAAAACGGCGCTTTTGACCCGTTTCGGACATGCGACCGCTTGGACTTGTGCCGTAAAATCGCTTGCGCTCGACCCGCATTCTCGTCGAATGACCGCGCGAAGCGGACATTCCACGAAGCGTTCAAAGGGCTAGGACTGGACGCTCCGTCAGATCCCACCACGTGGACTCAGGTTTCAAGGCGCTTTGTCAGCCATGCGGCCACCGCAAGTGATGCGCAAATGCCTGCAACGCAGGCAGCCCATCCTAGATGGTCGAAAAGCTGTCCGAGCACGGCGCTGCCGACGAGCCCGCCCAGGAAATAGCAAGCGAGATACGTCCCGCTCGCGACGCCCCGATTTTCGTGGGCGGACTGTCCGACAAAGCCGGTGGCTACGGCCTGAGCGAAGAACGTGCCGGCGCCGACCAGAACCATTCCAGTCAGGACTTCCGGAAGATGCGAAGACAGCATCAACGGCAGGCCGACGGCCGTGACTGCAAAAGCGCCCCAGATCGCCGGCCGCGTGCCAAGGCGCGTAGCAGCTTTTCCGGCAAACAGCGTCGTGACAACCGAAGGAAGGAAGACAAAATAGACAAATCCCAGATCCATCCGCCCCAGCGATAGCGGCGCGCGCACGAGGACAAAATTCACGAAAGTGAACGTGCCGATAAAGGCGAACAGGATACAGAAGCCGATCGCAAAGGCGGCGCGGAGCGAGGGATTGCGCCAATGATCTATCATCGCCGCGAAGGGCGATTGTGCAGTCGGCATCGCATGCATCGGCTTGACGCGTCGGATGGTGAAATACACCACAATCGCGCCGGCGAGATTAAGCAGCGCAAAGAAGTAGAAGTTGGATGCAAGTCCGAACGTATCGACGAGCGCCGCCGAAACTAGCCGGCCGATCAAATTGCTCGCGACATTGCCGGTGATATAGGCAGCGAACGCGCCGCCGGCATCCATCGAACTGCATTGTTCGCCGAGATAGGCCAGCGTCAAGGCGAATGCCGACGACATGCACAGGCCCTGCGCAATACGGAGGATCGTGAACACGGTGAGATCGGGGGCGGTCGCGAGCAACGTGGTGGGGATCGCGAGAACAACAAGGCTCCAAAGGATGCCGAGCCGCCGATCAATGTGCGGGCTCAGGAAGCCGACAACGAGACCTGCGACCGCCATGCCCATGGTGCTCGCGTTGACCGCAAAGCCCATCGCTGCCGGTGTCACGTTGTAGTGCCGGGTCAGGGTGGGCAGGATCGCTTGCGTGGCGAACAGATCAACGACGGTTAGGAAGGCCGTCAGGCCGATGACCAGGGATCGCAGCACCACGCCCGGCGAATGACCGTGCATTTCCATGCTTTCGGATTTCAAGCCGGCGGATATGTCGGTCATTGGCTCGGTGCTCCCTGCAAAAGCCTGAATCAGAAGAAGGGGATGTGACGTCTGAGCGTGTGGGGCAACACGGGGGCCCCCAGAGCGTCACATCCGGCAACGAGGCGTGGCGTGCGCTCATTACATATTGTGGTCGTGCGGATCCTTGCGGACATCGCCGACATACAGAATGACGGTCTGGGTGCCGAGATTCTTCCACCAATGCGATGTGCCGAACACCTCAGGCCTAATGTCGCCGGCCTTGTGAACAATTGGGTCAGCGCAATTGCTGGCGTATTCGACGATCTCGCCCTGCTGCACAAAGATGAGGGCCGGCCGGTCGTCGTGGCTATGCCATGGCACGATGCCACCGGGCTCAATCGTCAACTTGCGGAAGCGCAGCTCGCGGTCTGTCAGGTGCGCCGGCTGCTTTTCGAGATCGATTGAACCCAGGGTGACATCGGTTACGCCGATGGGCTTGAAGTCGACTTTTTCGCGGGCGTTAGGCTTGATCTTGTCGGCTGGACATTCGCCCGCGAAGGCAGTCGACGTCGCAACGAGCGATCCGGCGAAGGCGCAGGCGAGTGCGAGGCTCTGCCAGCGCGCGCGTGAATTTGCAGTGTGCTTGAACATTTCGTTGTCTCCTCTGTTTTGCCGCGGCCTCGAATGATCTGGCCGGCTATGGAAGAACCATCGTCGAAATCGCCTATTGGAGGAAATGCCCGTTGGCTCTTGAGTCGATAGCGCCGCGCTATGCGCGGCGGCGTCAAAGCATGTGCTTGATATCGGAGGAAAACGTCGGATAGGCGTAGACGTAGTCCTTGATTTGACCGGCGGTAATGCCAAATCGCATCGCCAGTCCGAAAATGTTGACAAGCTCCTGGCCGGCGTGTCCGACGAAATGCGCGCCGAGAATGCGGTCGGTGGCCCGATCGACAATGATTTTCGACCAGGCGACGGTCTCCGCATAAGTCCTGGCGGAGAACCAGTCGTACATGTCATTGGTATGAACCTTGACCGTGAAGCCCTTTTGTTTGGCGGCGGCTTCGGTCAGGCCGACCGCGGCGAGCGCCGGAACGGTGTAAACCGATGTTGCCATGCTGGCGTAGTCGGGACTGTATTTCGGTCCCTCGACGATGTTGCGCCCGACGATGTCGCCCTCATAGGTCGCGATCGGCGAGAGCTGCGGAGAAACCGGCGCCGCGTCGCCGCAAACGTGAACTTGGGGATTGGAGGTCGAACGCAGATGACGATCCACGGCCACGCGGCCGTTGGCATGTTCGACATTGCCCGCAGCGAGATCGAGCGTATCGACGTTAGCGATGCGGCCGGCGCCATTGACGACGCGGTCGGCCTCTGCGGCATGCTCAAGACCTTTGTGAACGAAGACCACGCGCAGGCGGCCTTGTGCCGGCTCGATTCGTTTGACGCCGACACTCGTCTTGACCTGAATCCCGATCCGTTCGCTCTCAGTCTGGATGCGGGCAACGGCATTGGCGTCCATGGCGGGCAATAGCTGCGGCAGCGCTTCGAGGATCGTGACGCTGGCGCCAGCTCGGGCATAAACGTGACCGAATTCCAGCGATATAACGCCGCCACCGACGAAGATCACCGAGCCGGGCAATTCGCGCTCGCTCAACATCTCGTCAGACGTGATCATGTGCTCCGCACCGGGAATCGGCAGCGGGCGCGGCTTTGATCCCGTGGCGATGACGATGTGCTTGGCCTCCAGATGGCGGTCGCCGATACGGATGACAGTCGGGCCAGCGAAGACGCCGTGACCCCTGATCACCTCGACATTGCGATGTGCCATCGAGCGAGCGAGATTGTCAGGGATATCCTTGATCAGATCCTTTTCGCGATCGATAAGGGCAGCCCAGTCCAGCCTGGGTTTGCCGACGGCGATATGATGCACGGGAGCGCGCTCAATTTCGTGCAAGGCGTGACCGGCGGCGACCAGTACTTTCTTCGGCGTGCAGCCGCGATTTGGACAGGTGCCGCCGAGGAGGTCCGCCTCAATCATCGCCACCGACATCCCGGCGCGACGCACCGGGCCCGTGACGCCGATGCCGGCGTTGCCGCCGCCCAGGATCACCACGTCGAATTTTTCGGTGCTCATCGTACGGATCCTCTTCGATGCAACTGGCTCACTCAGTGTGCTCAAGCCGCGCCAGTGACGCGGCGAAATCCTTACACGCCGAATCCACAATCGTTACTTGGTCGTGATGGATGACGTGATCGAGCCCACAACCGCAGTCGCCATCTTGAACTGCGCGACGCGATCCCTGATGTTGTGACGCTTGGCGATCCATTCGAAGTCGGTCCAAACCGCCCATACAACGCCATTTTCATCCTGCGTCAGCAGCAGCCGAACCGGCCAGTCGAGCCCGGCATTCGGATTCGCTGTGATGAACTGGGTCCCGAGCGGGGGATTCCCGAACAACAGCAGCGTCGAGGGCCGCAGTTTGATTCCGGCGTCCGCCGCCAGCTTCGACTGGTCGATCTCGCTGAAGAACTTGATGCCCTTACGGGCGATATCGGCCTTGATACGGCTGATCGCTTCCGCCATCGGCACCGCGCTCTTGACGCGGACAATGCCGTCATCGCTGTCGGCCCAAGCGGATGAGGCGGCCGCCATCAGCAGCAGGACGAGCACCAGCGGAGTGCAAAAGTTGACAAAGCGGTTGGCGAGAAAGCGTGTCATGGGACCTCTCCTGTTCGTGGGCGCATGCCGTTGGCATGGCTTCGCGGGCAGGATGAAGGTCCGCTCCAGCAATATGAAATGCTCGATCGCTCTCAACTCGATAGCCGTTCGCTATCGGCTCGCGATGCCCGACGGCTATCGAACCGATTGAGCAAC
The DNA here is from genome assembly GCA_963732455.1 of uncultured Alphaproteobacteria bacterium. Lineage (GTDB taxonomy): Bacteria > Pseudomonadota > Alphaproteobacteria > Rhizobiales > Xanthobacteraceae > Bradyrhizobium. The sequence goes on along the minus strand of CAVSZM010000008.1, from coordinate 280,920 downwards.
GGCATTTCTAACTACCGATGATCCGGCCTCTGATGGGCCAGCGCCCAATTGGCGGGCGTCTACGTCAATCCTGAGGAAACTCCAATGAACACTCTCTCCAAGGCTCTAGTTGCCGCTTCCGCTTTCGCGGCCATCGCGACCTCGGCCTTCTCGCAAGTTCCCTGGGAATTCAATCCGGGGATGGCCTACATGTATGCCGGTCCCGGAAAAATGATGGCGATGGCTGCGGGCGAGAAGAATCACGAGGCGATGATGAAGCACGCGACCAAGGTGCCGAACGACACCGTGTTTTTTATGGATAATGGCGCCTTGTACTCGACCTCCGGAACGCTCGATCCGACCGGCAATTTCTATCGGCCCTGATCCAAGCACACAAAATGGGATAGGCCGCCCTTGCAGGCGGCCTACAGTGGAAAATAGTATCACGCTTAATCCAAGGTCCGGAGCGAGACATGACTTCCCTTTCACCTGCCAATGCCGAACAGCTCAGATTGGCGTTCCAGCGCTGCAACGACATGGAAGGCCCGCTAAGCGAGCGGCTGGAAACCTATGCGGCAGCGGGTCGTGAGATCTTTCCGGCCTACAGCGAGGCAGTCGACCGTTTGGTCGCACGGCTCCACGAGAACGGCGGCGGAGAAAATGCTCCCAAACCCGGGGAGGCGATGCCGCCATTCATCCTGCCGGATGAGACCGGCCGCTTGGTCAATATGGAATCGCTGGTCGCCCAAGGGCCGGTGGTCGTGATGTTTTACCGCGGTCATTGGTGCCCTTATTGCAGATTGAACGTTCGGGCGGTGATCCAGGCCCAGGATCAGATCAAGGCATTGGGCGGGCAGACTGTCGCGATCATGCCCGAAACGCAGAAATATGCGGAGCGGTTCAAATTCGATTCCGGTGCGCCATTCCCGGTTTTGACCGATCTCGACAATGGCTATGCGCTGTCGTTAAATCTCGCGATCTGGCTGGGAAGCGAAATCCAGCAATTGCTCTCCTATCTGGACCTGTCGGAATTTCACGGCAACGACGGCTGGGTGCTGCCGATCCCCGCGACCTTCGTGATAGGCCGAGACGGGGTGGTGAAGGCGAGGTTCGTCGATCCCGATTTCCGCAAGCGGATGGCGATCGATGACCTATTGGCCGCGGTGCGAAGCGCCAGCGAGGGTCGCTAGAACTCGCTTACGCGCATGCACATCTCACGCGGTTTTGTTTAGAAATTGCGGCCAGTCCGCGCCGCGCAGCATTCGCATGACGGCGGATGCCACCGCCGTACGCTGGCGCCCGGCGACGCCATAGAGGTGAACCGTGCGGCGCGAGTCCAATCCATCGACCGGAGCGCGTTTCAGCGTGTCCGGGAGCGAGGCGGTGCGGGGGATGACGGCCACGCCGATATCGGCTTCCAGCAGTTCGATCAGGTCGCGCTCGGAAGAAACTTCGTGGCTTCGATCGACGGCGATGCCATGCTCGCGAAGCGATCTGCCCAGCCGGTCGGAATGCTCGCAGTAATTTCGCGACAGCAATTGCTCGGTCCGCAAATCGTCGAAGCCGATATTGTCGCGGCTTGCGAGCGGGTGTCGCCTGTTGATGACGAGATAGAAGTCCTCGGTAAACAGCGGCCAGGTGTCCAGCCGGTCCCAATCATCGCCGAGTTCGGCAGCGATGCCGAGTTCGGCTTCGCCTTTCTTCAAGTATTCGCCGACTTCCTGGCTGCTGCCGCGCAGGAACCTGAACTCCAGCCGGTTGAACTGCCGTTTGATCTGGTTGAGATACGGGATCAAGAGCGACAGATCGATGGAGTGGCTGAGAGCGATCCTGAGCGCGCCGACCTCGCCGCTCTTGAAGGACGACGCCAGCATCCTCGCGCCGCTGGCGGCGTCATAGCACTGCTGCAGCAGCGGATGCATCCTAAGGCCGAGTTCGGTCAGCTGCGCCGCCGGCCGTTCACGCCGAAACAGATCCCCGCCCAATTCCGCTTCAAGTTGCTTGATCGCCCGCGTAAGCGACGGCTGGGTGACGTTGCAATCGTCAGCGGCGCGCGTGAAGTTCAACAGCCGCGCGACGGCGAGGAAATATCTGACCTGATGCATCTCCATAATCGTGCTGCCCTGTCTGATCCGGCAGCAAATTAGCCGAAAAGCCCCCGCAATGACACCCAAACCGCGATAGCGGCAGCGTATCGTTTCGGAAGCCAAACGGCATTTCCGCTATTGCGGCATGCCGTGCAAATTCCAGTGCGGAACACGGCAATAGCGGGAAAGGGTTTGTCATGAACATTCAACTGAAAACACGGAGCGCGCCGTCCACCGCGAGGCTGCTCGCCGGCAAGATCTCGCTTGTCACGGGTTCGACCAGCGGCATCGGACTGGGCATCGCGCGCGCACTCGCCGAAGCCGGATCCGCGGTGGTGCTGAATGGTTTTGGTGTCGCGAGCGAGGTCGCCAAGACCAGGGACCAGATCGCCAGCGAATTCGGTGTCGAGGTCGGATATTCCGTCGCCGACATGACAAAGCCCGAGGCAATCGCCGAGATGATCGCTACAACGATCAGCGAGCATGGCCGGCTCGATATTCTCGTCAACAATGCCGGCATTCAATATGTTGCGCCGCTCGACCAGTTTCCGACCGAGAAATGGGACGCGATCCTGTCGATCAATCTGTCATCGGCGTTTCACACGACGCGGCTTGCACTGCCCGCGATGCGCAAGAACAAGTTTGGCCGGATCGTCAATATCGCGTCCGCACACGGGCTAGTCGCTTCACCATTCAAGGCGGCCTATGTCGCCGCAAAGCACGGCATCGTCGGTTTGACCAAGGTTGCGGCGCTGGAGACCGCCGAAGAGGGCATCACCTGCAACGCGATCTGCCCAGGTTACGTTTATACTCCGCTGGTCGAAGCTCAGATCGACGGTCAGGCCAAGGCCCATGGAATTTCCCGCGAGCAGGTCGTCCATGATGTGCTGCTTGCACAGCAACCCAACAAGCGTTTTGCAACCGTCGAAGAATTGGGCGCGCTGACGGTTTTTCTCGCCAGCGACGCGGCTGCTTCGATCACCGGTACCGCGTTGCCGGTCGATGGCGGCTGGACCGCGCACTGATACGCGAAAGTTACCGTAACAAAGTTCGATCGCTCGCGAACATCATTGAACGCGACGAGTTTCCAACGGGAGCATGACATGAACGACCTTCAGGATAACAGATCTCCGCGGAACATCAGATCCCTTGGCGGGTCCATTCCGGGTCAGGTTGTGCTCGTGCTGCAGGGGGGTGGCGCGCTGGGATCTTATCAGGCAGGCGTCTATCAGGCGCTGCACGAAGCTGGAATCGAGCCGGATTGGATCATCGGCACCTCAATCGGGGCTATCAATGCGAGCCTCATCGCGGGAAATGCGCCTCAAGACCGTTTGTCAAAGCTGCGGCAATTCTGGAAGCGGATGGAGCAGAATCCGATCTGGAGTTTTCGCGACATTTTTCCCGGCTTCAACGAAAAACTTTCCTACTGGTCCACGGTGACCAATGGAATCCCCGGCTTCTTCAGGCCCAACCCGCTAGCCCATGCCGGCGATAGCTATCCGCTCGGCGCTGATCAGGCCGGATATTATTCGACGACGCCGCTGGAGCGGACACTCACCGAACTGGTCGATTTCGATCTGGTCAATCGTTGCTCGCCGCGTCTGACGGTCGGTGCTGCCCATGTCCGCACCAGCAATATGCGCTATTTCGACAGCCGCGACTCCGAACTCGGTGTCAAACACGTCATGGCCTCCGGCGCGCTGCCACCGGCGTTTCCGGCCATTCGTATTGATGGCGAGTTGTATTGGGACGGCGGCATTCTGTCGAACACGCCGACGGAAGCCGTGTTCGACGACAACCCGCGCAAGAACTCGCTGATATTCGCCGTGCATTTGTGGAATCCGTCTGGCGCCGAGCCAAGCACCATGGCGGAAGTGCTGAATCGGCATAAAGACGTCCAGTATTCCAGCCGGATCGCCAGTCACATTGCCCGCCAGCAGCAGGCGCATCGCCTGCGCCATGTCATCAACCAGCTCGCTGCCCGGCTACCCGAGGCCGAACGCAACAGCGAAGCGGTGCGGGAGTTGGCGAGCTATGGCTGTCCGACGCGGATGCATGTGGTGCGGCTTCTCGCCCCGCAGCTTGATCGCGAGAACCATACCAAAGACATCGATTTCAGTCCCTCGGGTATTATGCAGCGCTGGGCTGCCGGTTATGCCCATACCAAGGCGGTGCTTGATCGATCGCCATGGACCGGCGAGTTCGACCCGCTGTCGGGGGTCATTCTGCACGAGGAAACACAATTAATGCCGGAGGCCGCGGAATGACCGGGCCAAATAGGGATGAGGCACCGCCGGACGTCGGTTGTCGGGGCGCGAAGCGGGCACTCGTCGCAAGGCTGAAGTCAATTTAGTTAGCGGAAGTGGGACGATTTTATCTAATGACCTCATGACGCAGCCAGAAATGACTCCGGAAAGCTGGTCAGCCGCCTTATTCGCGGATAACCGCCTGACGTCGACGCGCCCGATGAACACGTCAGATCAAATCGCCCAGAATCCCGCATGGATGGCCAATCTTTCGCCGGGACAATCATGGCGGAACGGGAGGCATTTGCTTTACATCGTTGGCGCTTTTCTCGATACATGCAGTAGGAGGCGCCACCACTCATGCGAATTCACATTCGCCTGGCAATTTCTGGTCTTGTCCTCGCATCGATCATGGTGAGTGCGATCGGCGTCCACGTCCTTTGGTGGCGGACAGCGGAAGCGAACAGCCACGCGCTTGCAGACACTATCAACGGGCAGATCGTTTCCACAGTCGAAAAGGAACTCGCCACCATCACCGCCGAAGCTCGCGCGGCGCATACCGCGATCCGGACGTTATTTGTTCAAAACGTGCTTGAGACTCGCGAAGCCGACAAACGTGAGTTCGTCTTTCTGTCGCAACTGCAGTCACAGCAGAACATATCGTGGGTCGCGTTCGGCTGGCCGGACGGAGCTTTTTTCGCCGCGCATAAGCTCGGCGATCTCGGATTGGAGATGATGGAAATCGCGCCCGTCGACGGTGCGATCAAGCGCCGGATCGACCAGTATGAGGTCGTGATCGGAGACATCCAGTTCGAGAAGCGCCGATTCGAAAATACCGATTACGTCGTCACCGATCAGGAATGGTATCGGAGCGGAATGCAAGCTGACGACCCGCGCTGGTTCAATGTAACGGTTCATCCGGTGGGGTTGCGTCCGTCGATCGCCTATGCCGGTCCGATCGACGTGTATCAGAAACGCCAGGGCGTTCTCGCAATCATCATCGAATACACGCGGTTCGCCCAGTTTCTCTCAAACCTCTCGGTCGGAAAATCCGGCGCGGCGTTCATCTTGGATCGCGAGGGCAGCACGATCGCCGCGCCTGATCCGGATGCAGACGAAGTCAACATGCAGCGGTCGGATCAGCCGTTGTTGCCGATCGCACGAGGCGCCATGAAACAAGCCGGCAGCTCTTACGACAGCGACAAGAAAATTGCGCGCCAGGTGAGGCTGGTCAGCGCAGGAAATGCCTATGCAGTTAGTTTGACACCGCTCGCCTTTCCCGGATGGACGCTCGCGACTGTTATTCCGGAAGCGGAGTTTCTTGGTCCGATTGAACGGACGATACGACAATTACTTGTTGGGCTGGCCATTCTCATCCTTGCTGCCGGTATTGTTTCGGCATGGCTTGCTCGACGCGTAATCGCGACGCCGTTGATCACGGTCGTCGACGAGCTCAAACATGTCGCACGCTTCGATCTCGAAAAGGTCCGGCGTCACGCCTCACGACTGATTGAAATTGAAAACCTGTCGAATGCCATCGCCGACATGGCCGGCGGGCTTGCCGCATTCCGGAAGTACATACCCGCCGATCTCGTCCAGACGCTGGTCAGCGAGGGCATCGAACCAAGCCCGGGCGGCTCGATCCGGAACCTGACAGTTTTGTTCGCGGATATTGCCGGCTTTACCGGGCTGTCTGAGCGCCTTGGCGATCAGATTATCCCGCTGCTGTCCAGCTATTTAGACACCATGTCGCGCGAGGTTAGCGGCCATGGCGGCACGATCGATAAATTCATCGGCGATGCGGTGATGGCCTTCTGGGGCGCGCCGGCGGCGAATGCCGATCATGCGGTCGATGCTTGCCGGGCGGCGCTTTCCTGCCAGCGCGCCCTTCGGGCGTCAGCATTGAAAGACGACGGCGGCCGGCCGCTCAGAGTTCGTGTCGGCGTCAATTCCGGTGAAATGCTGGTCGGCAATATCGGATCGGAGTTCCGGCTCAACTATACGGTGATCGGCGATGCCGTAAATATCGCGAGCCGGCTTGAGGGCGCCAACAAGGAATACGGCACCGACATTATCATTGGTGAGGAAACGCGCCGCCTTGCCGGCGACCGCGTCCATGTACGCGAACTCGACCGGCTGATGGTTTATGGACGGGCGGGCGGAATCGCAATCTACGAATTGCTTGACGTGGCCGAACGCGGGACCGTGCCTCCGGCCTGGGTGGCGCTGTATGACTCCGGCCTTTCGGCCTATCGAGCTCGCGATTTCATGGCCGCGACAAACTTCTTCCTGCAGGTTCTCGATGGAAGGCCATCAGACCAACCCGCGCGCATGATGCTCGAACGATGCAGCCAATATCTCAAGTCGCCGCCAGGAGAGGACTGGGAAGCGACGAATGCGATGAAGGCGAAGTAGGATCCGAAAGTCAGCCATCAGCATGGGCAATCGCAAGTCATGCTGGCGCAAGTATTTGAATTTAATGACGTTTGCAAAAGGTGTTTGCTTTCGATCACGGTATCGTGACGAAGTAGGCAGTAATCTAAAGGCAGCGCGTCCGTATCACCTACTTCCGGGTCGCTTCCTTTCGCCGGATTCACGGGCAAGGCGATTAATGAAAGCCGCCTGATGCCGACGTACTGTAACGTCTGATATTCCTGGGAAAGGAAAGCTCCTATGAGTTCCAAGAATGCCTTCGCCAACGCTACCGTCGCCGCCTCCTTCGCGGCTGCCCTCACCATGATCGCTGGCCCGGCATTCGCCGGGCCGAAGCCGCCGCAGCCCACCATGGACAAATGCTTTGGCATTGCAATGAAGGGCGACAACGACTGCGCGGCCGGCGCCGGCACCACCTGTGCCGGCACCGCGAGCGCCGACTATCAGGGTAACGCCTGGAAGTACGTAGCGAAGGGCACTTGCGAGACCATCAAGACACCGAAGGGCACCGGCTCGCTGGAGCCGATCAAGTCCTGAACTGAAACGAGGCGCGCGCCAATTTCGCGTGTACCTCAAATTTACTCGGCCAACACGCAACGCCGGAATCTGCGTATGTTCAGAGCTTCCAGTCTGCCCGCGTGCACAGGCGTCGGCTTCAAGCCGGCGCATTTCCGCGACATCCTCGCTGCTGCGCAGCCGGTCGGTTTCGTCGAGGTACACGCGGAAAACTACATGGGCGCCGGTGGCCCGCCGCATGCGCAGCTCGGCGCACTGTGCGAGCGCTATGCGTTGTCGGTGCATGGCGTCGGGCTATCGATTGGCTCGATGCGGCCGCTCGATCGCGACCATCTCATGCGGCTCAAGATGCTGTGCGAACGCTACGCGCCGGAGAGTTTCTCGGAGCATCTCGCCTGGTCGTCGCACGGTGACATTTACTTGAACGACCTCCTGCCACTGCCCTACACGCAGCAGACGCTGACGCGGGTCGCCCAGCATGTCGACGAGGTGCAGACGGCGCTCGGACGCCAGATGTTGCTTGAGAATCCGGCCACCTATATTCGGTTTTCCGAAAGCACGATCCCGGAGGTCGACTTTCTTACCGAGGTGTCGAGCCGAACCGGATGCGGCTTGTTGCTCGATATCAACAACGTTTTCGTGTCGGCAATGAACCACGGCACGCAACCCCTGCCATATCTGGATTCATTTCCGCTCGATCGGGTGAAGGAAATCCATCTTGGTGGGCATGACAAGGAAGCCGACGATGCCGGCGTCCCGTTGCTGATCGACACCCACGGATCGCCAATTGCAGAAGCGGTGTGGACCCTCTACGCGCATGTCATCGCCCGTACTGGGCCGATTGCGACCTTGATCGAGTGGGACAACGACGTTCCCGATTGGTCGAGGCTGCGCGCGGAAGCCGTTGCCGCACAGGCTATCCTTTCCGGCGCTTCGCGCGCTTCGGCAGCATGAGAGCGATGATGCTCACATCGTTCCAGACATTGTTTGCGAATGCGCTGCTAAACCCCGATCAGCCGATTCCGTGCGGCATCATCGCCCACGATGCGGCGGTTCAGCGACGCTTTGCCGTCTACCGCAACAATATGGTCGCGAGCCTGGTGAAAGCCCTCGAGAACCGTTTCCCTGCGGTCGAGAAGATTGTGGGAGAAGAATTCTTTGCCGCGATGGCACGGGTCTTCGTGATGGCGCAGCCGCCGCGCTCGCCCCTGCTTGCGGTCTATGGCGACGGCTTTCCCGCCTTCATCGCCGCGTTCGAACCGGCGCGCGAACTTCCCTATCTTGCGGATGTGGCGCGGCTCGAAGCCGCGCAGACACGCGCCTATCATGCCGCCGACGCTATGCCCGTGGGCCCAGACCACTTTGTGGCACTCGATAGCCACGCTGTCGGGGATATCCGTATCGACATGCATCCCTCCACCGAGATCGTTCGTTCGTCCCATCCGATCGTTACGATTTGGGCGATGAACAGCGGCGAGCGGAAGCTTGCGCCCATCGAGAATTGGCACGGCGAGGACGCGCTGGTCTCGCGGCCCTATCTCGAAGTGGAAGTCCGCGCGCTGCCGCAGGGTGGCGCGGCATTCCTTCTCGCCCTCGCCGAAGGCCGGCCGCTCAGCGAGGCGGCCGAAACTGCACTTGCCGACGACCCGGATTTCGACCTGACTGGTAACCTCGCGGGACTGATCGGCTCAGGCCTCGTGCGGAACATCATAGTTCCGGAGCCGGAGAGCTGCGAGCAGCCATGACTCATGTGTCCCCCGCGGCAGCGCACGTAGGATCCGTTCCGGCACGGATCATTCAGCAAGCGGTCGCTACGCTGGATTGCATCCCTTATTGGTCCATCGCGCTTGCGGCCCGCATCTTTCCGGCCGCGGTGTTCTGGCAGTCTGGCGAAACAAAGGTCGCGGGCTGGCACCTCAAGCCCGGCGCTATCGCGCTGTTCCAGAATGAATATAGGCTTCCGCTGATCGATCCGACGATCGCTGCTTACGCGTCCGCGTTCTCCGAGCATTTCTTTCCGATCCTGCTCGTCATCGGGTTCGCGACGCGATTTTCCGCCCTGGCCCTGCTGTTCATGACGGCGGTGATCGAGATCTTCGTCTATCCTGCGGCCTGGCCGACCCATGGAGTGTGGGCAACTTGCCTTCTGGTGGTGATCGCGCGGGGGCCCGGTTGGCTATCGCTCGACCATTTTATCGCGCGCAAATATCAGCAGAATCTGGATCATGCCCTGCCCATATGGCCGCAGACGAAGCCATCGAAGGCTCGCTGAATTCAGAAACGACCTCGCCATTCGACTCCCGCCACTTCTCGCGCCAAGCATGCGTTTTTTGGCCCCTCGATATGTCGCAAAAGTCCCAAAATGTTGTGCGATCAAACGAGCCGTGGTTGCCGATCGATTTAGCCTCCAGGCCGTCATCGAAATCAACGGTGAAGCTCATCGCAGGATAATGTAATCCTCAATAGAACCATGAACATCCCGCCGCAAAATAGGCCCTTGAAATGTTAGGAATCCCGCGGCGATACAGTCATTTTGTCTTTGGGGTAATTCAGTCCGGTTTGACTTGTGCGATTGCGGCGGCCATCGCGAGCTATCCCTTCCTATCAGAAGGGCATTTCGTAAGGCATTGGCTTCAATCCTGGGCGGTTGCATGGCTCTTGATGTTGCCCGTCGTAGTCTTCGCGGCACCTAGTATTCGAAAGCTGACGTATGTCCTAACGCGCGATGAGAGTCGCTGACCATACCGTCAATCTGCTCAGCAAGTTTCATGATGACGATGCTTGCAGACGGCCGAATGACTTCAGCTCCTGCGGAAGTCATTCGACCTCATTCGATGACCTTGTCCGCCCGAGCCAAGACACAAACGTCCGAATCTGACCGAAGCGGATTCGGGCAGCCGAGTGTGTCTAGTCGCCGACGCCAACCGGCACTCCGCCCTAATCAATACCCTCGTCCCCACCAATAACAGAAGCGTTCTACATTGGCGGGCAGGCCGTTTTCATAGTTCGCCCATTTTTCATATTTCGGCAGCTTTACCTCCTTCATCGCAGCGTCGAAACACTTCCCCGCATCCGCAGCCTTTTTTGCTTCTGCCGACAAATCCTCCATGTAAGCGATGTCGTCCTGAACATCCTTTTTCGTGCCGTAGCGTCCGCCCGCATAAGGATGGCCAGTGATCATCCGGTCCCAGTCAAGTCCGGCAAGTTTCTTTAGCGAATTGATAAATTCAAGCGGCGAGGCATTGTCCGGAATATTCCGAAACTGAATTGTCTCGATTGGCGCGAAGTCGACAACGAACACCAGTTTTTCCTTTGGTAGCAGCATTACCAGCGAATCATCCGAATGGTTGCGGCCAACGAAGATGAGTTCGAGCTTTGTGCCGCCAAGCGTGATGGTCTTGCTGCCGTCGACCACCTGATCGGGAATCACTACGTCTGGCAGAAGTGCGTTCTGCTTCTTCAGTTCGAGCAGGCGTTCCTTCGCGCGCCGGTGCGAAATGAACGTCGCGCCGAGCTCCTTGAATGGCTTCCCGCCGGCGATGTGATCGTAATGATGATGGCTATAGATGACGTATTTAATCGGCTTGTCTGTGACGGCCTTGATGGCGTCGATGTAAGGCTTGGCCGGGCGCAGGTAGGAAATAGGATCGGTGGCAATGACGCCCTCCGATGTCACGATAAACATCGCTTGATAGCCTCCATAACGGAAGACATAGACGTTGTCGGTGCCGTCTACTTTCTTTGTCGAAACCGGTGGCGCATTTTGCGCCGTTGCGACCCCAGTGCCGATCATGACACTGGCAAGGATTACGATGGCATTTAATGCTTTCATCTCCAGCCTCCTATGACGACAGGTCCACGACGACATGTTCGGTGAAAGGCTCTTGGCGCTCAATGAGAATCTTTCGCTTGCCGGGCGGGAATAAATCGATACCTGGCACTGATGCCAGCTTGACGCGAACCGTTGTCACGGCCAACCCTTCTTGCCGGCGCCACCGCCAACCACCCCGAGCCCGACATTGGGTCAGTGGCGTATCCGGACAAGGATGATCGTGGGGGAGTCGGTTCGGGTTGTTACACCGAGCGCCAGTACACGGTGCCGGCTGACCGCCGATCATCGCCAGACAAGAAAAAAGAGGGTAAAAACGCTTCTTGACGGGAGCAGAGCTGTGAAAAGATCCTTGGATCAAAAGGCGAAGTGGCGCGTACGGATCGCCTTTTTGTTCTTTTTTGTTTTTATGGTTGTTCTTTCGGTTGGCTCCTATTTCGTAGCCAATTTTGACCCAGTTAAGGGGATTATTTCTGCTGGGAAACGGGAAGACCTGACTGCCATGGCGACCCGGGCAGCGAGTGAAACTCGCACTGCTACTGAAGAATTGTTTGATGAAGTTGAACCACCTGCGCTTTCAAAAGTTATTAATTTTGGTACGGCGAGCCGCGGCGATCTTGAGGCGCGCCGCAACGATTTAAAAACAGCAGAAGTCAATGCGAAGACGCTTATGCCACGCTACATTGCTCTTCTCAAAACTGAGCGCGACAAGGTTGAAAATTATGCTCGCTCGCATGCAGATGGAGATACCGTCAGCAAGTTTTTGGACGACATCGACAAGCAGCACGCGAAAACCACAGCCTTCGCTTCGGCAATGTTATTGGCGCGCGCCGATTATTATCGCGCCTACGAAAAATATGTCGATGTTCTGGCCAGTAATTTCGGTGCCTACAAGGTAGAAAATGGTGAAATCATATTCCAACTTCAAGGCGCAGTGGACCGTTACAATGTTGCGGCCCAAGCGATGACAGCTGCCGCAAAGCGTCTCGCCGAATTAGAAGAAGAAAGACAAACGCTAATTCAATCCCAGCAGAACACGGAGCATGCCCGGAAAGATAAATAAATGGTCAGCCGGGAACACTCCGTCGGAGCTATCCGATCACGAATTTTCCTTTTTTATAAGCCTCGCAAGCGACAAGAGAGCGGTCTGCTCAACCAAAACCATAGCGATCAGTAGTTCATCGAACCGGGTTGAAGGCGAAGTCAAAATCACTTGCGAGCGCGAGGTTAACCTCAACCGGTTAGGTTAAGTACCAAATCGCGTTGACCGCGCTGTGCGCCACGGGTTGGAGTGCAACCACACTGCCAGCGATGGACACCAGCCGACGACAATCAATTGCAGGCAATTGCCAGACCTCGCGGCCAAGTACGAAGGCCGATTAGGCGGGCCCTCGCGGGCCTCTCACACTATCAACGTGCCGGTCAATCTACCGGACTCTGCTTTAACTTCGGCGACGGTTAGGAACTACACGCGCGGCTGGCAATCCTCCCTCTCATAGGTACGGTCGAGTGTGCAACCTCTATTCGATGACAACGAACCAAAAGGCGATCCGCGATCTATTCAAGATTGGGCGGGACATCACCGGCAATCTCCCACTCCTGCACGCGATCCTTCCTGATCAAATCGCTCCTGTCGTTCGGATGATCGAAGGCGAGCGGGAGCTGACAATGATGCGGTGGGGCATGCCGAGCCCGCCGCGATTTCGCGGCATCGCTACCAACATCCGCAATACCAAGTCGCCACATTGGCGGCGATGGCTCAAGCCCGAATCAAGGTGTTTGGTGCCGATGTCATCGTTCTGCGAGTACGCGGACACCAAACCGCGCAAGACGCCAAAGTGGTTCGCCATCGATGAGACCAGACCATTGGTCGCTTTTGCGGGGATATGGACAGAATGGACTGGCGTTCGTGGTACCAAGGCCAATCCTGTTGAAGGCAAGCACCTGCTCTATGGCTTCCTGACGACCGAAGCGAACGGCATCGTCGGCCCGATCCATCCGAAGGCGATGCCGGTAATCCTAACGACCCGAGAGGAATGGGACGTATGGATGCGCGCACCGTGGGAGGAAGCCGCCATGCTACAACGGCCTCTACCCAACACGATGCTAAGAATCGTCGCGAGCGGAGAGCGCGAAGATCCTGCCGAACCCTCGCAACGGTCCCTGCCGTTATGACTCCGGGGCCAGCGGAAGCGCGCGTTGTATGGCGCGAACGCTTTTAGGACCCGGAAGTCATCGGTCGAAGTTCAAAACGGCGCTTTTGACCCGGAGCTGACAAAACTCGAAAGCTGCAGCCTGTCTGCCATCAAGGGTAACGGTCTCATGTTCGTCTAATGCGCCATGAATAACGGCAAGTCTGCGTGCTGCATGATGTGGCTGGTGGCACCACCGAAAATCATTTGCCGCAACCTGTTCCTTGTGAAGGCGCCCTTGACCAGTAGGTCGCAGCCTTCCGCCCTGGCCGCGGCAAGGACGGCTTCACCAGTGCTGCGGCCTCCCAGTTCAATGCTCATGGGCTCTGCGGCAATACCGTTATACTGCAATTGCTTGCGGACCCGATCGGCTGATGGACCCGGCACGTCCTGCCCACCGATAACAGTCAACACTGTCACGCGCCCGGCAAGGTGCAGCAATGGCATGGCCAAAGCGTTGGCGCGGGCCTGCTCGGTACTGCCGTTCCAATGGATCATGATGTTGGTCGCGATCTGTTTCGGAGCGGTAGGCGGCGACAGCAGAACAGGCCGGCCGCTTTCGAATAGTGCCGACTCTATCGCGCGATTATATGTGGCGGTCGTATCAGCGTCCGGCCTGCTCATGACGATGACGTCGAATGCGCGGCCATAGCTACCGACAACGTCTTCACCCGGCGGAACCTCGGCAAACCAGCCAAACGAAGGTCGGTCCGCGATCGTTCTGGCAGCAGCAATACCGTGCTCCTGCATGAAGGTCTCGAAGAGCTTGCGCACCCCCGCCGTTTCTTCGTGGCGCCGCGCTCGATAGGTTTCAATGGAAAAGCTACTGGCCTGATCTGCAACAACAAACTCGGGAACACCATACCACAGTGGAACGCCCTCGACATAGGCGCCGGTGCGCTGCGCGAGCAGCACCGCGGTCTCGAGCGTGGATTTCATGGCCGGGATATTTTGGGTTGGTACCAAAATCGTCTTCATCGTCAGCTCCCCCGTTTCAAATGAACGATAGTCCAAGGCAGCCAAAGCGGCACCGACAGGCTAAACCTTCGAGGCAAGACCGCCAAGACATTCGGCATGAAACTTCCCTCATGGTCGCCTGCGATCGTTGGCAGAGTGATCGAATAAACGGGGGGTGACGTCGCCTGTCGGGCACTAGGCGGACCTAAGTGTCGCCGGGACGAATGTCCGCTGTTGAGGCAGAGACAGGAGCAGACATCGAAATTTCCATAACAACTGATCCGCGTCCTTGCTGGAGGTGAAGACCAGACGTCCACGGCTGACGCCAAAGTCACTTTAGACCAACCGTATGAAGCGGATGATCCGGCGTTGAGCATGTTGACCTCGCCATCGAGCGCGACCTCGGTCGATCCTGACATCTGGTAGAGGATGCCGTTGGCCGCCGAGACGCCGCTCCGGGTTGCTATCCGACGGAACCCGGGAGCAAAGGCCGAGCGAAACTGAGTTCGTGGCCGTCGGGGTCAACTAGATGAAAGAAGCGCTCACCCCATTCGGCATCACGCGGTGCTGTCGTTGGCTGGTATCCTGCTGCGAGCGCACGGTCGTAAAATGTGTCAACATCGGCAACGTATAAGATTACGCGCCCCCACCAGGACCAGCGCCGCTCAGCCGGCTGAGCGATGAGGTTGAGATAGCTCGTCCCTGCTCGAAAGCTGGTGAATGACGACTCTTCACCGCCATGCAGAACCTCAAACCCCAGCGCGCGGTAGAATCGGACAGCTCGTGACATTTCGTGGGTGGCCAGTGTGACCGCGCTGATTCCCTCAATCATGGATAGGAACTCCCCTGTCTCATTTCCCTCGCACCCTGCCGTGCTCCCGGTACCACGCGAAAATGGACGCGTCTGCAGGACTACAGCGACGAGGTTTCCAACGCTCGAATCTTCGCCGGTTTCCATTATCGCTTTTCGACCGAAATTGGAAAAGAAATGGGAAAGAAGATCGGCGAGCTGACGGTTGCAACGCAAGGCTGGGGTAAAGCGGAAAGCATCTGCCCGCAGCGAGCATTTCCGGTTTTAAAGCGGACATCTCAACGCTGCGATCCTTTGAGGCACCATTACTGGACACATCATTCGTTGCGCGGCAAACTTGGACGGAAGTCCAACTCGATCTAGGCGGCGAGGCGTTCAATACTCACCTCGAAAATCTAAGCAGGAGTGAACGATGACTAAAACTCCATCCTGGATGAACGTGATCATTGCGGTATCGCTCGCCGTCCTGGGCGGCACGGCCGTTTATGCGCAGGACAAGTACTCGCTGAAATCGCTGAGCGGAATCGCGTTCTCCGACTTCAAGGGATACGAGGACTGGGCGGTGGTCTCTTCCGCCCGGACCGACGAAGTGCTCAAGGTGATCGTCGCCAATCCGACCATGATCGAGGCGTACAAGGCCGGCATTCCAGGCAATGGCCAGCCTTTCCCGGATGGCTCCAAGATCGTGAAGCTCCAGTGGAAGCCGAAGAAGAGCACGGAGGCGCCCTTCGTCGTGGATGTGCCGGACGTGTTCACGCAGGCTTTCGTCATTGAAAAGGACAGCAACAGATTTCCGAAAAGCGGCGGATGGGGATACGCGCTGTTCAACTACGAAGCCGCATCCGACGAGTTCACGGCCGATCCCAGCCCCTCAGACTGCGGACACGCGTGCCATGTGGCCGTGAAGGCGAAGGACCACATCTTCCACCCGTACCAGAAGCGTTGAACCGCGCGTGCCCCCGACTGGAGTACCCGGCCTTCACCGCGCAGCCATTGTAATTCGACGGTGGTGCAGAATAAAAATAGAGCAGCGCCAGCGGAAAACATGTGCTCGATTGAGGGTTTCCGGGTTGACCCAACCCGGACGCAGGTCCCTGGGCGGAGCCGAAGCTCAGGCTTTGGCTTTCAGCGCCGGCTGGTAATCGGACGCGGAAAGGCTTGAACCTTGTTGTCGTTCGTCCCTACGGCACTTAAGCTGAATGGACTTGGGGCGAGAGGTTTCCCATGACGGACCGGCGGTCGTTGATGAAAATACTAGCCGGTGCCGCGCTCCTCGGCATCGCGCGCCGGGCTAGCGCACAAAAAGCGAAATCATTCACCATCACCTATCTCGCTTTGCTCCCGGGCGAGGATCGCAACTTCGTGCCAAATTTTTTGCGCCGTCTCGGTCAGCTTGGTTACGTCGACGGACAGAACCTGCACTTCGTCTATCGCTCCGCGGAGGGCCGGCCGGAACTTCTGCCGGGCCTTGCGTCCGACCTCGTTCGGATGAAGCCCGATGTGCTTGTCACCGGATTTGGCACGGTTGCCGCCAAGGCGGGCAAGGCGGCCGGAGACGGCATCCCGGTTGTATTCATGGCTGTCGGCGATCCTGTCGGCGCCGGGGTCGTTGCAAGTCTCGCCCGACCCGGCGGCGACGTCACCGGGCTGTCGGACCTGGCTGCGGGTTTGCAGGGCAACCGGCTTCAGCTGTTGCGCGAGATTGTCCCCGCCGCCTCGCTGTTTGCCGCGGTCTTCAATCCGGGCACGCCGTACGCGGCCCTCGCCTACAAGGAGCTCGAGGCCGCAGCAGACGTCGCAAAGGTCGAACTCCGGGCCTTCGAGGTGCGTTCGCCCGAGGAGATCGCGCCGCAGCTCGAGGCCAGCAAGGCCGCAGGAGCCGGCGGCCTTGTGATCTTCGAGGACCCGCTCACCTTTAGTCAGCGAAGCGAGATTGCGGCGGTCGCCTCCCATCTGCGTTTGCCCGCTATCTACGGTTACCGCGAGTTCGCGGAGGCAGGCGGCCTTATGTCCTACGGCACCGACCATGGCACGCAATGGCGGCGTGGCGCGGAGATTGTCGACCTCATTCTCAAAGGCGCGAAGCCGGCTGATATCCCGGTCGAGCAGCCGACCAAGTTCGAGCTTGTCGTCAATCTCAAGACGGCCAAGGCCTCGAACTTCACGGTGCCGCCAACGATCATGATCCGCGCCGAAGAGGTCATCGAATGAGCGTCCTTTCGAAATTGGGCACTTCTCGGACCTGACGTCCGTGGTGTGTGATGTCCGTTCACCGGGAAGCGGCGACGTCCGAGTTCGACTTGGGCTGCGTGAAGACACGCACAAGCCGAAAATGCGAAGAATTGTTTTCTCTCCTTCTTCCGGCCGATGTTGCCAGCGGCTTCATCCAAAGCATGGCTCGGCCGGCTGCTAACGCAACGGGATTCACGAATTTCGAGCCCTCGATAGGCGGCAAGTGGCCTGAACTTCTGGAGGAGGTCGCACCGGGAGTGAAGCGAGCGCTGGTGATCTTGCAAACCGAAACACCCGCCAACGCCTCGTTCCTGCGCGCCGCGGAAGCGGCCGCGCCGACCTTGCAAGTCACCCTAGCAGCACCGAGCGTGCATAACGCCAATGAGATTGAAGCTGCGGTCAATACCTTTCCGATCCACTCGAATGTGAATTGCCCGCCGTGTTTGCCCGGACACAGCTACCTTTGGGCGTTGGAGAAAGCCGTTTCAAGCACTTCGCCAATCGGTTGCCACGTGCGTCCGTCGAATTGAACCAGTCGCAGCTGTTTGATCGGCCGAAAGTTCCAAGGTCCAGTGCTGATTTTGATCCCAGGTAGCAAAACGGAGCCTTGGTAGTCTTTAAGGGCCGCTGCCTGCTTCATGACATTCTCGCGAGATAGGTCATTGCCGCACTGTTTGAGCACCTGGGCCAATGTCTCGGCGGCAGCGTAGCCGAAGACGGCGGCACTGTCGTCCTTGCCTCCGGCCCGATTATATTTGTCAACAAATGCCTGCCAGTCCTTGGTGGCTCGTTCGTCCTTCCAGGCCGGATCATTTGCATCTTTCAAGAAGGCGGCTGTAATTACGCCCAGGGCGTTTTCCAAGCCGGCGGGCTTCAGCGCCGTCGCAATCGATGAAGCCATATAGTTCAATATGAACACAGGATGCCAATTGAGATCCGCCGCTATTCGGATTACTTTCGCTGCGGTTGCAGGCACTCCTGCAAATACAAAAATCTCGGCTCCTGATCGCTTTAAGACCGATACGTGCGTGTCCAGATGCTCATCAGCGATATCGTACGCGATATCGACCCTGATCATCCGGGCGATGTCACCGAGCCCGTCTTCCAACCCCTTGAATAGTTCTCGACCGAAATGATCGTTCTGCCAAAGAGCTACAATCCTTTTTCCGGGGTAGAATGCCTGTATGTAGTCGGCGTAGATCCGGCCCTCCTCCCGAATTGAGGGCTGCCAACCCATTGTCCACGGGAACAACGAAGGATCGCTCAGATGATCGTCTCCGGAGGCGACAAAGAGTTGTGGAATTTGCCTTTCATTCAAGTATGTGCGAACGGCAAAGTTCCCCGGAGTTCCGAAAGAACCGAACATCAAGAGGACGTTGTCCTGCTCGATAAGACCGCGCGTAAGGTCTAGGGCGGCCGAGGGATCGGATTTATCATCATATGAGATGAAACGCACCTTACGGCCATTGATCCCGCCACGCTCGTTGATCATCTCGAAATACGCTGCTTCGGCTTTTCCAATCGCGCCGAAGACATCCAAGCTCCCGCTATATGGCATAACATTCCCGATGCGAATTTCAGTGTCGGTCACGGATTGTTCGCGCACTCGCTCGGAGATCGCGCTCAATGACGCAAGCGCAAAGACAATAGCAACCGGCGTTCGGACCCAGCTTTGCATCGGATGAGTTCATTTACAAAAGAGTTCAGCCAGATTTCGATACATATCGGAGGCGCTCAACTTGATCTAGATCAAACGCCAAGAGATTGGCGGCAGCGTGATCGTCATCTTCTTTGACAAGAATGGATGAGCCTTTGTCCCGACCGGCTCACTCCGAAAATAGGGCGATAGCCGCGGCAGCCCGCGCCATCCTGAATTGATCGCCAAATTTGCGGTTTGCCAATCGCCTTTAGTCAGGCGGGCCGGTTGTGACCGATCTGCCCATGCCATCGGAATTTTGGTTCGCCATGCCCGGTTTGTTCATATTGTCGGGTTGAGCCGCAGGCCGGTGGTCTGAGCAGAAGCGCCACCGACCAATCCAATGGCCAAAGCGCCCGTGAGTACCGCAATTTTCGGCAGACCTAGATTTCCTTTCGGTTGGTAGACACAACAGGGAAAGAACATCCGGGTTCCACCGATATCTTGAAACGGCGACGTGTGCGTTGCGGCAAACATTTCATGAAAAAATTCTTGACTTCATCTGGTCCCGGACCGACGAATTTATGGCATCACAAAAATGTACGGGGCGGTTCGGTGTCGCATGAGGGCGCAGCTATGGGCGCAACGGGATCAGTCTTTCAGCCTGAGCTAATCGAACTAATGAAATCCGTTCTTGAAGATACCGCGGCGCTTCTTCCCGAAGCGAAGCGCACATCCGCGACAAAAGCCGAAATCGCATCTCACATTCTAGCGTGCGCCGCGAAGGGCGAACGAAATCCAGAAACCCTTAAAGCGGGGGCGCTTTTAGCCATCGTGGAAACCACGCACTACTCTCACGATATCTCGCCGGAACGTCGGGCTGTCTAACGATTGCCGATTCCAGTGTCACGGTGAACTTTTTCAGATGCTGAAAGGACGCTGACATGTTCGTTTCGCGCTCAAACAAGCTTCCAACCAACAATCCCTGCGCTCAGTGCGGACGGCCAATTTCATTCCCCATCTGGGCAGAAACGGACCACAACAACCGGATTCATTTCGTTTGGCACTGCGTAGCTTGCGATTATCGTTTCCAAAGCATGGCAATTTACGAAGGGGAATGGGAACGCATCGCCGCGTAAAAC
Source organism: uncultured Alphaproteobacteria bacterium (assembly GCA_963732455.1). GTDB lineage: Bacteria > Pseudomonadota > Alphaproteobacteria > Rhizobiales > Xanthobacteraceae > Bradyrhizobium. Next base: position 260,860 of record CAVSZM010000008.1, on the reverse strand, counting down.
AGCGAGCGGGATCGCGGCGGCCCGGCTTTCCTCTTGTCCGATAGTTGGTGATCCATGGCACTGGAGCGGCGCCATGAACGTGCTTTTTCGTTTCTTGTGGACCAGGATCGTTCAGGGACCAATCAAAGGCGATAGTGCAGTAGCACGAGGACAAGCAGCGCCAGGAAGGTCGTCTCGCCGACCATCAGCGCCACAGGTTTGAAGCCGATTGCGGCCAGCTCACGCAGCCGCGTCTTGGTGCCGAGTGCCGCCACCGCCGCGACCAGGCACCAGCGCGACACGTCGGATCCGAACGCGGCCACAGCACTCGGGATGACATTAATACTGTTCAGTGCGACGAAGACCACGAAAGCGATCGCGAAACCTGGCAACAGCGGGGGCCGCTTCGCGCCGGGTTCGGCTCCTGATCGTCTGTAGCTAACCACGGTCATGACGATCACGGGCAGCAGCATAGCCACGCGTAGCAACTTGACGATGGTCGCGACATCGCCAGTTTCGGCCGACATGCTGTAGCCGGCGCCGACGACCTGAGCGACGTCATGAATGGTCGCGCCGAGAAATACGCCCGCTTCTCGCGCATCGAGCCCGGTCGCCTGCGCAAGCATCGGATAGACGATCATGGCAAACGTCGAGAGCGCAGACACGCCGAGCACCGTAAACAGCGTAGCACGTTCCTTCAGCGGGTGATTTGGCAAGACCGCCGCAATGGCCAGAGCCGCCGATGCGCCGCAGATGGCGGTGGCGCCGCCGCTCAATAATCCAAATCCTGCGCGAAAGCCGAGCAGTCGCGCTGCGACAACGGCGGTCCCGATCGTCAGCGCCACCGAAAGCAGAACCAGGGCCACCGGCTGCCAACCGAGCGCGGTTATCTGGAGCAGGGTGATTCGCAAGCCCAGCAACGCGACGCCGATACGCAACACCGTGCGCGCCGTGAACTCGATGCCGGGAACGCATGCACCTTCGCCGGACAGAAAATTCATTGCCATGCCGAGCAGAAGTGCCAGCAGCATCACCGGCGCACCGTAATGCTGCGACAGGAAGGCTGCCGCCGCCGCCAATACACCGCTCGCGAGAACGCCGGGGAATAACGCGCGGCCAGTCGTCAGCCAGGTCACCCCGCTCATCGAGAGCGTGGCCGCGGCGGCGCGGGGGGTCATGCGAACGCTCCTTGCGACGCCTGAGCTGCTGAAGGTTCGCCGGCGCACCGCTTATCGGCCTGGTAACCGTTCCGCGCCGCCACGAACGCCGCCGCCGCGATGATGCAGGCAAGCGGTGTCAGCGCGAGCGCGTTCTCCAGCCCGATCGCATCGGACAACAACCCCCCGATGAACGGTCCAGCCGCGAGACCGAACAGGTTCTGCACGAGCGACAGTATCGACGCGCCGGTCGATCGGACGCCGGGGTGAATGACGTCGATCACGATGGCCGCGGCCGGGCCAACCGTGCAGGTTGCAAGGAAGCCGCCGAGCAGGATCAGGCGAAACTGGTTGGCTTGCGTCAGGACAAGGCCGATGTGCCCGCCGCCGAAAGCGAGCATCAACGTGACCATCGATAGCAGGCTCAGAATCGCGACGGCGATGAATTTGCCGCCAGGACGGCGAACACCGGCGCGATCGACGACAATGCCTAGCACAAGGCTGCCGAGAGCCCCGGCGAGCACCACGAATGCGGCTTGGATCCCGGCTTTGTCGGGCGCGATTCCGTAGAAGCGATTGAGAAAACTTGGCAGCCAGGACCATAGCGCAGACAGCGCGATCAGCTGCGCGGCCGCGCCGACGCAGACCCAGCGCACCGTCGGCGACCCAAGGATCGAACGAACCATCTCGCCGCGTGTTGGCGACGGCACGATCCCGGCAGTGACCGCGCCGGCTTCGACCGTCTGGTAGTCGCGGACGAACAGATACATCAGTGCAAAAAACAGACCGGGAATGCCGACGACGCCGAACGCAGCCTGCCAGCCGAAGCGCGCGGCGATCACGCCACCAAGAACGACGCCGAGCACCGAGCCGACCGACGCGGAGGCGAAGAATCCACCAAGCAATCCACCGCGCATACGCTGCGGAAAGTGCGTTGCGACCATCGCCGCACCGACCGAGCCGTAGCCGGCTTCACCGAGGCCGACGACAGCGCGCGCAACGAGCAGCTGCCCGTAGCTCTGCGCGAACATGCAGGAGATGCAGGCGATGCTCCACAGCACTGCCATCGCTACGATGCTCTTCACCCGGCTGACGCGATCGGCGATCCACGCCACCGGAATGCCAAACACGGCAACAGTAATGGAGATCACCGATACGAGTAGACCGAGTTCCTTGTCCGACAAATTCCATTCCGCCTTCAGGAATGGAAACATCGAGACGATGACCTGTCGATCGACGTAATCGAAAATCATTAGGGCGATGGTCATGCCATAGGCAAACCAGGCGGCGCCGCGCCCGAACAGAAATCCGTCCGTCCCGGAGCCGCGCGCACTATCGAAAGGTATATTCATGAACGTTTCCTCAATCTTGATTTTGGCAATGAAAAGTCAGGGTATCAGCACGGCCGGGTCGGATTTCCCAATCTCAGCTTGCTCAATGCGAAGCACTTCCGGATCACCGACTCTGTCGAGGCGAACTGCGCCAGCCATGATGGGATCTCCGGCTATTCCGTTAGACATTGCTTCGGCCGGCAATGGGAAGCGGCTGCGTCAAGCTCGGCGATGAAGCCGTCGGCAGCCGGCCAGTCGCCATAGCCGGACGCGGGATTAAGATGCCCGACCTCACCGAGGTCGACCAGTTTACTGCCCCATGATCGCGCAAACGCGGTGGCCCGTTTGTAGCAGGCTAGCGGATCGTTGCGGCTCGCCGCCACGATACTGCGGAACGGCAGGGTATTGCGTGGCACCGGCAGCCAGCCGCCGGCTTCAAGCGCCCCCCTCAAAGGATAGCCTTCCGGCATCGGCTGATCGAAATCCGCCGGTGTTGCCAGCAATGCGCCGCGCAAAGGACGCTGCGTGACCCGCGCCCAGTGCAAGGTCGCGATCACGCCGCCGCTGTGAGCGACGACAATGATGGGACCGTCGATCTTGGCCGCTTCCTCCTCGATGGCTCCGATACGTTTCAGGCAGTCGAGATTGCCGCGCCCCATGGGTGCGACGGTCCGCACGCGCGGCAGACGCGAGGCCAGCAGCGTCTGCCAATGTTGCGGGACGTGGTCCCGCAACCCCGGCACGATCAGCACTGTGGCCTCGCGCGTGGTCATTACTCAGCCGCCTGTTGGAAGCTGTGCACACTTTTGCGGTTCGGCGCGAAGCCATTCTTCGCCAGCGTTTCCTCTGTACTGTTGTAGAACGTGTCGATCTTGCAGATCTTGCGGGCTTCCTTGCCGGTGGCGACTTCGCGCCCGAGTTCGCGCGAGATGCGGACGAGCTGCTCGATCTGCTTGACCGTACCCATCTTGCTCTTGTGGTCCTGGGTCCACAGGTTGTCCTCGATGCCGCAGCGGACGTGCAGGCCCATGGCGATCGCCATGGTGTTGATCGGCAGCACGTTGCGCATGGAGCTTTCCAGCGTGAGCATCGCGCCATCCGGCGTCGCGCGCAAGAAATTGGCGAGGTTGTAGATGTTCGGCGCATCCATGCCGCCACCGATCGCAACCCAGTTCATCACCAGCGGGCCTTTATAGATACCGCGGCGGATCATGCGCTCGACGGTCTCGAAGCTGTTGATGTTGTAGAACTGGAACGCGCTTTGGATGCCAGCTGCCGACAGCCGCTTGACATGCTCTTCGGCCCAGGTGGGACCCGCCGGCACGATCATCTCGCGAAAAGCTTCATATGCGGCAGGCTCGGCGAGCGAGGTGCCGGCATAGTCTGCCGGCTCCATCTGCTCAAGAATGTTCATTTGCGCCGTGTTGACGGTAACCGTGACCTGGTCCGGCTTCGGCGTCAGCTCGGCGAGCATGTGGCGAGTGTCGTCCGACAACCACTTTGCCTTGGCGCCTTCGGTTTCCGGAGCAAACGAAATCGAGCCGCCGACCTGCAGCACCATGTCGGGCACCGCAATGCGCAACCGCGCCAGCAGCTCGTTGAATTTCGAGAGTTGCTTTGAGCCCTTGCCGTCAGCCTCGCGGACGTGAACGTGCAACACCGTTGCGCCGGCATTGTAGCAATCGACCGCCTTCTGGACCTGCGCGTCCATAGTGACGGCGATATCTTCGGGGAAATCCGAAGGTAGCCATTCGGGTCCGTATGGAGCTGCGGTGATCACCAGCTTGTCTTGATTCTCGGGGAAGAGTGCTCCGTCGAGGAAGTTCATGGTCGTGTCCTTTCGATTAAAAAGAGGAATGCTGCTTGCGTTGAGTTCCGGCCGTTCGAGTTCAGAATTGGCGTCGCCTTTGATGCCCGCACCTCCTATCTTTCGATGGCAGCGCGAGTGATCCATCACGGCGCGGTGGTCGGGCGGTTGTTCTCCACCGTGATGCCGCGTCGTCGACCCTTGAACGGGCTCCTTATGACGATCTAAAGGTAGCGGAGGCTGATCCGGTTTGTTTGACCAATTGGGACAGGCGATTTAACATTCCGGGACATTGGGCTTTGGACGACGCCATGCCCCGCCTGATCCGTAGCGCAGTCTTGAGCAATTACGTCGAGGTCGCCCGATCGGTCGGCCTTGATCCCTACCGCATGATTTCCGAGTTTCGCCTGCCGCCCGCTTGTCTCAAAGACCCCGAAGTCAAGGTCTCAGCGGCGACGGTGGGACGCCTGCTCGAGGAGTCAGCGCAGCGCTCCGGCAAATTGGATTTTGGTCTGCGACTGGCCGATCAGCGCACCGTCGCCAATCTCGGCGCGCTCGCGCTGCTGGTGCGCGAACAGCCGACAATCCGCAAGGCGCTTGACGTGCTCGTCGGCTACATGTTCCTGCACAGCGAATCCCTGCTGCTCAACATGAGGGAACATGATGGAAAGGTCATCCTGAGCCTCGCCATTGACGTTGATCGCCCAGTGCCGATCCGACAGAGCGTCGAACTCGGGATCGGCTTTCTTCATCGCAGTTTCCAGCAATTGTTTCGCCAGCACTGGAAACCCCAAATCATCTGTTTCACCCACGCAGCACCTCCGAAGAAAGATGTATATCGGAAGTTCTTCGGCACTGACATTGAGTTCAATCAGGACTTCAACGGCATCGTCTGTGCGTCGCGTGACATCGACGCGGCCGTTCCCGCGGCAGATACCAAGATGGTCCGCCACGTTCAGCAATATCTCGACACGCTGGCATCCCGCCGCAATGCCTCGATGAGCGCCAGCGTGCGCGAATGTATCTATACGATGCTGCCTTCGGGCTTGTGTTCGGCCGATTCCGTTGCTGCGCGACTCGGCGTCGACCGGCGCACGGTGTATCGACACCTTGCCCGCGAGGGTAAGACTTTCTCCTCGCTGATGGATTCCGTGCGCGCTGAATTGGTCACCCGTTATATCGACAATCGCGACCGTCCGCTGGCGTCCCTTGCAGAACTGCTCGGCTTTTCCGCACTCAGCGCGTTCTCGCGGTGGTTCCGCACCAGGTTCGGTTGCAGCGTCTCAGAATGGCGAGCGGGCCGCGCACCATCCATGCCGACTGAAGCGGCTTATTCGAGGTGAGATTTCGCCGGCGAATAGCTGACGCACGGCTGTCCCGATTTGTAAAGTCTACCGTCCCCTAAAGTCAAACTTCAACTTCGGGCCAGGAATATCTTCGCCTCCATGATCGGCGCACGACGCACCGGTCGATTATGAGGAGGCGGCAGATGCGGACTCATCTTGCATCCCGGTTTTTTGTTGATTCTTGCTGGCGCGCACCGGCGCAGCGCCCGAACCACGCCGAGATGTCTCGCGTGGTTTTCGTCGGCCTTGTCGCGGGGTGGAGCGGCTTTTTGATCGGGATGCTGTTCGTTTTGGTCTTCGTCCGCCTGTTTGGTGGGGAGTGATTGATGATTGTATGCTCATGCAACGTCTTCAGCGACGCCCAGGTCAGGTCCGCGATCGCGAGTGCCGCGCAGCGGCCGCGCATGAGCCGCGTCTATGCGTCGCTTGGCTGTGCCGCGAAGTGCGGCGGCTGCGCCCATACCATCAAGAAGATCATCGATGAAACCGGAGACTGGCCTATCTACGGCGGTTGTGCGAGCAAACATTCGACCTCGCACTAAATCGGCGGGCTACGGCGAACGGAAAAAACCAACGGCTAGTCGGGACACTCGCTCCGCCAGGTCCGCCATCGCGGAAGAGCGAAAAACATTTGCTTTCCCTTGAGTTTTTAGCCTTGGACCCGACTTTTGTTCCGCCATGAAACAGCCCGCTACTACCACTGCCTGTTAGCGACGATCTAAGCTCGGTTCGCGCTAGAGGTAACGTCGATGAGAAAACAACGGGGGGTGATGCTCACCACGGGGCTGGGATTTTGCAGTGCAATTTCGGCTGTCGGTGTTGCCTCCGCACAAATATCCTTGCCAGCGGCAAAGCCACCCGATGGCGCCGCGCTTTTCAAACAGCAATGCGCCACATGCCACACGACGAATCTCTCTGACGCTGCCCGGCAGGGGCCGCCGTTGGTCGACATCATCGGTCGGCCTGCCGGCAAGGTCGAAGGCTTCCACTACTCGCCAGGTCTTGCTCGGGCCGATTTCGCCTGGGACGAGGGCAAGCTCGATGCGTGGCTGGCAAATCCGCAAGCTGTCGTTCCCGGCGCTATCATGACGTACCGCCAGGCGAAGGCTGAAACGCGCGCCGCCATCATCGCTTATCTTAAGGGATTGAACTGAATGGCAAAGCCGGTTCACTCGATGATACGCGTTCTCGATGAAGCCCGGTCGCTCGGTTTCTACGAACGCGCCTTCGGGCTTCAGATCGCCGAGCGCATTGCCTTCCCCGATTTCGCACTCGTTTATTTGCGCCACGCGTCGTCGCCATTCGAACTGGAGCTTACGGTCAATTTCGATCGCAGGGAACCTTACGCGCTGGGCGACGGATATGGCCATCTCGCCATCGTAGTCGACGATCTCGATGCCGAGCACGCCCGCTTCGAGCGAGAGAAATTGTCGCCCGGCCCGCTGCGCGACTTCAAGCATGACGGCACGACACTTGCGCGCTTTTTCTTTGTCTCCGATCCGGACGGCTACAAGATCGAGGTGATCCAGAAAGGTGGCCGTTTCGGCTAATGCAATCAACAAAAACGTTCAATGGAGGATACCCATGCGAGAAGTAGATCGTCGAGGCAAATATAGCCGCCGGACCTTTCTGCAGGGCGCCGCGACCGCGGTTCCGGTTGCCGCCGTTGCGGCGAGTGCCGGTGTCGGCATCGAGGATGCGTGGGCGGCCGACGCGACCACGCTGGCGCCCTCGTCAATGAAGACTCTCGTCAAGGTCGCGCGTGATATCTATCCGCACGACTTTCTGGTTGATAATTATTATATCGCCGCGATCAAGCCGTGGGACGAAAAGGCGGCCAAGGACCCTGCCATAAAAACGCTGCTCGAAGACGGCGTCCGGCGGCTCGATCAGGATGCACAGGATCGCCACAAGCTGGGTTATGCCCAGGTGCCGTGGGAGGCCGATCGGGTCGTACTGCTGCAGGGAATCGAACAGACCGATTTCTTCAAGAAACTCCGCTCCGATCTCGTTGTCTCTCTCTATAACCAGAAAGAGCTTTGGCCGAAGTTCGGCTATGAGGGCTCCTCCGCCGAGCATGGCGGCTACATCAAGCGCGGCTTCAACGACATCGACTGGCTCCCGAAAGTCTGAGGACGTCGGGCCGATCATCAGTTGGGAGGATATCACATGGCAAAATTCGATCTAAATGACGACGGTGTAGTCGTAATCGTAGGCTCCGGCGCCGGCGGCGGAACTCTCGGCAACGAACTCGCCCAGAAGGGCATCAAGGTCGTGATCCTCGAAGCGGGGCCGCGCACCGAAATTCAGGATTTTGTTAATGACGAATGGGAGAGTTTCACGCAACTGGCGTGGACCGATATGCGGACGACATCCGGCAACTGGCGCGTTGCCAGGGATTTTGCCAACTTGCCGGCCTGGATCGTAAAATCGGTTGGCGGATCGACAGTGCATTGGGCAGGGGCCTCATTGCGGTTCGACGAACACGAATTCAGGATCCAAAGCACTTATGGCAACGTGCCTGGCGCCAATCTGCTCGACTGGCCGATCACGCTTGCCGAAATGGAGCCGTGGTACGCCAAGGCCGAAAACAAGATGGGCGTGACCCGCACCAACAATATTCCGGGACTGCCAGGCAACAACAACTTCAAAGTGATGGAAGCCGGTGCGAAGAAGCTTGGATACAAGGAAGTCCACACCGGCCGGATGGCGATCAACAGTGAACCACGCGATGGCCGGGGATCATGCCAGCAGATCGGGTTTTGCTTCCAGGGCTGCAAGTCCGGTGCGAAATGGTCGACGCTTTATACGGAAATCCCCAAGGGCGAAGCGACCGGCAATCTTGAGGTTCGTCCCGGCAGCATGGCGCTCAAGATCGAGCACGATGCATCGGGCAAAGTTACCGGCGTCGTCTATGCCGACGAAGCCGGAAAGACGCAGCGCCAGAAGGCGCGTATCGTAGCGGTCGCCGGCAACTCGATCGAGAGCCCGCGGCTCCTGCTCAACAGCGCGTCCAACACATTCCCTGACGGTCTTGCCAACAGTTCTGGCCAGGTCGGCCGCAACTATATGCGACACATGACCGGCAGCGTTTACGCGGTTTTCGACCAGTCGGTTCACATGTATCGCGGAACGACCATGGCCGGTATCATCCGCGACGAGGCGAGAAACGATCCGTCGCGTGGCTTTATGGGCGGCTACGAGATGGAAACGCTATCGCTCGGTCTTCCCTTCATGGCTGCGTTTCTCAATCCCGGTGCTTGGGGGCGGCCGTTCACCGCGGCGATCGAAGGCTATCCGCGCATGGCCGGGATGTGGCTGGTCGGCGAGGATATGCCGCAAGAGACCAACAGGGTCACGCTCGATCCAAAGGCCAAGGACAAGTTCGGCATGCCGGTGGCGAGTGTTCACTATGACGATCATCCCAACGACATCGCGATGCGTAACCATGCCTACAAGCAGGGCGCCGCGGTGTACGAGGCGGTCGGCGCCACGGTGACCTATCCCACTACGCCTTATCCCAGCACCCACAACATGGGCACCAACCGGATGAGTGGCAAAGCAAAGGACGGTGTCGTGAACAAATTCGGCCAGGCCCACGATATCAAGAATTTGTTCGTTTCGGATGGCAGCCAGTTCACCAGCGGCGCGGCCTGCAATCCGACGCTCACGATCGTGGCGCTTGCCGTCAGGCAGGCGGACCATATCGCCGGCGCCATGCAGCGAAAGGAAATCTAGCAGGGCTTCCCTGCGACATTGCGATTCCCCGTCCAGGGTGCGCCTTTGGCGCATCCCGGATCACAACGGCTGATTTCGGGTTTATTTGGCACAACTATTCTGCTGCGACCAGCCTCGGCGCGTGGCCCTCAAGAAAATTGGTCGTGACCGCTGCGGCTTTCGATCGATAAATCAGGCACGAGCAGCGCAGTAGCGACGCAAAATTTCGTGCTTCCCCGCAATGATCGAGAACCTCGTTGTGAAGACGTGTAAGAAATTTCGCCAGGCTCATGCCTTCCCGGCTCGCGATCTCCTCTAGAGTATCCCAGAACGCCATCTCCAGCCGGATGGACGTGCAATGGCCATCGATGCGAAGCGACCGGGTCTGCGATTTATAGTCCCGCTGAGGTTGGTGAGCGAACAGCTGGCACATTGGGTATCCTCCCGTTCTGCTTTATATCTTTTCCAAACGATATACCGGGCCGGTACGGGTCACAACGTTCTCGTCGAGGACCTGCATTCGAGAAAATCAGGAGCGCGAGCGCGCTCCCTCCCCTTGCTCAGACGAGCTTTTTTGAAGGTCAGCGTCCGGACTCGAGCATATCGCGCCAAGCGGAGGGCTATTCCCGGCGACGGGTCCTTGGCGATCTCATGGAACGGGGAATATGGGGCGCCCGGTCGCAAATCCGGAACTCGCTTTGAAGATAAGTTCTTAATGTGACTTTTTTGTACTAGCCTAAAGGACAAATTTCAGCTGACGTTTGCAATTCGGTCATGACTTGGGGACGAGCATGAGCGTTTGGGAAACAGTCATATTCGGACTGCTTTTGATTTGGACGCCCAGCGTTTTGCTGCTGGTGTATCTGGTGTGGCCCGGGCAGCGTAAGCGACAATCTAAATCAGATGTGTGGCCATCCAAGCGATGAGCCAGAGCCAGCCGATTGTCGCTAAACCAATCGCTACAAGGTAAAGGGCGCGCATGTAAGTGACGCGCATGCCGCTTCGGCCAACCGCTATGCGCGCATTAATGGCGCGGATAGCTATGTTCTCTCCGCTGCGCCGAAATCAGCGCACGCACCCCAAAACCTAAGGCGAAACTTACAGCCACAATCGCGACGAGCATAAGTGCGTTAAACATGCGAAGCCCTCCGAAGGCCCCCGCAGCCCAATTCCTGCGCCTATAAGGTTGCACTGCAATATGATCGGATCATGACCAACAAAAAGTTCGATCTGCTAAAAGATACCAGCTTTATTCCAGACGGTTCCCTGGAGAGCGCAAAAATGACGGCAGTTCGTCCGATTGCGCGTTGTCCGGTAATTCCAGATAGGGCTGGGGAACGTTGTAAGACTTGCATTCCAGGCGCGCCCATTGGAGCGCGAGAGGATAGTCCGGACAGCGGAGAACCATTTTCTGGCCTCGTACCACCACCACGACATTGCAAACATCGGAGGCCTGATAGCGTCGGATGGTAACACTCGGCGGAGCGTACTGCTCGGACATTGGTTGCGGCCCTTAGCGCATCAAATCGCCCGGCGAAGTGCGAGCGAAGCGACGTAGACGCCAATACCGATGAACGCCGGCAGAGCAAGCGCGAGCGCAACGCCTATCGTAAAGGCGAGGTCGGTCCGGCGTTGAGTTTCTTGCGCGGCAGTCGCCGATACGTCTTGAGGGCCGCTCGAATCTTCGAACGGCCAAGCCTCGTCGGGTTGCTCATTAACCCGTACTTCGCGTTTGGGGCTGCCGCGACCGGTATCGGCCTCGCTGACATTTAAATCCCAGTCAGTCGGTACGACCACCGGCGTCCAGTTCGACTTGCGCATGACTCCAATCCAAATAAGGACCGGAGCTAAAACGGCTTTTGCTACAACTTGTTCCCTGGTGCTTGAGAGGGCGGGCTTTCATCGCAGACCGACCGGTGGCGGGACACCGCGCAGCGACCGCCCTTGAACCTCCGAAACCGGTGCGCGATCGACTCCTGGCGGCGCCATGTTCGGTAATCTGGTTCGATGGCTGAATCCTTGACAGATTGCGTAGTACGCCACACATTTGTTCGTGGGCTGACTATTACGTTGGCCTTAGCAGAGGAGATAAGATGACTCCACCTGCAAAATTTGCCGCGGTGACCGCTGGTGCAAGGCTCGGGCGCTACCGTAGCGGCTAACATACGAGCGTCGTTCCGGGAGCGGCCTATGGGCCTCATCAGTTAGGCATGGACCAGCTTGGCCCCTCCCGGCGCGATAAAAGACGTTGTAGCAAACCCCCGCACAGTTTCGGCTTGTCTGTCGTCATAAGTCAACGCGGCGGAGCGCGCGTAGGCGCCATGAGACTCTAAGCGGCTTTCTTCTGCTCCAGATCGACCTTCCACTCGCCCTTACTGGCGAGCGAATTCATGCGCGCGCGATGGCTAAACGCCTGTTGTGCGGCAGAAACGTTCTCTGTCTTGCCCGACCATGCTTTTTGCGCTGCTGCCTGTAACGCCCGGCCATATGAGAAGGTCAGCTTCCACGGCAATCCGCCAATCCGGTTCATGGCATCGAGATGCGCGGTGGCATCCTCGTCGGATTGACCGCCTGACAGGAATGCGATGCCCGGCACGGCAGCTGGTACGCAGGTCTTGAGCAGTCTAACCGTTTTCTCCGCAACTTCCTCGACCGAGGATTTTTTCGCGCTGTTCTTACCTGATATGGCCATGTTCGGCTTCAGAACCATGCCTTCCAATGCGACGCGCTGGATACGCAACTCCTGGAAAGTCTTGTTGAGAACCCGCTGGGTGACTTCGTAACACCGATCGATATCGTGATCGCCATCCATCAGGACTTCGGGCTCGACAATCGGCACAATCTGCGCGGTTTGGCACAGCGCCGCATAGCGTGCGAGCGCGTGAGCATTGACATGGATCGCGGTCATGCTTGGAATATCCTTGCCGATGTCGATCACCGCGCGCCATTTCGCAAAGCGAGCACCCCGCTTGTAATACTCCGCCAGACGCCCGGTGAGCTTGTCGAGGCCAACCGTGACGACTTCGCCGGGACAGTTCGGCAGCGGCTGGGTTCCTTCATCGACCTTGATACCGGGGATGGCACCGGCCTGTTCGATCAGCTGAATCAGCGGCGTGCCGTCCCTGGCCTTTTGCCAGATAGTCTCGTCATAGAGGATAACGCCGGAGATGTGTTTCGATATTGCGTCTTTTGAGCGAAACAACATCTCACGATAGTCGCGGCGGGAGTCTTCGGTGGATTTCGACCTTAATCGCGTCGAAGCGCTTCCTGATGGTGCCGGAGGATTCGTCGGCAGCCAGAATGCCCTTGCCCGGCGCGACCATGGCGTGAGCCACTTTGTTAAGGTCGAAAAGATCCATCCATGCCTCCTCGAGCTTCGCGAAACATTTCCCCAGTAAGGCGTATTGGCACTCCAATACTAAATATAACCTTGATCTACCTCTTGCCAGGCAGAGATGGGGAAGGGAGTTGAAGTTCCTTTATAGGAAATTGGCCAAAGCTCGTGTCAAGATTTATTCTTGCCCTCTAACCGCCCCAATCGATGTGGAGGCTGCTACAATCCCATTGGCAGCCGGAACGAAAGATGATCAGGACAATATGGCTTGTTCTTGGTTGTGTACTCGGAGGTTTGGCCGTCGGGAGGGCTTCTTTCACAACGCCTGTCGCCCTGACCGAGCCTCCGCCGACTAACGACGCGGCCGTCGGAACCGACCTCACTCAAGTCACGCTGGCCAAGGGGGATCGGCTTCCGATTACCTATGCGCCCCAGGAAAGCTCAACCGGGCGATCCATTCCGCCCGCTCCGACGATCGTTTCGCCAGCCGAGACGAAAATCGTTAGCCGGCATTGGCGCGATCCCAATGCTCCGGCCTCAACGGGCGCAAAGTCCAACAAGAAAACGGCGGCTACCGAGAAGAAAAAGCCCTAGTATCCGACCGCAGTCAGGCCGCGGACCGTTCCAGGCCAACTGACAGGTAAAACCTCGCAATCGGATCGGTGAACGCCAAATTAGGGAATGACGGGATGGATCAGACTGTGTCTCTTCGAGCTTCGGATCGCGACGCCGCCACGCGGAGCCTCACGCAGTTCATCATAGCTTCGATCGACACGGCGAAGGTGGACCTGAAGCCGTTCTATCACCTCGAGCTCAGCGATATCTTTCCCGCGGATGTCTACGCGATGATGCTCGACGCGATGCCGGAAACCAACAGTTACCGGCCGATGCATGGACGCAGCCGCAACAACGATCTCGCCGATGGCACACATACGCGGGTGAAGCTCGATCTGTTTCCCGAATACATCCGTCACCTACCGCCGAAAGAGCTGTCGATCTGGAGCGTGGTCGGCGCAGCCCTTTGCTCGGAAGACGTAAAGGACGCATTCCGCCGCAAGCTGGCGCCTGCGCTGGAGAAGCGTTTCGGCAAGGACCACGCATCGGTGGGCATGTATCCCATTCCCATTCTGACGCGCGACATTCCCGGCTATCGCATCGCGCCGCACACCGACACGCACTGGAAGGGTATCACGGTTCAGCTCTATCTGCCGCGCGACGACGCCAACACCGACATCGGCACCATCTTTCACAATGTCCTGCCGGACGGCAGCATGCCGAAGGCGGCGCAGATGCGGTTCGCGCCGAACTCCGGTTATGCCTTCGCCGTCGGCAACGACACCTGGCACTCCGCCGATCCCGTGCACAATCGCGTGAACACGCGCGACAGCATCCTGCTCACCTACTTCGTCGATCAGGGCCCGCTGAAGGTACTGCGCAACCGCGCCAAGCGACTTGGCAATTTCCTCCTCAGCGAGATCAGCAACCGGACCTGAAGAGGAAGGTTGCGATCGGTGCAAAAGGACTTTTGAACCCTCGCACTCTTCGCCGTGCCGATTATCGTTTTTGAACCGATCAAGCCTGTGGCAGCTTATTTGATCGCTACCGGGCAGATGGCAATGGGAACAGTAACCTTCATCGTCGGTGAAATACTGAAACTTACTTTCGTCGACCGCTTATTCAAGATTACCCGGCCCAAACTACTGCGAATTCCTGCGTTCGCATGGGTGATGTATGGATATTGGCGAAGCATCATGAATTCAATAAAGGCATCACGAGCTTGGCGAGCGGTCGGCTATGAACTCGCGAAGATTAATCAACTGCTCCGCAATTTTTTCTTACAACTGAATGTTTGGCAAAAAACTTGCCGATCTTTTGCTCATTCGCACTTGTCAAATTTGCGGCACCGAGCTTGACGGCAGAAGTTCAATTGAGTCGGCAAGCCAGCCCCTTTGCTTACTTCAAGCCGTGGGGGAATGACCGCTTGAGGAGGGACGAACGCGAATGTGGTCGCCAACCGATTTCGGCTGGTTGCACTTTCATTAGGGTCGCGCCTTCAATGGAGGAGACGAAAGTGGAATACGAAAAATCTTGAAACCTCCGATTTCGGGGAACCCGTCCGCCGCCTCTGAAGACACCAAAGCCAAAATTGCCGCCGGGACATCTCCACTCATCACTCGATCGGTCGCCTCCGCTTCACCGTCGCTCAGTTGAGCCTCATTCGCCCCCGCAGCCACGATCGCGGTACGAATCTTATCGTTAGATGCGGCGTACCTGTTGTCTATGGCAATGGTTTTTCCGGTCAGATCGGATACTGACTTGATTTCCGGGCGAGCTAACAGAAGGGCAATTAGCAGATCAGTATTGTTTGGCGGCGTGGGTGTCTTTTTTTCAGCATCGGTAGCCATCGGATTATTCGCTATCGGTTCCCGCGCTGGGTTCATCGTGGCGGTCGTTAGTAACTCCGCCACCGCGGTTGCGGCCAATACCTGTTCCTGCGTCGTTCTTGTATTGGAACCGGTAGCAACAGCTCCGGTGGGACGCGAATCCGCAATGCTTGCTCGGGTATTATCGGAATCGGCAGCGGGTTTTGCAGTGGGTTGAACGTCTGCGATCTTTGCTCGTGGCATTTCGTTCGGCTTTGGCGCCGCACGTTTCGGGAAATGGACATGCCTGGTCGCGTGTCGGAAAAACGGCTTCGGGAGCCGCAGCGCGAGTTCTGAAGATACCTTACGGGACCAGGCCATATAGGCTCGGCAAATGCGATTACATGGCGAGCCGCCAATATAGACGGTGCCAGGCTCGTCCACTGGTCTAGCCATTGAAGTTCCGGCGGAACCGAGGACAAAGATGCATGCAAGTATTACTGATTTATTGGGCAAGAGTCCTCCTGTTGACGTCTACAGGACACCGCCGACCCCCATGTGAGACCAGCAGGTGTTTCCCTGTGGCTCTCATCAGCGCCTTAAAAATTTGATGATCGTCTGCTAACTCGCGATTTCGACAAAATCGCGTTCGCATTCGGTCATTGTTGGCACAGGTTCGATCGGATCCCCCCGGTCGAATCTTCGTTAATGTTCGAGCGTGGCCCGGCCATTTCGATACTGAAATAGACAGCATTGCCGCCGTCTAGTTGTGCGGGCTGCCAGTAATTCAAGAAGGAAGGTGATCATGTTTTCCGTCATTTTCGAAGTCCAGCCAAAGCCCGACCGATGGGACGCATATCTCAGCACCGCCAAGATGCTGCGGTCGGAACTAGAACAGGTCGACGGCTTCGTTGACAATATTCGCTATAAAAGCCTGACCCGCGTTGGATGGATTCTCTCGCTCTCCGGCTGGCGGGACGAAAAGGCCGTCGTCCGTTGGCGCACAACAATGCGGCACCACATGGCGCAGGAGAAGGGTCGTTCTGAAATTTTCCTCGACTATCATCTGCGCGTCGGTCAGATCACGTCGGACAACCGCGTTCCGGAGGGGCACTCCCTCATCGAACAAAGACTTGACGAGACGGAGACCGGCAGCGCGACCACTGTTACTTTGATCAATGGAAAACGTCCCGCTGAATGGGTGAAGAGTGCGCGCGCGGTCGACGTTGCGAACTGGTTAGGTCTGGACGCCAGCGAACCGGAACTCGTGGCCTGGGATGTTTTTGACGCGGTATTAATGCCGGGCGATGTCATTCTGCTGTTATCCTGGCGCGACAAGTCCGTTGCCGAAGCGTTCGAAAACCGCGTTGCTCTGCCAGAGAGCATAAGACGCAGGCGTATCCGTGTGGTCCGCGATTACGGGATGTTCGACCGGCACGAGGCGCCCCAATATTACCCGGCTGTCACGCGGGAGGCCCCGCACTACTATCTGTTCTCAACGTCGGAGAGAACTCGGATCGGTGGCATCTTCGCCCTGGAGGAGGAATTGTGGGCGTTCGTGCGAGCGCGGGGGTTTTGCCGAGAAGTTGTGGAACGCGAAGACAGCGAACCGAAGCGCATCTTGAATCCCGGTTATGAGATACACGCATGTACGTCTGCCGGCCTTCCTCTCGGAGGCGGTGTCATTCGTGGCCGGCCTTAAGCAGTCACAGCGAAAGCCGGAATCGGCATCCTAGTTTGGACAAGCTGACGTCTTTTCCCATTTGAGACGCCTGCATTCGTAGCGCCCCGTCCCAGTAACCCCGATCGGGGCCACTTTGCGCCGTTCGAGCGCTGACGGTCGTTTCAAACGCTGACGCGTCGGGACAGCGTCGCGGTGCGCGGCGCGGGTCCAGAAGCATTTACGAAGTTCCGAGTTGGCAGGTCCGGCCGAATGACGTTACGTTATGACTCTACCTGAGTAATGGCGTAGACCCATCAGATGGGACGCGCATGACGTTTCGTTTTGTGAACCTGAAGCGCAAGCAGACGCGGCCGCGGCCCGCGTATCTTGCCATTGCGAGTCTGGCCGTGCTGATCGCGGCGGGAGACGATGCGGGCGCCAGAAGCGGCTGGAGCGAACGCTCGGTCGAGTCCATTGAGGCGCGCAGCGCCGGCGAACCGATCATGGCGATCGTTTCGCTGCGCAACCAGCGGATCACCGTCTATGACGCCAAGGGGTGGATCCTGCGGGCGCCAGTGTCGAGCGGCCAGAAGGGACGCGAGACGCCCGCCGGGATCTTCAGCGTCATCCAGAAAGAAGAGGACCATTACTCGAACCTGTATGACGATGCGTACATGCCGCACATGCAACGCATCACCTGGTCAGGCATCGCACTCCACGGCGGCGTCCTGCCAGGGCATCCGGCGTCCCATGGCTGTGTCCGGATGCCCTTCGAATTCGCCGCACGCCTGTTCGACGAGACCACGGTGGGCCTACGGGTGATCGTGGCGCCAGGCGATGTGGCGCCCATTGAGCTTGCCCATCCGCTTCTGTTCCAACCGAAGCCGGGTGCGGGCGCCTTGGCCGCCGCTCGTGCCGCAGAGGCGCAAGAGGCGGCGAGGAAAGCGGCCGAAGCGAGACTCGTCGCCGCGACGGCCGTTCGGGAGGCCACGCGGGCCACGGTGCCGGTGCGCGCGGCGGAAAATCTGAAGCACAGAGCCGAGGCGCAATTGGCGGCCACCGAGAGTGCGCTTGGCTTTGCCATCTCGGCGGAGGCAAAGGAGCAGGCTGAGGGCGCCAAGGCGCGGGCAGTCGCCAGGATCGCCGAGCTGCAGGTGCAGTGGGATGCCGCCAAGGCGGAACTGCAACCGAAGCTCGATGCCGTCACGACTGCCCGTGAAACCGCCGCCGCCGCGGAGACTGCGCGGGCCGCGGCGGCTGAGGCTGCGCGCCAGATGACGCGCGAGCTCGAGCCGGTATCAGTGTTGATCAGCCGCAAGACCCAGCGGCTTTATGTCCGGCAAGCCTTTGAGCCCATCTTTGAAAGTCCGGTCACGATCGCAGATCCCGATCGTCCCATCGGCACGCATGTCTTTACCGCCATCGAGCAGTCGACCGCCAACTTGCGATGGAGCGTCGTCTCATTGGGCGGTCGGCCCAGCGGCACGGTTCAGCCACACGGACGCGCTCGCGGGAGTAGTGGTCGCGATGTTGAGCCGATGCCGACGAACCCGGACGACGCAAAGGCCGCGCTTGACCGTATCGTCATTCCGCCGGACGCATTGGATCGCATCGCCAGCGTGGCCCCGCGATCTTCCCTTATCGTCACGGACGAGGCGTTGAGCTCGGAAACCGGCAAGCGAACTGAATTCGTGGTGCTGTTGAGCGGCGAGCCGCAGGGAGGCATCAAGAGCCGACGACGGAGTCCAGGGATCGAATTCCACTACGCGCGTCCACGCGGCCTGCCTTTTTGGCGCTCGCCGTTCGGGAGTACCTTTTCCGCTGGTGAGATCGTTCTTCTCGCGGCAACTCCGCTCAGTGAAATCGAACGTCGCGTCGCGCGCACTGGATAACCTGTCGAAATCCACCGAATTTGCTGCGATGCACGAGTCTCTTTGTTGGTGCCAAACTCGGAAGTCGCCGTTCTCATTCGATCACCTCGTCGGCACGGCCGAGCAACGACACACGAACGGTGAGGCCGAGCGCCGGCTCGCAGTTGGGCGAAGGTTGCAAAGACAGTATCGGGGTCGCGTTCGGTGCCAGCCCAGAGCAAACTTCGGGGGCTTATTCGCGTGCGCGTCTCAACGCTCGATAAGCTGTCGCTGGTGCGATTGTTCGAGGAAGAAGCGCAGCATTTCCCTCGTGGCGTCGGGTCCGCGCGGATCAGTGTAGGAGCCAGCAGGGCTACCTCCCGACCACGCGTGTCCGGCCCCATGGATGTCCCAATGCTCAAAGATTTCACGCCCGCTGACGTCGGTGTGGATAGTGCGGGTATAGGCATGTCCCCCGGGTACCCGCCCGCGATGTACCGTCCTTTGCGTTCTCGTGGTCTTTTTAGACCGCTCAATTATCTGATGGCCGTTGCTAGGATGTACGGTGACGTCTCGATCGCCATGAAAAATGATGGCCGGGACGGATGGCCCATCGGGTAACGTTATGGAGACGTCTCCCCAAGCGGAAGAAGCTGCCGCATTGCCTTGTCGCATCGCGGCGAGTGCCGAGGGAAGGTCCCTGGCGGTTCCACAGGCCAGACCAGAATGCACACCAATTGCTGCGTACAGATCCGGGTACGTCATTCCCATGACGGCAGCCGCAGCCGCCCCAGCCGATAGTCCAGCAATGTAGACGCGTTGCGGATCGACTGAATAGGTGCGCATGACCTCGCGGGTGATTCCCGCGATAAGCGAAGGTTCACCTTGACCTCGGCGCTGATCAGTCGGGCGAAACCAGTTCCAGCACTTCGCCCTGTTTGCCTCGCTGTGTTGTGCCGGATAGACCACCAGGCAGGATTGTTCTTCGGCCATAAGGTTCATCCTCGTGCCCGCGGCGAAATCGTCAGGCGATTGCGTACAGCCGTGCAGCATAACGACCAAAGGGAGCGCCTCTCCCCTATAGCGGCTGGGAATGTAGAGCTTGTAATCACGGCTGCCCGCCGGATTACTATAGGTGCATTCAACGAATTTCCCGCCCGCTGGTACAATGTCCAGTGTTGAGGGCGGAACGCGCTGTATTTTGCCCTTCAGTCCGACCCTGAAGTCCTTTTTTGTACGATGGATCAGTGCCTCGCGAAGCCTGTGCGGTTGATTGGATGGGGTCCTGGTGTGTGGACGATCTGTCTTCTCGATGACCTGCGCATCAATGATAAGTGGCTCGCGTTCGATGAGAGCGACGTCATCCGTGGTGCTGAACGTCATGCCGGGCGCGGTCTCGCCTCGAAGCATACGTTGAAGGAGCGCCGTTGCTTCGACAACGCGGCCTGCGCGCGTGAGGCGCGTGGCTTCGCGCATTACGTCTGGTTTCAGCATTTTCATTCATCTCCGATGGTTCTTCTTAACCCGGAACAATTAAGTGTGCCCGTAGCAGACCCGATTCGCCTCCGTCGCGAATTTCGCTATCGGATCCTGTCGGCTAGGGCAGCCTTGACCGCTGGACTGGCCTGTAACGCACCCAGAACGACGACCGAGGCGATCGTGGCGCGCGCGAGTTCGGGCGGGACATCCAGGGCGATAGTGGCAAGGCCCAACACGTTGATGTGCAGCTTTTCGCCGCTTCGCCGTGCCGCCTCTAGATCTTCACGGGTGTAGTGCCGCAGACCGAGGTCTAAATTCTTTCGAGCAGTGGATTGCTTGACCACGTCGGAGTGGCGTTCGAGTTGGTTGCGGATTGCCGTCCGAATGAAATCGGTGCGGTTCGAGTAAAAGCCTTCCTGCACCATTAAGTCGACGTGGCCGAGGTCGACGAAGCCAAGATTGATCGTAATCTTCTCGGTCTCAGCCACCTTAGGTCGGAGTTCCTGGACATTGCCGGTCATATTCCACCATCCATACACCATCTATATGGATGGTATATGGATGTCGTGCACCTCTTGTCAATAGCAGAAACCCCCTGCTCAATAGGACGTTTCAGGCGACCGCAGCATTTCGTAGCCCATTGTCTGCAACAGGCTGCTTGCCGCAACACGGCGAACATCACCAAGCTCAATGCATGTTCGTTCCGACGCAATGTTGCTCTATTTATCGCCGGCCTGCGGCAGCGTCGTGATCTTCAATTGCTCGAAGCGCGTCACGCTGTCGGCCTTGGTCCACAGCGCGACCCCACCGGCTTCGCCAAAAGTCTTGTCGATCACGTTGAACAGCATTTTTCCGTCATAGGAAATGGTGAAGCGCTTGCCTTCGGCGCGAAGGCCGAGCGTATGCCACGTGTTTGCCGTCACCTTGAGATTGGCGCCACCAAGTTGTTCGCGGCGGCCGTTGACGACACGATAGAAACGAACGTTGTCCTCCATCGCATTGGCGCGGGCGACATAATAGTTGTCGGGGTCTGCCAGCCGCACCGCGATGCCTGCGGCCTGGTCGATCCGGCCTGCTACTGCTTTGAAGCGGATTTCAACCGCGACATCGGCGGCGGAAAAACTGTCGGGAATAGCGAGGGGAAAACGGTAATCCGTGCTGCCGGTGCTGATCTGTTCGATCGCTTGCCCC
This sequence comes from uncultured Alphaproteobacteria bacterium, assembly GCA_963732455.1. Taxonomy (GTDB): domain Bacteria; phylum Pseudomonadota; class Alphaproteobacteria; order Rhizobiales; family Xanthobacteraceae; genus Bradyrhizobium. The sequence continues at coordinate 239,643 of CAVSZM010000008.1, read as the reverse complement.
GCCGTGGCCGTCCGGTCTTCGACGACGCTCCATTCGCCGTCTTCGCCGCCGCCGGTCCGCGCGAAGGTGAACCCGGTCGGCGGCGATCCGCGCTTCATCTGGTCGATCGCAATCATGCTGCCTCCCGTCTCCGCAAAGGTGGAAAATCCCGTGCGTGCGAGAAAGCACGCGGCCAGAGCAGCGGCCAGGGCCAGCCTGGTGCAAAACGATGTTCGTCCGCTTCCGTTCACGTGCGTCCGTCTATACACAGCGGCTACTTGGCGAACTGACCCGCGGGCTTGCCCCGCTTCACCATCTCGCCGCAATACGCATAGAGCGCGTCGTACACGATCCACTCTGCAGCATTGAGCGCGTGGTCATCCTTGTAGCCGAGATGCCGGAAGCCTTCGGCCACGGCCTGGAGCCCTGGCCCTTCGGCCTGATGGTAGAGCGTGTTGTCGGTGTCGGCGCCGTTGACAATCCGGCCAAGCAACCCAAGGGCCGGATTATCGGCCAACTCGTACTTCTTGAGGATTGCCTCGAAAGAGCATTCCTTGCCGTGATGGCCAAGCTCGACGTCCTTGACGTCGTAGGGAATGGCTTCGAGGCGCTTCGCTTCCGCCATCACCTTCTCCGCAGGCACAAACACGAATTCGGCGTCCTTGTCGACGAACTTCTTGATGAGCCATGGGCAAGCAACGCGGTCGACCTTGACGTGTTCGCGGGTGATCCATTTCATATTAATTCTCCTGTGCTGTTTTTTGGATCAGGTGTCCGAAAGGACAAGAATTCCGCCATGCGCGGGTGAAATCACATAGAGCCGATCCGGCGCCACCAGCGCCGTCGTGTGCGCGCCGACACCGGTCACGGTGCGCATGCCGCGGCCGGTGCGCGGATCAATCGTTTCGACAAGCCCAGGCTCCCCGATCGCGACATGGACGAGGCCGCTCGATGGATTGAAGAAAGTCACATCTGGCGGGCCGGCAATCGGCCAGACGTTTGTGATCTCGCCACAGCCACTGTCGATTTCAACCAGGGTGCCATCGTCACATGCGGCGTAGAGGCGACCGCGGGAATGGTCGATGTCCAGACCATGCGCGCCGTTCGACGGCAGCTTCCACTGCGCGACCGGGCTCAAGTCGGGCAGGCGGGCAACCAGCACCATCGACGGCTCCCGGATGCAGAGGAACAGACGCTCGGCGCTGGCATCGGTGACGCACCACCGCGGCCGGCCTGGCAAATCGATCGCTACCTGCTTGCGAATATTCAGCGCAAAGGATTGCAATGTCGGGGTCTCACGATCGTCGCCAATGCAGGCGACGATCCCAAGAGAGGTGCGGCTCACGATCGCTGCGCCATTCGGCCGGGCGCCGGTCTGGAACACCGCCTTGGTTTTGAACGTAACAGCGTCCAGCCAGGCGAGACTTGCCGAGCCGCGGTTGGTGACCAGGACCTCTCCATCGTCGGCGACAGCGCCAGCCGCTCCCGGAAATCCCGGCAGGGTTGCCGTGTGCTTTTGAGTATCATGGTCTATCACCTCGACGCAGTCGCGCGCCGTATGGGCGATGAAGACCCGCCGGGTTTTTGGATCGAACGCGCCATGATCGAAGGCGCTGCCCTCGCCGTCCGGTATTTCGATGACACCAACGGTTCTTAGCGGCATGACCGTCTCACGCCGCTGCGTCGCGAAATCCGTCCGATAAAGGGGAGTGGAATTCCGTCCATGCGCAATCTTCTCGAAATATCGAGCGTTGCGCAGAGCTTGGACGGTGTGCCGTCTGACCGGGAGCCTGCGTTTCCCCGTATCATCAACTTAGCGCTGTCCGAAACTTCCGGCAAGTTCTCAAATCCTTCAAATCTTGACCGTCAGTATCTCGGGCGGTGTGAATTCGCCCATTCGCGCGCGTGCCGGATCGGCTCGCGGGGCGGCAGAATCGCACGCAGCTTTCGGGTGGTCGGCAGGTTTTCCATCCGCTCTCGCCACCGGCAAAATGCCGGATATTTGGGGTACATGGCGTTGCCTTCTTCGGTCAGGCTGAAGGCAAACGTGCTCGGCAGAATGAAGAAATCGGCGAGCGTGAGCTCGGAGCCGAGCAGATAGTCCTGGCCCCGGGACAGTTCGCGCTCCATGACGCCAAGAGCCAGTTCGATCTTGGGCAGTGCATGCGACACAACCTTTTCGTCCGACGCAATGCCAAGTTCCGGAAAGACCACCCGTTCGTGCGTCACATGGTAGATCATGTAGGGATAGTAGTAGGAATTCACCGCGCTTACCCATTGGTTCATGCGCGCCCGCGCGCGGACGTCCTGCGGCGTCAATCGCGGTCCATCAAACGCCTCGTCGATATAGGAGGCGATGGCGCTGGTCTCGTAGACGGTGAAATCGCCGTGCCGAAGGGTCGGGACGCGGTTGAACGGATGCATCGCCAGATGCTCGGGCTTGCCCATCACCGGTTCAAGGTCGTGGAAGACGTAGGGCACGTCCTTATGTGTCAGGACCAGGCGGACAATGTTGACATAGGTGCTTCGGGGGAAGCCGTAGACAATCGGATCGGGCACTTGCTTTCTCCTGTGTTAAGTCAATGTTCACGGATATTCGTCATCGCCAGAATGGCTTGTCTGCCTCATCCATCGCCTCCCGCCTCGTGAGTCCGATGTCGTTGAGCAGATGCGGATCGTCGGCAAGATCGCGAAAGGCAGTGCGCCGCCGGCTTCGTTCGGTCCAGCTCAGCAATTTTCTAAACGGCCTCAGCCATGAATTGGATTGATACCGGCCGGCCGGCCGGCCGCGGCGCCGGCGCTCGCCGGATGAGCTTTCATCGCTGAAATACGTTGACATGGAACGGCTCCAGATCACATGATTTGCATTCGTCGGCCGTTTCGATAGGCCCGGTTGGGTGCGGCCCGCAAAGCATCGTTTCTCGGGCTTGCCCTAATTTTTCTCATGAACTGCTTGGTGAAGGTTTGCGATGCGCCCGCGCCTGCCGCCGTTGAACGCGCTGAAAGCCTTCGAAGCCGCGGCTCGGCATGAGAGCTTCACGCGCGCCGCCGAAGAGCTTTGCGTCACGCAGGGCGCGGTGAGCCACCAGGTCAAGGCACTCGAAGCCGAACTTGCCATTAAGCTCTTCAATCGCGAACGCCAGCGCCTCATCATTACGGAAGCGGGCCGGGACTATCTCAATATCGTACGCGATGCTTTGGACCGTATTGCCGTGGGTACCGAGCGGCTTCTGCAGCGGCAAAGCGCAGGCGTTCTTACCGTCAGCACCTCGCCGGACTTCGCCGCCAAGTGGCTGGTGCACAGGCTCGGTCACTTTGCCGAAGCGCAAACCGGGATCGACCTGCGCGTCTCGGCTACGCTGCATCATGTCGACTTCGCACGTGAAGAGGTCGATCTTGCGGTACGCCACGGCGAAGGCAATTGGCCGGGACTCGACACCGTCAAGCTCAGCGCGGAACAGCTTTTTGCCGTATGCAGTCCGAAACTGTTGTCGGGCCGCCGCCGACTCGGCAAGGTGTCCGATATCTTCAAGTTTCCATTGATCCACCTGGATAGCCGATCGGATTGGGCAAATTGGTTGCAGGGCGTGGGCATTGATGACGCCGACGTCACCCACGGTCCGGTATTGAACCGTGCGAGCATGGTCATTGACGCTGCGATCAATGGGCAGGGTGTCGCGCTCGCGCGCACGACATTGGCGGCCTGGGACCTTATTAACGGCCGGTTGGTGCGGCCGTTCCCGGAATCGCTGCGTTTGTCGAAGACCTACTGGATTGTTTGTCCCAAAGCGACCGCGAGTTTGCCGAAGATCGTGACCTTTCGCGACTGGCTTCTCGCGGAAGCGTCAAAGGATCTGCGTCGGCTCAAGGCGCTCAATTCGCGCAGATCCTGGACGGAAAACGTCTGACGGGGAACCTGCTTTGGCCCGCCAATCTTTCACACAGCCTCGACCCAACCGGAAGATCGGCGTCAAATGATCGCAATAGCACGTGTGACGACCTGCATGAACAGAAGTCCAAGACTAACCTGCATTACTTGAATATGTGCCGCGGCCTAGAGCGACGACTCTCTCCTCGTTATCTATGATCTCAACGTCGACGACAGTGACCGTTCTTCCCGCACGGCGGACGCGCGCAACCGCCACAAGCGCGCTGCCGATTGCCGGCCGCAAATAGTCGATCCGAAAATTCATGGTCGGTACTCCGCCGCCAACGAGCATGCCGATCGCAAAATCCCCGACGATATCGATGAATGCCGCAATCGGCCCGCCATGAAACTGCCGGGTGCCCGGGCGGCGCTCGAGCTCGGGCCGCATGTCCATTCTGACCTTGATCTCTTGGCGTTCATGGTCAACGGAGATCACTTTCAGACCAAGCCACCCGATGAACGGCGAGCGATCGAATATCGCCTGGACGTCTGTTGCCGAAAGCTTGTTGTCTGCGTGCTCGGTCATGGCTTGACGATGACCTTGCCAAATACCGCGCGATCCTCCAACAATCGGAAGGCCTCGTTCGTGTCGGCCAGCGAAAACTCGCGATCGATGATAGTCTTGAGCTTGCCTGAGCCGACGAGATCCAGCAGCGCGATCAGGTCCTCGCGCATCCAGCCGTTAGATCCGCGGATATTCAGTTCGAAAGTCCAGATGAAGCGCAGATCCTCCTTGGGGTCGAAGCCGGCTGTGGCTCCGCAGGTAAGGATCCGGCCTTGTCGGTGCAGCGTTTTGAGTGAAGGCACCCAGGTGTCGCCGCCGGTGAAGTTGACGACGACGTCGACGCCGCTATCGAAGCTGCGCCGATGGGGCTTGCCATACTTGGCGTAGACCCATTTCACGAAATCTTCTCGGCTGTAGTCGATTCCGTATTCTGCGCCGAGCTCCTTTAGGCGCGCGAGCTTCTCGGTGCTCGAAGCACAGACGATTACCTCGGCGCCAGCGAGCTTTGCCAGCTGCACGCAGCATGTGCCGACCCCACCGGACGCTCCCAGGATCAGCACCTTCTCCTCAGCCTTCACCTGGCCGATGGTAACCATCATCCGCAGGGCCGTGCCATAAGCGACCGGCAGGCAGGCCGCCGTCTCGTAGGATACGTTGCCCGGCAACCTGACGAGGTTGTGCGCCGGCACTGCACAATACTCCGCGAGTCCGCCGTGCCGCACTTCTCCGATCAACCCACCGCCGCCAACGCGATCGACCGGGTCGATCATGACGCGGTCACCCACGGCCCAGTGGCTTACGCCCGCTCCTAGCGCCGCAATGTTGCCTGCAAAGTCGATGCCCATGATGCACGGCATGGGCACCTTTATACCGGGCATGCCGCGGCGCGTAAAAACATCGTGGTAATTGAGAGAGGCTGCCTTCACGCGCACCACAACTTCGCCTGCGGCTGGGACAGGATCAGGAAAATCCCGCACATAGCGGATCGAACCTGGACCGCCATGCTCGTAAATCACCGCCGCTTCCATGGCGCTCTCCTTGAAGCCACGTTATGAGCTGAGTTGCTCAGATGCCGACCAGCGTTCGCGGGCGATCTGGCGGAGCGCCTTGCGATCGATCTTGTTGGTTGTGGCAAGGGGAAGTTCTGACAAGAACGCCACGCCGCGGGGATGCTGATAGGCTGGGGCATTGTCGAGGGCAAAACGCTTGACCTCATCCTCGGTCAGTACCGCGCCAGCTCTGAGCACCACAAATGCGAACGGTTTCTCGCCCTTGATTTCATCCGGCACGGGTACGACACAGGCCTGCACAATGTCGTCGTGGCGCTCCAGCAGGCTCTCGACCTCGCCGGGATAAATATTCTCGCCGCCGCAGACAAACATGTCATCGGTGCGGCCGACAAAGGTGTATGCGCCGGCATCCTCACGCCGAAAAACATCACCCGTTTTGTACCAGCCGTCACTCGTCAAAACCTGTTGGGTTTTTTCCTGAAGATTGAGATATCCCGCCATGTTGGCAGGGGTGCGAATCCACAGTTCGCCTTCCGTCGCGTCGGTGCCACTGGGTCCCACGAGACGCACGTCTACGCCCGGAAGCGGCCAGCCGATTGCGAGATCCGACTTCGGTAAACCAGGACGCGCCCCAAACGCGACCGGACCCGATTCCGTCGTGCCATAGCCAATGGCTAGTGTTGCCCGCGGGAAAGCTCGCTTGATCTCGTCGATCAGCGATTGGGTGATCGGCGCGGAACCTGTACGCACGATTTCGACCGAGGACAGGTCGGTTCGCGCCAGTGCCGCATGTTCCCGCAAAGCCAGAGCGAGCATGGTCGGGACCGAACTCAGCCAGGTCACCCTGAATCTGCCGATGGCCTCGACATAGTGTCGCGCATTAAACTGTGGCAGCAGCACCATGGTCGCGCCGGCGGCGATCACGAATTTGACCATCCCTAGCGCATTCATGTGAAAGAGCGGCGCCGCCACCAAAATCCGATGACGATCGTGACCGCCGGCGCCGACGCGGGATCGTACCGCCCATAGCTGACCGTCGTGCGATAAGGGCACGCCCTTCGGCCGGCCGGTCGAGCCCGACGTATATAGGACCATCGCCGCTTCGCCGGGTTGAGGGTGAACCGTTTCGAACGGGCCGGGATCGAGAAAGTTCGCAAAACCATCCGAACCCGTGGCGTCGAAATCGACGACGGACATCTGTCTTGGCAAAAGGGCACGGCCCACCGTGTCGCAAAAAGCAAGTCGCACCGCCGCATCGTTCAAGACAAATGCGACGGTCTCTTGCGGGAATTTAATATTCGTGGGGATTGCGACAAACCCGGCACGCATAATGGCGAAGTACGCGACCAGCACTTCGGCGCGGTTGAGCGAAAGGATCGCGATCCGATCGCCCCGCATGAGCCCACTGGCCACAAGCGCTCGCGCGCACGCATCCACCTGGCGGTCGATCTCGCCGTGAGACAGTGTCCGCGGGTGGTCCCAGTCGCGACAGTCGATCAATGCCGGATTTGCTTCAGGCGCGGCGGGATTGGTGAGGTCGCCAAGGTTAATAAGATCGCGCACGTCGAACTCCCGAACGCCGGCACAAAAATGGGGTAAATTATCGAGCTAATTTCAATTCAAGCGAGGACGACAGATAAGATCGAGTGTCCCTCTTGCTGCACAGATCTCACCACAATCGGCGTAGAGAGCAACCGTGCCCTGACTAATGCTAGGAGTTCTGGACCGCCGGATCAACGGGCGTAGCCAAGCGAAATTCTGTTGCTGAATTTATCAGGATCGCATCCGGGCCACGTTCCCGCCGCCTATCAGAACGCAGCCTAGGCTCGCCTAAAGGCGATGGCACCCGCTAACGATCTCGGACGCGTCCGAACGGCATGACCGTCGTTGCCACTCTGTACGATCCACTGACCCTTCTCTTGGCCGACGATCTTGCCTACGTGGTGACGCCAGACGACGATGGCCCCGACGGATGGGCCCCCGGCATCTGATCCATAGCGAGCCCAAGACCGGGCGAGATTGTACGACGAGCCCGGGTCGCTGCCGACTTGCCCACGCATATACCACCCGCACCATGCGCCGGGCCGACCCGCGTAGTGATGACGACCACCAGCATGGTGGTGACGGTGCGACCGAGCCTCTGCGCTCGATCCAATCAAACAAAGTACTGCCGTTGCAGCCATGAGAATACGCATCATGGATTTCCTTACTGAGGGGGGAAGATCGCGCCGAGCGATCAGGGAAGCCGCTGATGGGAGGGCGCTAAAAGTGCCAAGCGGCGCAGTTAAATGGGTGAATTAAATCCCGCATTTTAACTTTTAAAAAAATGCGTGTGGCCAAAATGGGGCGCTCGACGAGGTGGAGCCCTCTACAAACGGGAAGCTCGAGGCTCGCTTTTGCATAGCTAGCCCAAGCCGGCGCGACGGAAACCTTCCAGGTAGTGCTCCCGGTCCGCGTCCTGCTTGATCGGTACTTGGTTCGCGATCCAGGCAAGAGAGATATTGGGCTGCGCACGGCGAAGCTCTTGGAGCGCGGCCATGGCCACCTCATTTTGACCGGCCATGCCGGCGGCGGCGGTGAGGACACGGTGGGCGCCGGCGTAATCGCCGCGCAGGCGGATGGCGACGCGCGCCAGCCGTATCGCCTCATCATAATTGCGCCCGATGAACTGGGCCAGGGAGGCCGAGCCGTAATACTGCGCCGAGAACGGGTCGCGCGGACTTAGCCGCAGCGCGCGGCGGGCGGCCTCGCTGCCTTCTTGCCAGCGCCCGCAAAAGGTCAGTGCGGCAGCGTAATAGTTCTGGGCCTGAGAGAAATTCGGATTGAGATGTAATGCCAACTCGAACTCGGCCAGGGAGCGGTCGAAGCGCCGCGTGATCAGATAGACGCCGCCAAGCGCATAATGCGCCCATGGGTCTTCGCTGTCGGCGAGGACTGCCGCCAGTGCGGCGCGTTCGGCGATCGGCGCCGCCGTCGCCAGATCCGTCCACCCCATATGGGCGCCGAAAGCATAGCTGTCGGCAAGCAAACCAAGCGCCTGGCTGTAGTTCGGATCCATGACGATCGCTTTTTCCAGGAGCGCCTGGGCGACCATATTGTCCTGCCGCGTCACGCGCCAGTAATACGATAGCGCCCGCATCACCAGGTCCCAGGCGTCCAGGCTGCCGGGTGGCTTGCGCAGGGCGCGAAAATTTTCCGCCGCATAGAGTTGCGGCTCGATCGCGGCTACAATCGATTCGGTGATTTCGTCCTGGACTGCGAATACATCGGCGAGATCTCGATCGTAGCGCTCCGCCCAGATGTGGCTGCCGGTCGAGACATCGTTGAGCTGCGCGGTGATGCGAACGCGGTCGCCGCTCTTGCGCACGCTGCCCTCGAGCACGTAGCCGACGCCGAGTTCCTCGGCGACCTGCTTCAGGTGCACCGCCTTGCCCTTGTAGGTAAAGGAAGAGCTGTGTGCGATTACGAGGAACCAGCGCAGCTTGGACAGCCCGGTGATCAAGTCTCCACTGATTCCGTCGGAGAAATATTCTTGCTCCGGATCGCCGCTCATATTGGTGAAAGGCAGCACGGCGATCGCGGGCCGATCGGGCAACGGCAAAGCAAGGCGCGGCTCCGGGCGGATTTCTTCCGCTGGCGGATCGGCCGGCTGAGGGCCGTTTGATGGCTGGTTCACAATGCCGACGAAGCGAAGCCCCTTGCGTGGAATTGTCCGGATCAGCTTCTGGTTCCTGCCGTTATCGCCGATAGCCGTTCGTACTGAGTTGATGCGGCTGGTGAGCGTCGAATCGGAAACGATTCGGCCACCCCAGACCGAAGCGACCAGATCCTCCCGGCTGACGACGTGGTCGCGGTTCTGCACTAGATAGACCAGCAGGTCGAACACCTGCGGTTCCACGGCAATCCGCTCGCCGTAGCGAAACAACTCGCGGCGTTCGATATCAAGCGCATGATTTTCAAAGATAAATTGCACGCCGCGGCTCAAACCTCTCAGTCCAAAGAAATAGGCTAACCTACACGCGGCTTCTATGAGCCAGCTCACATTTTTTTGGGCGCATCCGGAAAAGAAATGGAACTTGCCATCCCTCGCTCCAGAGCGACGGATTGGGCTTGCGGGCCTGCGCGGCAGAATTTCTCGATCGAAGTAGCACTCGTACTTTTAACTGATCCGGACAAGACAAGATGATCGTTAGAAGCCGGATAGTTCAGGACGACCGGCAAGTCGGACAGCGTTGCGCCATTGAGAATGAGCCCATGTAACCATGAAGTGCCTATTTCGCGCAACAAGACGTCAGGTCATACCACGTAGCTGGATGTCGAACGCCAACAACCACTTGCCGGATCGCTTCGATTACCAGTTCTGGTTGATCCTGGTGGATGTCATGGCCGCTGTCGTTGGCTACGAAGAAGCGTGCGTTCGGAACGAGCGTCGCCAGGTTCTCGTTCGCCGCACGCAGGACCGATTCCAATGCATCGGACGAAAACCCCTCCGCCTCTTTCGGCAGGTCGAACGGACGGACATGGGCAAGCACCGCCAGTGGCAACGGGCCAAGCGGCGTAGTCGCCGCCGCTTGGCGCATCACGACGTTGTCTTTGCCGTATCCGATCGTCTCGAGATCGCCGTAGCTTGCGATGGGCTTTACCGTGTCACTGCCGGAGCGCACGTTGAGCCGCACCAGGGCCGCCCACCGCTCGGGCGTCAACAGCGTTTCGAGCGCCTCGGAATAGGCGTCAACGAGGATGAGCCCGACGACGTCACGGGGATAGGTGCTGGCGTAGAGCCGGACGAAGAGGCCGCCCAACGATTGGCCTGCAAAGACGTATGATCCGGGAACGCCTGCGGCGTGGAGCAGCGCGTGGAGGTCAGCGACGACGTCCGGGGCGGTCCGTGGCATGAGGACCGGGTCGCTGCGGCTCTGGCCGACGTTGTCGTTGAGGAGCGCCACGGTCCCTGGCCGATCATAGGCGCAAACACGGGTGAAAACGGCCACGCCCGCGAGAACCATCGGCCGCGGTGCCCCCGACTGGCGGAGATCCTCGCTCCAGATCTTCGCAGAGCTGCGGTAGCCAGCTTCCAGGACGACCGTCGGACTGCCCGTGCCCCGACACTCCAAGTACAGTCGGCGGCCACCCCCAATGTCAACGCGACCCACGAAGTCACCCTGCGCGGCGTCCGCCACTGGCGAAGCGGCGCGAGGGGTGTCGAGAGCGAACGCAAACAGGAGGACGGCGATGGCCAGGGCACGGGGCCCATGACGAAGTTGCAGAGGACGCATGATCGACTCCCGTGGCTGCCGCGCGGTGCGCGTGCCTGCCCTGGCGCGACACTGCTAGCAGGTTGCTTAAGACATGGGCTCCGATCGAAACTCCACACCGACGGTTTGGGCAGCCTGCAGGGTTGCTTGATATCGGTCAAGGCCGTCGGGCGATCAACGCAGAGGCAGAGATTCCCAAACTAGGTGGCGCTGTATTCAGCAGGGTTTCCTCGAAGGAGCGGTCCGGATCGTTTCTGGTCTCCGCACCGAGCAACACCACACCTCCGTAAGCCTCCCAGCGCCGATTTGATAGATGTTCTTCAACGAAGCAACCGCGATAGCCAAGAGCGGGCGGAGTTGGTTTGGCTCCGCGATAACGTGCGAGCTGTCTCCACAGTCGCAACAGCTTGCATGCGGTCCCGCGGCTGATCGCCCAGACAGGATCGGGGCGCCCGGAAAAGAGTTTAGCGCCAACCAACCATTTCTGTTTCTTTTCCAAAGGACTAGTTGATCTTGATGTGGCCGTGCTTCACGACCATAAACGTGCAGAAATTCGTGTACGGACCACGGTCGGCTGTGCGCGGGTCGGGAATTAAGTGTCCACTGTTATCGACGTTAAGTGTGGGATAGGTCACATCGATGAAAGAAATTTCTAGCGCACCGCGCCGGAGGCATCGCCACAAGTGACTTTGTATACCCCAAGGCGCGAGGAAAGCGTCCGGTGGATTTTGAGCGAGACCTCAATCTGACGTCGCTCTGGTTTGCTTGGGCGCACAGGATCCGGGGTTGAACTTGGTCAGCTTCTCGATCGGCAGCTCGGCAGGATTTGCACCCACTTGTCCAAATCGAGGCGAGAAGTCGCTCGCGCCACTGGCCGACGAAATCCGCACATTGTCGCGGTCTCCCCACAGGCGTATCCTTAAAGCAGACCGCAATCGCCCGCATCGTGAGGCGACACACGACTGGCGCGATCGGCAATAGCGCCCGCACAATGAATTCAGTGTCCCGAAATGATAGCCGGAAGCGCAGGTAGGAGATTGAGATGGATGATCGAACCGTGCGGGTGGCGCTGAAGCGCCATTGGGATGCTTCGGACGCGAGCGATTTCAAGGTCGAACATGAAATCTACCGTCAGGATGCTGTGCTTGATTATCCGCAATCGGGCGAGCGGATCCGCGGTCGGCACAACATTCAAGAGAGCCGATTCGTCCAGCCAAACAAGAAGCGCTTTACGGTCCGGCGAATTATCGGCAGCGGCGATCTCTGGGTCACTGAATTCGTACTTACCTATGACGGCATCCCATCTTACGCGGTGAGCATCATGGAATTCCGCGAAGGACTGGTGGCCAACGAAACGCAATATTTCGCCGATCGGTTTGACCCTGCACCCTCGCGTGCGCATCTTGTCGAGCGAGTAGGCGAGATCACGTCATTCTAAATACACCGCCGAGGAGAGCCCAACGCGCTGCGATCGAACAGAGCTTTCGCGGTCTTTAGATTGATCACCGGCTCAAATTTAGTGGGTTGCTCGGTACGCCTAAAAAATACGCTGACGTAAAACAATTATTGTACTAAACCGCCAGGGCGGTAGATCGTCCGTCGATAGCGAAGTGGGTGACTAGAAGTGTTGATGGAGAACGTACCATGTCTAAGCCGGCAGTGAAGGATGCAAGCGGATTGTACGAAGTGGAGCGCCGCGCCTACCACGCGTCGCGGCCGGGTTTCCGTATCGCCGAGCTGCAAATTAGTCCGACGCAAAACGTACCGTGGCACTCGCACAGCAACGTCCAGGACACGTTCTACGTGATCGAGGGAGAGCTCCGGGTGTTCATGCAGGATCCCAAGGAGGATGTGCGGCTCAAGCCAGGCGAAACGTATTCGGTGCGGGCAGGACGACCGCACCTCGTGACCAATGCGGGAAAAACCTCGGCGACCTTCTTGGTCCTCCAGGGAATTGGCGAATACGATTTCGTTCCGCTCGTCTAGCTGGCTTCTGTCGCAATACCGGTTGCGGCTGTTCACCCGCCGCGGCTTCGACTGGTCGGGCCGGGTCACAAACGGACCCCAGGCACCGAAAGCTCAATGTCCGCTTCTCCTGCCGGCTCAACCGGTCGACGCAACGCAGGCGTTAAATCTCTCTCTGCCGGGGTTTCAAATTGCAAGGCCTCACTTGGCCGTCCGTTGAGCTGACGCGCCACTTTGTGCTCGGAGCGACCAGCCAAGGATTCATGATGGGCGCAGCTGTGCGCAAAAATCGACCTAGAATCGCTTCACGTAATTTTGCTCAAAGCGCCAACCGTTGATCTAACCTCTCGAATAAGGCCGGTTGCGCAAGCCGGCTCGAACGTAAACCCCCAAGGGCCGCACCAGAGTCCTATTGTGGTCGGGCTCCCTTTGGTTCTAACGTTGCTACAGCGCGCCGGTTTCGGCGCGACACCATCCTGTCCGCAACATCGGGCGAAGAATCCGAATGCGGGCAGGCAATCGAAAACGAGGCATATTGGAGGATCTATGAAACGTAGGACGCTTCTCCGCGCAGCGATCGCCGCCGCGGTACTTGGACAGACCTCAGTAGTTGTCGCTCAGCAGCCGCCGATCAAGATCGGCATGACCATGGCGCAAACCGGCGGTCTCGCGGGCGGCGGCAAGGCGTCACTGCTTGGGATCGAGATCTGGCGTGACGATGTCAACGCCAGGGGCGGCCTGCTCGGCCGCAAGGTCGAACTTGTCGTCTATGACGACAAATCGAGCGCCGCCGAGACCCCGGCGATCTATTCAAAATTGCTGGATGTCGACAAGGTCGATATCCTGTTCGCGCCCTACGCGACAGTTCCGACGGCGCCCATCATGCCGCTCGTCAAGCAGCGCGGCCTTCTGCTGATGGGGAACTTCTCGTTCCAGGTAAACAGCAAGGTTGGCCACGACATGTGGTTCAACAATGCGCCGTGGGGACCGGCCGACAGCTGGGCGGCGGCGTTTCTCGATCTGGGCCAGAAGGCCGGCGGCAAGACCGTGGCGCTTCTGACGGCGGACCAGGAATTCGCCCAGAACCTGGCGCTGACCGCGCGGGAGATCGCGAAGAAGCGCAACATGTCGATCGTCTTCGACCAGGCCTATCCTCCAAACACTGTGGAATTCGCCAGCATCATCCGTGCGCTCAAGGCCGCGAAACCCGACATCGTCTATGTCGCGTCCTATCCGCAGGATTCGGCCGGAATTTTGCGTGCCGTGAATGAGATCGGGATCGGAGACAATGTCAAGATTCTCGGCGGCGGCATGGTCGGTCTGCAATTCGGCGCCGTGATGGAGAGTTTGGGTTCGCTGCTCAACGGCGTCGTCAACTACAACACATGGCTCCCGGAACCGGGCATGTATTACGACGGGACCAAAGCGTTCTTCGAGACCTACTCGAAACGGGCCGTGGAAGCCAAGGTCGATCCGCTGGGCTACTATCTTGCGCCGTTCGGCTACGCCTCGGGTCAACTCCTCGAGCAGGCCGTCAAGGAGACAGGGTCGCTCGACCAAAAGGCCATCGCCAAATACCTGCACGAGCACGAAGTTAATACGATTGTCGGCCCGATCGCGTTTTCGGCTGACGGCGAGCGCAAGGAAACCGCGACGCTGATGGCGCAGTTCCGAGGTGTCGTGGACAAGAACATCGAGCAGTTCCGCAAATCCGGGAAACAGGTGATCCTGTTCCCGGCGAAATTGAAGTCTGGCGATATCATCAGTCCATTTGAGGCCGCCCGGGAGTAACCTTGCGGCCTTTTTCTCCGGACCCATGGCGCCGCCGACCGGGGTCAGAGCGAACGCGTCCCGGGCATGGGGTGAATGACCGGGCGCGCGCGAGCCGGGAAGCGGTGGCTTAAAAAAGGGTCAGGGGGGACCTCACGTGTTTTCAATGGAACTGCTGCTCGATGCCGTGGTGCTCGGTGTGCTGCTCGGCTGCTTCTATGCGGCCGTGAGCCTCGGGCTGTCGGTCTCGTTCGGCCTGCTCGACGTTCCCCATGTGGCGCATCCGGCCTTTCTGGTAATGGCCTCCTACGGCGTGTTTTTCCTCAACGATCGCTTTGATATCGACCCGCTTCTGGCGGGGCTTTTCATCACGCCGCTCCTCTTCCTCTTCGGCCTTGCCGCCTACCGACTGTATTACGAGACATTCGAAAAGCGCGGCAGCGATGCCGGCGTGCGCGGCATCGCATTCTTCTTCGGCATCGCGTTCATTGTCGAAGTGCTGATCATCCTGCAATTCGGCGTGGACCAGCGTTCGGTTACCGCGTCCTATATCGGCAAGGCCTGGCGGATCGGCGATATGCGGATTCCGATCCGGATGCTCGTCGCGTTCGCGGTCGCCTCTGCGATGACGATTCTATTGGCGCTGTACCTGTCGCGAACATTCATGGGACGCGCGATCCGCGCGGTCGCACAGGACCAGGAAGCGCTGCGACTGATGGGCGCCAACCCGGTCCGGATCAAGCAATGGGCGTTCGGCATTGCAACGGCGGTGCTCGGGATCGCGGGCGCCCTGCTCATTATCGTCGCTCCCGTCGATCCGATGCTGGGCCGGGCCTATATCGGGCGGACATTCTGCGTCGTGGTCATGGCGGGGCTCGGCAGCATGACGGGCACGCTCGTCGCGGCCATCATCCTCGGCGTCGCCGAAACGATCGTCCTGACCCTGTTCGGCGCCTCCTGGGCGCCGGCCATTTCGTTTGCGATGCTGCTAGGCGTGCTCGCCATCCGGCCGCAGGGCCTGTTCGGCAGGCGATCATGAGTTCGTGCCAGCATCCGCTTCTGGATCGGGGCGACCGTCTTTCTCGTCGCCATCGCACTGATGACGCAGGTCATCGACAACGAATATCCGTTCTTCGCCGGCTACGTGATCCTGCAGTTCATCGTACTCGCGGTGGCATGGAGCATCCTCGGCGGCTATGCCGGTTATGTGAATTTCGGCACCAGCGCATTTTTCGGCCTCGGGGTCTACACCGCCGTGTTCCTGTCCAAGGCGACGGGTGCGCCGCTTGCCGTGCAGATCGCCGCCGCCGCGATCGTCGGCGCATTGCTCGGCTTTGCGGTAGGCCTGGTGACCTTGCGCATGCAGGGCATCTACTTCTCGATCGCGACCATTGCGCTGACAATCATCATCGAGACGACGGTGACGAATTGGCGATTCGTCGGCGGCGCGGCCGGTATCCAGATGCAGCGGCCGCCGGTGATGCCGCCATTCCACAGCTATGTGCAGATGCTGTTTTTCGTTCAGGCGCTCCTCGTGGTCCTGGCGGTTACGATAGCCCGCTACACTCAGATCTCATGGATGGGCCGCGGCCTGCAGGCACTCAAGGACGACGAACTCGCCGCGGAATGCACCGGCGTGCCGACCTTGCGGCTAAAGGTGCTGGCGTGCGTCATTTCCGGCGCGCTGATGTGCGCAGCCGGGGCGCCCGCCGCCATGTATCTCCAATACGCGGACCCGTCGTCCGCTTTCAATCTGAATTACTCCGTCTCGGTACTTGCGATGTCGCTGATCGGCGGCACCGCGCATTGGGTCGGCCCGGTTCTCGGCGCGATCTTGCTGGGCACGACGCAGCAACTCCTGGCCGTTACCATCTCGTCGGAAGCGAATGTGCTTGTGCTCGGCGTGATGCTGGTGCTGTTCGTGGTAGCCGCGCCAGAGGGCCTCATTGGCCTCATCCGCAGGATTGGCCGCAATCGCGCGGGAGGCCAAGCATGACGTCCCCAGGCGGACCCAAACTGCCTTTGCTGCGGATCGCCGCACTTACCAAGCGCTTCGGCGGCTTCACCGCCCTGGACAATGTCAGCGTCGATATTCGCCCGGGGGAGCGCTTCGGCCTCATCGGCCCGAACGGCTCGGGCAAGACGACGCTGATCAACTGCATTTCCGGAGCGTTCCGCACCGAGGTCGGCACCGTGGTGTTCCGCGGCGAGGACGTTACGCGGCTGCCGCCGCACTTGCGTACGCGCCGCGGCATTGCGCGCAGCTTCCAGATCCCGCGGCCGTTCAAAAGCATGACCGTCGCCGAGAAATCTTATGGTGGCGATTGACTTCGCGACCACCGCGGACGACTTCGTCCCGGCCGCGCAGCGGCGCGACGCCATGATGTCGATCCTGACGCGGACCGGCCTCGCGTCCAAGGCCGACATGTCGGCCACCAGGCTGAGCCAGGTGGAATTGCGCAAAATGGAGCTCGCCCGCGCGATAGCGACGCGCCCGAAGCTCCTGATTTCCGACGAGGCCATGGCCGGCCTTTCCAGCTCAGAAGTCGATGAAGTGCTCGATCTCCTCATGACCCTCGCAGGCCAGGACATCACCGTCATCATGATCGAGCACATCATGCAGGCCGTCATGCGTTTTTCGGAGCGCGTGATGTGTCTGGACGCTGGCAGGATCATCGCGATCGGCGCGCCGGCCGAGGTCCTGGCTAACCAGCGGGTGCAGGAGGCTTACCTTGGCACATAGCCTCGCCATCCATGACCTCGATGCGGGTTATGGCGCCGTGAAGGCGCTGCGAGGCGTCACGCTCAATGTCGAGGCCGGCGAGACCGTCGCACTGCTCGGCACCAACGGCAACGGCAAGAGCACGCTGATGAAGTGCGTAGCGGGCCTGGTTCGCCCGCAGCGCGGCGGCATCTCGCTGACGATCGACGGAACCGCGCACGATCTGGCGAAGCTATCGCCCGAGGCCATCGTCGATCTCGGTGTTGCGCTGGTTCCCGAGGGACGGCGGTTGTTTCCCAAGCTGACCGTGCTGGAAAACCTGATGCTCGGCGCCTTCCGCAGGGCCGCCCGCCGCGACATCAAACTCAACCTTGCGCTCGCCTTCGAAACATTTCCGACCCTCGAGGAGCGGCAGAACCAGCTCGCAGGCACCATGTCGGGCGGCCAGCAACAGATGCTCGCCATCGCGCGCGCGCTGATGTCGTCGCCACGCCTCCTGTTGATCGATGAGCCTTCGGTGGGCCTGTCGCCGCTGCTGGTATCGCAGACCATCGCCAAGATCGGCGAGCTCAATCGGCGTTTCGGCCTGACGGTGCTCATGGCGGAGCAAAACTTCAATCAGGCGATCCGCATCGCCGATCGCGGTTACATCATCGTCCATGGCGAGATCGTCGTCGCGGCCGGTTCGGTCGACGAGTTGCGAGGCAACGACATCGTCAAGCGGCTCTATCTCGGCGGTGTCGCGTGAGAGGGCTCGAGCCGGCGGCGCCTTCCCGCCGTACTGTTTGGAACTATTTTGAAAGAGCCAACCAAGTGAAGCATTTACGACACCGAACACTCGCGGTTTGATGTCTGTTTTTTGAGGAATAAGCGGACTATCTTTAGTCGGCCGAAGGTCGATTTTTAGGATCTCCGTTGGAATCGCAAGGAAGGACGCAACCATGCAAGGCTCGCCCGATGACCAACTTGGCTTTGCGCCTGACTACGATTCCCCGGTCCCCTACATGCAGCGGACCCGCGACTACTACACCGCGATCGGCTACACGACGCCTTATCGCTGGGCGCACTATGTCGATACGCCGTTCCAGCCGCTGAAAAAGTCCCTGACGCAATCGCGCGTGACGATCATCACCACCGCCGCCCCTTATGATCCGGCGAAGGGCGATCAGGGGCCCGGTGCGGCGTATAATGGTGGCGCCAAGTTCTACAATGTCTATGACGGCGACACGTCGAAGCAACACGATTTGCGCATCTCGCATATCGGCTACGACCGCAAGCACACCACCGCAACCGACAGCGGCACCTGGTTTCCCCTGCCACAGCTCCTGAAGGCTGCAGCCGGCGGCCGGATCGGCGAGGTCGCGCCGCGCTTTTTCGGCGCGCCGACGAATCGCAGCCACCGAGTAACCATTGGCGTCGATGCCCCGGAAATCCTGGCCCGCTGCCTCGCCGACAAAGTCGATGTCGCCGTGCTGGTACCGAACTGCCCGGTTTGCCACCAGACATCCGCTCTGGTTGCCCGCCAGCTCGAAGCCAATGGCATTTCGACCGTGGTGATGGGGTGCGCCAAGGACATTGTTGAGCACGCGGCAGTGCCGCGCTTCCTGTTCAGCGACTTCCCGTTGGGTAATTCTGCCGGCAGGCCGCACGATATCGAGTCGCAGGCCCTGACGCTTGAATTGGCTCTGGAGCTGCTGGAGCATGCCCCCGGCGCGCGCACCACGATGCAGTCGCCGCTGCGCTGGAGTGAGGATGCGTCCTGGAAGCTCGACTACAACAACATCTCTCAAATGAGCCAGGATGAACTGGCGCGGCGCAGGAGCGAATTCGAAAAGCAAAAGGAGATCGCGCGCGGCAACAGAGCCGCCTGACCGGCCGCGCCAATAACAAGGAATGGCTATCAGGAGGAGGTCGACGTGATCCGACCGTTCGAAGGCGTGAAGATTCTTGACTTCACGCAGGTGCTGGCCGGCCCCTACGCAAGCTACCAGCTCGCGCTGCTCGGCGCCGACGTCATCAAGGTGGAGCGGCGCGAGGGCGAGGATATGCGCCGCACCCCCCTCAGCCGCGAATGGGCGGATCGCGGCCTCGCCTCTGGCTGGCAGGCGATCAACGGCAACAAACGCAGCCTGACGCTCGACCTGCAGATGCCCGAGGCAATCACCATCGTCAAGCAGCTCGCCGCCCAGGCAGACGTGGTGATGGAAAATTTTCGTCCCGGTGTGATGGACAAGCTGGGAATAGGCTATGCCGCACTCTCGGCGCTCAACCCGAGACTGATTTATTGTGCGATCAGCGGCTTCGGCCAGACCGGCCCGGAGCGTCTCGGCGCCGGCTACGACGGCAAGATCCAGGCGATGTCGGGCATTATGGCGATCACGGGCCACAAGGAAACCGGTCCAACGCGCGCCGGCTTCGCTGTCTGCGACGTGCTGTCCGGCGCAACCGCTGCGTTCGGTGTGTCAAGTGCGCTGTTCCAGCGCACCCACACCGGCAAAGGGCAAATGGTCGACGTCTCCATGCTCGAGGCGACGCTGGCGTTTCTTTCGGGACAGGTGGCGGACTACACCGTAGCCGGACATCGTCAGCAACTGTCCGGCAATCAGGCCGTGAGCCGCAGGCCGACCGCCAATCTGTTCAAGGCGGGCGAAGGCTATTTGTTGCTCGCTGTGAACAGCGAGAAACAATACCGGTCTCTGATGGCCGCACTCGGTCGCGCCGATACGCTTGAAGACCCGCGCTTCGCCGACTGGTTCGCGCGGCAGGAAAATGAGCCGTCGCTGCGGTCCATCATCGAGGAAGCGCTTTCGAAGAAGGAGCCGCGCGAGTGGGAGAAGATTCTCGAGGCGGCTGGCGCGCCCTGCGCCAGCATCTGGAAGGTCGAAGAGGTGATCGATCACCCGCAGATATTAGCGCGCCATGCCATTCAGGAGATCGATACGCCTTTTGGCCGGTTGCGCTTCGCTGGTAGCGGCTTCCAACTCGCCCACGGCGGCGGCAGGCTCGATCGCATGGCGCCCGAACTTGGCGCCCACACGGATGAGGTGCTGAACTCGCTAGGCTATGACGCAGATGCAATCGCGGACCTGCGCGCGCGTGACATCGTCTGAGCGGCGGCGGCCCTCGCGCAGGAATCCCGGGCTAGCGTCCTTTGTAGACCGCCTTGCGCTTTTCCTTCACCGCTGACCTGGCCTCGTCGGCGTCTTCACTTTCCTTGACCTCGTAGAGTGCGCGCTGTGCCCGACCGGATTCTTCGGACGGTCCCTGCGCCAAAACACCTTCCGTTACAAAACGCTTCAATGTCTTCAGCACGAGCGGGGAGAAATCGGTCATTTCGCGGGCCATTTTGAGCGCAACCGGGACCTGCTGTCCTGTCGGCACAACCTCGTTGATGAGGCCGACATTGTAGGCGCGCTGCGAATCGAGGATACGGCACAGCAACATCATTTCCATCGCAACCTTATGCGGAATGCGCGCGGCCAATCCCGCAATCAGGCCACCGGTAAAACCCAATCGCGCCTCGGGGTAGGAAAACTTGGCATTCTCGGCAGCAACCGTGAGATCGCACATCATCGAGAGCACAAGAGCGCCGCCGACACACCAACCGCCCACCGCGGAGATAATCGGCTTATTGGTCTCAAAGCCGACTGTAGGAATGCAGCGCCAGAGTTCCGGAAAATTGCCGGTGTCAGCGCCGCCGGAAAACGCTTCGTTGCCGGCTCCGGTGAGTACCGCGGCTTTCTGTGTGCCAGAGCGCTCGAAATCCTGAAACGCCTTTTGCAGCATCAGCGCCGTCTCGGCGCAAATCGCGTTGCGGCGCTCCGGCCGGTTGATCGTGATCAGCGTGGTTCCGTCGGCGTTGTTCTCGACCTGGACCTTTTGCATGGTTATTCCCTTTCAATAAGCCGTACAGCAGACGAAGCGAGATCGCTGACACCTGGACCCAAAACCGACATACTGTCGAGCAAAATACGCGCCCAATCCAGTGCAGCCCACCGACTGTTGGCATTTTCAGACATTGGGTGATTGGGCAATGTCGTTCACGGGGGTAAAGCGGACCAAGCGGACACAAGTTGTGAAGTTGGCCTGTCGGTCCGCAGAAATTGGCTCATGAACCCCCGCAATCGGGCAGCAAAGGCGTTGTTCCGAAACTCACCGAGGAAAATCTCGCAAGCCGCTCTCCTCTTTTTTGATGGAGAGGCGTAAAATCGCGTGGGCCAGCCAGAAGGATCGAGACTTCAGGTTCAACGGCACTGGGATCGGGCCGCAGACAAGCATCGGTCTCTGCGGTTCCGGGCGTAGTGGAACATGAGGAGAGCGACATGATATCTGAGATACAGGTTCACGTGATCGCGCGTCAGATGTTCGAGAAGCATGGCCTCGAGGCGATCGCCCAGGCAGCTCAGAATGCGCAAGCTTGCGAAAAAAAGGGCGACACCGAAGACGCCAGAGAATGGCGCCACATCGAAGACGCCATGAAAATGATGCGGGGACCGCATCAAAGTTGACGGGACTACAATGTTCCTTCAATGAACAGGAGAGGGCGTCCTCGTGTGAGGGCGATCACGCTCCGACGCATACGACGGCCGCAATCAAGGATCTGAAACCGCGGGCCTAATGCGCGCGCTCTGCTTTGGCGCGCGTCCGCAGCTTGGCGCGATAAAAACCTCTTCGGGTGACAAAGAATGCTAATTGGCGCGCCAAAGGAAACCAAAGACAGCGAGTTTCGTGTCGGCTTGACGCCCGCCACGGTTTCCGAGCTCACGCATCGCGGCCACGCGGTTATTATAGAGAAGTCCGCCGGCATCGGTTCGGGCCTGACAGACGACGAATATCGAGATGCGGGGGCCAGGATCGTCGACACGCCTGAGGAAATATTTGCTCGCGCTGAAATGGTCGTCAAAGTGAAAGAGCCGCCGGATGGCGAGCGCAAGATGTTGCGACGCGGCCAGATTTTATTCACTTATCTGCATCTGGCGCCTGATTTGGTGCAGACGCAGGACTTGATCTCCAGCGGCTCCGTATGCATCGCGTATGAAACAGTCACCGCATCGTCAGGAGGACTGCCGCTCCTCATGCCGATGTCGGAAGTGGCCGGTCGCCTTGCGCCGCAAGTCGGTGCTCATGCACTGGAAAAGGAGGCCGGCGGACGTGGTGTTCTCCTGGGCGGCGTTCCCGGCGCTCCGGCGGCGGATGTCTTGATCATAGGCGGTGGCGTCGCCGGTACAAACGCCGCGACGATCGCACTCGGCATGGGCGCTCAGGTGACTCTCCTCGACCGGTCGCTCGAGGTCCTGCGGCGTCTCGCAACCCAGTTTGATGGGCGCGTGCGTACGATCTTTTCGACGCGCGCTGTAATCGCTGACCTCGTCACTAAAGCTGATCTCGTCATCGGCGCGGTGCTCGTACCCGGGGCCTCCGCGCCAAAACTCATAACCCGCACAATGATAAAGACGATGAAGCAGGGCTCTGTGTTCGTCGACATCGCCATCGATCAGGGCGGATGTGCCGAAACGTCGAGGCCGACGACCCATTCCAATCCAACCTTTGTGGTTGATGGTGTGGTGCATTATTGCGTTGCCAATATGCCGGGAGCGGTAGCGCGCACGTCGACCTTTGCGCTCAACAATGCTACCCTGCCCTTCACATTGCAGCTTGCCGACAAGGGTTGGCGCCAAGCCTTGAAGGACGACGTCCATTTGCGTAACGGCCTGAATGTCTGCGACGGCAAGATCACCTGCAAGCCGGTGGCGGACGCGCACGGACTTCAGTTTACGCCGGCGGAAGCGCTCATCGACTAAAGGACGCCGTCGGAGCCGGCTAACCCGGGCCGTCCACGCAAATGCGAAGTAACGACGTCGTCGGGCAATGTTTTCAGGGCGGGATAAATCGGACATGCCGCAGCTTGGCCGCGACTTCCGTTTGCGGACCTGGTCCTTGCCGTAACATGTCCGCCCTTGAGACATCGACGTTCCATAAACCGGATCTGCGTACTCAAAGTACCTTTGCCAAAGCTCAATCCCGCCTTATTCTCCCAACTCCCGATGAGCGGCAACGGTACGGACGGGAGCGAAACGATGGCCCAGGCAGAGGCGCTGCGGCGCGCATTGACGTCCATTGATGTCAGCGATCCCCACCTTTATCAGGAAGATTCCTGGCGACCGCTGTTTGCACAACTGCGCCGAGATGATCCCATTCACTACTGCGAGTCCTCGCCGTTTGGGCCGTATTGGTCCGTAACGCGCTACGACGACATCTTCACGGTCGAACTCGATCACGACAATTATTCCTCAAGTTCGGAACTTGGCGGCATTCAGGTGGCCGACCAGCCGAAGGGTCAGGAACGCGCAAGCTTCATCCGGATGGACCCGCCGGGGCACACCGCGCAGCGCAGGACCGTCGCGCCGATCGTGGCGCCGAGCAATCTCGCCAATCTCGAGGCGCTGATCCGCAAACGCACCGCTGACGTGCTCAATTCGCTACCGCGCGGCGAGACGTTCGACTGGGTCGAACGCGTCTCGGTCGACCTGACCAACATGATGCTGGCGACGCTCTTCGATTTCCCCTGGGAAGACCGGCAAAAGCTAACTTGGTGGTCGGATGTTGCGATCGCCAATGTCGAATTCGCCCGATGCCGTCGTGCATTCGGAGGACGAACGCCTCGCCGAGCTCACCCAGATGGGAGCATATTTCCGGAAATTGTGGGATGCTCGCGCCAGCGCGCCACCGACCTTCGACCTGATATCGATGCTCGCGCACTCTCCGGCGACACAGAACCTGCCGCCGAACGTGTTCATCGGTACGCTTGGCCTGCTGATCGTCGGCGGCAACGACACCACGCGCAATTCCATGAGCGGCGGGCTGATGGCGCTGGTCGAGAATCCGGATCAGTTCGAGCTGGTGCGCAGCCGGCGCGAACTCATCCCCAATCTCGTCTCCGAAATCATCCGCTACCAGACGCCGGTACTGCATATGCGCCGCACTGCGCGCAATGATGTCGAACTCGCCGGCCACAAGATCGCCAAGGGCGACAAGGTGGTGATGTGGTACATCTCAGGCAATCGCGACGAAGAAAAAATCGAGCGCGCCGATGAATTCCTCGTTGATCGTGTCAAGCCGCGGCAGCATTTGTCGTTTGGCGCCGGTATCCATCGCTGCGTCGGCGATCGGCTCGCCGAGCAGCAACTGCGAATTCTCTGGGAGGAGATCCTGCAGCGGGATCTTCGCTTCGAAATCATGGGCGCGCCGCAGCGGCTCTATTCGAATTTCATCCGTGGCATCCGCGCGCTGCCAGTGCGGATTATTTCCTAGGAGCCGGAATGACGATCCCGTATGTTTTCCGTCGTTGACGCCGGGCTATCCGGCTAACGCGGATATCGGCTGATGCAAAAAACTTTTGCAGCAGTATCGGCACCTTTCGGACGTGACAGCTTTTGACCGAAGCTGTGTGAAACTCTGACGCTGGGCTTGCGGGTGGAAATTCCTTCTAGATTTCGTCGATGTGAAAGCTGTTCGCGCTGGCAACGTCGGCCGGCAAAGGGAAATTGAAAAGACAATTCTTCGCATTTTCGAAGCGACTGCCTCGTGCCTGCGACAGCTTTCGTGACCAAACGACGGAGGTGCGCTAACCTCCCAAGATCAACAAAAAAAGGAAACGCCAAAGTGTACGACACGATCATCGTTGGTGGCGGCTCGGCGGGCTCCGTTCTGGCCCACAGGCTCTCCGCCAAGAGCACCCACAAAGTCCTGCTCTGCGAGGCGGGCCAGGACACGCCGCCCGGCAAGGAGCCGCCCGAGATCCGCGACAGCTATTCGGGCACGGCGTATTTCGACCCGCGCTTCCACTGGACCGAGCTTAAGGTTACGACGCAGGTCGTCAGCCATAACAACCCCGAGGCCGAACGCCCGGCGTTGCGCAAATACGAGCAGGCGCGCGTGTTGGGTGGCGGGTCCTCGATCAATGGTCAGTTGGCCAACCGCGGCGCGCCGACCGACTACGACGAATGGGAGGCCCGCGGCGCCGCGGGCTGGGGCTGGAAGGACGTGCTGCCCTATTTCAGGAAGGTCGAGCGCGACCTTGATTTCGACGGGCCGTTCCACGGCAGTGATGGCCGCATCCCCGTCCGGCGCATCCCGCGGGAGCACTGGACCCGGCACTCGCAAGCCGTTGCCGAGGCCTGCAAGCTCGCCGGTTACACGTTCCTGCCCGACCAGAACGGCGAGTTCGTCGAAGGCTACTTCCCGGTGACGCACTCCAATCATGCCGAGCAACGTGTCTCGGCGGCGATGGGCTATCTCGATAGCGAAACGCGCAGCCGCGCCAATCTGACGATCTCGACCGACACGCAGGTCAAGCAGCTGCTGTTCGAGGGTACACGCTGCGTCGGCGTGAAGGCGCAAGTCGACGGCCGGGAAGAAGAGTTCCGCGGCCGCGAGGTCGTCCTCTCGTGCGGCGCGATCCATTCACCGGCGCATCTGCTACGCGCCGGCATCGGCCCGGTCGGGCACCTCAGGGAGATGGGTATTCCGATCGTGATGGGCCTTGAGGGCGTCGGCCAGCGCCTGATGGATCATCCCTCAATCGCGCTGTCGTCCTTCATCCGCTCTGGCGCGCGCATGAATGAGCATACCAGGCGCCACATCCAGGTTGCGCTGCGTTACTCCTCGGGGCTGCCCGGCGTACCAAGGGGCGACATGTTCGTCGCCGTCCTCAGCAAGTCGGCCTGGCATGCGGTCGGTGGGCAGATCGCCTCGCTCCTCACCTTCGTCAACAAGACCTACTCCGAGACCGGGCAGGTGAAGCTCGCCTCCCGCGACCCGCAGGCGGAGCCGATCGTCCAGTTCAACCTGCTGTCCGACAGGCGCGACCTCGACCGCCTGATGAGCGGCTTTCGCCAGATGGCGGCGCTGCAGATGAGCGCGCCGCTCAGGGCGGTGACCGACAAGCCATTCCCGGCGTCTTACTCCGACCGCGTGCGCAAGATCGGCGTGGTCAACGCCAAGAACAGGGTACTCACCGCGATTGCCGCCGCGCTGATGGACGGGCCGGCAGCGCTGCGCCGTTACATGATCGACACATTCGTTGTCGAAGGATTCACGTTCGACGAAGTCATGAGCGACGACGATGCGCTGGAAGCCTTCGTGCGCGAGGCAGCGATCGGTGTGTGGCACGCCTCGTGCTCATGCCGCATGGGCCGGCCGGACGATCCGATGGCGGTTGTCGATACGCAAGGCCGTGTAAAGGGGATACAGGGATTGCGCGTGGTCGACGCCTCGATCTTCCCTGTGGTGCCGTGTGCCAACACCAACTTCCCGACCCTGATGGCGGCGGAAAAGATCGCCGCAGCCATGCAGTGAACGCGTGCAGGCGCGCTAGAACCCATCCAGAGTGTGAACCCAGGCCTCGGAATAAAGCGTGTAGGCGTCGCCTCGCCGTGCAAGCCGCGAGAACGCAGGGAAATGTAGATGCATCCCGGCGATCAGAATACCGTCGGCGCAGACGCGATCGAACATTCGTTTGCGCGAAGCCGCGGCGGCGGCGAGATCGGTATCGAAGGCCATGCCGGCTTCGGGAAACGCGACTTGCACTTCGGGCACGTGCACCGTGTCGCCCCAGATCATCAACTGATCGTTGCCCGATGCAATGAGATACGCGGTGTGGCCCGGCGTGTGCCCCAGGCTCGGCACGGCGATCACGCCGGGAAAGACCTCGCCCTGTCTGAACAATCGCGTGCGATTCTTGTAGGGCGCGACCTGCTCCCGGCCGGCGAGAAAGTAGAGCTTCCTTGATCGCTCGTCGGCCTGCGCCATCGCGCCGTCGTCGAACCAGTGCGCCGGCTCGTTTTCGTGCATGACCAGTTCCGCGTTCGGGAAGAAGAGCTGGCCGTTCGACATGTCGGTCAGGCCGGCGGAGTGATCCGGGTGCATGTGAGTCAGCAACACCGTATCGATCGATTTCGGATCGATACCGGCCGCCAGGAGATTGCGTTGAACGAAGCCGGCGGTAGGCTGGAGATAATTGCCCGATCCGGTATCGACGATCGCCATGCGACCCTTTGAATGGATCAGGAAGCTGTTGACGCTGGTTCGCCGCGCCGGCCGGAATGCCTCCCGCAGGATCTGATGCGCCTTTTCGAGATCGACATTTCGCATCACGTCGAGGTCGCCGTCCAGATAGCCGTCGCTGATAGCCGTGACGACGATATCTCCGATCTTTCGATGATAGACGCCGGGAATCTGTTGTGCGGGTTGCGGATTCATGTGGGAAGACCTTGGTTCGATGGAGGATATGGCGCCAGGATCGTTCAGGCGCCGACCGTTCTGAGAAACGCGTCGATGCAATCGAAGATCAGATCAGGCGTTTGCACCGCCATATAGTGCCCGGTGGGAATTTCGATGAAGCGTGCGCCGGGAATTTCGTTGGCGACAGCTTTCGCGAGCGCCGGCGGGCGTACGCGGTCGAGACTGCCACCGATCACGAGGACGGGAGGGCGCAGCCTGGCCAGTTCGCCCCGGATGTCCATGCCCGCCAGCATTCGCCAGATCGTCGCATAGCTCGCGGGATCGTTACCCAGCCATCGCGCCCGGTATCGCTCAAAGCGCCTGATGTCGCCGCGAAGCTCCGGGGCATAGCCATTCAGCATTGAATCGGCGACGGCGAATGCCATGCCGGCGGTCTCGATCTTGGCGACGCGTTCAAGGGCCGCGGCGCGGCGATCCGGTGCGACACCGGTAGCCGGGCTGCCGACCGCGACGGCGCTCGTGCGCTCGGGGTATCGGGCAGCGAAATGAAGTGCGATCGCACCGCCGACGGCAACACCCGCCAGCGCCACTTTGCCGGCGATCCCGAGAGCATCGAGCAGCGCGGTGATATCGTCGGCCATTGTATCGATGCCAAGCTGGCCGCGCACCTTCTGCGACATTCCAGCCCCGCGGGTGTCGTAGCGCAATACGCGGCGAGATTCCGTGAACCGGGGGGCGACGTCGTCCCAGCTTTCGAGCGAGCCGCCCATTTCGTGTACAAGCACCAACGTGCGGTCACCCATGCCGCTCAGCTCGTAGCGTAACCCGACGCCGTCCAATTCAATGAAATCCATTCTGCGTTCCCGGTTTCTCTCCGTCTGATTTGATTTTCAGGAAACCTGAAAAGCATGCTCCCGACAAGCTCAAGCTGATCACGCATCAATGAAGTCGAACGTATCCTGCCAGCGCACCACGCGAGCGGTGGACGGCGACGGAAAGTGCGCCGTGCACATGAGAGTAGACGTATCGCAAAAACGGCCGAACAATTCCCGTCTCGACACTGCCGCCTGCCCGGAGTCGTAATCCGACATCATGCCCAGTTCGGGATATCGGGCTTGCAGCGGCGAGTGGATCATGTCGCCGGTAATGACGGCATCGGCGCCCGGCTTGCCGACCTGCACCGAATAGTGGTCGATGGTGTGGCCGGGCGTCGGGATCAGCGTAACGAGATCATTGAACGCGTGCGCGCTCTTGACGATATCGACGCGATTGGTGGCCACGATCGGGAGCACGGAATCGGTGATCCATGGACACGCCGCCGGGTCGTCCTTCTGGCGCCTGGTCCAGTAAGCAAGTTCGCGATCAGCGAATACGTAGCGCGCCTTCGGGAAGGTCGGCACCCACCGGTCATTCTCAAGCCGCGTGTTCCACCCGACGTGGTCGGTGTGCAAATGCGTGCACATGACAAAATCGATATCGTTCACGCTAAATCCGCTTGCGGCGAGGTTCTTCTCGTAGCGATCGGAATTCATCATGTGCCAGAAGCTCCGCGTCGGTCGCGGCTTATGGTTGCCCACGCAACTATCGATCATGATGGTGTGGTGAGGTGTCTGCACGATGTAGCTCTGGATGCAGAGCATCAGCTGATCGCCGGCATCGAGGAACCTGGGCTGCAGCCACCCTCGATTCTCGTCGAGAAGCTCCCTCGTCATGGTCGGGAAAAATTGCATCGCCTCGAAGAACGGACCCTCCTGCTCGACGACGCGGTGGATCGTGGCGCTGCCAATTTCGATTTTGGTGGGCAAGATGGGCCTCCGTCTCCGTGTCAATTTGAAAGCGCGATGGGATCGGGTCGAATCGCCATCGCACTCCAGGTTGTTTATTTGAACATGATCCTATCGGAAAACCGGCAGCCACTTTTCCGGATCATGCTCTAGCGACTGCTGGTTGCCAGATAGGCATGCTCCAGCCGGTCAGGCAGATCGGCCGCGCCGGTTTCGGCTTCCAGCACGATCGATCCGCGCGCGAGCGCATAGACGCGATCGGCGAGCGCCAGCGCTTTCTCGATCAACTGCTCGACCAGCAATACCGCGGTCCCGCCCTCGCGCAGCCGCTGCACCACCACCAACACGCGATCGACCAACACCGGCGACAAGCCGGCGGAAGGCTCGTCGAGCATGAGCAGGCGCGGCCGTCGCACCAGGCCCTGCGCCACCGCCAGGATCTGCTGCTGGCCGCCGGACAGCGCAGCGGCGCGTTCGTGGCGCTTGGCGGCGATTTCGGGGAAGAGCGCGAGCGCCTCCTCGACGCGCGTAGCGCGCTCGCGGCGCGGCAGGTCGTAGACCGCCAGCAGCAAATTGTCGAGCACGCTAAGCTGCGTAAACACCCGATGTCCCTCGATGACATGCGAAAGCCCCGCCTTGACAGTATCGCGCGGACTGGCGCCGGTGAGATCGCGACCGCCGAAATGCACGCGTCCCGACCAGGGCAGCAGTCCCGACACCGCACGCAAAAGCGTGGTCTTGCCGGCGCCGTTTGGACCAAGCAGGGCCACCACCTCGCCCGCGCCCACGTTAAGGTCGACGCCGCGCAGCACGCCGATCTTGCCGTAGCCGGTTGAAAGGCCGGCGATATCCAGAAGCGGATCAGGCGCCGAGATAGGCATTGACCACCTCCCGATGCGCGCGGATTTCGGCCGGTGTCCCGGCCGCCAGTATTTTGCCGAGATTGAGCACGGTGACGTGATGGCAGATGTCGAAGATCAGATCGGGGTGATGTTCCACCACCAGCACGCCGGTACCGGCCCGGGCGATCGCCAGGATGAGCGCGCCAAGCCGCTCGATCTCCTCGGCCGAGAGTCCGGCCGCCGGCTCGTCGAGCAAGAGGAAAGCCGGGCGCAGCATTAGCGCGCGAGCGATCTCCGTGAACCGCAACTCGCTGTGCTGCAGCCGGTCGGCGCGCACAGCGGCGAGCCGCTCCAGCCCGACCGCCGCCAGGGCCAGCATCGCGGTGTTGCGCAGCGTGGCTTCGTCGCGTCGATGGCGCGGCAGCGACAGCAATGATTCGACGAACGTGCCCTTGCCGTCGATAGTGCCGCCGATCATGACGTTCTCCAGCACCGACGCGGAACCGACGATGCGGGGCGTCTGGAACGTTCGCGCAATCCGCATATGCGCGCGCCGGTGGCGCGCGAACACCGGCAGTTCGGCACCGTTCAGCCTGACCGAGCCCCGCTGCTGCGTGTAGTAACCCGAGATGACGTTCAGTGTCGTGGTCTTGCCGCTGCCGTTGGGGCCGATCAGTCCATGCACTTGACCCGGCCGGATCTCGAGGTCGAGCCCGTCGATCGCGCGCACCCCGCCGAAGCTCAGCGCCACTTCTTCCAGCGTCAGGGCGCCGGCATCGGGCGGCGCGCCGAGCAGCGATTCGAGCAACTCGGGCCGCGGGATGATCGCGCGGTCGCTCTCGAGCGGGCGGCGGTTCTTGAAATCCAGGATCTCGGCAATTCCGCCGGGGATCGCGAGCACGATGACGAGCAGCAACACCGCATAGAGAAATGTCGACCACGCGACCAGGGGCGCAGCAAACTCCGGCAGCACGGTCAGAAGAATCGTGCCGAGGAGCGGTCCGAGAACGGAGCCGCGCCCGCCGATCAGGATGGCGATGAAGAACAGGATCGACAGGTCGAGCGTGAACGCGTCCGGCGTGATGTAGGATTGCAATGCGGCGAACAGACCGCCGGCAACCGCCGCGACGGCGCCGCTGAACAGGAACACCGTCCCCAACAAAGTGGGTTTGGCGATGCCGCTTGCTTCTGCCGCGACCTCCGCATCGCGGATCGCGGTGAGCGCGCGGCCGAAGCGGCTCGCCGCGACATTCGCCGTCATCCATGTGCAGATCGCCGCCAGGCCGAAGCAGAAATAGTAGAAGCCCCACTGGGAGGCGAAGGGTTCCGGGAAGATCGGTCCGGCAACGCCGACTCCGCCCCCGGTCACGCTCTGCCAGGCCAACGCCACCTGGGTCACGATGGTGGCGAAGCCAAGCGTCGTGATGGCGAAATAGAAGGTGCGCAGCCTCAGCGCCGGCAGGCCGATGATCAAGCCGAAGATGGCGCCGACCACGGCCGCGATCGCCAGCGCCAGATAGGGCGGCAACGCCGGCGTGACGTTGCCGGCCACGAGAACGCTGGTGGTGTAGGCACCGAGCGTGAGCAGTGCCACCCAGCCGATCGCGATCTGGCCGCCGAACCCGACGACCAGGTTGAGGCCTGACACCAGTACCCAATAAACGCAGGCGCGGGTCGCGATCACGCCCCAATAGCCGCCGCCGAACAGCGGGAGCGAGATGCCGACAAGCAGCAGCGCCAGGAAAGGCAGCGCCGCGCTGAATGTACTCGCCGAGCCGAGCACATTCGGGTGGCTCGGGCGCAATTGTGTTGCTTGCGTATCCATTAAACGCGTCGTTGGAGGGTTACGCCGGCGAGGCCCTCCGGGCGCACCAGCAGGACGATGATGAACACCGCGAAGACCGCCACCGAGGCAAAGATGCCGCCCACCAGGAAGTTGGCGGCTTGCTGAAACAATCCGAGCAGGATGCCGGCGACGACGGCGCCGCGGTTGTTGCCGATGCCTCCCAGCGCGACCGGGACAAAGCCATAGAAGGTCAGTATCGGCGCATTGGCAAAGAAGGCCAGCAGCATTTCGCCGCCGGCAAAACCCGCGAGCGCGCCGATCACTCCGGCGAGCGCAAAGCTCGCCATGCGCAAAGAGCGTTCCGGCAGGCCGAGTGCACGCGCAGCAAAGTTGTCCTCGGCGATCGCCAGAAAGGCGTGCCCGATGAGGGTGTGGCGATAGAGCAGCTCGAGGCCGACGATCACCACTGCGCAGGCGAGCATCGGCAGCCAGAACTGCTGATCGAATCCGCCGCGGGCCATGTCGAAGAGCCGCGGAAACGGCTGCGGCTCCGTGCTCCATTCGATGGCGGTGAACTGCTGGATCATCAGCGCCAGCGCCAGCGTGGAGAGCACGTAGAGATGCTGGTCAAGGCTCTTGAGCACCGGCCGCACGGCAACGATCTCGGTGACGATGCCGACTACCGCGCCGCCGGCCAATGCAAGGAGAAAGCCGACAGAGACCGGCGTACCCATCCGGGCGATAAACAGCGAGCCCAGCACGCCGCCAAGCATCCCGAGCGTGCCTGCAGTGAAGCTGAACACGCGCGAGGCGGAGAACATCACATTATAAGTGATGGCGATCAGTGCGTAGATGCAGCCGATCGCCACCCCCGTTGAGACGATCGATTCGACCATCGGCTCAAGCGCCGTAGCCGGGAGCCAGATTGAATGCGCCGTCCTTGAGCGAATTGGCCTCGACCATCACCACCTCGTTGTCCGGGTAGCCGTCGTGCTTGTCGGCTGTAAAGGCGATGTCGCCATAGACGCCTGGAAATTCCTTGAGCTTGTTGAGATAGCCGACGATCTGTTCCGGCTCGGTGCCGACGTTCTTCATCGCCTCGGCGATCATCCGGGGACTGTCATAGCCGAGCGCGATCCACCACAAGAGCGTGTCGCCCATGTCGATCTTTGCGCTCTTCAAACGGTCGACGAAAGCGCTGGTGCGATCCGAAAGCTTGCCGCCCGCGGCGTAGCAAACCGGCCGGAAATTGTTGGGGTACACCTTCGCCCAGTAATCGCGCTCTTCCAGCAGGGCCTGAGTCTGGCCGGAGCCGAGCGTGGTTTGGCCGACGATCGGCACGTCCCATCCCATCTGCCCGCGCGTATTGATGATGCGTGACAGGAAGCCGGCATTCACGCTCCAGGGCATGATCGCTTCGGCGCCCGCCGACCGCATGCGCAACAGCTCAGGCTTGAGGTCCGGATTGGCGGCGTCGACGTTGCCCTGATAGACGACGTCGGCGCTCATGCCCTTGAGCATCGGCACATAGGCGTTGACCGATGCGGTGCCGTAGCCCGTGGTATCGCTGATCACGGCGACCTTTTTACGCTTTAGCACCTCAACCACGTAGCGGTTCGCGGCGGCGCCGATCTGCTGGTTGGTGGGCGCGTTGCGGAAGCACATCGGATATTTCTTCGGGTCGGTCAGGGTATCGACCCAGCAGGGATGGATCTGCGGCGTGTTCGCGCGCGCGAGCAGCGGTACGACCGCGAGCGACTCGCCGGAATTGACCGGACCGAAGACGACGCTCACCTTCTGCCCGTGCGTGAGCTCGGCCGCTCCGTTCACGGCCTTGGTCGGATCGCTTTGGGTGTCGCGGGTGATCAGTTCGAGCTGCCGCCCGTCAATGCCGCCGGCCGCGTTGACCTCCTGCACCGCCAACTGGATTCCGCGGTTGATGCCAACCCCGGTGGACGAGGACGGACCGGTAAGCGCCGGCAGATAGCCGATCAGGACCGGCTCCTTTGCTGCGATCGCGGGCTTGGCCAAGCCGCTTGCAAGGGCTGCGGCGCCGACGGATGCCAGCGCCTGACGACGAGTTATTGCCATCTTTATTCCTCCCTAAACGTGTCCTGATTTTCTTGATTTACTTCCAAAGCTCGTTGACGTCTGTCGGACGTCTGCAAGCGTACCATAGCCCAGGCCCGGTGGTCCGCAAAGCGCCCTGTCCCCGTCAGAAACTCAAACTTGAGCGTAGCGGTCGTGTGATCCGCTGCATGACCGTGCTTTCGATCTTGGTATGGCTGAGCAGAAGCTGGACGGCCCTTAAATTGCCCGTCCGTTGGTAGATCAGTGCAGCTTTTGTGCGTCGCAACGCGTGCGTCCCAAACAGCCTCTGGCGGTTGCTGTATATTGTGGGGCATCGGCTGGAATTAATAGCTTCCAGATCGTGCGCGAGGCCTTCAAACAGCTGGAGAATGAGTGGGGGCGCGCCGAACCATCATTTTAATCGGACTGCTCCGCGGCCGTCGCTGGCCTAGCGAGCCAGCGCGTGCCAGCTCGGCGATTGCGCTGGTCGACAGTTCCGTTCGGCGATGTGAAACTGTGGTCCTCGCTTCAACGCTAACGAAAAGGCCGCGCCACGACGCGCGGCATTCAAAGAGACAAGGGAGAGAAGCATGGCCAAGGCACCGCCTTCCGCCAAACGCGACCGCATCAAGGCGTTTACGCCCGCACTGGTCGATTACACCAACGACGTCATTTACGGCGACCTGTGGGAGCGCAAGGCTCTCTCGAAGCGCGACCGCAGTCTCATCACGGTGGCGGCGCTGGTCGCGACCTACCGGCCGGAGCAGCTCGTGTCGCATCTGTCGCGTGCGATCGCC
The DNA here is from genome assembly GCA_963732455.1 of uncultured Alphaproteobacteria bacterium. Taxonomy (GTDB): domain Bacteria; phylum Pseudomonadota; class Alphaproteobacteria; order Rhizobiales; family Xanthobacteraceae; genus Bradyrhizobium. The sequence goes on along the minus strand of CAVSZM010000008.1, from coordinate 204,988 downwards.
AATGGCGTCACGCAGGAAGAGATCACCGAGGTCATCACCCACATGGCGTTCTACGCAGGTTGGCCTGCCGCGATGTCGGCCGCGCAGGTGGCCTACACGGTGCTGGTAGAAGGCAACAAGGGGGAATGACCATGGCCAATGATGTTGTCGTCGGCTTCATCGGGCTCGGCACCATGGGTGGCAAGATGGCTGCCAACATTCTCAAGGCCGGATACAGGGTCGTGGTGCACGACCTGCACCGACAATCGGCGGGCCATCATTTGCAGGCGGGCGCCGTATGGGCGGATACGCCGCGCGCGCTGGCCGAGAAGTCTGACGTGATCTTCACCTCGCTGCCGGAGCCGGCGGATGTCGAGCGCGTCTCGCTGGGGCCCGACGGCTTGATCGAAGGTGTAAAAAAGGGCGCAACCTACTTCGATCTGTCGACAAACTCTCAAAGCGTCGTGAAAAAAATTCACGAGGCATTTGCCGCCAAGGGCGCACACATGCTCGATGCGCCGGTGAGCGGGGGGCCGTCCGGCGCGGCGTCGCGCAAGATGGCGATCTGGGTTGGTGGCGATAAGGCCGCATATGACCGGCACAAGGCCGTCCTCGACGCGATGGGTGATCGCCCGGCCTATATCGGGCCGATCGGCACCGCGACGATCGCCAAGCTCGTGCACAACATGTCGGGCTATGCGATTACCTGTGCGCTCGCCGAGACGTTCACCATGGGCGTGAAAGCCGGCATGGACCCGGTGGCGCTGTGGGAAGCCGTACGCCATGGCGTCGTGCGGCCGCCGCTTCACGTTCGACGGCCTGCTCGATCAGTTCCTGCCCGGCAAATACGATCCGCCGAACTTCGCGCTCAAGCTCGCCACCAAGGACGTTGCGCTCGCGACCGCGCTGGGACGCGAGCTCGGCGTGCCAATGCGCATGTGCAACCTCGCCTACGCCGAGATGACCGAAGCGTGCAACCGCGGCTGGGAAGGACGCGACTCACGCTCCGTGATGCTGCTCCAGCAGGAGCGCGCAGGCGTCGCGATAGCGGCCGATCCGGAGCGCGTGAAGCAAGCGGCGGAGCGCGCGAAGTCCGGCTGATGCTTGCACAGGACGGTTTGAATAAGGAGGCGAAGCGGGAGACATCATGACCGAATTCGATTACGAGCTCTTTGCTATCCGTTACGCCACCCGCGATGCGCGACGCGGCGCTCACTTTATCGGCGGCGATCCGCACGACGGGCCGATGCCGATGGATTACTTCGTGTGGGTGGCAAAGGGCGGCGGCCGAACGTTTGTCATCGATACCGGCTTCAACGTGGACGTATCGGAAAAGCGCAAACGCACATTTTTGCGCTGTCCTGTCGAAACGCTCGCCGCGCTCGGCACTGATGCGAATGCGGTTGAAGATGTCATTCTCACCCATATGCATTACGACCATGTGGGTAATTTCGACCGCTTTCCCAAAGCGCGGTTTCATCTCCAAGAGCGCGAACTGGCCTATGCCACCGGGCGCTACATGCGCTATCCGCGCCTGTCCCATTCGTTCGAGGTCGAGGACGTGTGCGGGATTGTGCGGCTGAATTATGCCGGGCGCGTGATGTTCTACAACGGTGACGCGGAGCTTGCGCCCGGCTTGACCGTGCATGCGGTGGGCGGCCATTCGGCGGGACTTCAATTCGTCCGGGTCAAGACCCGCCGCGGATTTGTCGTGCTCGCCTCCGACGTCACTCATTTCTACGAGAACATGGCAAGTAGCCGGCCGTTTACAACGGCCCTCCACATCGGAAAAATGCTGGAGGGCTTTGACAGGCTGCTCGAACTTGCGCCGGACGAAGGCCACATCGTCCCAGGGCACGATCCTCTGGTTATGAAACTCTATCCGGCCCCAAGCCCTGAACTCGAAGGTGTTGCGGTGCGCCTGGACGTGCCGCCATCCGGCGTTGCGCCGTGCCGCGCAGACTATTCTTCCCACCATTGAAAAATCGGAACGGGAATCAGTTCGCCGAAAGCGCATTCTGACTTCACGCGTAGCGAGCTACGTCGTCGGAATAGGCTCGCCTTCCCGCGAAAGTGACCGGACCGATCTCCGTCAATCACTCCGCTGAACTTGTTCAAACGCATAGGTGCACGACCTACCGAACCGGTTCAGACCCGGGTCAAGGTCGAAAAACTGTTCCTGATTTTGCTGTATCAAAGATCGTGTTACCGTCGAGCTATTCGTTACTTCGGTCCCTCGACGTCGTGCGCACCTTGCGCCACTTCCAAACGGTCGGGCTTGGCCGGCAGGATCGGCTCGACGATGTTGAATAGTACGAAATTGGTGACGCGACCCAATGCCGTGTGCGGCAGAACGCGTTGAAAGCGTCCAGTCGGTGGCGCGAGGCAAATAGGATTCATCGAGACCCCGTACTTCAACGCCGTTCCGGCGAACAATCGGCCCTCCTTGTCAACAACGGTCTGGTCGCTCTGCGATTCGACCGCAAGTTTCACGATATCCTTGATATTGTCGGCGGTGGCCTTCGCATTAGCTGCCAGCTTGTTCTGAGCGTCGCGGTCCAACTTGAACTCGGCGGTAGCCTGCAGAATTTTCTGCCCCTGGCACACGTAACCGCCGGCATGGATGTATCGCATGGCGACCTGGCTGCATTCGGGTTTTTCCATCAGCTTGGCGAAAATCGACCAGTTTGGGCCGAGCGGAATTTCCTCCAGGACGATGTCCGTCAGCGACGAGTGCACCCTCACGACATAGTTCTTGTCGACGCTGTCGTTGAGCAGCCACCCGACGTCGACCTTAACGCCGGTGGCGAACCGTCCTTTGCGTTCGAGACTTTCCTGCATCTCCCAGCTGCGTGACGAGACCACGGAATCCTCGATATCCGCCTTATCGGCGTGACAGATCGCCTTGAAGTCCTTCACTTCGGAGTCGACGTAGTAGAGCGATCCGACGTTCATTAGATTGGACGGCGGATTGATCGGCACGAATCCGTATTGGCGCAGCGTGTCACCGAGGGGGTCCTCGCTGGGGCTCGTCAAGTAATATGCCATCGCGGGAACGGCCACCGTCATCACGGTCGCGGCTATCGCAAGCATGGTCATCTTTCGCATGACTGCCTCCTCTCATTGGACTCACGCGTTCGCTTTAGATGCTCATCGGCCGGGGCAGCAGGCGCCTCCGCACCCGACATAACCCGCGGGACAAGCAGATACCGACGTGACGACGCAGGTCGCGGCCAGCATCGTTGCAAGTATTCCGAAAATCCTGATCATGCGCATGCTTCTCTCCCGATCATCCGCAACGGAGCACGGCAATTGCCCCAATTGCCCTCCATCATTTCATATCGTAATGGAATTCTTAATTTGATGTGTGAAGTGGTTCACACCAGGATCGCAATATTGAGCGTCGCACCGACCATGCCGGCCGTGTGCAAATTTGGCTCAGATCAACGTCGCTGTCGCAAACTTAAACCAAATGCGTTTCTTCACGGAAGCGCCGCATCCAACAATGCGCATGTCCATCCTCGATGCCGTTCCGGTCATCACGCGCATCGTCGGCCACAGCAAGCCGGCACGACGATAAGCATTGGAATGGTTGGCCACAATCGCGACGCTGCCTGAGGAAAAAGTTCTTGGCAGAATCCCGTCTTAAGCATCCAGTGTAAACGGCAACGACCGCAGCCTCTTGCCGGTCGCCACGAAGATCGCGTTTGCAACCGCCGGCGCGATGCCGGGCGTGCCGATCTCACCGACCCCGCCGATCTCGGCACCGGAGTTGATGATTTCGACGGTAATATCAGGCGCATTGTCGAGCGTCAGCACGGGATAGCTGTCGAAATTGGATTGGACCACCTTGCCCTGATCGAATTCGATCTTGCCGAACAACGCAGCCGAGAGACCGAAATTAATGGCGCTGCGCACCTGCGCAACGACAGTCGGAGGGTCGATGGCGAAGCCGCAGTCGACAATAGCGTGGACGCGCCTTACCCGAATATCGCGGCCGGATATCTCGACATCCGCGACCTGGCCGACGAAGGAGTGGAAACATTCCGTCAGTGCAAAGCCGCGACCGGCTTTGGCGGCGTCCGTCGCCGGCGCGAGCGGATTAGCAAGGTCGTGACGGCTCATATGCTCCAGCACGACAGCAGCGCGTTTCGCAGGCTCGTATTCGCCGGCCGCAGCCAGCAGTCTCGCTCGGTAGTCCAGCGGTTTCGCGCCCGCCGCCGCCGCCAGTTCGTCGATGAAGCTCTCGACGAAGAAACAATTGAGGCTGTAGCCGACCGAACGCCAGAAGCCAACGGGCACACCTGCATCGACAGTCAGATTCTCGATGCTGCGATTGGGCAATCCATAGAAAGGAAACAAGGCGCCGTCGACCGTCGAGCGATCTGCCATCAGCCCGCCCTTCGCCGAGGGCATCGTGCGCGCGACGAACTGGTCAGTCACGGATGGAACGGCGATGCGATACACGAAACTCGTTGGTTGGCCTTTGAAATCGAGCGTCGCGGCGACGTCGGCCATGGCGCCAGGACGATAGACATCGTCGCGAATATCCTCGGCGCGCGACCAGATCGTCTGGATCGGCGTTCCCCGGAACTTCCTCGCTATCTCGACTGCCTTGACGATATAGCCGAGATCGGCCCGCCGCCCGAAGCCGCCGCCGAGATAGGGCGTAACCACTTCAACCGCGTCGCTGGGCAGACCGGCCGCTCGCGCGGCGAGCAACTGGACCAGCGAAGCGGATTGATGGCCGGCCCAGACCTTGACGCTCGTTTCGGTCACGAGCGCCGTTGCGTTTATCGGCTCCATTGTCACATGGGCGAGGAAAGGAGCATCGTAAGTCGCCTTGATCGTCCTGCCCGAAGCCTTGCCGATGTCGCCCGCCGCGTCGATCACCCATCGCGGTTTGTAGTCCGCGCCCTTGTTCAGCGCGGCGCGGTAGGAGGCGAACACGTCTTTGGTCGAGTGCTTCAAGCCCTTCGACTCGTCCCAGACGATATCCGCCTTCTCAAGCGCCGCCGCGGCGAGCGCATAGGAATCGGCGACGATAGCCAGATAGTCCCCGCCTTCAACCAGGCCGCGCACACCGGCGGTATTCGCGGGCAGACTTGCCCGGGTGAGGGCGCCCCCAATGCGGGGAGAATGGCGAATTGCTGCGTAGAGCTGTCCGCTCTGACGGGTATCGATGCCGAAGCGGGCAACACCGTGAACCTTCGGCGGGACGTCAAAGCGGGGCGCGCCCTTGCCAACATATTCGCCGGCTGTCAATGTCGGAACGACGATGTCGCGCGGCGTGAGCCTTGCCGCCTCGGTGGCGAGTTCGCCATAGGTGGCGCTCTTGCCGTCGGGAGCGACGATCGTACCTCCGACGATCTTCAATTTGTCCGCTTGGGTATTGAATCGGTCGGCCGCCGCGCGTGTCAACAGATCGAGAGCAGAAGCGGAGGCGGCACGAATAGGCCCAGCGATGTTGCGTGTGGAGGTCGAACCGCCCGTGCCCTGAAGCCCGAGCGCGCGCAATATCTTGTCGAAAGTCCAAAGTGTGCCCCGCTGCAGTGGACCAACGTTGCCGCCATCGATCGGCAGGCCGTCGAGTATCATGACCGGATTGGCGTATCGCGCATGGATCGGCGCCGACTCGGCGCGGATACCTTCCGGAGGCAATCGCAATCCCTCGGCCGCAAGCAAGACCGCCAGCGCATAAATGCCTTGCCCCATTTCCTGATGCGGAACGACGACTTCGACCATGCCGTCCTTGGCAAACTTGAGCCATGCGCCGAAACTGGCTTCGCCCTCGCCAGCCGGCAGTTTGTAGGCGTCGACGCTCCTGAGACGCACAGCGATCGCGCCCGCGCCGACGAGTAGCCCGCCGCCAACGACGCCGGCCGCGACGAGGAACGTGCGGCGCGCGATCCTTCTCCCGCGCGAAGGCTTTCTGTCCGCGATCATCGCGCTCTCCCCTGACTTTGAGTGGCGATCCGGCCGTTGAGACTGTCGAGCGCGTAACCGATTGCCAAGCGTATCGCGTCATACGTGCCGCAGCGGCAGATATTGCTGAGTTGTGCCAAGGCCTGGTCGCGGGATTGTTTGGGATCGGCAGAAATGACGGCGGTCGCGGCCATCACAAAGCCCGGCTGGCAGTAACCGCATTGTGGGGCCTGCGCTTTGATCCAAGCTTCCGTCACCGCTGTGGAAACCTCGCCCGACAGACCTTCGATCGTTTGCACAGTCTTGCCTGCGACTTCTGTTAGCGTTGTCAGGCAAGACCGCGTCTGCTGGCCGTCTACGATCACCGTACACGCGCCGCAAAGCCCAGCGCCGCATCCGAACTTGACACCGACGAGATTCTTTTCGTCACGCAACGCCCAGAGAAGAGGAGTTTCGGGCGGACTGGCCATTGAGGTCGGATGGCCATTAAGGGTGAAGTCGACGCTCATGAGAGAGTCTCCATAAGATACCATGATGCGACGCGGTGGTCGCGCCGCCCATTTTCAACCAGGATTCCCCAAACGACGTTTGCAGCGATCCGGCGGCGGTGGCGTTTGTACCTGGCGCTCGCTAGTCTGCGGTCGGCAGACAGGAGGGCACAATGGACAACGATAGATCACTTTTGGAAACAATTACAGATACAGTGAAGGGCACTGCACATATCGTGGCAGAGGGTACAAACGACGCATTGATCGCCGGTCCGTAAGCCGCCCCGAACCGCTACATAACAGGCCAGAATGGTCTCATTACCGGCGGCTCGTATCCCGGTACTTCCTGAGGCCAAGATGCATTGCCGCCGACGGCTGATTTGCAATTGAAGCCGGCACACGAAAAATAGCAGCCAGCTTCGTTGGCGCCCTCGGAAACTCCCCGGCGCAGCGGGCCTCTTGCGGACCGAATATGTGGCAACCATCTAAGATTCGAAGGTGTTCGCCATGTTGGATTTTACCCAAGATACAATCGATGACGGTGGTTCATCGCGGACGACAAAACAGGCCGCGGCTATCGATCAGGCTCTTCTCGACGCCTATTCCAATGCCGTGATCGGCGTGACCGAACGGGTTGGGCCCGCTGTGGTCCGGGTGGAAGCTCGGTCCAAGGCGCCTAACGCACGGCAGCGAGGAGGCCTCGGTTCCGGAATTGTTATCTCACCTGACGGCTTTGTGTTGACCAACAGTCATGTGGTCGGATCGTCGAGGCAGATCAGATTGCAGGACCATGAGGGTATCATCACAGACGCGCGGGTGATCGGCGTGGATCCTGATACTGACCTTGCGCTGTTGCGCGCCGATGGCGCTCGGAACCTGCACCACGCTTCGCTCGGAAACTCGAAGAGCCTACGCCGCGGTCAATTAGTGGTCGCGATCGGCAATCCTTTGGGATTTGAATCAACGGTCACCGCCGGTGTGGTTTCGGCGTTGGGTCGTTCGATTCGCTCGGTAAGCGGCCGAACCATCGAAGACGTCATACAGACGGACGCCGCGCTCAATCCAGGCAACTCCGGCGGGCCGCTGGTGTCGTCCGCGGCCGAGGTGATTGGCATCAACACTGCGATCATCAGCGGAGCGCAGGGCATTTGTTTTGCGGTCGCCAGCAATACAGCGCAGTTCGTGCTGTCTGAGATCATACGCCATGGTCATGTCAGGCGCGCCTATATCGGTGTGTCGGGCCAGACGGCGCCAGTCCCCAGGGTGCACGCGGTGGCCGCCGGTGTCGAAAACCGGATGGGTGCATTGCTGGCGCAGATCGAGCCGAATGGTCCGGCGGCGCTGGCCGGTTTGCTGCCCGGCGACGTCGTCATCAGACTGGACGGTGTTGACGTCAATGGTGTGGACGATCTGATCCGTGTCCTTGATCGCGATCGGATCAACCGTAAGCTTGAAATGGATGTGCTGCGAATGGGCCGGCTGCGCGCCATCGACATTCACCCAATCGAGCGCAAGCCATCGGCCCGGCGGGAATCGGATCCTCCGAGCCGTTGACCTGGCTGCCGGTGAGGGGAGCGGCCGGCTGGCTGCGTCGCCGCTTTAGGTGATGTTTCCGGAACCATCCACATGGGCCATGATGATTCCTGGCTTTGCAATCATCGGCTTCATCGGAAGTCAAAGCCGGCTTATTCATTTGTGGCTATGCTTTTGGCTTGCCGGCTCCAAAACTCCTGTCATGCTGAATATTGATCAACCCATGAACGTTGCGGGCATAGTTTTTGGTGTCAGGGCACGAACACTGGCAGCTAGATGGTAGCGCTCCGGAGCTATACCAGCGCTATCTCGTGCCTGCCATAACGTCGGTATGGGCGTCCGATCTCATTGATCGCGTAAAGCCAAGGCCCGGTGAAGCCGCGCTCGATATTGCATGCGGTACGGGAGCCGTCACACGCGTCGCCGCAGAACGAATGACAACCGGTCGGGTGGTCGGGCTCGATTTTAATCCCGGCATGCTCGCCGTGGCCCGGTCTGTCGCGAATTCAGGTACATCGATCGAATGGGTTGAAGGTAGCGCGCTGAGCCTTCCCTTTGATGACGGCTCCTTCGATCTTGTTCTCTGCCAGCTTGGCCTGCAATTTTTCCCGGATAGACCGCTCGCCCTCCGCGAAATGAGGCGCGTGCTCGCACCATCGGGGCGGGTAGCGCTCAGCGTCTACAGCGCCATTGAGCACACGCCGGCCGCATACGCCTTTGTGCAAGCGCTCGATCAACTGCTTGGGCCGGATTCATCGACGATCAAACGCGCGGAGCATCTTTTTCCGGAAGCGCATGAGGTGGGTGACCTCATGATCAACCAAGGTTTTGAGCAGGTCGACGTTAAGACGATAACCAAGCACATTACGTTTCCATCGATTCTCGACTATGTACGCTTTCAATTGATCGCGACGCCAATGGCGAGCCTGCTGGGCAAGCGAGGCGATCTTGAACGCGAAATCATGATTGGGATCATTGCCTCGACAACTCAAACACTGCTCGATCCGGAAATGCTCCGCGACGGACGCCTATCGTTCCCGCAGGAAGCGCATGTCGCAACGGCACTCCGCGCCGATTGAGCCAAATACCCAAATGAAGTTCGTTCGTGGAAAGCAGTGGTCTGCACCGAACACATGCCCACGTAATGGATCGCAGCAAATCTTCGGCCTACTCCGGCTTGATGCCGGCAGCGCGGACCACCTGGCCCCATTTCTCAGTTTCCTCCGAGATGAGATTGCCGAACTCGGCCGGCGAACCCGGAAGCGGCTCGCCGCCGATGGCGGCAAAGCGTGCCTTCATGCGGGGGTCGGCGATGGCCGCATTGATTTCCTTGTTGAGCTTGTCGACGATTTCAGCGGGCGTGTTCCTGGGCGCGCAGATGCCATACCACTGGCTTGTTTCATAACCCGGCACGAAATCCCCGACGGTCGGCAGCTCCGGCAGCACTTCGGCGCGCGCGGCGGTGGTAACCGCGAGCGCGCGCAGCTGGCCGGTGCCGATGTATTCGGTGGTCCCGGGCGCGGTGGCGAAGAGGACCTGCACCTCACCACCAAGCAAATCCGTCAGCGCAGGACCTTGGCCGCGGTAGGGGACATGGACCAGGTTTACGCCGGCCATCATCTTGAACAACTCGCCAGCCATATGGGGCGCGCTTCCATTGCCGGCCGATGCCATGTTGACCTTGCCTGGGTTGGCTTTGGCATAGCTGATGAACTCAGGAACCGTCTTGGCCGGAACCGACGGATTCAGGAGTATGACCATCGGCACGCGGATGATGCCCGCAACCGGCGCGATGTCGCGGATAAAGTTGAAATTGAGCTTTTCGTAAAGTGAGGCGTTGACCGCGTTCGGAACGGTGGCAAGGAGAAGCGTATATCCGTCAGGGACCGCGCCCACGACGGCCTCGGTGCCGATATTGCCGCCGGCTCCCGGTCGATTCTCGATGACGAAGGACTGGCCCAGCCGTTCGGTAAGCCACTGACCCATCAGGCGCGCCGTTATGTCGACCCCGCCGCCGGCGGCAAAACCGGCGATGATGCGCACTGGCCGCGTCGGATAATCGAGCGCCGATGCGAGTTGCGGAAGGACTGGAATGGCTGCAACAGCCCCGGCGAGTTTGAGGAATTTACGGCGAAGAAGTTTCATGGCGTGTCCCTTGTGGCGCCAAAGCTATCCCAATTCTTCTGACCCAAGTAGGCGCCCGGCTTCTGGTAATGGGGCACAAAACAGACCTCGCCTTGCCGGACGGAAAGTCCGCTGTTGAGGAACAGCCGACATCGACGTTCCATGACATCTGATCGGCGGATGTCGGTTTCTACCTTCACGATCTAGCCACGCCGCACGCTCGCTCCGCCGTCCACCGGCAGCGTCACACCTGTTATAAAGTTTGCCTCGTCCGAGGCCAGGAACAGGGCGGCGTTGGCGACATCCCAGCCGGTACCCATCTTCTTGCGCAGGGGTACCTTGGCGTCGCGCTCGGCCTCGACCTCCGCGCGGCTCTTCTTGAATTCGCGGGCGCGGGTGTCTACCGCCATCGGCGTGTTCATCAAGCCGGGCAGGATGACGTTAGCCCGGATGCCGTACTGGGCGTTTTGGTAGGCGAGTTGCTCGGTGAAAGAAATCATCGCCGATTTGGTCGCTTTGTAAGCGACGTAGGGATAGGTGGTGATGGCCGCCATAGACGAGATGTTGATGATGACGCCGCTCATCTGCTGGCGCATGATCGGGATCACGTGTTTGGCCGCGAAAATGCAGCTCTTGAGGTTGATTGCCACACAGCGCTCGAGCGCCTCCTCCGTAAAGTCGAGCAGTTCGGCGTCTCCGCCGGATATGCTGACGCCTACATTGTTGTGCAGGACGTCGATGCGGTCCCAGCGGGCATGAGCTTCGGCTACCATCGCCTTTAGCTCGGCATCCCTGGTGACGTCGGCTTTGAAAGCAATCCCGGCGCCTTGATAGGCCCCCATCATGTCGACCGTTTCCTGGGCTGATTTCAGGTTGTGATCCACGCACAGTACCTTGGCGCCTTCGCGCGCAAAGGTGAGGGCCGTGGCGCGGCCGTTACCGATACCTTCGCCGGCACTCTGGCCGGCGCCGACGACGATGGCGACGCGATCTTTCAGGCGCATTATTTGACTCCCGGGATTGGGTACTCGTTCAGTACCTCTTTGTAGTAGGACTCATTGTCGATTTTCATGGTAGCGAGCACGCGGACGACCGCGCAGTAGAAGGCGATGGTGAGAACGAGATCGGTCGTATGCTCGTCGCTGAGTTCCTTCTTGATCTCGGCGAAGGTAGCGTCGGACATCGCGAGCTCGCGCACCATCTCGCGCGCGCCCCTCAGGATCGCCTTGGCCAGCGGCTCAAGCCGGGAGGGTTTGCCCTCGGTCTCGGCCATCATACCCTGGATATCCTCGTCGGTAACGCCAAACTCCTTGCCGATCTTGACGTGATGGGTGAATTCGTATTCCGATTTTTCCATCCAGCCCACCTGCAGAATGGCCAGTTCGCGCAGGCGCGGGTCGAGCTTACTCTTGAAGCGGATGTAACCGCCGACTCCGTTGAATGCGCGCGCCATGTCGGGCGAGTTAACCAGCAGCTTGTGCAGGTTGGTATTGCGCTTCAGCATATCGCGATATTCAGGTGCGACCTGGTCGGCTTCGAGATAGGGCAGGCGGGCCATTTTGTTTGTTCTCCTTGGACGTGACCCATAGGGAAAGGCATCGATTGGCGGAGTCAAGTCATCGACGCCAATGAAAGCCGTTCGCATCCCAATGTTTGTGACCCCGCTGTATGCGTTGACGTTATGGGTCGTGGAGCAGGTTGCAGGTTCGAAGAGGTCCGCGTCAACGCCACATGCCGCGCATGCGGGCGCCAACGTCGATGCGCGGGCCTCGGCTTGCAGCGCACACCGTGGATTCCGCCACAGCGGTCGGCCACGTTGTCCGTTCGAACAGGCCCAGCAGCCGATCGGGGATGAAACGCGTCCGTGAGGCATAGACGTGCCGGTCGCCTTGCGCATGTTGTCCGTGCGTGAAGAAACGCTGCGGCACGAAGAGATGCAGATCGTCCTTGGCGCGGGTCATGGCAACGTAGAGCAACCGACGTTCTTCTTCTAGCTCCGCTGTCGTTCCAGCGCCGAGGTCGGAGGGCATGCACCCGTCTACAACGTTCAACAAGAACACCGATTTCCACTCCTGGCCCTTGGCGGAGTGGATCGTCGACAGGATCAGATAGTCCTCGTCGAGCAAGGGAACCCCGGCCTGGTCGCTGGTCGTATCGGGCGGGTCGAGCGTCAGTTCGGTGAGGAAGCGCTCCCGCGAAGGATATCCGCTGGCTATCTGTTCAAGTTGAATCAGGTCGGCGCGGCGGGTCTCGGCATCCTCGTGGATTCGGTCCAAGTGCGGTTCGTACCACAGCCGGGCGCGTTCCAGGTCGGCCGGCCAGTGTGAATGACGAAGGTCCGCGATGACACCAATGAACTTTTTCCAGCCCTCGCCGGCGCGCGGCGGGGCCGGCGCGTGCGAAAGCCCCGAGATGGGATCGGCGTCGTTAGCCATGTGATCGAGCACGCGCTGCGCCGAAGTCGGGCCGACGCCGGGGATAAGATGCATCAACCGGAACCCGGCAACGCGGTCTCGCGGATTTTCGACGAAACGCAGCAGCGCTAGCATGTCCTTGATGTGAGCGGCATCGAGAAACTTCAGCCCACCGAACTTGACGAATGGGATGTTACGGCGGGTGAGTTCCACTTCCAGCGGGCCGCTATGGCTGGATGTTCGGAACAGCACGGCTTGCTGCTTCAGGAGCGTGCCGGATTCCCGGTTTTCCAGAATGCGTTCGACAATGCAGCCGGCTTGGTCGGCTTCGTCGCGCACGGTGACCAGTTGAGGCTTCACGCCCGACGTTCGGTCGGTCCACAGGTTCTTGGTGAAACGCTCCTTGGCAAGATCGATAACCCCGTTGGCGGCGGCCAGAATGGTCTGCGTCGACCGATAGTTCCGATCAAGCGTAATGATGCGGGCGGGTGGCGAGAACTGATCGGGGAAGTCGAGAATGTTGCGCACGGTCGCGGCGCGAAATGAATAGATCGACTGTGCATCGTCGCCGACGACAGTGAGACCGTGACCGTCGGGCTTGAGCGCGAGAAGTATCGACGACTGCAGACGGTTCGTGTCCTGATACTCATCGACCAGAACATGATCGAAACGGCAGCCGATATCGACCGCGAGCGCCGGATCGCTCATGGTCTGCGCCCAGTAGAGCAAGAGGTCGTCATAGTCGAGCACGTTCTGCTTTTGCTTGGCCTCGACGTAGGCCCCGAACAACTCTTTCAGTTCGGCCGCCCAGCCGGAGCACCAGGGAAATGAGGCTCCCAAGACCTGCTCAACGGGCGTCTCGGCGTTGACGCAACGCGAGTAGATCGCGAGGCACGTGCCCTTGGTCGGGAAGCGGCTTTCTTTCCTGGAGAAACCGAGGTCGTTCCGGACCAGGTTCATCAAATCGGCAGAATCTTCGCGGTCATGGATGGTGAATGCGGGATCGAGACTGATTTGGTCGGAGTACTCGCGAAGCAGGCGCGCGCCGATGCCGTGGAAGGTCCCGGCCCAAGCCAACGCGTCGGTCATCACGCCGGCGTTGTTACCCATTACCTTTCGCGCAATCCGCTCCACGCGTTTCGTCATCTCGGAAGCAGCACGGCGTGAGAACGTCATCAATAGAATGCGCCTGGGGTCGGCGCCGCTGACGATCAGATGTGCGACGCGATGCGCAAGCGTGTTGGTCTTGCCGGATCCGGCTCCGGCAATCACCAGCAACGGCGCAAATTGGCCCGGTCCCGCTGCGCCATGCTCGACCGCCCGCCGCTGTTCCGGATTGAGGTTTTCGAGATAGGGAGCAACAGCTGACACTTCCGTACCGTCTCCAGGGTAGACTGGACGGTCACTGATTCCCGCTTTGTTCGCAATGGGGCAGCACCACGGACGCGCCGGAACTTGATAGCTAAAGGCGGTCTCGTGGGGAACGTCAGCTTTTTGGCGGCAAAGCGGATACCGACATCAACAATGCATGGTCGCGGAGCGGCCTTATCTGATCAACCCCGCCAGCCTCGGCAGCGTCAGGCTGATTTCCGGGACGCAGATGATCAGTAGCAGACCGGCAAATAGCGCCAGCATGTAAGGCACATATGTACGGAAGTGTTGCCCGACGTTCAGATTTGCAAAGCGCAGCGCCATTAACAGCCCGACACCCATGGGCGGCAGGAACAGGCCGATGCCGACGGCCGCGGTCTGCACGATGTTGAAGTGGATCGGGTCGATGCCCATCGCCTCGGCGATTGGAAACACCACGGGGATGAGCACGACGGCCGCGGGCAGGCCCTCCAGCAGCATGCCGAACAGGCAACTCATGGCAGCGGTTCCAATCAGAAACAGCCATGGGTGCGATTTCAGCGGCCCAAGCACCTGGCCAAGCAACTGCGGTACCCCGCTCACGCCCATCAGGTATTGATAGATCGAAGCTACCGCCAGCAGGAACACCACCGCCGCCGTGAGGATCGCGCTGTCATAGGCGATTTTGCCCATCGCGCGCCATGAGACATTGCGGTAGTAGAGCTTCGCGGCGAGGAAGGCATAACCCGCGACCACGGCGCCGGCCTCGGTCGCGGTGATGATGCCGAGGATGAAGCCGGCAAGGATCACGAACGGAACTACAATCGGCACGGCGGCGTGCAGCGCCGCGTGGCCAAGACGCTTGAGGCTCGGTCTGGAATCGACCGGCCAATCGTTCTGACGCGCGCGGATGTAAATCACGGCCATCAGGCACAGCATGATGACAACCGCCGGAACGAAGCCGGCGACGAACAGGGCCACCGCCGATGTGTTGGTAACCTGCGCGATCACGATCATGAAGATCGCCGGAGGCACCAGCATGCCCATCGCGGTGCCGGCGGCGATCAGCGAAGCCGAATCGCGCCGGTCGTAACCGGCCTTGGTCAGGGGTGGCATCAGCGCGGAGCCGAGCGCGGAGACCTCAGCCATTTTCGATCCGCAGATATCGGAGAAGAAATACGCTACCACGATCACCGACATGCCGAGCCCGCCCTTGACCCAGCCTATCAGGGCGCGCGCCAGCTCCACGAGCGCGTGGCTCATGCCGCAGCGCTCCATGAGATTACCCGCGAACACAAAGGCTGGGATTGCAAGCAGCACCCAGCTTTGCGAACCCGACACGAGCGCCGAGGAAAGCTGTTGCATCGGGTAGCCACCGACCCACAATCCGGTGATCCCGGCCACGCCGAGCGCGAACACGATCGGCATCGAGAGCAGGATCAATACAACAAAGACGATGGCGACGCTCGCAAGCAGCATGAATGATCCCGGTCAGTGCTCGGGCTCGCCTTGCGGCGGCGGAGAGACCATCATCGCGAAACCGTGGACGGCGATCAGAATGCCGCCGACCACGGAAGACGCGTAGAGCCAGGCAAGATTGATTTCGAGGCCGGGCGTCGTGAGCGTGCGGTTGAGCAGGCAGAGCTTGAATCCGTACCACGCAACGAGCAGGCCGACGCCGACGATGAGCGCATGATTGAAACGATGGATCCAGAGCTGCGCGGTCTCCGGCAGGCGATGCACGAACACAGTGAGCGTGAAATGCGAGCGCGATTGAATGCCGATCGCGGCGCCGATAAGCGTTAGCCACGCAAGCGAAAGCTCGCCCACTTCCTCGACCCAGGTGAACGGCACGGGGTCAATATCGAGCCAGTCGGTTATGGCGCCGACGAAATAGCGCAGGATTACCCCGACCAGGAGGTTGACGATTGCAAGGATGATCAGCGCCGTGACCGTGAATTTCGGGACGGCTGAGAGTATACGCAACATGTGCGGGCGATTCCGGCGACTGACGGGGCGGGCGAAGGGAACGAAGATCCGGCTTCGGCCCAGCTGCTAACTCAGGCCTTGAAGCCTTCGATATCGTCCCACAATGCGCCATACTGGCCCTTGTAGGCCGGCCATATCTTCTGCTGCGCGACTTTGCGGAATTCGCCGACATTGGATTCCACTACGGTCATGCCGAACGGCTCCAGCTCAGACTTTGCTTTTGCGAAGTTGTCGACCGACTCAGTCGCCACGCGGATCTTCTCCTGCGCGGCGCGGGAGAGATCCAGGATCAGCTTCTGCTGCTCGGCCGACAGCCCGTTCCAGATTTCGAGATTCATCACCGCGTTGGTCGGGCCGTAATTATGATAGGTTAGCGAGGCATATTTCGATACGTCGTAGATCTTCAGCGCCTTCATATTGACGATTGGCAAATCGCCGCCATCGATCACGCCCTGTTTGGCGGCGGTGATAACCTCGCCAAACGCCATCGGCACGGCGCTGCCTCCAAGACCGTTGATGGTGTCGCCGAATATCTTGGCCTGCTGTACCCGGATTTTCATGCCCCGCAGGTCCTTCGGTTCGACGATCGGCTTCTTCGAGGTCCAGAAATGGCGAAAGCCGTAGTCGAAATAACACAGCACCTTGAGCTTGTACTTGTCCTCGATTTCCCTGCTGATCTTGTCGCCGATCCGCCCATTGAGCATGGCGTAGGCCGAGGCATAATCCTTGACCAGATAGGGCACGAGCAGTGCCCCCATTTCAGGAAACACGGTTGCGGCGGCACCCGCCGGGCTGCCCATCGCGACGCTTCCGGATTTAACGGCGTTCATGATCTCCAGCTCCTGTGGGATCAGGGTCTTGCCGAAGAACTGCACGTCAAGCGCGCCTTTTGACTGCGCGGTCGCTTCCTTCGCCATCCAGTCGAACGCGACCGCGGCCGATTCCGGGATCGCGTTGATATGCGCAAACACGAGTTTTTTCGGCTGGGCCTGCGCGAACGCCGGTGCGCGGCCGGTGGCGAGAATGCCGGCCATGCCGGCGCTCGCACGCAGAAGCATGCGGCGATCAAGCAACGCGCGGCTCGTGGGAGCTGACATGGGAATTCCTCCAAGGCTGGTTTCTTATTTGCGACCCAGCAGTTAGGCAAGCGGGCAAGGCCGGTTGGTCCGGCACAATCTTACAGTATAGCGGGCGCGTTGCCAGCGGGATGTTGTGCGTTGGCCGGCTGTCCCTGGACGGCCTGCGCTTGCAGCAAAACTCCCTGGCATTTGACCGGCGAATGCCCCTTATCGCATCGCATGTTGACGATATGGAAGCTATCGCATGCCCGGAAGACCTAGTGTGTGCCCCCGATCGCGCCGATGTGCGCTCTCGTCCGTTCGGCTGCATCCGTCGTCCAAACGGGACCTTGCTTGGCTCGGCCGTCCTGTACGTCGCGGCGCGCTGGTTCGACTGGAATTTCGCTTCGTATCCACCTGGGACAACCTGGTACTTCAACCCGTTTGCCTGGCAATTGATGTTTGTATTCGCGGCATGGTGCGGTGTCGGAGGCGCCGCCAAACTCCAGTACCTGATCCGCTCTCGCGTGGCGCTGGCATTGGCGGTTGCGTGGATCCTCTTTGCACTCTTGATCGTCATGACCTGGCACGTTCCGTTCCTGGAAGCACTGGTGCCGAAATGGATGATCAAGGCGGTCTATCCAATCGACAAAACCGATCTCGATATGCTGCGTTTCACTCATTTCCTCGCCCTGGCGCTCGTGGTCACGCGATATCTCCCACGCAACTCGGCGCCACTCACTTCCAGATGGTTGCGTCCGCTGATCTTGTGCGGTCAGCATTCGCTTCCGATCTTCTGCTTCGGCGTATTCCTGTCCTTTGGGGCGCATTGGATCCTGATGCAGTACACCAGGGGTGTCTGGGAGCAGCTGGTCGTCAGCGCCGCCGGCATCGTGATCATGGTTGCGGCTGCATGGATTCTGGATCGGGCTGAGAAGGTCCCCAACCTGTTCGTCGAGGCGGCCGAGTACGAAGCAGCCAAGGCGGCGGCCGAATCCGGGAAGGCGTGATCCGGAGTGGGCGTTCAAGAGTAGCTCCGGCAAGAGCCGAGGCTCCTGCGCGGAGGCGCGCGGGTTAATTCGGGGTTGAGGAGCGGCCGGATACGCCACCGCCATGCCTCGGCCGGTGCCGGCAGGTCCGGCAACTCAACCGTCCCGCACGGCCGTGCCATCACAATTTGTGCCCCTTCTGGCGCAACGCTTCGGTCAAGCGCGTCCGTAGATCCTCGGCCGCCTTGCGACTCGCATCCTGGCCAACCTGGTTGCTCTGTTGCGTGATCGCCTGCGCTTTTTCGAGAAACTCCTGCCCAACCGGCTGACGATAGAAAGCATCTATTTGGCGCAGCTCGCCGACCGTAAAATTGTTGGCATAGACGGTGGCGATGTCGTTTATCATCGCAGCATAATAGGACCCAAACGCATCTACTATCATCGGCATCATCGCATCGTAGTCGCGTTCAATCTCCGGCCTGTCTTGTACCAGAGCGGGCTTGAGGGTTAACAGGATCGCGGGCAGAAGCGCCTTGTATTGATCGGACAACTTCATTGTAGTCACCAGGCTGCGCGCGGCCGTCATGGCGTCGGGTGACGGCGTTTGCGCCGGCGAAGCGCAAATCGTAAGCAGAAGCATGCTGGCGATGATCAATAAGCGTCTGGACATGGGCTCCTCCGATGACAGATTACGCATCGAAATTGAGTTTTCCCAATAAGCAGACTCTTGCGTTCGAGTACGCCTTTTTCGCGCGGGCCATCTTTCGAAAGTGCCAGTGGGGATCAAGTTTGTCCAGACGAGAGCCGCCTAATTCTCCGCCACGCCTCAGCCTCCCGCTTCCTTCACCAGCGCGATCAATTCGTCCCCGTAATGTTCGAGCTTCTTGTCGCCGATGCCGGCGACGCCGCGGAGCTGTTCAAGTGTTGTCGGGCGCGACGATGCGATGCCGTCTATGGTGGCGTCGTGCAACACGACGTAGGCCGGCACGCCGCGCTTGCGCGCCACTCCGGAACGCCACGCCTTGAGGGAGCCGAGCAGAGTCGCAATGCCGGTATCGCTCCGACCAGTGGATAGGGGCGCAACACTGCCGCGCCTTGATCTGGTTCTGCTTGCGCGATTGCGGGAGCCCGCGGTCTCCTCGCGCAGCATCACCTCGGTCTCGCCTTTCAGCACGCCTCGCGCCGAGTTTGTCAGTTTCAGCGCGCCAAAGGCTTCGCTGTCGGGCCGAAGATGACCCATGGCCACGAGTTGTCGCAAGGCAGCGCGCCACTGCTTTTCGTTGAGCTCGCGGCCTATTCCAAAAACGGAAATTTTATTGTGTCCGAATTGCCTGACGCGTTCTGTCTCGCGCCCGACCAGAACGTCGATCAGATGCATGGCGCCGAAGCGCTGCCCGGTGCGATAGGCACAGGACAGCAGCTTCTGCGCGACGACTTTGCCATCGCGGACGATCCGCGGCGACAGGCAGTTGTCGCAATTGCCACATTTGGCGGCGCTGAGAGTTTCGCCAAAATATCCGAGCAGGCGGGTACGGCGGCAGTCAGTGGTTTCGGCCAGGCTGACAAGTGCATCGAGCTTGCCGATCGACACGCGCTTGAACGCTTCCGCGCCGCTGGACTCGTCGATCATGCGGCGCTGCTGCACGATGTCCGACAGGCCGTAAGTCATCCAGGCGCTGGACGGCTTGCCGTCGCGCCCCGCTCGCCCGGTCTCCTGATAATAGGCCTCGACGCTTTTCGGCAGGTCGAGATGCGCAACGAAGCGCACGTCTGATTTGTCGATGCCCATGCCGAACGCGACCGTGGCGACGATCACGACGCCGTCCTCGTTGATGAAGCGATCCTGATGCCGGGCGCGCAGATTGGCGTCCATGCCTGCGTGATAAGGCAGCGCCTCTATGCCGACCTTGGTCAGCGCGGCTGCGGTGTCTTCGACCTTCGCACGGGACAGGCAGTAGACGATGCCGGCGTCGCCGGCGTGTCGTTCGGTGATGAACGCCTTGAGCTGCGTGTGCGCGTTTTGCTTGTCGACGATTTCATATCTGATGTTCGGGCGATCGAAGCTCGCGACGAAGGTCGGCGCATTGTTAAGACCTAGGCGATCGATAATTTCGCGACGGGTGAGGTCATCGGCAGTGGCTGTCAGTGCGATGCGCGGCACGTCCGGAAAGCGCTCGGCGATGACCGACAGGCCGATGTATTCCGGGCGAAAGTCGTGTCCCCATTGCGACACGCAATGCGCCTCGTCGATCGCAAACAAGGCGATCTGCGCGCGGCCGAGCATGGCGAGGCAACGCGGCGTCAACAGCCGCTCGGGGGCGATGTAGAGCAGATCGAGATCGCCGGCGAGAAGCCGCTGCTCGACCGCCGAGGCTTCGTCGAAGGTCAGCGTGGAATTCAGCACCGCCGCCTCGACGCCGGCCTCGAGCAGGCCTGCGACCTGATCGCGCATCAACGCGATCAGTGGCGAGACGACGATGCCGCAGCCCTCGCGCAATAACGACGGCAGTTGATAACACAGCGACTTGCCGCCGCCGGTGGGCATCAGCACCAGGCAATTGCCGCCGTCAATAACATGCTTGACGATCTCTTCCTGCGCACCGCGAAAGCCAGGCAGGCCGAACACGGAATTCAGGACGGAGAGCGCGTTGGGGCGGATGTCGGACTTGCGGTCGCGGCCGGAGGCGATGGCGGAAACAGTCATGCGGATTTAGTCGTCTGATTTAAATTGGCGAGAGCCGGCGTTCGAGGCCGTGCGCCTCGGTTGACCGATCTCAGCGCAGGCCGGTCAACGATCATGTCAGGTCTAACCCTGATTCGGGCAATTACACATGTTCACTCCCGGACCGGCCTGAAGCAAATATCATCGGAAGCTGCCGAAAGCGCGGTTTTCGGCGTCAAGGACGGCGTGTCCAATGATCGGCGTTGACGGCGCCAGCGGGAATCCTGCCATTGATGATGGCTTCAACTTGACGAACGGTTTCGAGCGACTGGCTTTCGATCGCCGGCGGCGTCAGCCCGCCGATATGCGGAGTCGCTATGACATTCGCGAGCTTCGCCAGCTCCGGCGTCGGCATCTGATCTCGGGCGCGGCCTACATCCATCGCCGCCCCGGCAATGCGGTTCTCTCGCAACGCAGCGATCAGGGCTGCCTCGTCGACCAGATTGCCACGGGACAGATTGATGAAGAACGCGTGCGGCTGCATGTGCGCCAACGCTGCCTGCCCGATCAGATTTTCGGTACTTTCGTTGGCGACTGCCAGACAGACAACGTAATCGGAGTTGCCGAGGAGGTCTTCGAGCAACAAATGCTTTATGCTTGCGTCGTCAATGGTTGCAAATGGATCGGCTACCAGAACCTTCATGCTCAGTGCTTTTGCTACCCGCGCAAGGTATTGGCCGATGCCGCCATAACCAATGATGCCAAGACGGCTTCCCGCCAGCTGCCGCCCCATCACAACATCTGGTTTCCGCCCAGTGTGGTACTCCGCCGTTGCACGTGAAATTCCGCGCGACAGATCGACCAAAAAGCCGAGCGCAAGTTCGGCGACTGATTGTACAAAGCCTGGCCCGGCGCGTGTGACCAGCACACCCGCCACGGACGCGGCTTTCACGTCGATGTTACGGATATCGACCGCGCAGCGAACGAATGCGCGCAGATTTGGCAGTCTCGCGAAAATCTCGCCCGGTCCTTCCGTCAAACGGTCGGCCACGATGATGTCGACATCGCGCGCGGCGCCGATCAGGCCGGCCGAGTCCAGGGCGCTGTCCGCCTCATGCAAGACGACTTGCGCCAGGGCCTGCAGTCCGATCAGGCTACGTTCGCCATAATACTGGCGCCGGGCCTGGGGCGTATGGGTCAGCAGGACTTTCAACGTTCAATGTCTCCCAAGACCACCTTCAGTAACCGAAGGCGCGCGGCAACGCAGTGCTGATGTGAGGGACGAAGGCAATCACAAGCAGGCACAGGAACAGCAAGCCAAGATAACCCATGATCGGCCTCACGGTCTGTTCGATCGGCACGTTGCCGATCAGGCAGGCTCCGTAAAGTCCGAGCCCGAGCGGCGGAGCAAACAGGCCGAGCCCCATCGAAATGACGAGCACCACGCCGAAATGCAGGGGGTCGATGCCGAGCTTGATCGCAACCGGAAGCAGCAGCGGCCCAAAGATGATCAGCGCCGCGGCGCCTTCGAGTACCGAGCCCATCACGATCAATACGACGATCGAGAGCAACATGAACAGCCATGTGCCGTGCGCGCTCGACAGCGAAAGCATCATGTCGCCCACCGCATGCGGGACTTGCTGCAGGGTAAGGATGAAAGCAAGCGATTGCGCGGCAGCGACGATAAACAGAACCAGCCCGGAGCGCGTCGCCGCCTGCACGAAGCTGGACGCCGCCGTCTTGAAGCTGAGTTCGCGGAACACAATGCTGCCGATGACGATGGCATAGACCGCGGCGAACGCCGAAATCTCAGTGGCCGTCGCGAACCCGCTCTTGAAACCCGCAAAGATCATGAAGATCAATCCGAACGAGGCGATGGCGCCGCTCCAGAGGCCCGACATCGGAATTTGCGGTTCGATCTCCTCGGCAGAAACCGGGCGTTTCCCGAAGATGATGCACACCACGATAAGGGCCAATGCCATCAGTCCTGCCGGCAGCAGGCCCGCGACGAATAATCCGCCGATCGACAGGTTGGCCACGAAGCCCAGGATGATCAGGTTGATGCAGGGGGGAATGGTTTCCGCCATGACGGCCGAGGCTGCCAGCAGCGCCACCGCGCTACCCGGATTCTGCCTGGAACGGCGGGCCGCGGGGATCAGCACCGATCCGACCGCCGCGACGTCGGCCATCTTGGAGCCGGAGATGCCCGAAAACAGCACCATGGATGTCACCATAACGACGTTCAGGCCGCCGCGCATGCGCCCCACCGCGCGCTGCAACAACTCGATGAGACGAACCGACATGCCGTTCGCCTCCATGAGATAGCCGACCAGGATGAAGAACGGGATCGCGAGCAGCACAAAATTGTCGATGCCGCGCGCCATCTGCTGCGCGAAGATGACGCCAGGCAGAGTGCCTTCCACCCAGATGAACGTCAGGGCCGCCAGCGCGAGGGCAAATCCGATCGGCAGTCCCCCGAACAGTGTAACGAAAAAGCCGACCAGCATCAGCGTCCCCGAAGAGGGCACCGAAGCCGGCAGCAGGAAATCCCACGCCAGATAGAGGCCAACGATCAGCCCAGTCGCGACCGCTCCGGCGATCATGTCGCGGACGGGACGCGAGCCAAAAAGATCGAGCGCGAAAATCGTCATAAAGAGCGCGCCAACCCCCATCGGATAGAAAGTCAATTCCAGGGGCAGGCCGGAACCAGAAGTTTGTCCGGTGGTCAGCCAACCGAGCTTGAGGGCGTTGAACGCCACGTAGCCCGCAATCACCGTTACGAGCAGCGCACCCACGGAATCGACCACGCGCCGGATCCCGACCGGCAGCATGTCGATGAAAAATGCCACGCCGAGGTTCTCGCTGCGGGCAAGGGCGCTGGCGGCACCGAAGAAGCTCGATCCGACCATGAGGCCGCGGGCCACATCATCGGCCCACTCGACCGGTGCATTGAACAGGAAGCGCAGCAACACCGAACCGCAGACGACCAAAAGATCGGCAACGAGGAGGATCGCCGCCGCTGCGTCGCTCAATACCAGCAGCGAAGCCATGATCCGGTGACCGCCGCGTTGCAGAGGCGCGGCGCTTGACATGGTCACCTCAAGCCTGGGTCGCGCGGATCATGTCCACCACGGGCTTTGCTTCGGGGCGAGCCTTTACGAAATTGTCGGTCTGGGGAAGAACGCGCTTGCGGAACGCTTCCTTGTCGCATTCGACGACGGTAACGCCCTTTTCCACGATGAGCGCGAGTGCCTCTCTCTCGACCGAGAGGCCATGGTCGCGCGTATCCGCGCCCGCCTTCTTCGCGGCGTCAAGAAATCCCTCGCGCAACTTCGGGTCCATGCGATTGAACGTCGCATCGCTGAAGTACGTCGCCAGCGGCGAGAAGATATGCTGCGTCAGCGCGTAATGTTTCGAGGTTTCGTAGAATTTGCTGGCGAGGATTGTAGGCGGGTCATGCTCGAGCCCGTCGAGCACGCCGGCCTGCAGCGCCGTGTAGATTTCACCGAACGCCAGCGGCGTCGCGGCAGCGCCCATCAGACGGAGACACTCGGTGATGACGGGATTGGGCAGAGTTCGAATCTTGAGGCCGGCCAGATCTTCCGGCGTCTTCACCGGCTTCTTTGCAAGCACGCTGCGGGCACCGAAGTTATAGGCCCACGAGACAATCCGGATATTTGCGCCCTTGAGCAGGGCCTCCTCGATCGGCCTGGAGGCGCCGGCGTCGAAGGCCCTGGTCTGCTGTTGAAAGCTGGAGAACAGATATCCCAGATCAAAGGTTCCGACGAGGGGAACAAGATTGGCCGAGATCGATGAACCCGACACCATCAGGTCGATCACACCCAGTTTGACGGAATTGATGACATCGATTTCCTGACCGAGCTGGTTGTCGGGGAAGAAAGCGACTTCGATCTGCTCGCCAAGGCCGTTCGCCTTCAGATACTTGACCAGGTTATCGTAATAAACCCGTCCGTTGGCATATTTGGGATCGTTGGGCAGGGACGACGAACATTTGAGTTTCAACGTAGCAGCCTGAGCGCGCCCGATAATGGCTGGCGACAATGCGACCCAGGCAGCCGCCGCTTTTGAGGATTTCAGGAAAGCGCGACGACTGACGGACCGAGTCTTCATTATGTTTCCTCCACAGCGCGTTTTCTTGTGCCGCTATTTGCGGCCGTTCGCTTGCTATTGATCATAAATGTATGACTAAACCAAAGCCTCTTGCAAGGCCGGGAGCGCCGTCGAAAAGTAGCGCAACTCAGCTCGACAATCGATTTCGCCATGCCGCAAATAGCAGTTGTGAGCGCTTCCTCGGCATGCTGAATTGCGGTACGGACGAGGAAGAGGAGAGGGCATGACGAAAGCGGTCCTTGGCATTATCGGCGGCTCCGGTATTTACGACCTGCCGGGGCTTGAGAACGCGCGCGAGGAGGCGATTTCCAGCCCGTGGGGTGAGCCGTCGGCGCCGGTACGCCGCGGCGCCATTGCGGGCCTTCCGGTCGTGTTTCTGCCGCGGCACGACAAGGGCCACCGGCTGTCGCCGTCCGACATCAACTACCGCGCCAACATCGACGTGCTTAAACGTGCGGGGGTCACCGACCTGATCTCACTGTCGGCCTGCGGTTCGTTCAAGGAAGAAATGCCGCCCGGCACCTTCGTGCTGGTCGATCAGTTTATCGACCGCACCCACAAGCGCGAAAGTTCGTTTTTCGGAAAGGGTTGCGTTGCGCACGTATCGATGGCCCATCCGGTGTCTCCGCGGCTGCGCATCCACCTTGCGGCGGCAGCCGAAGCCGAAGGCATCGCAATTGCACGCGGCGGCACCTATGTCTGTATGGAAGGTCCACAATTCTCGAGCCACGCCGAAAGCATGACATACAAGGGCCTCGGCTATTCGGTGATCGGCATGACCAATATGCCGGAGGCCAAGCTCGCCCGCGAGGCGGAAATCTGTTACGCGACCGTTGCCATGGTAACTGATTTTGATTGTTGGCATCCCGACCACGATGCCGTGACCGTCCAGGACATCATCCGGGTGTTGACCACAAACGCAGACAAGGCCAAGGGTCTGGTTGCGCGTCTCGCCAGGGAGTTCCCAAGGGAGCACGAGCCGTGTCCGATCGGCTCGGATCGCGTGCTCGACACTGCTTTGATTACCGCACCGGAAGCGCGTGATCCGGCGCTCTTGAAAAAGCTCGATGCGGTGGCGGGACGGATCCTGCGCGCGTGAGGCTAACATTGTCGACGAGTGCGTCATGAAGGTCGATGGCAGGCATATCCGCAGTATCTGGCTCGAGCCGGACGGCTGGTCGATCGGCGCGGTCGACCAGAGGCGGCTGCCGCACGATTTTGTCGTTGCGCGGCTAACGAGTTGTGATTCCGCTGTTGATGCGATCCGGTCGATGCTGGTGCGGGGCGCGCCGCTGATCGGCGCGACCGCCGCCTACGGCATGGCGTTGGCGATGCGAACGGACGCATCGGATACAGCGCTCAATCATGCCTATAAGACGCTGATTGCGACGCGGCCGACGGCGATTAACTTGCAATGGGCGCTCGACGCTATGCGGTCGGTTTTGCGGCCGTTGCCGCCGTCGGAACGAGCGGCGGTTGCGTATTCTCGTGCCGCCGAGATTGCCGAGCAGGACATCGCCATCAATAAGGGCATCGGCCAGCATGGCCTTGCGCTGATCGAGGCGGTCGCGGCGACAAAGAAACCCGGCGAACGCGTCAATGTGCTGACTCATTGCAACGCCGGCTGGCTGGCGACCGTCGATTGGGGCACGGCGACCGCCCCGATCTATCTGGCACATGAGCACGGTCATGCCGTCCATGTATGGGTCGATGAGACCCGGCCGCGCAATCAGGGAGCCTCGCTCACGGCCTGGGAACTCGGGCATCACGGCGTGCCGCACACCGTGATCCCCGATAATACCGGCGGCCATCTGATGCAGCACGAGCTGGTCGATCTTGTGATTGTCGGCACCGACCGGGTGACCGCGAATGGCGACGTCTGCAACAAGATCGGCACCTATCTCAAGGCGCTCGCCGCGCGTGATAACGGTGTGCCGTTTTATGTGGCGCTGCCTTCGCCGACCATCGATTTCAGCGTTGATGACGGGATCAGTGAGATTCCGATCGAGCAACGTAGCGCTGAAGAAGTTACAGACATGACGGGGCGGACCGCAGACGGACGGATTGAGACCGTTCGGATTGTGCCGGAGGGCTCGCCGGTTGCGAACTATGGCTTCGATGTCACGCCGGCGCGCCTGGTTACGGGGCTGATAACCGAGCGCGGCGTACTCAAGGCCGACCGGACCGCGCTATCGACCGCATTTCCCGAGCGGAGAGCGGCCGCGGCAGAATAGCGAAGGAAGAAGCCTATGCAGAGCGCATGGATCGATCGCGACGCCGATACAACCGTGGCCCGCTATGCGAGCCTCGGCCGCGATGTGGCGCTCAGGGTTTATACCACGCGTTTGCTCGGCCAGGATCCGCGTCTGGTGCTGCACGGCGGCGGCAACACTTCGGTGAAGACGCGCGTCGCCGATCTCAACGGCGATGCGGTTGAAGTTCTCTGCGTCAAGGGCTCCGGTTGGGATATGGGCTCGATCGAGCCCGCGGGCCTGCCGGCGGTGCGGCTCGCACCGCTGCTGAAGCTTCGCGCACGTGAGTCACTTTCAGACGAGGAAATGGTGCGGTTGCAGCGTGCCAATCTGATCGACCCAGCGGCCCCGAACCCGTCGGTCGAGGCGTTGCTGCACGCGTTCATCCCGCACAAATTCGTCGATCACACCCATTCGACCGCAGTGCTCGCGCTCACGGACCAGCCTGATGGGGAAGCGTTGTGCCACGAGGTCTACGGCGCGCGCGTCGGCTATGTGCCGTATATAATGCCCGGATTCGGGCTGGCGAAGGCCGCGGCGCGGGTATTCGATGCTAACCCGTCCGTCGAAGGGCTGATCCTCGTCAAGCACGGCATCTTCAGCTTCGGCGCCGATGCACGGGAATCCTACCAGCGCATGATCGCGCTGGTGACGCTTGCCGAGGAGCGGTTGGCAAAGAATCGCAAACCGGCATTCGTCAGCGCAAAGCTGCCGGTCCGCCCGGCCGGGGTAGCGGACGTCGCACCGATTGTCCGCGGTGCCTGCAGCTTGCAGGATGGAAGATCCGACGGGGCCTGGAAGCGCTTCGTGCTCGACTTCCGCGGATCGGACGCGGTGATGAACTTCGTCAACGGCGCCGAGGTTGCGCGCTACGGTCAGGCCGGGGTGGTGACGCCGGACCACAATATTCGCATCAAGAACCGGCCGCTGGTCGTTGCCGCACCCGAGGATGGAGACCTCGCCGGTTTCAAGGAGCAGGTCCGTGGCGCTGTCGCGGCATTCAGCGATCGCTACCAAAACTATTTTGACCGCAACAATGCGCGCGTCGGCGGGATCAAGACCATGCTCGATCCGATGCCGCGCGTGGTGCTGGTGCCCGGTATCGGTTTGTTCGGGCTCGGCCGGAGCAAGAAGGACGCCAGGATTGCCGCTGATCTGGCCGAGGCAGCCATTGCCACCATCACGGATGCCGAGGCGGTCGGCCGCTTTGATCCGCTGCCGGAGTCCGATTTGTTCGATGTCGAGTACTGGTCGCTTGAGCAGGCGAAACTGGGTAGTTCCAAAGAACCGCCGCTGGCGGGACAGGTAGCGGTCGTCACCGGCGCTGCCGGCGCAATCGGATTTGCGACGGCCAAGGCGTTCGCGGCGGCTGGCGCCGAGGTGGCGCTGCTGGATGTCGACGGGGCTGCGGCACAGGCGAAAGCCAAGGCGATCGGCGTCGCGGCGCAGGGAATTCGATGCGACGTTACCGACGCAGCATCGGTGCGGGGTGCGTTCGCGCAAGTCGCCTCGGCGTTCGGCGGGGTGGACATAGTCGTGTCGAATGCCGGCGCCGCCTGGCAGGGCCGGATCGGGGAGGTTGATGAAGCGGTGTTGCGGCAGAGTTTCGAATTGAATTTCTACGGTCACCAGCGCGTCGCGCAGGCCGCCGTCAGAATCATGCGGGCGCAGGGCACCGGCGGCTGCCTGCTGTTCAATGTTTCCAAGCAGGCCGTCAATCCCGGACCCGACTTCGGCCCGTATGGTCTGCCGAAGGCGGCGACGCTGTTTCTGGTGCGGCAATACGCTGTCGATTACGGAAGCGAGGGCATTCGCGCTAACGCCGTCAATGCCGATCGAATCCGTTCCGGTCTCCTTACCGAAGAGATGATCGCATCACGCTCAAAGGTTCGCGGCGTCAGCGAAGAGACGTACATGCGGGGTAACCTTCTTGGCCGGGAAGTGGTGGCCGAGGATGTGGCGCAGGCATTTCTGGCCCAGGCATTGGCACTCAAGTCCACTGCCGACGTGACCACCGTGGACGGCGGCAACATCGCGGCTGCGCTGCGGTGAAAGTGACGGAAGTTCCTGAGACCCGGCAGCCTCCCGGCGATTATCGCAGCGACAACCCCGTTGCTGCCTCGAGTTCGGCAATCGCTTGCGGCGCATTGACTACCTTGATCGTGGTCATGCCCATGTCGCGCGCCGGTTTCAGGTTGACACCTAAATCGTCAAGATAGACGCAGCGTTTGGGATCGACGCCGAGCGCTTCAACCATCATCCGGTAGATGCGGGGGTCAGGTTTCCTTAAGCCGATCTTTGCCGACTCGATGATGTGATCGAACAGCGCCATTACTTCCGCGACATAGAGCGATCGGCCGCTTGCGCTGCCGATGGCGTTGGCTGGAAGGTTATTGGTGATGCAGCCGGTCTTGAGTTTCGTCGCTATACGCCTCAGTGCCTCAACCATATCGGGCCGCAGATCTCCAGACAAAAGCGGCAATACGTCTTTGCCTCGAACCTCCGCGCCCAGTGCCAGCGATTCCGCCGCGAACAGTTGATCGAAGGTTTCCAGGTCCACTTCGGCGCGCTCGAATTTCGCCCAGGCGTTCTCCCAATGATTATTGGCATTGGTGCGCCGGATAATGTCGGCGGGCAGTCCGCGTTCGCTCTCGAAACGCGCAAACGCCTCGAAGGGGGAGGTGGTGAGCACCCCGCCAAAATCCCAAATCACTGCTTCGATCATTACTTCCCTGCCAATTTGAACGATTTCGAAACGGCTAACACGGCGTCCCGGCCGGGACCAGAGCGCAAGAACCACCCGCCGCCCGCATGATCTTCTTGCTTGTTGCGGGCGCGGGTCCGTAAATGGGGCCAAGGGCGAGATGTAGGGAAGTCCCATGAAGGCCTTTGAGACGATCATCACGGAAACCGCTGATTCCCTCGCCGGACCGTGGCGCCGGCCGCACCAGATGCTCAATGCCCAGGTCTACGATTCTCACGCCTCGATTTACGACGATGCGACGGCGCAGAAACTGGGATTTCAGGGCGGCACGATCGAAGGGCCGACGCATTTCAGCCAGTTCGCCCCGTTGTGCGAGAGGTTGTGGGGAAGGACGTGGTTCGAGACCGGAAGCATCTCCGCGCACTATCGCAATCCCTCTTTCGAGGGAGAAGAGGTGCAGGCGATGTTGGCAAAACCCGGACCGGGGCAAAAGCAGTGCAAGATCCGGATGGTGAAGCGCGATGGAACCGAGGTTTTGCGCGGCACGGCATCTGTAGGAGATGAAGGTCTGCCAACCGCGCTCGATCAGCGGCTGACCGAGCTAAAGCCGCTTGCCGATCCCGTGATCCTGCGCGACGTGAAAGTCGGAATGAAGACCAAACGTCAGTCCGTCCGGATGGATTTAGATCAGAAAATGGGTGACCTCTACCCCTTCTCGCTCGAAGATAAACTTGAGGTCATCACCGAGCCAAGCGCGTATTACCGGAATGCATCCGGTAATCCCTGGGAACGGCCCATTATCCCGATGGAAATGCTCAGCGTGCTTTTTCAATACCGATCGAGGGATGATCGCTTGCCGATCAAGGGGCCGGCGGTGGGCTTGTTTGCCGATCAGGAAATCCGGCTGCTGCGTGGGCCGCTATTTGCCGGAGAGGATTACCAAACGGAGCGCGAAGTGGTCGCCCTAAGCGGCAGCCGCAGAACCGAAAGCCTCTGGGTTCGAACGACTGTATTTGCTTCAAATGATGTGCCCGTCGCCACGATGCTGCTGAACCTTGCGAGTATCAAGGATTCCTACTCATCCTATCAGCAGGAATATTCCGAGCTCTATGCGTGATTGGATCGCTCAAACTCCGGCCGCGGCAATCTCGGCCCGGATAAAAATCCTGTTTCGGATTATCGCGGGCCTGGCGCTGCTCCTCGCCGCGCCCGCCTACGCGATCGTCGGTGGCGGGACACCGTCCGCCGAGGGCATCGGTCGCTCCATCGTCACGATCGTCGGCTCGCGTGGTAACTTCTGCACCGGCGCCTTGATTGCCCCCCAACTGGTGTTGACAGCGGCGCATTGCCTGCAGCCCGGCGCGATCTACAAGATCGTCGAATACAGCGCAAACAAACAGCCGCAGCTCCAAGACGTCAAAAACGTCGCCATTCATCCCTCATTCAACATGCAGGCGATGACGGCCCATCGCGCCACCGCCGATGTCGCGCTGCTGCATCTGGAAATGCCTCCCAAGGGGAAAGACGCGGCCATGCTCGGGGTGCCGCAGCTTCCGATTGTCGCCGGCAGCCGGTTCACCATCGCCGGCATTGGCGTGACGATCCGCGGCGAGGGCGGCAGCGGCGGGACGGTTCGCGTCGCCGGTCTGGTCGCGACAGGCCGGCCGGGGACGTTGCAGATCAGGCTGGTCGATCCGGTCGGGCAGGGCACGCGGGACGGACTTGGCGCCTGCACTGGAGATTCCGGCGGACCGGTGTTCGAGGATCACCAGGGTGGCCCGGCCATTGTCGGCGTCATCAGCTGGTCGACCGGGCCGAACGGCAGCGCGGGTTGCGGGGGTCTGACCGGCGTTACGCCGCTCACACTCTACCGCGACTGGATTCTGCAGACCGCGCGCCAATGGGGTTCAGTAATGTGAGTTCGGCGACTTGATCTGGCGTATTGTGCCGCCAATAATTGACCTTTACAGACATCCCGGCAACGAGTTGCCAATCAAGAAGAACCGCTCATGAACGTAATAGCAACAACCCGCGCCGCTTCCGCTTCTCAATCGGTCGAGCATTTCGATGTCCTGATCGTTGGCGCCGGAATCTCAGGTGTTGGGAGCGCCTATCACCTGACCACGCAGCTTCCGGGAACGACTTTTGTCGTGCTTGAGACACAGGAGAGCTTCGGCGGCACCTGGCTGACCCATCGCTATCCCGGCATCCGCTCCGACAGCGATCTTCACACGTTTGGCTACCGCTTCAAGCCCTGGACCAGCGCGCCGATCGCCACCGCCGCCGAAATTCTCTCCTACATGGGCGAAGTCATCGCCGAAAACGGGCTCGAGAAGCATATCCGCTACCGTCATCAAATTTCCTCGGCCAGTTGGTCGAGCAAGACCAATCTTTGGACCATCGAAGCCGTCAAGATCGACAGCGGCGAGCCCGTCACTTTCACGGCGAACTTTCTCTGGATGTGCCAGGGCTATTACCGGCATTCGGAGGGCTACACTCCCGAATGGAAAGGGATGGAAACCTATAAAGGCCGCACCGTCCACCCGCAGCGCTGGCCGGAGGATATGGATACGGAGGGCAAGAAGGTCGTGGTGATCGGCTCAGGCGCAACCGCTGCGACACTGATCCCTGCGATCGCGGACAAATGCGATCACGTTACGATGCTGCAGCGATCGCCGACCTATTTCAGGACCGGCCGCAACGCCATCGAACTGGCCGAGACGCTGCGACAACTCCAGATCAGCGAGGAATGGATTCACGAGATCGTGCGCCGCAAAATTCTGTTCGATCAGGACACGTTCACTCGTCGCTCGTTCACGGAGCCGGAGACGGTCAAGAACGAACTGCTCGGCGGCATTCGCGCGGTGCTCGGTCCCGACTACGACATTGAGACGCATTTCACCCCGAGTTATCGGCCATGGCGGCAACGCATCGCCTTCGTCCCCGACGCCGATCTGTTCGAGGGCATCAAGAGCGGCAAGGCGTCGGTCGTTACCGACGAGATCGATCGGTTTACGGAAAAAGGCATTCTGCTGAAATCCGGAAAATCGCTAGATGCCGACATCATCGTCACCGCGACCGGGTTCAACCTCAATGTGCTGGGCGATATCGCTTTCTCGATCGATGGTGAGCCGCTCGATTTCGCCCAAACCGTCACCTATCGCGGCATGATGTTCACCGGCGTGCCGAATATGGTCTGGGTGTTCGGATATTTCCGCGCCAGCTGGACCCTGCGGACCGATCTGGTGGCGGATTTTGTTTGCCGCCTGCTCGCTCACATGAAGAAGAAGGGTGCGAAGAAAGTCGTACCGGCATTGCGGCCGTTTGAAAAAAATATGCCGCTGCAGTCATGGATCGATCCGGAGAATTTCAATCCCGGCTATCTGATGCGCGACATGCATCTGTTGCCCAAACGCGGCGACAAGCCGGAATGGCAGCATAGTCAGGATTACTGGGCCGAGAAGGATGAATTTCCCGCGATCGATCTCGACGATGCCGCGTTCGTCTACGATTGAGCCTTCGCTAGCCGGGCTCTATCGCAGATCCGCTTTCCTCAACGACTCAACGCCACTTCCCGGAATGCAGCCTGGATGATCTCATAGGCCCGTTCCCGAGGCATGGTTGGCTTGTAGCGCCGGTGCTCGATCAACGCTGCAAAAATATTGGAGATGGTCAATATCCGAACGATGTCGGATATACCGGCGGCACAAAGTGCGTCGGGGTATCCGCTTCCATCGAGATATTCGTAATGGTGCCGGACTGCATCAAGAACCTCCAGGGAAATACCGTCATTCCCCCTCAGCACTTCATACCCGGCGGCGGGATGAGTTTCGATCAGCGCACGTTCCCGGGCATCGAGGCGCCCAACCTCATCAAGGATCGCGAGCGGAAGATTGGCGTTGCAATGTCATGAAACATCGCAGCGGGATGCAACCGCTCAATGTCTGACGTTGCCAGACCGAGACTCAATCCAAAATCGACGGCTATTCCCGTCACCAAAAGGCACTGTTGATAAGTGCCCTCGTGGTGGCGGCGAACCGGCCTATGCATCGGGAGCGACGCGGCGCACGCGGGTGATTGGTTGGAGTGTTCAAGCAGGTTCGTCGGTCGACTGTGGTCTCGGCGATTTTTTCTTGCTGGTTGCCTTGTCCCTCGCCAGAAACTCGACGCCGATTTGATCGCCGTCGACGCGCACCATTCGACAGCGGCGATATGCGAGACCCGTCGACGACAGAAGCAAGAAGAATTCCTTGAGGTCTAATCCCTCGAAAGACCCTTTGATGCACAAGCGTGCGCCGGTTTGCGACACGTCGATCATGGTGCAGTCCCGGCGCCAAGTTCCGTCAATCCCCATGATATAAACAAGAATGCCGCGCTCGAAGTCGACACGCTCGTGCTTTCTGTCTCCAAAGGCCATCTATGCAATCCGATTCTTGAAGAAATTGCACAGCACGGCTACGCGCCTTTCCGATGAACCGCTCTTGGGGACGGCGTCGAGATCATCGCGCGGGGAGGAACTCTTGGCATTCTGCACGATGCAATCCATCAATTGCGGCGGGGCTTCATTGTCCTCGCCATCACGGCGCCGGTTGGAAACAAGAAGAGCCCATTATTCCGCAAAGTATATTTGAGGTGAAACTTTTTTATGAACGGCGCAGATAATTCGTCCGTTAAATAATTGTTAAGCTTGAGGGCCAATCCTGCTCTCAAGGGTTTTCCCCTTTAGCACTGTTCGCGGCTGTTTTTAGAAAGGAATTGTTAACCTTGTCTATTTTTCAATCGGTTTAGAGCCTTTGCCGAGTGATGTGATTTGCAATGGAGCTCATAATTTCGCGCACTTATCCGTTTATTGATGCTCAATCGCTTGCCGAACACCATGCGTGTGATTCGCTATTTCGAACCGCGGATGGAGCATTTCTATTACACATGTCATCCAGCGATAGTCCCACAAATGACGACCGGCTAATCTGGATCGATTGCCGGGCCGCACTGATCTGGATTAATGCGGCGGCCGACGAATTCGGGATGGAATGGCAATAGTCCACCGTCAGAAAGCTTTTGCCGAAGGTTCCTCGTTGGTGCGCTTCGCGGTGCTTGAATCGAACGACGATCCCCGACACGGATATCTTGTTCAGACGCGCCATCAGTACGACCACCACGGGACGTATTTCGCTAACTATGACCCCGAACGGAATTTTCATCATGGTCTGTGAATCTGAGCGCCGGGTTTCGGCTCACAGCTAGGGGCGGGTGATGTATCCGCGGCGGTTTTCCCGTGTTCGACCGATTGGCAGGGGTTCCAGTGCGGCCAAACTGATCGTTGGCCCTAAGACGCCACTTATCGATTGCAACGTTGTTGACTTTTCTCCTGGTGGCGCATGCCTTGAGGTTTGGGGGCAGCCCAAATTGCCTAATCGATTTGAGTTGCTATTCGGCGGTACCAAGAAACGTTGCCGGGTTGTCTGGAGCGCCGGGCGGCGCCTCGGGGTCGCATTTTAGTTGACTTGCAGATCACGGATACATGTTCCGGAAATTTGGAGCCGATGTGGCGCCCTTACGCTTGGGCCTGGCGCGAACCCTCACCGCCGCTTTTGGTTCGGCTTTCTCGGCGGAGGCGGATTGTCGCCGCTTCCGGCTTCCGGTTCGAATTTGCGGGTCACCTTGATGGCTGTCTGGCTGATATCGAGGAGGGAGCGGCGGCCTTCCTCCATCAAGGAAGCCGATCGCTTATTGAAACTGTCGGCCAGTTCGCGAATGGAGCTCACTTTCTTATATAGTTCGCCGTCCGCTCCGCTCGCCAGGCCGGGCACGATGTTGTCGATCTTGGCCAGGGCGCTATCGAAAGTTTCGAAGGCGTTGTCTGCCTTGCGTATCATGCTATCGATCGCGTCGCCCTTGCTCGCCAACGTCGCGGTATAGGTCTCGAAATTCAGCAGCGCATTTTTGAGCGTCGCCTGATTACCGATAAGGATCCGGTCGACATTGTGCAGTGTATCGCGGATCGATTCCGTCTCGCTCAGGTCGGCAGTCAAGGTCGGAACGCCGTCCTCATCCAGCGGTACCGGGGGCGCGGCAGCCGCGCCGCCGGTCAGCGATATCGCCGCCACACCGGTGAGCCCCTGGAATTCCAGGCCCACAACCGTGTCCTTTCGGATCGGGGCGCTGCTATCCAGCATGACAAGGGCGACAATCTTGCGAGGGTTGTCCAGCTTGAGTGATTTTACCTCGCCAACCTGAACTCCGTCGAAGTTCACGCTGCCGCCTTTGCGCAGGCCGCTTGCCGAACCCTCGAAAATGATGCGAAGCGGACCTTGCTGCTGGGTGCTGTGGATTTTCCGGAACCCAAGAAAGCCAACGAACGCCGCGGCGATAACCGCCAGCGTCGTGGTTCCGATCATAAGGTTGCTCGCCCGCGATCTCATCCCAATATCCGCTGCGATCTGCCTGGCTAAGTGGGCCGGCGCCCTTCGTTATCTCCAGGATTGTACGGGCAAAGCGAAACAAGCGAAAGACCGATGCGCCCGAGCCTGGACGGCTTCTTGACAGCGCCAGACCGTGGCGTCACCCTTGATCGAACTTTTGTTGCGAGCCTTGCAATTAAATACAAGTGTGTCGGAGCAACCCATGCCGAACTTGCTGAGCAAGGATGACGTCGCGGCCTACCGCGAACGTGGCTACCACTTCCCGATCGATGCTCTGAGCGCAAGCGAAGTGGCTGATTTCAGACGCAGGCTCGAGGATTATGAAGCCGAGAGCGGAGGCCCGATCAAGGCCGAGATGCGCCATCGCAGCCACGTGCTCTTCACGTGGATCGACGCGATGATCCGCCATCCCACAATCCTGGATGCCATGGAGGATCTGCTCGGGCCGAATATCCTGTGCTGGAATACCAGCTTCTTCATCAAGGAAGCCCACGACCCGGGTTTTGTATCCTGGCATCAGGATGCGACCTATTGGGGTCTCAGTTCATCCGATGTTGCCACCGCCTGGATCGCCATGTCGCCGGCGAATAAGGTTTCCGGCTGCATGAAGTTCATTGCCGGAACCCACCGGCAGCAAGTCAAGCACGAAGACACGTTCGATCAGAACAACCTCCTTACCCGGGGTCAGGAGATCGCGGTTGATGTCGACGAGGCCAAGGCTGTCTATGTGGAGTTGAAGCCCGGCCAGGCGTCGCTTCATCATGTGCTGCTGTTTCACGGATCGGAGCCGAACCGCTCCGACGACCGACGCATCGGCCTTGCGATCCGCTACATCCCGACCCGCCTGAAGCAGGCAGTAGGCCAAAGGGATTGGGCGACACTGGTGCGCGGCAAAGATGACTTCGGCCACTTTCTACCCGCCTACGTGCCAAGGCGCGACCTCGAGCCAGAGGCGTTGGCCTTTCACAAGGAGGTGTCGGAAGAGCAGGTACGCGTCTTGTATCGTGGCACCGGCAAGACCGCTTACCGCGCGTAACGGCGCCATGGCCTTGACAGCTTAAGTCAGGGTCCATTCTTCGGCGCTGGCTCCGGCGAGTGCGCGGACACGCGGCTCGTCGGCGGCGAGTTCGTGGGCCGATCCTGAATAGACGACGATCCCGTCATCCAGCACATAGGCGTTGTCGGCGATTTCCAGGCTCATGCGTGCATTCTGTTCGACCAGCAGAACAGAAATGCCCTCGGCCTTCATCTGCTGGACAATGCGAAACACCTCGCGCACGATAAGCGGCGCCAATCCTTGCGAAGGTTCATCGAGAATCAGGAGTCTTGGGTTCAGCAGCAACGCGCGACCGATCGACAACATTTCCTGTTCGCCGCCGGAAAGTTGACGGCCGCGATTGAGCTTGCGCTCTTCGAGGCGCGGGAACAGCTGGTAGATTCGCTCGATGGTCCACGGGCCACCACGCTCGAGCGGAACCTTGAGATTCTCCTCGACGCTGAGATTGGCGAAGATGCGCCGGCCTTCGGGAACATAGCCCACTCCCTCGCAGGCGATGCGGAAGGTCGGCCAACGCGTGGTGTCCCGGCCGAAGATCGTGATTTTGCCTTCGCGTGCCGGCGTAAGGCCCATCAGGCTGCGTAGCGTCGTGGTCTTTCCCGCGCCATTGCGTCCAAGCAGGGCGGTGATCTTGCCTTCGGCAACTTCGAGGCTGACGCCATGCAGGATGTGGCTCTTGCCGTAATAGGTGTGGAGCCCCTGGGCTGTCAGTGCCGCGGTCATGCGGCGCTGCCCAGATACGCGGCCTGAACGGTCTCGTTGGCGGCGATCTCCTTGGGAGTGCCTTGCGCCAGCATTCTGCCCTGATCGAGCACGCAGATGCGATCAGCGAGATGAAATACGACGCGCATATCGTGTTCAATGAGCACGATGGTATAGTTGCTGTCGCGGTGCAGTCGGCGGATGAGCTGGGTAATCTGGTAGGTCTCCTGGTCGCCCATGCCGGCGGTGGGCTCGTCGAGCAGCAGTAA
This sequence comes from uncultured Alphaproteobacteria bacterium, assembly GCA_963732455.1. Lineage (GTDB taxonomy): Bacteria > Pseudomonadota > Alphaproteobacteria > Rhizobiales > Xanthobacteraceae > Bradyrhizobium. The sequence goes on along the minus strand of CAVSZM010000008.1, from coordinate 166,940 downwards.
ATGGGGTTTCAAGGCAAGCGCCATCGCGATCTCGGCGGCGCGCTGATCGCCGTGAGCGAGTTCGCCGACCAATCTATCCGTCTTGGTTTCCAGAGAAACCAGTTTGAGCGTCTCCTCGACGCGCTCATGAATTTTTTCCGTTTCCGAACGATTCATCCAGGGCCGCAAACGATATCCACCGGCCACTTCCGCGGCAATTCGGACGTTTTCGAACACGGTGAGTTCCGGAAAGATTTCCGTGATCTGGAAGGTTCTGGCCATCCCCAGCGTGACGCGCTCATGCGTCGACAGCTTGGTGATATCGCGGCCATCGAATGTTATGGCACCGGAAGTCGGGGGAAAAATCCGCTGATCAGGTTGAAGAAGGTTGTCTTGCCGGCGCCATTCGGTCCGATGATCGCGCACAGTTCTCCCTTCGCCACGCTCAGCGATACGTCGCGCACAGCCACGAGATTCCCGAATCTCTTGGTGACGTTGTCGATTTCGAGAACATTCATGCCTTGCTCCGCTGGATGAAGCCAAGCAGTCCACGCGGGAAAAACAGGACCACAAGGACGAACAGTAATCCGACGAACGACATCCAGTTGACGGTGATGCTCGACAGATAGTCCTGCAAAACCACGAACACGGTGGCGCCGAGAAGCGGACCCCAGAAGCTTCGCATGCCGCCCATCACGGCCATCATGACGAAATCGCCGGACTGGCTGTAATGCAGGCCCCTCGGATCGGCGAAGTTGTTGACCAGCGCATAGAGCCCGCCGGCCAGTCCCATGAAGAAGCAGGACAACGTGAATGCAATCCAGATATGCCGCTCAACCGGGATGCCGAGGAAGCGGGAGCGCCGCTCATTCTCGCGAATGGCGATCATGGTGCGGCCGAACGGCGAGCGCAGAATAAATCCCATGGCGCCGACAACCACGGCGAAGCAAAACAACACGAAATAATAGAAGTTGTTGGCGCTGGAGAGAATGTCGAGCTTGAACAGCCCAAAGTCGATCGGCTGACGCGAGAAGCCGCGCAGCCCGTCGTCGCCGCCCGTCAGCGAGCTCCACTGAAATGCGATGTAGTAGAAAACCTGGCCGAAAGCTATCGTCACCATGGCGAAATAGACGCCACGCCGCCGCACGATGAGCGTGCCGAGAATGGCGCCGCAAACGCCGCCCAGCAGCATTCCCGCGATAAGCGCGAGCGGCGTGCTTGCCGCCAGGAACTTCAGCGTCAGCCCGGCGCCGTAGGCGCCAAGACCGAAATATGCGGCATGGCCGAACGACAGAACGCCGGTAAAGCCCAGCAGGAAATTGAGCGACATTGCCGCCAGTCCAAGCACAAGGACACGGGTGGCGAGAGCGGTATAGCCTCCGAGCGGCGCCATCCAATAGGGCGCGAGCAGCAAAGCCGCCCAGATAGCCGCGAGAACGATCAGCTTGCGTGTTTGCTCGGCGCTCAACTCATCATTCCTTCTTCGCCGAACAGTCCGCGCGGGCGCAAGAGAAGGACTACCGCCATCAGGACGTAAATCACCGCCTCGCTGGCGGCGGGAAGGAATACTGCCGTCAATCCGGACGCCACCCCGATCAGCAAACCGCCGACCAGCGTTCCCGGCAGGCTGCCGATGCCGCCGACGATAATGGCAATGAAGCTCGGCATTAAAAGGCCGGTGCCCATGGTCGGTTCGAGGCCAAGTTGTCCGGCGGCGAGAACGCCGCTGAGACCCGCAAGAAAAATACCGACCGCGAAATTGAGTGAACGCAGCATTTGCACGTTGATTCCCAGCGCCGCCACCGTCTCGAGGTCAAGCGTGCCGGCACGGATGCGAACGCCCAGACGCGTGTAGCGCAGCAGCAGGAACAGCAATGCAACGGCGATCATCACCACGGCCACCATGAACAGGCGATAACCGGTGATAAAGAACAGTTCATTGCTCAGAGGCTGCGCCAGAAATGCCGGAATGGTGACCGGCTTGCCCTGCGGGCCCCAGATAAAGCGAGTACCGTCTTCGATTATGAACGCCAGGCCGAAGGTGAGCAGCAGACTGTAGAGTGGATCGCGTCCGTAGAGCGGCCGGATCAGCACGCGCTCGACGGCGAGCCCTAAGATGGCGGTCAGTGGCGGCGCGAGCAGCAGCGCACCCCAGAACCCGATATAGGGCGTAATCGTATAGGCGATATAGCCGCCGATGACGAGAAATCCGCCATGCGCGAAATTGATGACGTTGCTCAAGTTGAGGATGAGAGAAAGGCCGAGCGCCATCAGCACATAGAAGGCGCCGATGATGAGCCCGTTGGTGACATTAAACAGGAGAAGTTGGGTCATAATTCACCGGTGAAAAAACCTGCATCTGATCCGGGCGGCATCGCCCCCGGATCGAGGAGTAGCGGATTTTGTGCTACGATGGCCACTGGATCATGCAGCCGGTTTCGCTGACAGCAGGCGCCGTCTTGTCGCCGGGGACAACTTCGCCGACGAGGTAGAGATCTTCAGGGTCGTCCTTGCCCTTCGACTGCGCCTCGCCCACGAAAGCGGAAGTCATCAACTGATGGTCGCCCTTGCGGTAGTACACTTTATTCGGCTGCAGTTTGACATCGTCAGGCAGCTCGAAGTTCTCAAGCGCCGCTGCGAGCTTGACCGCATCGGTTGTTTTCTCCCGGTTCGCAATCAGCGCAAAGCTCATTGCCGAAGCGTAGCCGAACCAGTGACGCGCGGTCGGCACATTTCCGCTGTTCACCTTGCGAATATCGGCGACGAATTTTTCGACGCCGGGAACGCCCGGTTGTTTCCAATACCATTCGAACATCCAGACGCCTATGCGGGCTTCCGGCGGTAGCGCGGCCAGCGATTCCAGCTCCTGTTGCGTTCCCGCCACGTGGATCTGCTTGTTGAGGCCGAACTGTACGACTTGCTTGAGACAGTTGATCATGTCGGATCCCTGCACCAGCAAGATCATTACGTCGGGATTTGCCGCCCGCGCCTTGATCAGGTATGCGGAGAAATCCGTAGTGCCGAGGGGCGTCAGCTCGTTGCCGGTTACGGTGCCGCCCAGCTTCTTCAAGTCATCCGTGCAGGCATCATAAAGCGTGTGGCCGAATGCATAGTCGGGCGTGATGAAGTGCCATTTCTTGCCGTACTTGCTGTACAGGATGCTTGATACCGAATTGGCTTCCATCCGCGTGGTATTGCAGACGCGGAACACATTCCATTTGCAATCCTTGCCGGTAATCGAGTCGGTGTGGCCGCCCGAAACTATGTGCAGGATTTTCTTTTCGCTGGTGACCTGGGCGATCGCAGCGGCGATACCAGAATTGACGTCACCGATCATAAAGTTGACCTGATCCCGCTCGATCAGCTTGCGCGCCTTTTGCACGCCGGTGCCGACGTCATTGGCGGAATCTTCCACCAGCAGTTCGACCTGACGTCCGAGAATGCCGCCTTTGGCGTTCATCTGCTCGACGGCGAGCTTGGCTCCCATTACCTCATTGCCGGCCGTTGCGGCGTAGACACCGGTGAGAGGATCGACCATGCCCATCCGGATCGCCGTCTCGCCGCGCGCTTGAATGATGAAGGGCGACGCTACCTGGAAGGCGCCCAGCGCGGCGGCGCCCTTGATGAGGGTACGGCGGTCGAATTTCCGAGTGAACGTTTGCGATGTCATGAGTCCTCCTTGAAGGTTCGCCAAGTTTTTTCTTGGGTCATGTCGCCCGGTGCTTCGAGGCACCAGGCGACATGCCGTGTCGTGTCAGGCCGGCCATTGCATCTTGCAGCCGGTAGCATCGGCCGGTCCGGCCGCTTTTTCACCGGGCACGGGGTTGCGTATCGTGAACATATTGTCCGGATCGCCCTTGGGTGGGTGCGCCTCGCCGACAAACACGGTGCTCATCAGTTCGTGGTCGCCGGCGCGGTACTCCGGCGCGCCCGGTTGCAGGGCAATCTCCGGTGGCAGCTTGAATCCAGAAAGCGCCCGCGCCAGTTTTGGAGCGTCGAGCGTCTTCTCCTGGTTAGCAATCACCGCCAGCGTCTGTATCGACGCATAGCCGAACCAATTGCGGGCCGTTGCCGAAGCACCCGTAATTTTCTTTATCGCGGCATTGAATTCCGCGACGTGAGGCACACCCGGCTGATCCCACCACCATTCCATGGTCCACCATCCGACGCGCGCCCCTTCGGGTACGGCTCGTATGCTCTCAAGCTCAAACAAAGCGCCTCCGACCGCCATTTGCTTGTCCAAACCGAATTGGACAAACTGCTTGAGGCTTGAGACCTGATCGCCGCCGCCCATGACATTGATCAACACCTGCGGGCCGTAGGCCTTGGCCTGGATCAGGTAAGCCGAATAATCCGGCGTGCCCAGGGGAACCAGCGATGCAGCGGAAGTGCCGCCCGCCGCTTTCAGAACTTTTTCAAAGCCGGCCTGGACGGAATGGCCATACGCGTAATCCGGCGTCAGGAAGTACCACTTCTTGCCGAACTTCTCGATCAGCGTGGTTGCGATTGCGTTGGCGTCCATCGTCGTGGAGTTGCAAACCCTGAACACATTCCACGAGCAGTTCGTGCCGGTGATCGGATCGGTGTGACCTCCGGAGACGATATGGAGCACCTTTTTCTCGCTGGTGACCTGCGCCATCGCGATCGCAATGCCTGAATTCACGTCGCCAACAATGAAACTCACCTGATCGCGTTCGATCAGCTTCCTTGTCTTCTGCACGCCGGTGCCGACATCATTGGCCGAGTCTTCGACCAGGAGTTCGACCGGCCTGCCAAGAATGCCACCCTTCTTGTTGATCTCCTCAGCGGCGAATTTTGCTCCCACCACCTCGTTTTGTGCAATCGCGGCGTAAACTCCGGTCAGCGGATCGACCATCCCGATCCGCACCGGCGTTTCGCCCCGCGCCTTGATGATGAAGGGTGATGAGAATTGCACCGCAGCAATAGCCGCGCTTGTTTTTAGAATAGTCCGTCGATCGACTGATTGGGGTGGCTTCCCAGTATTCATGCTGTCCTCCCTGACAAGCTGACGTATTTTGATGGCCGGCATTCCTTGATGCCCCCAGAGGCCTTGAGCGTAACCCTTCCGGCTTGTCTTTGCCAATGATAACCGGATGAAGCCCTGCAACCTTCGGCCTAGTCGATGCCTCGTACGGGAATCAATGCCCGGCGGCGCTTTTGGCCGCGGCGTTGTTGAGAACGATAAGGCCATCGACCGCGACGCCGGTCTTGGCATTGATTAGAAATGGATTGACGTCGATAGACGCGATGCGGGTGCCGGCATCTGCCATCAGGTTAGACAGGCCGACGATAGCCTTCACCGCCGAGGCCTCGTGCAGCGCGGGCTTGCCGCGATAACCCCTGATCTTCACGCCGGCCTTGGTCCGGCCGATCAGTTCCCTAGCTTCAGTCGCATCGAGCGGTGCGCCGGCGAGAGCGACATCCTTCATCAACTCGATATCGACGCCACCGGTTCCGAACAACACTACCGGGCCCATCTCGGCATCAAGCGCGGCGCCGACGACAAGCTCGAGATCCGCCTTGACCTGCTGTGCGATCAGGATGCCCTCAAGTTTCGGCTTGTTCTTAAGTTTCCTTACCCGATGGGTAATGTCGTTGAATGCTTTCTTGACCTCGGCGGGACTGTTGATGTTCAGCACCACCCCGCCGATATCGGATTTGTGCAAGATCTCTGCGCTGACAACCTTGGCGACGACGGGAAAGCCGATCTTCTTGGCAATCTTCACGGCGTCCGCGGCGGTTTGCGCGATCTCTTCCTTTGAGATCGGGATGCCGTACGCCTTGAGCAACTTTTTTGATGCGACCTCGTCGAGCGCCGCGCCTCTGGCGTTCTTGAGCGTTCGCTCCAGCGTCGCGCGCGCGGAAGCGCCGGAACTTGATACGACGTCGGGCACTTCCTTGCGCAACGAGGCGTAGTCGATCAACGCCTTGATCGCACCGACCGCCCGATCGAGACCCTGCATGACGGCGATATGAGGCAGCGACCTGCGCAAGTTTTTGGTGAATTCGGTGAAACCGATCGACATCGTGCTGATATAGACGACCGGCTTGCTGGCGGTTGCGGCCATGTCGTTGACGATGCGTAAATTCCTTTCGCGCAATTCGTGCGGCGCCTTGGGCAGTTCCGCGTCGATGATGACGATGTCGGTATCGGGATCGTCGATCATGATCTTGATCGACTGCATATAGACCGAAGGATCAACCACCGCCGCAAATCCCGCATCGAGCGGATTGCCGATAATGCTGCCCGGGCCAAGCATCTTCGCGAGCTTGTCGCTTGCGTTCTGGCTGAGCTGCGCGAAATTCAGACCCGCTGCCGAAAATGCGTCGATCAGAAGACCACGCTTGCCGCCCGATAGCGTAACCGCGGCGAGGCGCGCGTTTTTCGGGGGATCGGCATGGACAAAGCATTCGGTCGTCTCGATCAATTCGTCGAGACCTCGCACGCGGATCACGCCCTCTCGTGTTGAAATAGCGTCGAACGTCTCGATCGAGCCGGCGAGCGCGCCGGTATGCGCCATGGCTGCAGCGCGTCCGCCCTCGGACGCACCGAGTTTCAGCGCGATCACAGGCTTGCCCGCAGCGCGCGCGGCCTTGCAAGCTTCTCGGAATACCTTGGTGTTCCGTACGCCTTCAAGATAGACCACGATCACGCGGACGCTGGGGTCGGCCGCGAAATAGCTCATCAGGTCGGGCGTCTCGAGGCCGGCCTCATTTCCAGTCGTGACCATATAACCGATGCCGACGCCGCGATCCTCGAGCGCTTGTCGGATCGCCATGATGATCGCGCCGGATTGACCGGCGATCGCGACGGGCCCGGCCGCCATCGTGACGACACGGTCGTCGATGTTGGTAAACATCTTTTCGCCAGCGCTCAGGTTGCCAAGGCAGTTCGGTCCGGTGACCGCAAGCCCGGTCTCCCGAATAGCCTGCTGCAGCTCGCCGGCGAGCCTCTGGCTTTCATCGTCCTGCAATTCGCTAAAGCCCGACGTCACAATGGTCGCCGAGCGGGCGCCGGCTGCCGCGGCGTCCCGGATGACCTGAACTGCGAACCGTGCCGGCACCAGCACCAGCACGTGATCGGGCTTATCCGGCAGGCTGACAAAATCCTTGTAGCAGGGAACGCCCCAGATCGTTTCGCGCTTGGCGTTGACCGGATAAAGACCGCCCTCGAATTGATATTTGATCAGATTGTTCCAGATGCGTTCGGCGTAGTTACCCGGCTTGTCGGTAGCCCCGACCAGCACGATATTGCGCGGATGCAGCATTGCATGGACGCTTTTGACGATGTCGCTTGCATCTGATGAAGGTGACCATTTGTCAGCTGAAACAGACGCGGTGCTTACCTGAGCTTCCATAGGCGTGATCCCTAACCCTTCGCTTTTTCTGAAAATGGCCGATCGATCGGCGACCGCCGCTTCCTCCACGACTTTTCGTTTCTTATTATTGGGAGTCGAGGAGGGTGGCAACTCACACGACAGGACAATGTCAGCAAGTGGGCTATTCCCGGGCCCGTTTCAGCAAGATGCGCGCCGGACCGCGGAATGGTTGTTCGATCGGGATTTCGGCCGGCGCATTCGCTTACCACGCCGGTCGTGGGCGCAATGGAGAGGCGATACCGGCAAGGAGAACGGCAAGAATCCCTGTCAAGAATATTCCATCGAATGTCCCCGCGCCGCCAATCGAGGCGACTGGAGCGCCAAGGCCGCTGATCTTGTCGAGATTGAGAAGGTCGGCTCCAATGAGCGTTCCCATTGAGCCGCCTATATAGGCAAGCGGCGCCGCGTACTCACGGGAGAGTATAAAGGCAAGGATTGCCGTCGCCACGACGGGCGCAAATACGGGCACGGCAATGCCAATTCCCGGCACCGGCGTGGCCATCGAATGGATAACAAGGGCGATCGCCGCCGTGGCAAGCGCTGCCTTGAACCAGAGTTGATATCGGATAACGAGATAGGTGGACATCAATGTCGGAATCACGGCGCCGCCGACATTGACAGCAAGCACCGTCCCGGGCCAAGACGCAACGAGGGGCACGACATAGCGCATGCCGAAGAATTCAACGATCTGCGCTGACCTGACCGGCGGCCCGGGCAGGACCGTAATCGGAATATTGAAATAGCTGCCAATCAGCGAGCCAAACAAAAGAAGCATGGCGACGCCCGGACCGACACCGAGTCGCATATAGGCGTAGCTGAGGACGCGAAGCTGAATCAAGATGACCAGTCCCGCGAGCAAAACGGCCAGAATCGAAAACAATCCCGGCGTCAGCGGCAAATAGTGAACCTGGGAATTCATGATTTTTTGGCGCCGGTGGCGAGGAAGAGCTGCGGGACTTTCTTGGCGTTTTGATATTTCTGGACCGCGGTCTGGGTCGGGGTACCCAGCGCATTGAAGACCAGTAATACCTCATCGCTCTCGATCAGCTTGCGCACCTGTTCCACCGTCTTCGGCGGGCTGTAGCCGTCGTCGTAGCTGATGAAATTGATTTTGCGGCCGTTGATGCCGCCGGCGTCGTTGATCATCTTGAAATAGGCATCCTCGGTCTTGCCGATGATGCCGTAGGCGGAAGCGGGTCCGCTATAGGCCTCGACATTGCCGATCTTGATTTCGGTATCCGACGCACCGGTGTCGTATTTCTTTTGCGCAAGCGCCCCCTGGATGGCGAGAACGGTGAGGGCGGCTGCGGCTGTCACGGAGATCAGACGAGAGTTGAGCAAGGACAGTTTCTTGTTCTTCACGGAGAAGTACCTTTCATTTGCAGGGAGGGTTGACGATGGGTTGGAAATTAGCGGCCACTCAGGGTGAGCGGCTAGGATGCGACGGCTTTAATATCGGTGGCTTTCGGCGAACCGAAACTATTTCGTAATGTCGGCTTGTGAATCTTGCCCGTGGCGTTGCGCGGCAAGGCGTCCACGAACCGAATCAGGCGAGGACGCTTGAAGCGCGCCAGATTGGCTTCGCAATGGGCATGAATCTCCACCTCGGTAAGAGTGTGCCCCGGCTTCACGGCGACGATCGCCATGCCGGTTTCGCCCCATTGCTCGCTGGGAATGCCGATGACAGCGGCTTCCGCGATAGCTGCGAGCTGGTGAAGAACGTTTTCGACCTCGGCCGGATAGACGTTTTCGCCGCCGGAAATGTACATGTCCTTCCATCGATCGACGATATAGTAGAAACCTTCGTCGTCTACCCGTACCGCGTCTCCGGTATGCAGCCAGCCATCGGTGAAGGAAGACTGATTTGCCTCCGGCCGGTTCCAGTAGCCGGGCGTGATGTTCGGTCCTTTCACCCAGAGCTCACCGAGTTCACCGACATCGGCGTCGGTGCCGTCGGGCCGGACGACACGTACTTCGGTATGGAGCACCGGCTTGCCGGAAGAGCCGGCCTTGCGCGCGGCGTCTTCGCGATCAAGCGTCAATACCGCGGGACTGGTCTCGGTCATTCCGTAACCCTGCTGCAGGGCGACCCCTCGGTCTTCCCAGACTTTCAGCAGCGGCACCGGCATCGGCGCGCCGCCGACGCCGCCAATGACAAGACGGCTGAAATCGGAGCCCGCGAAGGAGGGATGCTGCGCCATGAATTGATAGATCGACGGCACGCCGAAAAATACATTGATGCGGCGAGACGGATCACTGATCAATTGAAGCGCGAGAGCGGGATCGAAGGCGCGCATGATCAGCACGGTTCCGCCCGCATGCAGTACCGGATTGGTGTAGCAGTTAAGCCCGCCGGTGTGGAACAGCGGCAGCACGGTCAGCAGCACCGACGACGGCGAGATATAGGCCGGACCTCCGAGATTGACGCAGTTCCAGAACGTCATGCCGTGGGTGATGATGGCGCCTTTTGGCTGGCCGGTGGTACCCGATGTGTACATGATCGTCGACATGTCATCGAGGGTCACCTCTTCCGCTTTGTCGAGGCGCTTTGAGGCGGCGATCGCAGCCTCGTAGGAACCATCAGGCCCCAGCAGAAGCAGCGAGGGGACCTTGCACAACTTGGCGACGGTGAGCGCGGTATCGGCGAGTTCCGCGTCATGGATCAAGAGTTTCGGCGCGGCATCGCCGACAATGAATTGAAGCTCGGGGACGGTAAGGCGGGTATTCAGGGGCACGAACACCGCGCCGAGCCGCCCCGACGCGAACTGCACCTCCAGCGTATCGGTCGTGTTCATGGCAAGCACCGCGACACGATCGCCGCGCGTCACATTAAGCCGGTCACGCAAATGTGCAGCGAGACGGGAAATGCGCGCGTCGAATTGCGCGTACGAGAGACGTCGCTCACCAGCGAGATCGACGACGGCCAGTTTGTCCGGCGTCCGGCGGCCGAAATGGGCGATCCAGTCATAGTAGCGAACCGGCAAAATCTCCTCCGAAGGGTCTAGCGGCCTTGAGGCCTGATCTGATTGATTTTACGCCATTTCGTCAAGTTGAGCGGCCGTGTCGGGATACTGTCTTGCGCTGACTGGCTGGGCTATGGCCTGATCCGCCATCCCGTCCCGGAGCCAGCCACTCGACGCAAGTGAGGTGGGGGAATTCCGGACATCGTACGCGTTGCGGCATAACGGAGCAAAGCGAATGGCAAGTCCATTCTACACCGCTGAACACGAGGCCTATCGCGAGGTGGTGCGCCGCTTTGTCGAAAAGGAGATCGAGCCCTACGCGCACGAATGGGATGAGGCGGGTGGGTTTCCGCGGGTGCTCTACGAGAAGGCGGCCGAAATCGGGCTGCTGGGCCTGGGTTTTCCGGAGGAGTATGGCGGTACCGAGGTCGATAACTTCATGTGGATTGTCGCGGTGCAGGAACTGGCGCGGGCTGGCGCCGGCGGCGTCAGCGCCAGCCTTAAGAGCAATTCGATTGGCGCGCCGCCGATTGCGCGTGAGGGCAGCCCTGAATTCAAGGCGCGCGTCCTGCCTGAGATATTGTCAGGCAGGAAGATCTCGGCGCTGGCGATTACAGAGCCCAGCGGCGGATCCGACGTCGCCAACCTGCGCACGTCGGCGCGCCGCGACGGCGATTTCTATGTAGTGAATGGCGAGAAGACCTTCATCACCTCCGGCATGCGCGCCGACTACATCACGACGGCAGTGCGGACCGGTGGATCGGGTCCCGGCGGCGTCAGCCTGCTGGTTATCGAGGGCGACACACCGGGGCTTTCCCGCACGCCGCTGAAAAAGATGGGTTGGTGGGCCTCGGATACCGCGACGCTGCATTTCGATAATTGCCGCGTTCCCGTTGGAAACCTGCTCGGCGAGGAGGGCAGAGGTTTCAAGATCATCATGCATAATTTCAACAGCGAGCGCCTCACGATGGCGGCCGGCTGCACCGCTGCGGCGCGGGTCTGTGTTGAGGAGGCGATGGAATATGCCAAGCAACGTCACACGTTTGGAAAACCTCTGGCGCAACATCAGGTGATCCGTCACAAGCTGGTCGATATGGCGCAGCGCGTTGCGGCGTCGCAAGCAATGCTGGAAATGCTGGCTTGGCGGCTCGATCAGGGCGAAAATCCGGTCGCCGAGATCTGCATGCTGAAAAACCAGGCGACGCAGACGATGGCGTTCTGTGCCTCGGAAGCGGTGCAGATTTTCGGCGGTGCCGGCTATATGCGCGGCATCAAGGTCGAGCGCATCTACCGTGAGGTCAAGGTCAATGCGATCGGCGGCGGCAGCGAGGAGATCATGAAGGATCTGGCCAGCCGGCAGATGGGATTGTGACGGCGAACCGCCGTCATTCCGGGGCGCGTCGACGACGCGAACACGGAATCTGGAAATGAGTTGAATAAAATCGGGATTCCGGTTCGACGCTTTGCCTCGCCCCGGAATGACAGGAACCATTGTCATGCTCTTCACAAGTGAACACGAAGACGCCCGGCGCGCCTTGCAGAAATTCATCGCTGCCGAGATCAATCCTTTTGTCGATGAATGGGAGAAGGCGGATATTTTCCCGGCCCATGAGCTGTTCAAGAAGCTCGGCGACCTCGGCTTTCTCGGCCTCAACAAACCGGTGGAATTCGGCGGTCAGGGGCTCGACTACAGCTACGCGCTGATGATGGCCGAGGAGCTAGGCGCCATCCGATGCGGCGGCGTGCCGATGGCGATAGGCGTGCAGACCGACATGGCGACGCCGGCGCTGGCGCGGTTCGGCTCCGACGAGGTGCGCCGCGAGTTTCTTGCCCCCGCCATATCGGGGGATGCGGTGGCGTGCATCGGCGTGTCCGAGCCGGGCGCAGGCTCCGATGTCGCGTCGATCAAGACCAATGCGCGTTCCGATGGCGACGATTACGTCATCAATGGCGGCAAGATGTGGATTACCAATGGAGTTCAGGCCGACTGGATATGCCTGCTGGCCAATACCGGCGACGGGCCGAAGCATCGCAACAAGTCGCTGATTTGCGTGCCGATGAAAACCAAGGGCGTCGAAGTCGCCCGCAAGCTCGACAAGATGGGTATGCGCTCGTCCGACACCGCGCAGATTTTCTTCGACAACGTACGGGTGCCGAAGCGCAACCGGATCGGCGAGGAAGGCCACGGCTTCACCTATCAGATGGTGCAATTCCAGGAGGAACGGCTGTGGGGCGCGGCGGCCTGCCTCAAGGCGCACGAATACATCATCACTGAGACGATCGAATATACCCGAAACCGCAAGGCGTTCGGCCAGAGCATCCTTGATAACCAGATCGTCCACTTCAAGCTTGCGGAAATGCAGACTGAAGTCGAGCTCTTGCGTGCGCTGATCTATCGTGCCGGCGAAGCGCTCGTCGCCGGCGAGGATGTGACCAGGCTCGCGACAATGGCCAAGCTCAAGGCGGGCCGGCTGGGACGCGAATTGACGGATGCCTGCTTGCAGTACTGGGGCGGGATGGGTTTCATGAACGAGACGCCGGTTAGCCGGGCCTATCGTGACAGCCGCCTGACTTCAATTGGCGGCGGCGCCGATGAAGTGATGCTGACGGTGCTGTGCAAGATGATGGGCACCTTGCCCGGAATGAAGCAGAAGTAGGACGGCGTGACGCGCGCAAAATACGCCGGAAGCCAAACTCCTCAGCCATGAATGGACATTGATATGCTCTATCAGGAGACCCAGAAGGTCATCGAGCTGAAGCATCGTCTTCAGTCATTCATGGACCGCTACGTCTATCCGAACGAAGACCAGTTCTATAAGGAGGCCGAGGATTTGGGGCCCTGGAAGGTTTTCCCGGTCGTCGAGGAATTGAAGCCCAAAGCCAGGGAGGCGGGTCTCTGGAACCTGTTCCTGCCCCAAAGCGAGCACGGCGCCGGCCTGACCAACCTTGAATACGCGCCGCTGTGCGAGGTCATGGGGCGGTCGCATCTCGCGCCCGAGTTGTTCAATTGCTCGGCGCCCGACACCGGAAACATGGAGGTGCTGGCGCGTTACGGTACCCGCGAGCATCAGGAGCGGTGGCTCAAGCCGCTATTGGCCGGCGAAATTCGGTCGTGCTTTGCGATGACCGAGCCGGCCGTCGCCTCGAGCGATGCCACCAATATCGAGAGTTCGATTGAGCGCGAGGGCGATGACTACGTCATCAATGGCCGCAAGTGGTACACCACCAATGCCACCGACCCGCGCTGCAAGATCTGCATCTTCATGGGCAAGACCGATCCGGATAATCCGGATCGCCATCGCCAGCAGTCGATGATCCTGGTGCCGATGGACACCCCCGGCGTTAAGGTTCTGCGGCCGATTCCGGTGTTCGGGTTCTATGGCGTACCCGACCGCGCCTCGGAAGTCGTTTTCAGCAACGTGCGGGTTCCCGCAACGAACATGCTGCTCGGCGAGGGCCGCGGGTTCGAAATCGCGCAGGGCCGTCTCGGCCCCGGCCGGATTCATCACTGCATGCGGTTGATCGGGCTGGCCGAACGAACGCTGGAAAAGATGTGCGTCCGGACCAGAAACCGCGTGACCTTCGGCAAGCCGGTTTCGGAACAGACCGTAACCCAGGAGCGGATCGCGGAATCGCGCATCATGATCGAGCAGTCGCGGCTCCTGACCCTCAATGCCGCTCATATGATGGACACAGTTGGGAACAGGGCGGCAAAGGTTGAAATCGCGATGATCAAGGTGGCGGTTCCGAACATGGCGTGCCAGGTCGTCGACTGGGCCATCCAGGCCCATGGCGGCGGCGGCACCAGCAACGATTTCGGACTGGCCGCTGCCTACGCCACGGCGCGTCTGCTTCGTCTGGCGGATGGCCCGGATGAGGTTCATCGCAACCAGATTGCCCGCCTGGAACTGCGAAAACACAACATTACTTGACTATCCGCGATTGCGATCAGGCGGACGCGCCGTAGCGCTTCAACAATCCTCGCCCGAGCTGCGCTAGATGGACCTGGTCCGGTCCGTCGCCGATCCGCATGAAACGCGCATAGGTATAGGCCTCGGCCAGGAAGGTGTCCTGCGAAACGCCGGCGCCACCATGGATTTGAATGGCGCGGTCGATCACGCGGGCGGCCATGTTAGGCACCACAACTTTCGCCGCCGCGATCATGTCGCGCGCCGCCTTGTTGCCCTCACGGTCCATCTTCTCCGCTGCCCGCAGCGTCAGCAGGCGCGCCTGTTCGATTTCGCACCACGAATTGGCGACGTCCTCTCGCACCGATCCCTGTTCGCCGAGAGGTTTTCCGAAGGCGACGCGTGACTGCGCGCGAGCGCACATGAGTTCAAGCGCGCGTTGCGCACAGCCGATCAACCGCATGCAATGATGGATGCGGCCGGGTCCGAGGCGACCCTGCGCGATCTCGAAGCCGCGGCCCTCGCCGAGCAGGATGCTGGCGGCGGGAACCCGCACGTTGTCGTAGATGATCTCGGGATGGCCGACCGGCGCGTCGTCATAGCCGAACACGCGCATGTCGCGCATGATGCGAATACCCGGTGTTTCCCTTGGCACCAGTACCATCGACTGCTGGAGGTGCTTGTTCGGGTTATCAGGATCGGTCTTGCCCATCACGATCAGGACCTTGCAATCCTCGCTCATCGCGCCGGACGTGAACCACTTGCGGCCGTTGATGACGTAATCCGCGCCGTCGCGGCGGATGCTGCACTGGATGTTGGTGGCGTCGCTTGACGCGACCTCGGGCTCGGTCATGGAAAAGGCCGACCGGATTTCGCCCGCGAGCAGCGGTTCGAGCCAGCGCTTCCTTTGTTCCGGGGTGCCGTAGAGCGAGAGCACTTCCATGTTGCCGGTATCGGGCGCCGAACAATTGAAGATTTCGGATGCCCACGAAACCCGTCCCATGATCTCGGCAAGCGGCGCGTATTCGAGGTTGGTCAGGCCGGCGCCATGATTGCCGGGCAGGAACAGGTTCCAGAGCCCCTCGGCGCGGGCGCTACGTTTCAGTTCTTCCAGGATCGGCGGCCGGTGATGGCGATGCCCGTTCTCGACTTGCTCCTGATAGAGGGTTTCCACGGGATAGACGTGCCTGGCCATGAAAGCCGAGAGTCGCTCTTGAAGCTCAATCGCCCTGGGGCTGTGCTCGAAATCCATCTGTCTGGTCTTTCTTCTCTGGAGTGAGCAAAATTATACACGTCGGAGTGTATCGGCTGGTTATTCCTTCAGAACAAGCAGGCCTTCAACTGGAGGAGCCGCATTGGCGCCCGTCTTGCGTCGAGTTGCTGATGAGCGCGTTCAATTGCAACGATTGGTGGTGCGTCATCTAACGTCGACGCGATCAGCGTGTAAACGCAAGATGCGGGGGCGGCTTTCTCCGAGGCTGAAACCAACGACTGCGCAAAGTTCGCAGCCGAGGTTCACCGTAACCTGGGAGGATTGCATGACTTCGCTCAACCGTCGTTCGCTGTTGGCCGGCTCGGCCGCGGCCGGTGCCGTGGCTCTGGCCGGTACCCGCGTTTCCCGTGCCGAAGACACCCCCGGCGTTACCGCCACCGAACTCAAGATCGGATGCACCACGTCACTGAGCGGTCCGGTCTCGGCATTGGGTACCATCGCGAAATGCTCAGATGCCTATTTCCGGATGCTCAACGATCAGGGCGGCATCGCCGGCCGCAAGATCAATTTCATCTTTTACGACGACGCCTTCAATCCGGCGAAGACTGTCGAGCAAACCCGGCGGCTGATCGAAAGCGACAATGTCGCCTTCCTGTTTTCGATGCTCGGGACGGCGCCGAATTCGGCCGTGGTCAAATACATCAACTCCAACAAGGTGCCGCATCTGTTCCTGTCGGTGAACGGCGACAAATGGGGCGATTACCAGACCTATCCCTGGACCATGGGCTTTGCGCCGAGTTCAAGGACCGAAGCCCAGATCTTTGCCAAATATGCCCTCAGTCAAAAGCCGGATGCCAAATTTGCGCTGCTCTATCAGAACGACGATCTCGGCAAGGATTTTGTCAACGGCCTGCGTGACGTGCTGGGCACCCGGTATGATTCACTTGTCAAGGCGGTATCCTATGAGGTCACCGACCCCACCATCGATTCCCAGATCGTCACCCTGCGTTCGAGCAACGCCGATGTCCTGATTTCCGGCGTCACGGCAAAATTCGCCGCGCAGGCGATCAGGAAGGTCTTTGAACTCGATTGGAAGCCGATGCATTTCGTCACCAGCGGCGCAGCGTCGGCGTCCTCTACGATCATTCCGGTCGGGCCCGAGCGTGCCCAGGGCCTGATCAGTTCGGTGTACCTCAAGGATCCGTCCGATCCGGCGTGGGCCGAAGATGCCGGACTCAAGGACTATTTGAAATTCATGGCGAAGTACTACAGCGACGGAAACGCCAAGGAGTTTCTAAATATCTATGCCTACACGGTCACGTCCGTGCTGCGCCGGTTGCTGGAGCAGTGCAACGGCAATTTCAGTCGCGAAAGCATCATGGCCCAGGCCAACAACCTGAAGGACCTCGAAGTCCCGACGCTGTTGCCGGGCGTCCGCGTCAACACCAGCCCTACCAACCACCACCCATTGCAGCAGATGCAGTTGCAACGCTGGGAAGGGCAGGGCTATGTCAGGTTCGGCAATATCATCGAGGGGGCAAACCTCTGACCGCGGCGGCGTTGGCAAGCACAAAGATATCGTTGCGAGCGGCTCACCGGCGTTCCAAACTGGCCTTGAATCAACGTTAGGGGAAACGCCGGATGATCACGCTTTACCATTGCCACGCCGCGCGCTCATTCCGGCCGCTGTGGATGCTGGAAGAGATGAGGTTGCCATACGACCTGAAAATGCTGCCGTTCCCGCCGCGGGTATTCGCCAAGGACTATCTCGCGCTCAACCCGCTCGGCACCATTCCACTGATGATCGACGGCGAGACAAAAATGACGGAGTCATCCGGCATCTGTCACTATCTCGGCACCCGGCACGGACCGACGCCGTTGATCGTCGGCGTCGACGAGCCTGCCTATGGCACATTCCTGAACTGGATGTATTTCAGCGACGCTACGCTGACCTTTCCGCAAACGCTCGTGCTGCGCTACAGCCAGCTTGAGCCGGAGGAGCGGCGCAATCCACAGGTGGCGACCGACTACGCCAAATGGTTCCTGGGCCGGCTGCGGGCTGTCGAGGCAGCCACCGGCAAGGCGGAGACGCTCGCCGCCGATCGGTTCACGGCGGCCGATATCGCCATCGGCTACGCGTTGCGGCTGGCCGAAAACATCGGCCTTGCCAAGGATTTCGGGCCGAACGTGGCCGCCTATTGGCAACGCCTGCAGCGACGTGACGGCTACAACAGGGCCGTTGCCGCCGAAACTCTCGCCGGCGAGCAGCAGAAGATCGCGCGGCGGTCCTGAAGCACCCGCCAACGTCGGCTGAATCTCCTGCATTCCCCGGTATTTATCCGTCGGTGACAACCGGCGCGATTGCTGTATTCTGCGGATAGCTCCGTCAGAGAGCCCGCGCCAGGCGGCAAGAAGCAGATTTGGCTCCCGGGAGGGACGCACATGAATGACAGGGATCGCCGCGAATCCGGGCACCTGATGCTGATCAGCCCCGAACGGGTGTTTTATGCCGGCCTGCTGGGCAGACCGCGAAAACGCTCCAGCGGCGGTTTCAACATCTATGCCGCGATACGTGGAAGCCTCAAAATCACTGAGGACAAATCCGAAGCGGTCGGTGAGGTCGCGTTAGTTCCGCCTTACCTGCCCCACAGCGTCGAAAGCGAGCATCCTTCCATCATCTGCCTTGTGATCGAACCGGAAACGGTCGAGCCCCTGGCGATGGATCAGTTGAGCGCGCGAATTTCCGGACCGGGAGCGCCCGACATCGCGCAGCGCATCCGTCAGGCTTACGATAGTCTGCGGCTACAGCAGCGCCGTGGCGGTTTTACAACCGGGCAATTCGACCAGCTGTTTTTTGGTGAGGCTTTGCCCGATCGCAACATCGATCAGCGCATTCGCCGATCCGCGGCACGACTCAATGATTTCTCTGATTTCTCCGGCGGCAAGATGACCGCTACAGACTGCGCCGCCTCGGTTAGTCTGTCGCCATCGCGCTTCCTGCATCTGTTCAAGGAGCAGACCGGCGTGTCGTTCCGCGCATTTCGCGCCTGGAAGCGCGCGCGGCATCTGCTGCATTTCGTCAACGAGGACATCAACCTGGCGCATCTGGCGCAGGACATCGGCTATCCGGACTCCACGCATTTTAGCCATTCGATCCGCCGTTTCTACGGATTGCAGCCGCGTGCGATCTTTTCCGGTTCACGCGATCTCGCGATTTACCGGAGCGACTCGGGCGTCCTCGACAGCGCCGGTTTTCGTCAGGGGCGGCCGTAACGGCGGGTCCCAGTCGGGCGATAGCGCGTGGACGCAAGAAGCGGGATAGCGCCGGCCGCATGATCCGCCGGAAATGTGCCCCGAGACCTGAACAGATCGAAAGCCGACCCATGAGTGACAAGGCTGTCATCACCTGCGCGCTGAATGGCGTGCTGACCGACCCGAAACAGCATCACGTCCCCGTAACCCCCGAGGAAATGGCGCGCGAGGCGAAGGCGGCCTTCAGCGCCGGCGCCAGCGTGATGCATATCCATTTGCGGCAGCAGGCGCCGAATAAGGGGCATCTGCCGTCGTGGGAGGTCAGCGTTTCCCGCGAAATACAGCAGGCGATCCGCGAGGCCTGCCCGGGCGTGATCATCAATCACACGACGGGCACTTCCGGCCCAAATTACTCCGGGCCGCTCGATTGCGTGCGCGAAACGAAGCCTGAGATGGCCGCCTGCAACGCCGGCTCGCTGAATTATCTTAAAGTCAAGGCCGACAACACCTGGGCGTGGCCGCCGATGATGTTCGATAACGCGGTCGAGAAGGTGCAGGACTATCTCGACGTGATGAGGAAAGTAGATACGATTCCGGAATTCGAATGCTTCGACGTCGGCATCGTCCGCTGCGTCGGGATGTACCGGCAGACAGGCATGTATTCCGGGCCGCTGGAGTACAATTTTGTCATGGGCGTCGCTTCGGGCATGCCGGCCGATCCAGATTTGCTGCCGATACTTCTGAAGCTGAAATTGCCCGAAGCCCACTGGCAGGTCACGGCGATCGGCCGGGCGGAGATCTGGCCGCTGCATCAGCGCTGCGCCGATCTCGGCGGACATCTGCGCACCGGGCTTGAAGACACTTTCTATCAGCCCGATGGCGCCAAGGTGACATCGAACGGCCAGTTGATCGAGAGCATCGCGGCCTGCGCGCGCCGCGCCGGCCGCGAGATCGCAAGCCCGGCTGAGGCCCGGCAGATTTTTGGCATCCGGCAGTGAGTTGTCATTCCGGGGCACGCGCTAGCGCGAACCCGAAATCCATACTCCGTGTCGTGGTTGTTGATTCCGGGTCGGACACAGGGTGTCGCCCCTGCATGACGAATTGAGGGAGGAACCGCATGAGCAGTCTCGCAGCAACAGGCGGCGTGCCCGGCCCCGGCCGTATCGGACGGGTGGCCATCGGCGATCTCCTGAAACGCGCGGCGCAGCGCTTCCCCGAACGGGTCGCCGTCACCGACGGCGAGCGACGCGTGACCTTTACCGAGCTCGAGCGCGACGCCAATCGCTTCGCCAACTATCTGGTAGCGCGCGGATTGAAGCCCGGTGAAAAGATTTCGACCATCTGCAACAATTCGGTTGAGTTCGTCAAAGCGCTGTTCGGCGTTCATCGCGCCGGGCTGGTCTGGGTCCCCGTCAATACCATGCTCGGCCCAGCCGATATGGATTATATCCTCGATCATGCGGAAGTGCGTTTTGCGTTGATCGACGACAATCTCCATGCGCAAGCAGACCGGCGCGCGGTGCTGCAAAAGCGAGGCATCGATCTGATCGCGGTCGATCTGACCGGCACGGCTGCCGCAGCGGGACTTGAAGAATTTAACACGCTGTTGAAGGGCCAATCCGATATCGAGCCCGAGATCGACATCGACGACCGCGATCTCGCGATGATCATCTACACATCGGGCACCACGTCACGCCCGAAAGGCGCGATGCACTGTCATCTCGCCGTTGTCATGGCGGTCATGAGCAACGCCGTCGAGATGCATCTCGACCGCAACGACGGCATCACCGGGCAGTTTCCGCTGTTCCATTGCGCGGGCCATGTGCTGCTGTTGAGCTATCTGTCGGTCGGCGGACGCATGGCGCTGATGCGTGGCTTCGATCCCGTGGTTTGCATGGAAGCCATCGTGCGCGACAGACTGACGGTCTTCGTCGGCCTGTCGCTGATGTATCAGGCGATCCTCGACCATCCGCGCCGCAGGGAATTTGACCTGTCCGGGCTGAAAGCCTGCATCTACACCATGGCGCCTATGGGCCGCCCGTTGCTGGAGCGCGCGATCGCCGACATGTGCCCGAATTTCGTGCTGTCCAGCGGCCAGACCGAAATGTATCCGGCCACCACGATGTCGCAGCCGGATCGGCAGTTGAAACGCTTCGGCAATTACTGGGGCGAATCCCTGATCGTGAACGAAACCGCGATCATGGATGACGAAGGCAATCTGCTGCCATCAGGCCAGGCCGGCGAACTGGTGCATCGCGGGCCGAATGTCATGATGGGCTATTACAAGGACCCGAAGGCGACGGAAGAGGCGCGCAAGTTTGGCTGGCATCACACCGGCGATCTCGCGTTGATTGACGAAAACGGCGAGGTGCTGTTCCTTGACCGCAAGAAGGACATGATCAAGTCCGGGGGCGAGAACGTCGCTTCTGTCAAAATCGAGGAGACGCTACTTGCGCACCCTGCCGTGCAGAACGCCGCCGTGGTCGGTCTGCCTCATCCGCAATGGGGTGAGGCGGTGTCGGCGTTCATCAAGCTGAAACCGGGTGCGCAAGCGGACGAAGCTGCCATCGCGGAGCATTGCCGCAAGCATCTTGGCGGGTTCCAGATTCCAAAATTCATCAGGGTCGTGGATGAAATGCCGATGACGGCGACCGGCAAACTGCGCAAGGTCGAGCTACGGCAGGCATTCAGCGATCATTTCGCAAAAAAGAGCGCGTGAGCATGGCTGACAACGTCATCGTCATTCCGAAGTGCGATCCCGGAATCCATCATCACTATCGGGAGTATGGATTCCCGGTCTGCGCCGTCGGCGCGTCCCGGAATGACGGAGCGGTTTAGTATATGGCCATCCTTGAATCGACGATCGCGCCCAGCAGCGACGCCTACAAAGCCAATCGCGCCGGGATGCTGGCGCTGATCTCGCGCATGCGCAGCCTGGAAGAGCGCACGCGCGCGGCATCGGCCGCCGCCAAGGACCGCTTCCACAAGCGCGGGCAGCTGCTGCCGCGCGAGCGCGTGGCGCTGGTGCTCGATCCCGGCACGCCTTTCATCGAGCTGTCGACGCTTGCGGGCTACATGTTCGATATTCCGGACCCCGACAAAAGCGTTCCCGGCGGCGGAGTGGTCGCCGGCATCGGATTTGTTTCCGGCGTCCGCTGCATGGTCAGCGCCAACGATTCCGGTATCGATGCCGGCGCGCTGCAAGCTTACGGCCTCGACAAGACGCTACGGGTGCAGGAGTTAGCGCTCGAAAACAAGCTGCCCTATGTGCAGCTGGTCGAAAGTGCCGGCGCCAATCTGTTGCGATACCGCGTCGAAGACTTTGTGCGCGGCGGCAACATCTTTCGCAATCTGGCGCGGCTGTCGGCGGCGGGATTGCCGGTGGTCACGGTGACGCATGGTTCATCGACCGCCGGCGGCGCCTACCAGACAGGGCTGTCGGATTACATCGTGATGGTGCGCGGCCGGACGCGCGCCTTTCTCGCAGGACCACCGCTCCTGAAGGCTGCGACCGGAGAAATCGCCACTGAAGAGGAACTCGGTGGCGCCGAGATGCACACCAGCATTTCCGGCCTCGGCGATTACCTCGCCGAGGACGACCGCGATGCGTTGCGGATCGCGCGCGACATCATGGCCAATCTGGAATGGGACCGGCCAAGCCCGGACCAGACGTCGCACCGCCCACCGCGTTACGATCCCGAGGAATTGCTGGGCATCATGCCGATGGATCACAAGCGGCCGGTCGACATGCGCCAGGCGATCGCCCGGTTCGTCGACGATTCCGATTTCACCGAGTTCGGCACCAATTATGGTCCCGCGACTTTGTGCGGACATGCCCGCATCGAAGGCCAGGCGATCGGGATCATCACCAACAACGGCCCACTCGATCCCGACGGCGCCAACAAAGCTACGCATTTCATCCAGGCCTGCTGCCAGTCGCGCACGCCGCTGCTCTATCTCAACAACACCACCGGCTACATGGTCGGCAAGGCCTATGAAGAAGCGGGAATGATCAAGCACGGTTCGAAAATGATCCAGGCTGTAACCAGCGCCTCGGTGCCGCAGATCACGATCTACTGCGGCGCTTCCTTCGGCGCCGGCAACTACGGCATGTGCGGCCGCGGATTTCATCCGCGCTTCTGCTTCTCATGGCCCAATGCCAAGACCGCCGTCATGGGTGGTGAGCAGGCCGCCGAAACCATGGCGATCGTGACGGAGGCCGCTGCCGCCAGGCGCGGCAGGCCGATCGAACAGGAAAAGCTCGATCAGATGAAGGCGCAGATCATCGGCGTGTTCGACGGCCAGATGGACGTGTTCTCGACCAGCGCACGCGTGCTCGACGATGGTGTGATCGATCCACGCGACACCCGCAGCATTCTGGCCGAAGTGCTCGCGATCTGCCGCGAGGCGGAGGCGCGCGCACCCCAGCGCATGCAATTCTCGGTGGCGCGGCCATGAACGGTCAGCTGAAGCGCACGCCGTTCCACAAGATACTGATCGCCAATCGCGGCGAGATTGCCCTGCGGGTCATGCGCACCGCGCGCCGTCTCGGCTTTGGCGTGGTCGCGGTCTATTCCGACGCGGACCGCGATGCGCTGCATGTGCGCGAAGCCGATGAGGCTGTTCGTATCGGTGAGGCGCTGCCTGCGCAATCCTATTTGCGGGTCGATGCGATCATCGCCGCTGCGAAAGCCAGCGGCGCCGACGCGGTGCATCCCGGCTATGGTTTTCTTGCCGAGAACGAGGATTTCGCGCAAGCCTGCCGGGACGCCGGCCTCGTATTCATCGGACCTTCGCCGGAGGCTATCAAGGCGATGGGAAACAAGGCCGGCGCGAAGACGATCATGCAGGCGGCCAATGTGCCCTGCGTTCCCGGTTATCAGGGCGCTGACCAAAGCGACGCCGCAATGCTCGCCGAGGCGGTCAAGACAGGCTTTCCAGTGATGATAAAGGCGGTCGCCGGTGGCGGCGGGCGTGGTATGCGGCTGGTCGCGGACGCGGCGGCGTTTCCCGATTCCTTGCGCAGCGCGCGATCCGAGGCGCAGAGCGCGTTCGGCGACGCGGCCGTGATCCTCGAGCGCGCTATCGTCGACCCTCGCCATATCGAAATCCAGGTGTTCGGCGATCGCTACGGTAATGCCATCCATCTCGGCGAGCGCGATTGCTCGGTGCAGCGGCGGCATCAGAAATTGGTCGAGGAAGCACCGTCACCGGCGGTGTCATCGGAATTGCGGGCGCGGATGGGCGCCATCGCGGTCGCCGCGATCAAATCGATCGGCTATGAAGGCGCCGGCACGCTGGAATTCCTGCTCGACGCCGGCGGCGAATTCTATTTCATGGAAATGAATACGCGTTTGCAAGTCGAGCACCCCGTCACCGAAGCGATCACCGGGCTAGATCTGATCGAGCTGCAGTTGCGCGTCGCAGCTGGAGAGCCGCTGGGGCTCCGACAGGACGACATTAAATTCTCCGGGCATGCGATCGAGGTGCGGCTGTGCTCGGAAGATGCTGCCCACGATTTCATGCCGCAGTCCGGCCGCATGGCGCTGTGGCAAATGCCCGAGGGAATTCGCATCGAGCATGCGCTGCAATCCGGCTCGGAGATTCCGCCGTTCTATGACTCGATGATATCGAAGCTCATCAGTCATGGCGCGACCCGCGACGAGGCTCGGCGCAAGCTCGTCCACGCCCTCGAACAAACGGCGGCATTCGGCGTAACGACCAATCAGGCGTTTCTCGCCGCTTGCCTGCGGCATCCCGCATTCGCCGCTGGCGAAGCGACGACAGCTTTCATCGGCAAGCATCGTGACGATCTGCTTGCGCGCCGTACAAGCGCGGAAGCCCGGGACATAACTCTTGCAGCGTTGCTGCTCTGTGTTACCGATCCCTCCGCGCCGCCGTGGCGGAGCGGACGAACACTGGCGGCGACGTTTTCAGTTCCCGTTCGCATTGAACTCGATCACAACATCCATGATCCGGAGATCGTGCGTGAGCGCGATGGTGGGTACGTCATAAGCCTCGATGGCGGCGAGCAGAGGTTCGAGATTGACGAGGTCAGTTGCGATGCGATCCGCTTCCGCTGCAATGATCTGATCGAAACGGCAAGGTTCTTTCGCGACGGCGACCGGCTTTATATCTTGCACCGGGGCATCACGCTCTCGGTCCATGATCTCACGCGGTCAGCGCCGGCAGCGTCGGCGGCAACGGGCAGCGACGGCAAGGTCCGCGCGGCCATGAACGGTCGCGTCGTTGCGGTTCTGGTCAGGCAGGGCGAGCGCGTCGCGGCCGGCCATCCGGTGATGACGCTGGAAGCCATGAAGATGGAGCATGTGCATACGGCGTCGATCTCGGGCACGATTTCCGCCATCGATGTCGTGGAAGGCGAGCAGGTCACGACCGGAAAAATTGTCGTCGAGATCGAAGCAAACGCGCAACCGTAAGCACTGGCTCCGCGAACGCCTCAGGCCGTCCGGCCGGTTCCTTCATTGAGGAAACAGGCGACCTGATGCTGCCCCCCGATGTCAGCCAGTCCCGGCGTCTCGACCCGGCAGCGCTCCATGACGTGACGACAGCGGGTGTGAAAGGCGCAGCCTGAGGGCGGATTGATCGGGCTCGGCACGTCGCCGTCGACCAGCGCCTTGAGACGCTTCATCCTGGGATTTGCGACGGGAACGGAGGCCAGTAGCGCCTGCGTATAGGGATGACGCGGGTTTGCGAACAGTTCAGTCTTCTCTGCGGTCTCAACGATCCGTCCGAGATACATCACGGCGACGCGGTGACTGATATGGGCCACGACGGCGAGATCGTGGGCAATGAACAGATATGAGAAATCATGTTTACGCTGAAGGTCGATCAACAAATTGATCACCTGGGCCTGGATCGAGACGTCGAGCGCCGACACCGGTTCGTCGCACACGATGAGGTTCGGCCCGAGCGACAACGCTCGCGCAATGCAGATGCGTTGACGCTGGCCGCCGGAGAACTGGTGCGGATAGTTCAGCATTTGATCCGGTCTGAGCCCGACCTGCTCGAATAGTTCGGCAACCCGCTCCCGCTTTTCGTGGCCGGTCGCCATCCCGTGGACGCTGAGTGGCTCACCCACGATATCGCCGGCGGTCATGCGCGGATTGAGCGAAGCGAACGGGTCCTGGAAGATGATCTGCATCGAACGCCTGTGCGGGCGCAGCGCGGCCTTGCCGAGATGGGTGATATCCAGGCCATTGAGCTCGATGCTGCCGCTGGTCGGCTCGACGAGGCGCAGGATGCTCCGCGCAACGGTTGATTTGCCGCAGCCGGACTCACCGACGAGCCCCAGCGTTTCCCCCACGCCAAGCTTGAAGCTGACGCCCTCCACCGCATGCACGGTGCCGACGGAGCGGCGAAGGATGCCGCTACGAACCGGATAGTGTTTGACCAGGTTCGATACTTCGAGCAGCGCACGCGTGTCGGTCATGGCGGCCCCGCGGTTTCGGCTGCCCGCCAACAAGCCGCCAGATGATTGGCGCCCCAATTCTCCAGGGGCGGGTATTCCTCTCGGCAGCGGGCGATCGCCAGTTCACAGCGCGGCGCGAAAGCGCAACCTGCCGGCAGCTTGGTCAATGAGGGCACCATGCCGGGTATTTCGACCAGCCGCGCATCCGTCTTTGCGCCAGGCAAGGGCACGGTCGGGATCGAAGCCATCAAGCCGCGGGTATAGGGATGCCTCGGATTAGCGAACAAGGAATCGACGTCGGCCTCTTCGACCTTCTTGCCGGCATACATGACGATGACGCGCTGAGCGGTCTGGGCCACCACGCCAAGGTCGTGGGTGATCAGGATCAATCCCATGCCGAGCTCCTTTTGCAGCTCGAGCACCAACGCCAGTATCTGGGCCTGAATGGTCACATCCAGTGCGGTCGTCGGCTCGTCGGCTATCAGCAGCGCCGGCCGGCAAGCGAGTGCCATCGCGATCATCGCGCGCTGGCGCATGCCCCCCGAGAGCTGATGTGGATATTCTTGCGCGCGCCGCTCCGGCACGGGAATTCTGACGAGACGAAGCATTTCGACGGCCTGGTTCCAGGCCTCCTTCCGGGTCATCGGTCGATGCAGGCGGACCGCCTCGGTAATCTGATCGCCGATCCGCATGACGGGATTAAGCGAGGTCATCGGCTCCTGGAAGATCATCGAAATCCGGTTGCCGCGAATCCCCCGCATGCTGCCTTCGTCGAGTCCGAGAAGATCGGTCCCTTCGAGCATGATGGAGCCGCCGACGATCCTGCCCGGCGGGTCGGGCACCAGCCGCATGATCGAAAGCGCAGTGACACTCTTGCCACAACCGGACTCACCGACGATGGCCAGGGTCTCGCCGCGACGAACGTTGAATGAAACGTCGTCGACAGCCTTGAACAGCCCCGAATTTGTGAAAAAGACCGTCTGCAGGTTCTTCACATCGAGAACCGTCTCTTCGAGTTGCGCCTCGCTCATCAGCCGCGTTGCCTCGGGTCGAGGATATCGCGAAGCGCGTCTCCAAACAGGTTGGTGCCGAACACCGCAAGGCTGATCGCCACGCCCGGGAAAATCACAAGCCATGGCGCAACGCGGACATATTCTGCCGCCGATTCCGAAAGCATGCGTCCCCATGACGGGTAGGGTTCGGGAATGCCAAGGCCGAGGAACGATAGCGACGCTTCCGTTAGAATAGTCGAACCAAGCTGCGCAGTGGCCAGCACGATCAGCGGCGCCAATGTATTCGGCAAAACGTGGCGAAGCGCAATTCGCGTCTCGCTCATGCCGATCGACTTGGCGGCCTCGACAAAAGGAAGCTCGCGCAGCGCCAAGGTATTGGCACGAATCACGCGGGCGACGGTGGGAATGAGCGGGATAGCGATCGCGATGATCACGTTCGGAAGCGAAGGTCCCAGTGCCGCGGTCATGACTAGCGCCAGGACCAATAGCGGCAATGCCTGCAGAATGTCGGTAATCCGTTGGAACACCAGGTCGACCCAGCCGGACAGATAGCCAGATGCGAGACCGATCATTACGCCGATCGAGGAACCCAGCGCCGTTGAGCCGATGCCGACCGCGAGCGATATGCGCGCGCCGTGAACGATCCGGCTCCAGACGTCGCGGCCGAACGAGTCAGTACCCATCCAGTGCAGTGCACTCGGGGCCGTCAGACGATGCGCGGAATCGACACTGAGCGGATCGAAGCGGCAAATGATATTGGCGGATGCCGCCACCCACACAAACATCACCATGATGAAGAGGCCGATCGTGCCAAGCATGTGGCGTTGGGCAAGGAACGTCAGCTTGCGCCAGCCATGCGTCGAGTTGGCCCCAGCGCGTTTCAGCTCGCTATCGTAGTTGATCGCGTCCAAGCGGCCTCCTAATCTGTATACCGGATGCGCGGATCGAGCGCGGCGTAGAGCATATCGACGGTGAAGTTTGCAACGACCACGACCAAGGCGATCAGCATCACCAGGTTCTGGACAATCGGGTAGTCCCGCCACCGGAGCGCTTCGACCAGGAAACGGGCAACGCCGGGAATATTGAAAACGGTTTCGGTGACAATCAATCCACCGATCAGGAAAGCCGCCTCGATGCCGATCACGGTGATAACCGGAAGAACGGCGTTCTTCAGCGCGTGGTGATAGTTGACGGACGCTTCGGATGCTCCTTTGGCACGCGCGGTGCGAATGTAATCCTGCCGCAGAATTTCGAGCATCGAGGAGCGCGTGATCCTCATCGTGAGCGCGGCGCTGCGAAAGCCGACCGCCATCGCCGGAATGCAATAAATCGCGAATGCCTCGGTCCAGGTTTTCGGATTCGGGTTGAAAATCGGCATGACCCCAAACAGGGAGACCGATGCCATCAATATCAGCAGGCCTAGCCAGAAGGAGGGCAGCGACAAGCCGCTCAAGCTGACGACGCGCAAGACATAGTCGAGCCGCGTACCCTGATTTACCGCGCTGATCACGCCCAGCGGAATACCGATCGAAGCGGAGAATAGCAGCGCAAGTCCGGCAAGGCGCGCGGTGATCGGAATCCGCGGCAGGATCTCGTCGAGCGCAGGCTTCTCGGACACATAGGAATAGCCGAGATCGCCACGCAACAGGCCGCCGATCCAGTGCAGATATTGCACGACGATCGATTGATCGAGTCCGAGCTCCTGCTCCAGATGCGCCTTGTCCGCGGGATCGACGAATCCCGCGGCGTCGAACAGGATGTCGACGATATTGCCCGGTACGATGCGCAGCAGCACAAAGATGATGACCGAGATCCCGAACAGGGTAACGAGCATCAGTACGAGGCGTCGCACGATATAAGCAAACACCTGTTTACTCCCGTCAGCGCGTATTCCGCAAAAATGGACACCGGTTGCGATCGGAATGCGCGCAAGTCATTTTGGCCGGCGCGAAGCTCTACGTTCGCGTGTGACGGCGGACGTTACTTATCCAGCCACACATCCTCGTAGCGATAGCCGTTGTAGGAGCTGTTTACCATGATGGTGATGCCCTTTACATAGGGTTGCCAGCACGAGCCTTGGCGTCCATGGAAGATGATCGGCCGGGCGACGTCCTCCTGAAGTTTCTTGTCGATTTCCCAAACCAGCTTCTTGCGCTTGGCGACATCGGTCTCCTGGGATTGCTGATCGAACAGCTTCTCGATGTCGGCATTGCAGTAATTGGTGTAGTTTCGCTCCGATTTGCAGGAGTAGTTCTCGTAGAACGACTGGTCCGGATCGTCGACCGCATTGCCGGTGAGGTTGAGGCCGAGCGCATAGTCCTTGCGCGCGACCTTCGAGAACCAATTGGCGGTTTCTACCACTTCAAGTTCGCCATCGATATAGATGCCCTTGAGCTGATCGATCAGGATGACGGCGGGGTCGCGATAAACCGGAATATTGCGTGTCGAGACCTTGACCTGCAGGTGCTTGTCCGGACCATAGCCCGCTTTCTGCATGAGTTTGCGTGCCGCCTCCCGGCTGGCATTCACGTCCGGGCCGTAGCCCGGTATCGTCTCCAGCATCTCCTTCGGCATCGCCCACAACCCGCCCGGTGCGGGGAGCATGGTGCCGCCGATATCCGCCTGACCTTCATTCAGGATCGAGACGAAAGCCTGGCGATCAAGCGTCATCGCCATTGCGCGGCGAATATCCAGATTGTCAAAGGGAGGCGCCGACGAGTTGACAATGATATTGGTGCTCACGTTGATAGGTTCGACCACGCACACCGCGTTCGGCGCCTGCGCCTTGACGTCCTTGAGAAGCGGAATCGATACCTCGGTCGGGAACGTCATGTCGAACTTGCCGGCGACAAACGCCAGAATAGCCGTCGACCGATTGGGGATGATGGTGAATTCGATGCCGTCGAGATACGGCAGACCCTTTTTCCAATAATCCGGGTTTCGGACGAGCTTGATCGATTCGTTGGCCTTGAACTCAACGAACTTGAACGGGCCGGTGCCAATGGGCTTGACCCGCATGTCGCCGGGCGAAACATGGCAGGGATAAATCGGTGTGTAGCCGGAGGCGAGCAGCGCCAATAGCGCCGGTTGGGGTCGCTTCAGGTTGAACGCGACCTCGAAGTCGCCGTTTGTCGTGACGTCGACCACCTCATCATACCAGGATTTGCGAGGGTTCTTGCGAAACTTCTGCGCAGACTTGCCCATCAGCATGTCGAACGTGCACTTGACGTCGTTAGACGTGAAGGGCTTGCCGTCGTGCCACTTGACGCCCTGCCTCAGCTTGAAGCCGAGCATTTTTTTATCGTCGCTCCACGCCCAACTCTCCGCGAGGTCGGGCACGATCGACTCCAGGCTGTTTTGCGCCACGTCCTGTTTGTACATAACAAGGTTGTTGAAAACGGGCATGAAGGGGACGTTGACCGAGTAGGTCGCCTCCTCATGGATCGAGGCGCTCGCCGGACTATCTCGATGATAGACCCGCAAGATGCCGCCCTGCTTCTCAGATGCAAGCGCAAGGCTGGAGACCGTCAGCAACGACAAGGCAGCGGCGACAAGCGTTTGCACGCTCCGCATGTTTCCCTCCTGGATATTCGCAGCCTCATATCGGGCCAATTGTGCCAACGATATCATGGTGCTGCTTCCACGCAACAAGCAAGGCCGATGTCAATATTGGTACTTCGGACTAATGCAAATGGAGGGCGTTTCCATGCGCCAATCGGTCGCGCTTGCCCGAACGGTTACACTTCCAGCTTGTCGCCGCCTTTCAGATCGAGAATTTCACGGGCCTCGTCTGATGTCGCCACCTCCAGGCCGAGACCCTCGATGATCTTGCGGGCAAGCTGCACCTGCTCTGCGTTCGATGCCGCCATTCGCCCGGGGGCGGCCCACAGCGAGTCTTCAAGCCCGACGCGGATATTGCCGCCCATCGCCGCCGCCATCGCCGCGATCGGCAGTTGATTGCGCCCGGCACCCAGCACCGACCAGACCATTTTGTCGCCGAACAAGCGGTCGGCGGTGCGCTTCATGTGCAACACGTCTTCCGGATGCGCACCGGTTCCGCCCTGCAGGCCGAACACCGTCTGCACGAACAACGGCGGCTTCACCATGCCCTGTTCGAGGAAGTAGTTCAGATTGTAGAGGTGCGCGGTGTCGTAGCATTCAAATTCAAAACGGGTCCCGGTCTCCGACAGTGTCTTCAGCACGTATTCGATGTCCTGGAAGGTATTGCGGAACACGATATCCTTGTTCTCGAGATGCTTGCGCTCCCAATCGTGGTTGAATTTCTTGAAGCGGTTGAGCATGCCGAAGAACGCGAAATTCATCGACCCCATGTTGAGCGAGGCTACTTCCGGCTTGTAGACCGCGGCGGGACGGACGCGCTCGTCCACCGTCATGGTCGGCGCACCGCCGGTCGTGAGGTTGATCACGCAGTTCGAGCGCTGCTTGATGATTTTCAGGAACGGCGCAAAAGCCTCGGGGCTCTGGTCGGGCTGGCCGGTCTTCGGATTGCGGGCATGCAGATGCACGATCGCGGCTCCTGCCTCCGCTGCGTCGACCGCGGCATCGGCGATTTCCTGCGGCGTCACCGGCAGCGCTTTCGACATCGAGGGTGTATGGATCGCGCCGGTCACGGCGCAGGTGATGATGACTTTACGGCTCATGCTTTGCTCACTTTCTCGCAGGTCGATGCATTCATGATTTGTCGTT
This sequence comes from uncultured Alphaproteobacteria bacterium, assembly GCA_963732455.1. Taxonomy (GTDB): domain Bacteria; phylum Pseudomonadota; class Alphaproteobacteria; order Rhizobiales; family Xanthobacteraceae; genus Bradyrhizobium. Next base: position 135,073 of record CAVSZM010000008.1, on the reverse strand, counting down.
TTGCTCTTGCTTGTGCGCGGCCAGCGCCGCAAGGCGCTCGTTGCGCCGCTGCGTCAGCCCGGCGATGCGTTCGGGCGAAGGCTGGTGCGGCCACGCCGCGATTACCCGGTCCACGTTCGGGCTTTGGTAAACTTCAGGCCCGGCGGCAGCCGAGGCAAGCTCCTTGTAAAAGCGGGTGTAGCGCGTGCAATAATCGGGGATACCGCCGGGCGCGTTGAGTTCGATGGTTTCGAACGGCCCGAGGAATGACCAGCGCAGCCCGAGGCCATCCTTCACCGTGTGGTCGAGATCTTCCGCCGAGATATAACCTTCGCCGACCAGCCGGAACGCTTCGGCGAGCAGCGCGCCCTGCAGCCGGTTCAGGACAAAGCCGTTGATCTCGCGGTTGACGGTGACCGGCACTTGCCCGATTTCGCGGTAAATGTTGCGCGCGCGGTCGATCGCGTCAGGCGCGGTCCATGGCGCGCCGCACAGCTCGACCAGCGGCACCAGATGCGGTGGATTGACGGGATGACCGACGAGACAGCGTGCGCGGCCCGTCAGCATTTCGGTGAAGCGCGACGCCGTGATGGCCGAGGTCGATGAGACCAGCAGCGCGTCGGGTGGCGCAAGCCTGTCGAGCTCGGCAAAGATGATCTGCTTCTCTTCGATCTTCTCCGGTCCGTTTTCCTGGACGAACTCAACGTCCATCACGGCCTCTTTAAGGCTCGACGCAATTGAGACCCGTGCAACAGCGCCATCGGGATCGTCGGCAAGTCCGTGGCGGGCCAGCGCGTGCAATTCATCGCGGATCAGGCGGGGCGCCGCCGCCAACGTCGGAACATGCGGATCGGTCAGCCGCACGTTCCAGCCGGCGCGGGCAAAGATCGCGGCCCAGGCGCGCCCGATCAGGCCGACGCCGACGATGGCGACGTTGCGTTCAGTGTTTGCCATTTTCTCTTCTCATCGTCCGTCTCTCACAGCCAGAGCACCTTGCGACGCAAGTCGAGATCGTCGCGCAATGCCTTGGACGCTCCCTGATAGATCACCTGACCGCGCTCCAGCGCCACGGTGGTATCGGATAATGCCAGCGCCAGGTCGAGATTGTGATCGACGATGATGATGGCGATTTCCTTGCGCAGGCGGTCGAATGTCTCGAACAATTGCTCCACCACGGTCGGCGCGAGGCCTTCGAAGGGTTCATCGAGCAGCAGCACCCGCACGTCGCCCGACAGCGCGCGCGCCACCGCGACCATCTGCTGCTCGCCACCTGAGAGATAATCCGCCGGACTGTCGAGCCGTTCACGAATACGCGGAAAATATTCGTAGATGCGCTCGCGCGTCCAGTGCACGCCGTTGCCGGTCTGGCGCTTCAGCCCGCCAAGCTCAAGATTGTGTTCGACGCTCATGCCGGCGAACAGGCCGCGGCCCTGCGGCACGTAGCCGATGCCGAGACGGGCTGACTGCGCGGACGAGAGCCCTACCAGTTCGCTGTCCGCCAGTCTGATCGTTCCGTTCGACGCCGGCGCTATCCCGATCAGGGTCTTCAGCAGCGTCGATTTGCCGGCGCCGTTGCGGCCGAGCAGTGCGATGATTTCGTTTTCGTGCAGCGTGAAGTTTACATCGTTGAGAATGTGACTCTTGCCGTAGAACGTATCGACATGCGTTGCCGTCAGCAGCGCGTTGACGCGGGCGGCGGTTTCGCGCGGGCGCGCGGCGATCTCGGTCGCACCGGAGCCGATGTACACCTCCTGCACCTTCGGACTGGCGCGCGCGTCCTCAACCGAACCATCGAGCAGCACCCGGCCTTCATTCATAACGGTGACCTGATCGGCGAGCTGAAACACCCGGTCGATGTCGTGCTCGACCAGCAGCACCGGCAGGTCCGTCGAAATGCGTTTGATAATGGCGCCGATGCGCTCGCGTTCCGCCGCGGCAAGGCCTGCGAGCGGCTCGTCCAGCAACAACACGCGCGGCGCGGTGGCGAGCGCCACGCCCATGTCGAGCAGCCGCTGGCCGCCATACGACAACATGCCCGCTTCAGCCTTTTCGATGCCGGCAAGACCGAGATAGCGGATGGTGGCATCGGTCTCGTCATTGATCGCATCAATCGACAAGGCGTTGGTGAGCGGATCGAAGCGGCGGGGATGCCGGGCTTGCGCGGCGAGGCGAATGTTCTCGCCGACGCTCAGCCCCGGAAACAGGTTGGTGATCTGGAACGATCGGCCGATGCCGGCGTGGGCGATCTCTTCGGGCGTATGGCCGGCGATCGGCTGGCCCATCAGCGATACCGTGCCTTCGTCCGGTGGAAACATGCCGGACAAGAGATTGAAAGCCGTGGTCTTGCCGGCGCCGTTAGGGCCGATCAGTGCGTGCAGCGTGCGGTCGGCAATCGAGATATCCATGCCCTGCACCGCCCTGATGCCGCCGAAACTTTTGACGATGTGGCGGGCGGAAAGCACCGAGCCGTCGATGTGAGATTTAGGCCGCAGGAATTCCGGCAGCGGCAGCACTTCGATCCGGCGCGCCGACATCGCGGCATCTTCGACCGTCTTCTTCCGGAACGGCGCGATCAGCCGCTCGCCGACGCCGACCAGGCCGGTCGGGGAAAAAACGATGAAAGCGACGAACACCAGGCCGAACCAGAACAGCCAGTTCTCGGTGTAGATGCCGAGGAATTCGCGGAACAGGATAAAGAACAGCGCGCCGAGCGCCGGCCCCAAAAAGCTGCGCATGCCGCCGATCACGACCATCGCCAGCAAATCGCCGGAGAATGACACCGAGATCGGATCGGCTGAGGTCATGCGGTTTTGGTAAAGCAAGAGTATGCCGGCAAGCCCGGTAATGGCGGCGGACAGCACAAACGCGGCGAGCTTGTAGCGATTGGTCGGATAGCCGAGAAAGCGCGCGCGCTGCTCGTTCTCGCGGATCGCCACCAGCACGGTGCCGACGGTCGAATTGTGAAAGCGCAACAACAGAACCAGCACCAGGAATGCGATGAGCGCTACAAACCAGTAATAGACGGTGGAGGATTCCAGGTTGAAGCCGAGCAGCGTCGGTCGTGTGATGCCGCCAAGACCGTTCTCGCCGCCGGTGACTTCGGTCCAGCGAAACGATACCGCATAAAGCATCGCCGCCAGCGCCAGCGTCAGCAGCGAGAAATACACGCCGCGGCGCCTTAAAATCAGGAAACCGAATGCGAAAGCCACAGCCGCCACGATCAGAACGCCGGCGATGGTCGGGCCGAAAAACGAGCCGGGCATGAGATTGCGCTGGATCAGTGCTGCCGCGTAGGCCGCAAGACCGAACCAGGCGCCGTGGCCGAATGACACGAGGCCGGTATGCCCGACCAGAATGTTCAGCGCCATGCAGGCCATCGCGTAAGTTACGACTTCGGTAGCCGAGGTCATGGTGAGGCCGAGCGCTAGCAGCACCGGCGGCAGCACGATGAGCCCGAGCGCGGCAATCAGCAGGGGAATTGGCAGGTGCTTCCACATCTGTTGGGCCTCACTCGAACCGCGTGATGCGCTCGCCGAACAGGCCGCGCGGCCGGAACAGCAACACCAGCAGCATCAGGAGATAGATCGCCGCGGTGGAAGCCGCGGAATAGCCGATGCCGACCATGACGCCTTTTACGAGGCCGACCAGCAACGCCGCGGCAACGACGCCCCAGAACGATCCGAGGCCGCCAATGACCACGACGACAAAGGCCGGCGTGATGATCTCCTGGCCCATCGCCGGGTGGATGGAATAGATCGGCGCCAGCAGCACACCGGCCAGTCCCGCAAGGCCGATGCCTAGCGCCGCTACCGCCGACATATAAGGCTGCAACGAAATGCCGAGCGCGCCGACCATGTCCGGATTTTGCACGCCGGCGCGCACCACGCGGCCGAATGACGTTTTTTGCAACAGAAGCCACAGGCCGGCAATGCAGGTAGCGGCGATGCCGAGCAGGACCACGCGATAAAACGAATAGATGAAGCTGCCGATTGCGACCTGTCCGCGCAGCCAGGGCGGTATGGAATAGGACAGCGGCGGCGCGCCGAAGATCATCCTTAAGACCTGCTCCGCCACCATGGCGAGACCGAATGTCATCAGCAGCGAGAGGATCGGGTCGGAGCGATAGAATCGGCGAAACAGCGTGCGTTCGATCACCACGCCTAGCAGGGCGACAGCAACCGGCGCCGCCACGAATGACCCGCCGAAGCCGAGATAGGGCGATAGCACCAGCGTGAGATAGGCGCCGATCGCATAGAATGCGCCATGCGCGAGATTGACGATGCCGCCGAGCGAGAAGATCAGCGACAGGCCGAGCGCAATCAGGAGATAATAGACGCCGTCGAGCAATCCGTTGAGGATTTGCTGCGCTAACAACATGGCGGACATCGCTCAGGCTCCGCGGAATACGCGCGGGCTGCGCGCCAGTGAGAGTTACGAACGAGCTTGGCGGACAATATAAGCGTCTCTCCGGAAATCCCGGAGAGACGCGGAACGTCAGTCGATCAGGTCGCGAAAGTGCAGCTGTTTTCTTCCTTTGTGGCGGCGATCACTTCCAGATCTTCGGTGGGGCCCGGCACCGCCGGGCTCGAGCTGAAGATGTCCCACTGATTCGTGATCTTGTCGGCGGGCAGCGCGGTGACCGCATACATTTCATGCATCAGCTGGTGATCCGAGGCGCGGAAGTAGCCCGGCCGCGTCTTCAGCAGATCGAACTTCGCACCCTTCTCGAAATGCTCGATGATCTTCGGCGATTCCACGGATTTGAGCTCATTGACGGTCTGCGCCACGATCTTGGTCGCGATGTAGTCGCCCCACGCCTGGTTCTCCGGCGGCTTGGAATATTTTTTGGTAAAGGTCGCGACGAAAGCCTTGCTGCCGGGCGTGTCCAGGAGATGATGCCAGACCACCGGCCAGGTGCCGACAAAGTTGCCCTTGCCGGCCGCCCAGGCCAGCGCGGTGTCGAAACCGAATCCGCCGACCGGGAAGGTGAGGCCGAACTCGGCATATTGCTTGAGGAAGTTGGTGATCTGGTTGCCGGCAAGATTGATCACGACCAGATCGGGCTTGGCCTCGCGGATTTTTAAAAGGTAAGCGGAGAAATCGGTGGCGTCGGTGGGCACCAGATCGTCGCCCGCGAAATTTCCGCCATTGGCTTCCATGAAACGCTTGGAGACTTTCAAGAGATCATGGCCGAAGGCATAGTCGGCAGTGAGCGAGTACCATTTCTTGCCCTTGACCAGTCCGTCTCGCAGGAACGAACGGCCGACGGTTTTCACATACATCGAATTCTGCGATTCGACGTGGAACATGTAGCGCTGGCAGTCCTTGCCGCGCAGCGCATCTGAATTGCCACCGGTGTTGATGTACAAGACCTTGTTGCGCGAAGCGACCTGCGCGATGGTCAGGCACGACGCCGACGAAATCTCGCCGATGATGCAGGCGACCTTGTCGCGTTCGATCATCCGCTCTGCCTTGGTCGAGGCGGTTTGTGGATTGACCGAATCTTCCTTCAAAAGTTCGACCTTGCGCCCCATCATGCCACCTGAAGCGTTGATTTCTTCCACCGCGAGATCGACCGCCATCACAGCGTACTCGCCGAGCGGTCCGAGAAAGCCGGTGCGTGGCGTCAAGTGGCCGATCTTGATGACGTCGGCGGTTTGCGCGCGCAAAATCGCCGGCGCGGAAATTCCCGACAGCAGCGCAATGCCGCCGGCGGTCTTCAACAGGCCGCGGCGCGTGAATTCTTTGTTATTCGACATCAGCCTTCGTCTCCCTGATACGGCCGCGCTACGCGGCTGTTTGTTATCCGGCTCGCGCCGCGCTGTCAGGAGCGCTTTGTCCCGCTTGCCGTGATCTGTGATCACAGTTAGAGTTGCAAAAGACCAAGCCGTTGTCGAGTCCTCTCTGGAAATACCCGGGCAGCATGGGAGACCTGCGTTGAATTTGCCCGCCGCGCTCAACCTGGTGGAGCCGCTCGACCGTCAGACACTGGGTGAGCGTGCTTACGCTAAATTAGCCGATCTTCTGATCTCCGGCCGCCTTGCGCCGGGAGAAAAACTGTCACTACGGGCAGCGGCCGATGTGCTCGGCGTTTCCATCATGCCGGTGCGCGAGGCGGTGTCGCGGCTCGTCGCCGACAAAGCATTGGAAGTGACGCCTAACCGGGCGGTGCGCGTGCCGCCGATGTCCGCGGCGCAATTTCGCGATCTTACCAAGGTGCGTATCGCGATCGAGGGCCACGCGGCGGCACAAGCTGCGCTGCATCGGGACAAGGGCGACCTGTTATCCATCGCGAGCGCGGAAAAGTCGATGCAGCTGGAGAGCCTGTCATCGGCACCAGACCTGCCGCGCGCCGTCGAACTCAACAAGACGTTTCATTTTTCGGTATATGAAGCGGCGCACTCGCCGATCCTGGTGGAAATCATCCGCGCGCTCTGGCTCAAGGCGGGACCGGTGATCAATCTCGATCTGCGCGCCAACCCCGAGCGGTTGGCAAAAGGCGACGCGATCAGATTTCATGCAGACGTGCGCCGGGCGATCGCTGCCGGCAATGCCGCTGCGGCGCTGAAGGGAATAGAAGCCGACATTGGCGGTGCGGCCGACTTCATTTTGTCTCGCGGCGGACTTGCCGACTGACAACCGACATTTCGGAGCGATCATGGATCTCGATATCAAGGGTTTGCGCGTGCTGGTAACCGCCGGCGCTAACGGCATCGGGCTTGCGATCGCGCGCCGCTTCGCCGGCGAAGGCGCAAGGGCTCACATCTGCGATGTCGATGAGATGGCCTTGTCTGCATTCGCCTCCAGCGATCCGGCGATCACGTGGACGCCTTGCGACGTCTCCGACCGCTCCGCCGTTAAAAATCTGTTCGCCGACGCCATGGCCAAACTCGGCGGCCTCGACGTACTCGTCAACAATGCCGGCGTCGCCGGACCGACGGCAAAAGTCGAGGAGATGAATCCGGAAGATTGGGATCGCTGTCTGGAAATCTGCCTGACCGGGCAATTCAACTGCACACGGCTCGCGGTGCCGCAGTTGCGCAAGAGCAAGAACGCGTCGATCGTCAATATCTCATCAGCCGCGGGCCGTCTCGGCTTTGCGATGCGTACGCCCTATGCGGCTGCGAAATGGGGCGTGATCGGTTTCACCAAATCGCTGTCGGTCGAACTCGGGCCGGACAATATCCGCGTCAATGCAATCCTGCCGGGCCTCGTCGCCGGCGACCGGCAGCGCCGCGTCCTGGAGGCCAAGGCGCAGCAGCGCGGGATTTCTTATGCAGAGATGGAGCGTACCGCCTTTTCCTATACCTCGATCAAGGACTATGTGACGCCGGAGCAGATCGCCGATCAGATTTTGTTCATGTGCAGCCCACGCGGCAAGACGATATCCGGTCAGGCGATCTCGATCTGCGGCGATACGCAGATGCTGGGATAGCGTAGACGCACCGCATGATTCCATGGTTGCAGATCGATACCGCACGCGTGCCCGGCGCAGACGTCGAACTTCGTCTGATGCGAAGAGGCACGGAATTCTCCATGATGCTGGGCCAGACCGAATTGATGAACAGTCGCCTCAGTGGGTCTGAGGAGGCGCTCGCCACCCTCGCCTGCAGAAGAATCGAAGGGGTCAAGCGTCCGCATTTATTGATCGGCGGGCTGGGCATGGGGTTCACGCTCCGCGCCGCGCTTGCCATGCTGGGATCCGAGGCGCGGATCATGGTGGCCGAGCTTGTGCCCGCCGTAATTGCGTGGGCGCGAGGTCCGATGGCAGATGTGTTCGGCGAAAGTCTTGACGATCCCCGCGCGAGCATTCGGCAGGCCGACGTCATTGAGGTGATTCAATCCCATCCGTCGGCGTTCGATGCGATCCTGCTCGATGTCGACAACGGCCCGGAGGGCCTTATTCGAAGAGCCAACGATGCGCTGTACAATCTGAAGGGACTGAGGGCGATCCGCAGGGCATTGCGCCCGGGAGGCGTGCTGGCCGTCTGGTCGTCGGGGCCAAACTCATCATTTTCCAGACGCCTTCGCGACGCCGGCTTCGATGTCAACGAGGTCGGCGTGCGCGCCACGGCGAAGCGGAGCGGTGCGCACCATGTCATCTGGTTTGCGACAAAGCCTGAAGGCGCGCGTTAGTCGACCAACTCGAAGGATATGCCAAGGTTTGACGGTCTTTGCAAGGTTGGCACGACATCGGCGCGAGCTTGCAGGACGCCAGAAAACGGCGAATATGGGAACCCTCCGGATCAACGAAGGCGATCAAGGGAGCTTTGCATCTGACGCAAGGCATACAAGAAACGGCTTTGGAGTTCACGAAATGCCCAATATCATCCGACGGCACATGGTGACAATGTTGCTCGCCGCAATCGTTATCGCCGGAACCGGCAGCGCGGCGCTCGCTCAGAAGAAATACGACACGGGCGCCAGCGACACCGAGATCAAGATCGGAAATATCTCCCCCTATAGCGGCCCCGCGTCAGCGTATGGCACCGTTGGAAAAGCAATGGCCGCTGTCTTCAGGAAAGTGAATGATGACGGTGGCATCAACGGCCGCAAGATCAATTTCATCTCCTATGACGACGCCTACAGTCCGCCCAAGGCGGTCGAGCAGGCGCGCAAGCTGATCGAGAGCGACGAGGTGCTGCTGCTCTTCGGTACGCTTGGAACGGCATCGAACTCCGCGATACAGAAATACGTCAACTCGAAGCGAGTGCCGCAACTGTTCGTAGCTACCGGCGCCACCAAATGGAACGATCCGAAGAACTTTCCATGGACCATGGGCTGGCTGCCCAGCTACCAAAGCGAAGCCCGCATCTACGCGAAGTATCTGACCAAGGAAAAGCCTGCGGCAAGGATCGCAGTGCTTTACCAGAACGATGACATGGGCAAGGACTACCTCAAGGGGCTGAAGGACGGTCTAAGCAGCGACCCCTCGCGCATCGTCGCGGAAGAAAGCTACGAGGTGGCCGAACCGACCATCGATTCCCATGTCGTCAGGCTAAAGTCGTCTAACCCGGAAGTCATCGTCTTCTTTACCACTCCCAAATTCGGCGCGCAGGCTATCAAAAAGGTCGGCGAGATGAATTGGAAACCCACAACGATCGTATCGAATGTCAGCGCCTCAACCGCGACCGTCATGCGTCCCGCCGGGCTTGAATATTCCCAGGATGTGATCTCGGCGGCCTACGCCAAGGATGCCAGCGATCCTCAATGGGTCGGCGATCCCGGCATCAAGGCGTTCGACGAATTGCTGGCCAAATACCTGCCGGAGGCAAACCGGGTCGATGCCTCGGCATTGACCGGCTACAACATGGCGCAGACCATGGTTGAAGTTCTCAAGAGATGCGGCGACAATCTTACCCGCGAGAACATCATGAAGCAGGCCGCGAGCCTCAAGAAGCTGGCGCAAGGCGGGTTGCTTCCCGGCGTGACGATCACGACCGGACCCGACGATTTCCAGCCGATCGAACAGCTGCAATTGATGCGCTTCAAGGGCGAACGGTGGCAACTGTTCGGCGACGTTCTCGACGGCGGGGCTGAGGGCGGGTGAGTTTCCGAAGCGACCGGCAACGTCACGGGATTCGCGACGTCTTGTCGCCCCAGTAACGGTCTCTCAGCGGCCGCTTGTAGGCACCAGCGGGCTGTGGGTGACGCCCCATTTCTCGATCAGTTCGAGATAACGCTCGGGGTCCGCAGTATGCCTTTCGGCCGGCCGGTCGTGCCCGACGAATATAGCATGGCGGCGCCGATGGACTCTCGGGGATAGGTGTCTTGGGAAGCCCGGCAGTGGCTTGCTGCAGTCCAACGATGCGCTCGCTTTCTCCGCCGCCATCGGCAACGATGCAGAGCTCGACCTTCGGGCATTCCTTGAGGACCTCGCGCGCGACGTCAGGTTTTGCGACTGACGTGATGAGGATACGGGATTCACTGTTGGCGACGATGTAGGCGAGTTCGCTCGCCGTCAGGTACGAATTCACGCAGGTGTAATATAATCCTGACTGCTCGCCCGCGCCGCAGGCCTCGAGATATCGGCTGTTGTTCTCCATGAAGATCGCATAATGGTCGAGCCGCTTCAGACCGCGATTGCGAAGCAGGTGCGCCAGACGATTGCTGCGCGCCTCCAGCTCGGCAAGGTCACGGTCTCGCCGGAGTTCGCCATGACGAAAGCGGGTTGAAGCGGACGGAGATGAGCATGCTTGCCGGTGTACATCGTGTCTCCAACGCCCCTATGCAGCCAGAAGGAGAATTTCGCGCACCTGCGCGGGGCTAACGATCTTGCGCGGGTTTCGCGGAATCCAGGGCGTTCCCATCGCCTGTTCCGCGATCCGGTCGAAATGCTCCGGGCCAATTCGGACATCCTGCAGGCTGCGTGGCATTCCGAGACCGCGGATGAAAGTGTCCAGCACGCCAGCGGCATCCTTGCCCGGTTGTCCCATCGCCGCGGACACCAGCGCCTGTCGCTCTGCGTTTTCGGATCTGTTCCAGCGCATCACCGACGGCAACATCACGCAGGAGGTAAATCCGTGCGGCACGTCGTACACGGCGCCGAGCACATAACCGATGCCGTGGCTTGCTCCCATCGGCACGCCCGCTGACAACGGCCCCATCGAGAGCCAGGTGCCGATCTGGCATTCCATCCGGGCATCGAGATCGCCGGCGTCGGCCTTCACCCGCGGCAGCGCCTGTGCCAGCATCGAAAGTCCTTTCAGCGCCTGGGCGTCGGCGTAAGGGTGGGCCTCACGCGAGCACAGGCCTTCGACACAATGGTCGACGGCGCGGATGCCGGTCGAAAGCCACAGCCATTCGGGCGTGTGTACGGTCACGGCCGGATCGAGGATTGCGGCGCGCGGCATTGCCAGCTCGTGGCGCAGCATTTCCTTGACCTTGGTACGCTGGTTGGTGACGCCGGCGATGGCACTGAACTCGCCTCCGGCGATGGTCGTCGGCACGCTGACTTGACGAACCTTTGGTGCGTTCATGGGCGGCGCGACGCCCTTGTTTGCCTTGATTTTATCGATGTCCTCGACGGCGCGAACGTTGTTGGCGAGGCAGAGCTGCACGGCCTTGGCGCCGTCCGTGATCGAGCCCCCGCCTACCGTGACAATGAGGTCGGCGTTGGCGGCACGGGCTTGCTCGGCGGCTGCAACGACGGCCTCACGGGGTGTGTGCGGCGGCATCGCATCGAATGTCGCGACGTAGCGAGACCCAAGGGCTTTGCGGATCTTCTCGATCTCGCCGGTCTGCCGGTTGAGGCTGCCGCTCACCATCAGAAATGCGCGGCTGGTGCCCAGCCGGTCCATTTGCGCGACGACCGCCTCGGCAGCCGGGCGTCCGAAAATCACTTCGTCCATGGCGCCAAATACGACGCGTCCCTTGTGCACGACGATTGTCCTCCCCGGGGGATTTGGTTTTGTTGTAGCTTGAAAACAATTTAGCGGAGTAAGTGCGAGGAGGGGAACCCCAAAATGCTCCCTAAACCGGACAACCTCGTTCTCTACGGCCGCTATGCGTCGCCGTTTGTGCGGCGCGTGGCGGTGACGCTCCGGCTCTACGGCATCGAATATCTGCACACGCCATTGATGCCATTTGGCCCGGACAAGGTGGAATTGGCCAGGTTCAATCCGATCGGCCGCGTACCTGCATTACGGCTCGATGACGGCGAAATGCTGATCGATAGCGCCGCTATCCTCGATTATCTCGATGGCCTGGCGGGGCCGGATCAATCACTGACGCCTGCTTCGGGGCCGGCACGGCGGCGTGTACTTGCACTGCTGGCGGTGGCGCTTGGCGCCAATGAGAAGCTGGTCGCCGCTCTCTACGAGCGGCACTTCCGGCCACGCGAGGCATGGCATCAGCCGTGGCTTGCGGCGTGCGACAAGCAGGTGCGTGACGGTTTCACCTGGCTCGATGCGGCCCATGCCGGTCCATGGTTCACGGGCGCAGAGATGACTCAGGCCGATATCACGGTGGCGGTGTTCTGGCTGTTCGGGCGCGCCAAGCGGCCGCGTTTTTTCGCCGGCCTTGGCTGCGGCCGGCTCGACAATCTGGCGGAGCGCTTGCAGACCACTGCCGCATTTCAAGCAACCGTGCCCGAACCGGAGATGCTGACGGACCAGCTTATCTGAGTGGCGGCGACGCCTGAGCTGTCATTCCCGAACGCGAGCGCCGGCGAGCGGACCCCGGAATCTCGAGATTCCGGATTCGCGTCTTCGACGCGCCGACGGATTAACGCTCAAGCAACCCGGTGATCTCGGCGATCGAAATCTGCCGCTCCGAAAATAAAATTTCCGCGGCTTCGCGTTCCCAATCGCCATGTCGTGGCGCAAGAGGATCTTGCGCGCTCAGGCGATGTTCGAGGACGAACCTCGCATATAGCGCGCGGCGCGCATCGGCTCCCGGCTGGGTTGCTTCCCGCGTCATCAGGATGGCGCTTGTGATGTGATAGAGCGCACTGGCTACTTGCCGCGCGCTCTCTTCGAGCGCGGGATCGGCGGCGGCGCGTTCGGCGAAGGCAACGGTCCGATCGAGCGCAACGCGCAAGCGATCCCGGAAAGCCGCCGGGATAAGCGTGGCTTCATCAAGCAATCTCTTGAGGGCGACGTCGAGCGTTCGATGGGCGCGAACTCTTGCCGACCGCGCGCGTGACGATATCGAGAGCGTTGATATTACTGGTGCCTTCCCAGAGCACGCCGATGTGCGCATCACGGATCAGTCGCGCATGCACCCATTCCTCGATGTAGCCGTTGCCGCCGCGGATTTCCATCGCGCCGGTCGCCACCGGTATGTTGTCGCGACAGGCGCGGAACTTGAGCAGCGGCGTGAGAATTCGCAAAGAGCTCTCGGCTTCCTGCGAGCCGGCATTGGCGCGATCCATCGCGCTTGCGGTAAACAGGAACATCGAGAGCGCCTGCTCGACCGGGGCGGCGATCTTCAGAAGCTGGCGGCGGAGAAGGGGATATTCGATAATTGTCTTGCCGAAGGCCACCCTCGTGCGTGCGCAAACCAGCGCCTCGTTGACGCAGCGCCGCATCATCGCGGCGGCGCGAACGCCGTGAGAGAGCCGCGACAGGTTGACTTGCTCCATCATCTGCTTGAGGCCGCGCTCGGCATCGCCAACCAGATAGGCGACGGCGCCTTCCAGGAGAATTTCGCCGCTCGCCATCGAGCGGGTACCCAATTTGTCCTTGAGGCGAACGATGCGGTAGGCGTTGCGGCGACCGTCCTTTAGCCGGCGGGGCAACGCAAACAGTGCGAGTCCCCGGGTGCCATCGGGCGCGCCTTCCGGGCGCGCCAGCAACAGCGCGACGTCAGCGTCGGCATGAGAACAAAACCATTTGTCGCCGTAGAGCCGCCACACGCCGTCCTCGCAGCGCGCTGTAGTTTCGATCGCGCCGACGTCGGAACCCCCGGCCCGCTCGGTCATGAACTGAGTACCCTTCCACTGGGTCGCCATGTCATCCGACAGCATTTTCGGCAGCAGGTAATCTTTGAGTTCGGTGCCGGCGAATTTCCGAATGAGATGGATCGACGTATCGGTGACGCTGATCGGACACATCAACCCGAACTCGGCCTGCACGAACAGATATTGCAGCGCGTATTTAGCCACCGCAGGCAGCGGACGATCCATCCCCAGCGTTCCGGCGCGATGACTCATCGCGTGAAACTGGAAATCACCAAACGCGATTCTCTCCATTTCGCGGTAGGACGAATGGTACTCGATCCAGTCTTCGTCGCGGCCAAAGCGGTCGCGTGCATTCAGGATCGGCGGGTGTTTGTCGGCGACCTTGGCCAGTTCATCCAGGCGGCCGCCCGCGAGCGCGCCGAGGCGATCGAAATGAGGTTCCAGCCGTCGGAAATCGGCCGGCTCCAGATAAAGTTGGAGAAGATCGCGCAGGCCGCGGTCGATCGTGTAGAAATTCTGTCCGGCGCAATCCGGCGCGATGTGATCGGGGCCGCGATCGATATTCTTGGCCTCGGCGAACGACGTGTGTGATGGAGGCGCGTACATGTTTGACCTCGTTTTCGGATCGTCCGATCTGCCTGTGGCGTGCCGTCCGCGATGTACGCGCCATACGGCTCAATATCGCTTTCTGGCAGGTTATTCCAACACTATCGACCGGTTCGGTCTGTTTTGGATGCCAGCATCGCCGATGCATAACAAATTTGCTTGATCCCGGCCGGTTCTTGAACAGACTGGCACCCGATCTCATCTTGATCCTGCCGTCCCCGATTGGTTGCGGCGAAAGTGCGGAGGAGATGGAATTGAGCGAAACTGAGGAACCCGAGCGTTTGGCTCACAGCGTAAATTCCAATTTCAAACTTTTCCGCGACATCAGGCCGCTGATTGTCCTGTTGGCAGCGACCTTGTCCGGGTGTGGCGACAAGCCGCCGCAGCCGGCGGCCGGTCCACCCCCCGTCACGGTCGCACAGCCTACAAAACGCACCGTCACCGATTGGGACGAATTCACCGGACGGTTCGAGGCGGTGGAAGAGGTTCAGGTTCGCGCGCGGGTCGGGGGATTCGTCACCGATGTCGAGTTTCGCGACGGCGCCTTCGTCAACAGCGGCGACCTTTTGTATATTATCGATTCCCGTCCCTTCGAAGCGGTCGCCGAGCAGGCGGACGGTCAGCTCTCGGACGCGCGCGCCAAGGCGGAACTCGCCAAGCGCGAACTCGACCGTGCGCTCACATTAAATCAAACCCAGGCAGTCTCCGACTCGATTGTCGATCAGCGTCGCCAGGCGCTGCAGGCGGCAAATGCGGCGATATTGCAGGCCGAAGGCACGCTGAAGCGCGCGCATCTCGATATCGAGTTCACCCACGTCTTGGCGCCGATCGCCGGAAGAGTGAGCCGCCATCTCGTGAGCATCGGCAATCTGGTGCAAGGCAGCGATGCCGGCGGTGCGACGCTTTTGACCTCGATCGTCTCGCTCGACCCCATTTACATTTATTTCGACATGGATGAGGCGACCTATCTCAAGAACAACCGGCTTTACTTCGAAGGCAAGCGCGCGAGTTCGCGCGAGACTCCAAATCCCGTCCAGGTGACGCTGACAGGCGAAACCAAACCGTCCCATGACGGCAAGGTGGATTTCCTCGACAACCGACTGGACGTCAGCACCGGCACGCTGCGAGGGCGGGCGGTAATCCCGAACAAGGACTATTCCATTCTGCCCGGGCAGTTCGGCCGCGTTCGGCTAATCGGAAGCTCTCCTTACGAAGCGTTGCTGTTGCCGGATTCTGCAATCGCGACCGATCAGTCGCGCAAGATCGTTTTCGTGGTCAAGGATGACAATACAGTGGAGGCCCGGCCGGTCATCCTCGGGCCCCTCGATGAGGGTTTACGCGTGATCCGCGAGGGCCTGAAGCCGGAAGACCGCGTGATTGTCGATGGCCTCCAGCGCGCGCGCGTCGGGGCGAAGGTGACCCCGCACGCTGCCCCGACCGGTAGCAAGACATGAATCTCGGACGGCTTTCCATCAATCAGCCGATTCTGGCGATGGTGCTGTCCATCGTGCTGCTGATCGTCGGCGCAATCGCCTACACCACGCTTCCGGTCGCGGAATATCCGCAAGTCGCGCCGCCGACCGTGGTGGTCACCACGCAATATCCGGGCGCCTCCGCGCAAACCGTTTCGGACACGGTCGCTGCGCCGATCGAGCAGGAGATCAACGGCGTCGAGGACATGCTTTATCTCTACAGTCAGGCGACCTCGAACGGCCAGCTTACGATCACGGTCACGTTCAAACTCGGCACCGATCTCGACAAGGCCCAGGTACTGGTTCAAAACCGCGTCGCGATTGCGCAGCCGCGGCTGCCGGAAGAGGTGCAGCGAAACGGTGTCGTGACGCGCAAGAACAGTCCGGACTTGCTGATGGTCGTGTTCATGCTGTCGCCCGACGATACTTTCGACCAGTTGTACATCAGCAATTATGCGCTGCTTCAGGTCCGCGACCAGTTGCTCCGGCTTGACGGGATCGGAGACATCCAGATTTTCGGCGCGCGCGATTACTCGATGCGGCTGTGGCTCAATCCGGACAAGATCGCCGACCTCGGGATGACGGCGGGCGACGTGCTGGCGGCGATCCGGGCCCAGAATTTGCAGATCACAGGAGGCCAGATCGCGGAGCCGCCGATTTCCGACCGCGCGTTCCAGCCGAATCTCACTTTCACCGGTCGCCTGAAGGACCCTCACCAGTTCGAAGACATCGTCGTAAAAGCGGGCGCCGACGGCCGCACGGTGCGGCTGCGCGATGTGGCGCGGATCGAACTCGGCGCGCTGGGCTACACCACGAACACCTCGCTACTGAAGAAGACCGCGGTCGCGCTACTGGTGTTCCAGCGCCCCGGCTCGAATGCCCTTGCTACGGCCAAGGGTATTTCCGACACCATGGCGAAACTCAAGGCCGATTTCCCGCACGGGCTCGAATATAATATTGGTTACAACCCGACCGAGTTCATCGCGCAATCCGTCAGCGAGCTGGTCAAGACGATCTACGAGGCGATGATCCTCGTTGTCATTGTCGTACTGGTGTTCCTGCAGGGATGGCGTCCCGCAATCATCCCGATCGTGGCAATCCCGGTGTCGTTGATCGGCACCTTCGCCGCGATGGCAGCGCTTGGGTTTTCGATCAACAACCTGACCTTGTTCGGTCTGGTGCTGGCGGTCGGGATCGTAGTCGATGATGCGATTGTGGTGGTTGAAAACGTCGAGCGGCATCTTCGCGATGGCATGAGCCGGCGCGACGCGGCGCTTCGGACCATGGAAGAAGTCGGCGGCGCACTGGTCTCGATTGCACTGGTGCTGTGCGCGGTGTTCGTGCCGACCGCCTTTCTGGGCGGCATCTCCGGCCAGTTCTTTCAGCAGTTCGCCATCACCATCGCGGTGGCCACGGCGATTTCCTGTTTTTGTTCGCTGACGCTTTCTCCTGCGCTTGCATCGCAAATCCTACAGCCGCATGAAGAGAAGCGTGCTCCGGCGGGCTGGAATTTCATTGCGCGGGGTTGGGACAAGTTTACCGGCCTTTTCAACCGTGGTTTTGACCGCCTGGCCCACGGCTACGCCAATGCCGCGGGCTTTGTGATTCGGCACTCGGTGGTGATGCTTTTAATCTATCTCGTTCTGATCGGCAGCGCCGGGTGGCTGCTGGCCATCACGCCGCAAGGTTTTATTCCGGCGCAGGATCGCGGCTACGTCATCGTCGCCGTGCAATTGCCGGGCGCGGCCTCGCTGGCGCGTACCACCGAGGTCGTCCGCGAGATTGAGAGGATTGCGCTGGATACGCCGGGCGTGGTTCGCGTACCGGCACTGGCCGGTCTGTCCGGCGCCACCCGCACCCAGGCCAGCAACGCCGCGGCGCTGTTTCCCGTATTTGAAGAGCCGGAAGTCCGCCTGAAAAAGGGCCTGTCGGCGGCGGTGATCACCGGCGAATTGCGAAAGCGGCTGGCAGGCATCGAAGGTGCGTTCATCATCGTCATTCCGCCGCCCGCGGTCCCCGGCATTGGCACCGGTGGTGGCTTCACCATGCGAATCCAGGATCGTCAGGGGAGGGGACCGGAATTATTGGTTGCGGCCACCGATGATCTTGTAGCGGCGGCGCGCAAGGCGCCGGGGCTGACGGCGGTGTTTTCTCCGTTCACCGCGAACACGCCGCAGGTGTTCGTCGATATCGACCGGGTCAAGGCGCAGAAACTCGGCGTCCCGATCCAGAACGTGACCGAAGCGATCGAGACTTATTTCGGCTCCGCCTACGTCAATGACTTCAATATCCTCGGCCGCACCTATCACGTCACTGCGCAGGCTGATCTGCCGTTTCGCAAGGAGACCGCCGATCTCGCCCGCCTGCGCACCCGCAATGCCGCAGGTGACATGGTGCTTCTCGGCAGCGTGGTAAATTTCCGGGATATATCGGGACCCGATCGTGTCGCGCGTTATAACCTTTATCCGGCGGCGGAATTGCAGGGCGATACGATTCCGGGAACAAGCTCGGCGACCGCGATCGACACCATGAAGCGGCTGGCAAACGAAACGCTGCCGAGCGGGTTTTCGTTTGAGTGGACGGACCTGTCTTATCAGCAGGTCACCGGGGCCAATTCAGGTCTTTACGTATTTCCGATCTGCGTGCTGTTCGTGTTCCTGGTGCTGGCCGCGCAATATGGCAGCTGGAGCTTGCCGTTTGCCGTCATCCTGATCGTGCCGATGTGCCTGCTGGCTGCAACCGTCGGCGTGCGGATCATGGGACAGGACGTCAACATCCTGACCCAGATCGGCTTTGTGGTGCTGGTCGGACTTGCCGCAAAGAACGCAATTCTGATCGTGGAGTTTGCCCGCGACATCGAGCTTCAGGGCCGCGATCGTCTGGAGGCTGTCATCGAGGCCTGCCGCTTAAGGCTTCGGCCGATTTTAATGACCTCGTTTGCGTTTATTCTCGGCGTGTTGCCGCTGGTGGTTTCATCCGGCTCGGGATCGGAAATGCGTCAGGCGGTCGGTGTCGCCGTATTCTTCGGAATGCTGGGTGTGACGGTGTTCGGACTGATCTTCACGCCGATCTTCTACATGATCGTCCGCAATCTGGCCGATTCGTCGCACCGGAAAGTGCCGACTTCGACGGGATAGCGAAGCGACAGTCGCCTCTTGCTGCCCGGCCCTTCAATACTATTGGCCTACTTGAAATAGATGGGCAGCCGCCGGGTTATTAAATATCATACTCAGTGCAGAAACTTGAGGAGGCGAATATGAAATCGGGATTGTTGGGGACGGCCATTGCGGCGTGCTGCCTCTTGCTTGCAGTTCCGGCATCGGCACAGGGGGTCAAGATTGGCATTCTGAACGATCAGTCCGGGGTCTATGCCGATTACGGCGGCAAGTGGTCCTTCGAGGCGGCCAAGATGGCTGTCGAGGATTTTGGCGGCAGCGTGCTCGGTCAAAACATTGAAGTGATCTCCGCCGACCATCAGAACAAGCCCGATCTTGCCACCGCCATTGCACGGCGCTGGTATGAGGTCGAGGGCGTGGACATGATAACCGAGCTGACGACCTCCTCGGTCGCGCTCGCAATTCACGATCTGTCGAAGCAGATGAAGAAGATCGACATCGTCGTCGGTGCGGCGACATCGCGCCTGACCGGCGATGCCTGCCAGCCATACGGCTTTCACTGGGCCTACGATACCCATGCGCTCGCGGTGGGCACCGGCGGCGCGCTGGTCGAAGCGGGCGGCGATACCTGGTTCTTCATGACCGCCGACTACGCCTTCGGCTATGCGCTCGAAAAGGACACCGGAGACCTCGTCAAGGAAAAGGGCGGCAAGGTGCTGGGTTCGGTCCGCATTCCCTTGAACTCGTCGGACTTCTCGTCATTCCTGCTGCAGGCGCAAAGCTCGAAAGCCAAAATCATCGGGCTCGCCAACGCCGGCCTCGACACCACCAACTCCATCAAGCAGGCGGCGGAATTCGGTATCGTCAAGGGTGGCCAGAAGCTCGCCGGACTGCTGCTGACACTGGCCGAAGTTCACGGTCTCGGTCTCGAAGCCGCTCAAGGCCTGGTGCTGACGGAAGGCTACTACTGGGATCGCGACGACAAGAGCCGTGAACTCGCGGATCGCTTCTTCAAACGCACCGGGCGCATGCCGAACATGATCCAGGCCGGAACATATTCGGCGACGCTGCAGTACCTGAAGGCCGTCAAGGCCGCGGGCACCAAGGACACCGAAGCTGTCGCACAGAAGTTGAAAGAGCTTCCGGTGAACGATCAGTTCGCGCAGGGCGGTAAGGTACTGCCCAATGGACGCATGGTGCACGACCTCTATCTGTTCGAGGTGAAGAAGCCGTCCGAATCCAAGAAGCCTTGGGATTACTACAAGCAGCTTGCCGTAGTGCCGGGTGGCAAGGCGTTCCCGTCAGCCAAGGACAGCGGCTGCCCGCTCACGAAATAACGAGGAAACGGCTCTGATTGTTTCCTCGCGACGCTCCGCATTATCCAGCGCCGTGCCGTCTCAGCCGAGACAGCACGGCATTTCTTTATCGCAAGGAATCATAAACGGGCGATGTAGACATCTCGTTTCAAGAAACGTGATGAAACTTTTTTGCAAGGGAATGGCGGCTGGGTGAGATCGAATTGGTCCAGTGAATGCGGATAATCTTGACGTTGCCACGCATCCAGTCGCACTTTTCGGATGGTTGGTGAACCGCCTGGTCCGGGCCAGGCAGCAGATGGCTGACTGGCAGGAAAGCGGATTGCTGGCCTTGAGATCGTCGCCAAAGGCAGGTTTACTATCTGTACGAGCGGGCTTTGGACTGCGGACGGTTGGAGCTAACGGCAATGGCGCGTGCTGTTGTCGGCCAGGACTCGCCAGTGGAGTCTGTGCCGTTGCAGCTCCGTTCAGTTGGGATGTCGCGAGTGTTCCGCAGACAATTCTCCATTGTCGCCTTGGCGCTGGGCAACTTTGTCGTTGGTCTAAGCATACTTCTGCCAACAGGAATGTTGGCGGAGCTTTCCTTTGGCCTAGGTGTCACGATCGCAACGGTCGGACTGCTGATCAGCTTCGGTGCGGGTGTCGTCTGCATATCGCCGCCGCTGGTAGCCTGGATCACAAGCCGCATCGAGCGACGTGTGCTTTTGAGCGTAATTCTGTTGTGGCTTGCGCTTGGTCATATGGCTTCCGCGTTCGCGCCAAATTTCTCAAGCCTTTTGTGGATCCGCCTGGCGATGCTCGCCCTCGCCGGCGCCTTTACGCCCTTGGCAGCCGGTACCGCGGCCTTATTGGTCTCGGAAAACAAGCGCGCCTCGGCAATCGCATCCGTGCTGCTGGGCTGGGCGCTGGCGATAGCGGTTGGATTGCCGTTGATTTCAGTAACGACGCCGCAAATCGGCTGGCGAGCGGCCTACAGCCTTGTCGGCATTCTCGCCACGGTGGGCTTTCTCGCGCTTCTGGTCGGATTGCCAAAGGGGCTTAAAGGAGCTCCTGTCATCTTTGCTACGTGGGGGGCGGTCGGCCGCAGTCATCAGCTTCTGCTGCTGTTGCTGATCACCAGCTTGCTGGCAGCCGGCCAGCTCGTCATTATCGCGTTTGTCGGACCGCTGTTGACCGAACTCACGGGCGCGACGCCTCGCGAGATCGCGATCGTATTCCTGCTTTTTGGAGTAATGACTCTCATTGGGAATGTTTGTGCCTCTCAGCTTGTTCAGGTGTGGGGCGCGTTCAAAACATCCGTCGTCTCCATAATCTGCATTGTCATTGGCGCGGCATTGTGGGCGGCTGGCGCCGGGATATATCCCGTGATGGCGGCCGGGGCTGCGATCTGGGGTCTCGGCTTTGCTGCCGCAACCGCAATGCAGCAGGTCAGGTTGATTGCGGCAGCTCCTGCGCTGGCGACGGCGTCAGTGGCAATCAATAATACGGCACTTTACCTTGGTCAGGCCATCGGCTCGGGAATAGGTAGCGCCTTGTTCGCTCGAGGCGAGTTGACTGCAATGGGCTTCGTGGCCGTGGCCCTGGTCGCTGCGGCTTTTGGTGTCCTCTGGTTGACGCGGTTCGCGCCTGAGCGGTTCGGAATTCGCTTCGATTCCGATACGATTCAACTTCTGGCCAGGGTATTCGATCGGGTCCTGGAGCGTTATTTGAAAAACATGCCGCTCGTGAAAGACGAAACGGACCTCCACTCCAGGCTTGCCAGATATATCGTCGCTGCAGCCCAAACAGGTGAACGCGACGAAGATCGCCTCGCTGCCAAGGGTTATTTGATGCTCCGGTCACTGCGAGCCGCGGACACCGATCCAGAGCCGGTATTTGACAGGGTGGTCTGAGGAAGGATGCGAGCGAATAGCCGGCCGCCGTATCGAACGAACGGCCGCTCGCCGGTTCCGAGTTTGGCATTTTTCGGGCATGGCGCGACGCCGGCCCCGGTTCCGTGACGCGGCCCGAAGTGGACAGCGGTCCGTCGCTGCTGTTGGATTCGTAAACGCAGGCGGCGGTGATTACGCGTGAATAAGGCGCCAGACGATTGCGCCCAACGCGCCGAGCCAGAGAAAAATCGCTGCGGCGGCTTGAATCCCAAAGCCCCGCCCGCGTTTAGCGGCGGCTTGCGAATAGCCGGTCATGTAAAGGATGCGGCCCGCGATCCATATGAGACCAACCGCTGCCGCGATTGGATCGCTGATGTAGACGGCGAACAGCCAGAGCGACGGCAGGAAAATCGGCATCCATTCCAGCGTGTTCATCTGCACGCGAAACACCCGCTCGAAGTCAGGATTGCCTGATATGGCCGGCACCTTGATGCCGAATGCAACACGCGCCTTCGACACCTGAATGCTAGTGAAGAAGTAAAACAGGATGGCAAGGCAGGTGACGAAGGCCGTGAAATGAAACATCGCGAGTATCCTTTTTGAGAGCGATTGCAGTGGTTTCAATAACCGGTCATCTCCAGATATCCAATCCCGGCATGGCTGCCCTGGAAGCTGATCGGCCCTTCCCAATAGGGAAAGCTCGTTCCCATCCAGCTCCTGGGATTCAGCGCGGCACATTCGATCGTCAGCGCGCGCACCGGAATCGCGATTTGCCATGTGGTCGGGATCTTGCGATCTTCCAGCGCGGTCAAGGTCTTCGGCGTCATGCTGATGTCAGCGGATGCGATCTGCCAGGTATTCCCATCACGCGAAATCCAGTTGCCGGAGCAATAGCTATTGCCGTCGGTCTGACGCAGCCGAAACAGCACGAGTTTTTCGCCTGAGTTCAGGTGCAGCGAGAACCAATCCCATCCGATTTGATCGGAGGCGAGCGGCTGGCTGCCCCATTCCCGATCCATCCATGCCTGTCCGGTGACTTCGACCGGTTTGCCGTCAATGGTAATGCTGCCTGTTGCCTTGAAAAAAGGCTGGCTGAAATAATACGAGGCCTGCCCGCGCTCCGATTTCTTGCTGTAGCCGGCATCGCCCTGCAGAACCAGCGCTCGATCGGCATCAAGCCGCAGTGCGTAGCTGAAATCTGCGCCCGATGCGGTAAGTTCAAGCGGCGCGATGGTGTCGTCGCGCATCCGATCGCGCCCGCGCATTTCCCATGAATCGATCCAGGCCAGATACGGCGTTGCCTCGACGCCGGCCTGACCGACGCCGCCACGGGCGAACGCTTCGCTGTAGCGATGGGTGTCAGCGCGAGTCACGGCCGCGTGCCCCATCCAGATCTGCTGATTGGCCCATCCCTCCTGTTGTGCGCCGGGTCTAGATGCCTGACGAAACAAGGTCCACTGCGCGCCATGGACGGCGCCAGTCGAATCCACCAGATTTGCCGTCACGTACCACCATTCGATGCGATAGTCCGGATGCGGACCGTGATCGGCCGGAAACGCAAATGTCCTGCCGGCGACGACAGGCGCAAATCCGTCCACACTCTTGCCAAGCCCGGCAAAGCCCTGCGCAAGCGCTGGTCCGCTGCCAAGCCCCATAAGGACAACGCCGCCCGTGAAGGTACGGCGCGATATCAGGATATTATCGCTCATCGGCAAAAATCTTGACCAGGCTCGCCGGTTGCATGCGCGCCAGTTTGAGGACGGGAAGCAGCGCAGCCAATAGCGAAGCCGCCATCGCCACGCCCAGAAGCTCAAGCAATTGCAGCGGGAAGACATGAAACGGCAGCCGCCAGCCGAATGCCTTTACATTCACCACCGCGATCAGGCACCACGCCACCAATAAGCCCAGCGGCAGCGCGAACAGGGCTGTGATCAGCGCAACGGACATGGTCTTCAAGAGCTCGATGAGCGCAAGCTGGCGGCGCGTGATTCCGATGGCCCACAACGGCGCGAGTTGCGGGAGGCGGGAATTGCCAAGCGTCAACAGACTGGTCAGCAACGCGACACCCGCGACCCCGAGGGTGAAGGCATTCAACGCGGCGGTCACGGCGAAGGTCCGGTTGAAAATCCGCGTCGATTTCGGCCTTCATCGTCGCCTGATCCACGAGGCTGCGGCCATCGAGCCCAAATTTGTTCTGTAGCAGCGACATCAACGCCGGTACCCCCGCAGGGACAACGCGCAGAGCCAATCGTGTTCGCGGGATTTCGGGAAACTGACCGATCAGCGCGTCGATATTGACACCAATCTGGCCCTTTGGATTGCCGTAATCGGCGTAGATGCCAACCACCTCAAGCGTCCAGTTCCCACCTCGCGCCGGGATTCCGATCCGATCGCCGACGACAAGCTTCAGACGCCGCGCCAATTGTTCGCTCACCAGCCCTGCATTGCCGGTGCGAAGGCGGTCCCATGCGTTTGCGGTGGATTGGAGTAGCGGCCAGCGATCGCGATAGGTGACGTGATCGGGCAGACCCAGGATCTCAACCGGCACTCCATCGATTTGCGCATCGGTCCGGCCGCTCTGCAGGATCGCCTCCACTTCCGGCCGCTGGCGTAGCCAGGTCTTGACCCTGGCAGCCTGTGCGTCATCCGAGGCGATAAGATAGACATCCGCCGCCAGTCGTCCATCCAGCCAGCCGACAAAGGTCCGGCTGAAGGTTCCCACCATGGTGCCGACACCGACATTGACCGCCAGCGCCAGCAGCAAGGCCATCAACGCCAGCGACAACCCCGAAAGCTGCTGACGGCTGTCAGCCCAGAACCAAACGGCGAGGGCACGGTGGGAATGCCGCTGGCCGAAAGACAGCACCAATTCCAGGATAGCGGGCAGGCCCAGCGCCGCGCCAAGCAGCAACGCCGCGAGCACGGCGAACCCTGAAATCAGGGAATCGCCGTACCATAGAAGGCACGCCCCGGCCGCAAATGCCGTAAGCGCAAGCGCGCCCTGGAGTATCAACCAGCGGTGCTGCGCCTGTTGCCAGGCATAGGGCTGCGCGGCAGTCAGCACGGGAAGACGGATCGCCTTCAAGAGACTTGTGGTCGCCGCCGCCAGCGCACCGGCGACGCTGATGGCAAGGCCGGCGATCCACCACTCGCCCTTGAGCGTCAGCTGGCCGGGAATTTGCGCACCGTAGAGTCCGCGCAAGGAAGCCGCGACATCCGGCAGCAGCGACGCTGCGATCATGTATCCGCAGACCAAACCTGCGACTCCGGCGACCAGGGCCAGCGATACGAGTTCGACGAGCAATACCGCGTTCAGCATGCGCGCGGAAACTCCACAGGCGCGCAGCGTCCGCAGCATCGGCAGACGTTGCTCGAATGCAAGCCCGATCGCCGAATTGACGATGAACAGTCCGACCACAAATGACAGCAGGCCGAAAGCCGTCAGGTTCAGGTGAAAACTGTCGGTGAGGCGTTCGAGATCGCTCTCCGCATCCGGTTCGAGCATGCGCAGCTTGTCGCCTGCGATACTTTCGAGGGGCGCGCGCTTGCCTTTGGCATTGCCGACCAACAGGCGGGAAATCTGATCCGGCATTTTGAGCAGCCGCTGTGCAATACCGATATCGACCACCAGCACACCCGGCACAAGTTGCGGCTGCACCCGCAGCGGGGGCAGCAAAGTGCCGTCGGTCGCCTGCGGCGATGCGCCTTCCGGAAGGCCGAGATCGATGGGTACTTCAGGCGCCGCCAGCATTTCTCCCGGCGGCGTCAGAAACGATTGCAAATCTGCTTTTCCGATCGTGGGCGCATTCCCCACCTCGATGGGCAGCGTGACGGGTTCGATTCCCAGTAGCCGGAATGACCGGCCGCCGATCTGAATCCGGCCTTCGAGAACGGGAGACACCGGCCAGCCGGCGCGGCGCAGATCGACAAAGAGCTGCTGCGAGAATGTCGCGCTGTTGCGGCCGACCAGGGCAGCCGTTCTCGCGCCGCCGAAAGTTGCGGCCGCGCGATCGTAGCTGCTGCGGGCCTGTTGGTTCAGCGCCTGCACGCCGCTCCACAGCGCGGTCGCGGAAATTAGTCCGATCAGCAAGGTTGCGAGTTGCATTGGATGCCGCCGCCAATGACTCAACAAAACCGCGAGAATCCAGATGATTCGGCTCATGCGATCAGTCCCGCGCTGAGGGTTATCTGGCGGTCGAGCGTGGCCGCGAGGCGCGTACTGTGGGTCACCATCAGGAAGGCACAGCCGGTTCGCGTGACCAGGTCGCGCGCAAGCGCCAGAACGTCATCCGCGGTCGCCTCGTCGAGATTGCCGGTGGGCTCATCGGCAAGCAGGAGAAGCGGTTTCACCGCCAGCGCGCGGCCGATTGCGACGCGCTGCTGTTGGCCGCCGGACAATTGCTCGGGATAGCGGTTGAGCAAGCCACCGAGCCCGAGCCTCCCCACAAGTTCGCCATGCCAGGCGGCATCGTGGCGTCCGGCAATGCGAGACTGGAACACGAGATTGTCTTCGACGTTCAGGCTCGGGATCAGGTTGAACTGCTGAAATACCAGACCCAGCCGGTCGCGACGCAATGCCGCCCGGCCGGCATCGGTGAGATCCGACACGCAGGTGTCGGCGAGCCTGATCTCACCACCGTCGGGCCGGTCCAGCCCGGCAATCAGATGCAGTAGCGTGCTCTTGCCGCTGCCGGATTCTCCGGTCAGCGCAACGCGTTCGCCCGCGGCGACACCCAGGTTCACTCCGCGGAGCACCACAACCTGCTCTCCGGCAGACCGATAGGTCTTGGTCAGATTGCGAACGCTCAGCACGGTCTGGTTGCCGGTTGCCATGCGAAGCGCAGGCGTTGCCTCACAGCGGCTTCTGATACTTCAGCACGAATTCATCGGTCGGTATCTGCGGACGAAACACCGCCGCGTCCCGCGGATCTTCGGGATGACGCAGGAAATCGGCTTCGGCCACCAGCTTGAATCCGGCCGCCTCGATCTCCTGGCGCAAGACGCTTTCCTCGATGCGATGCAGTGTCTTCGCAACCGTCGTGCCGTCGCCGGACCGCGCGGAATGGTCGGCGATAACAAGAAGGCCGCCGGGTTTCAGCGCCGCGAACATCTTCCGGTTCATCTCGGCACGATCGACGGGCATGTAGGTCACATCGTGGTAGGCAAAGAAAAACGTGATCAGATCGAGCCCGCCGAGGTCAGGCGGCACGGGATCGTCGAAGTCGCGGATGACATGCACAACGTTTTTCATCGCGGGCTTCTGGGCGCGGATATCGAACTTGTCCTTCACAAACCGCTCTATCACAGCGGCGGAATCCTGCGCATAAATCACGCCCGCCGGTGCGACGGCCCGCGCCAGCAACTCCGTGCTGTAGCCGGCGTTGGCGTCCATATCCAGCACCTTCATTCCCGTCCTCACGCCGGTGAAGGCGAGCATTTTTGCGGGCTGACGGCGCAGATCGGTTTGCCGGTCGGCATCGCTGCGGTCCGGAGAAGCGACAATGGCTTCGTAGTCCGGCGCCTTGGCCTCCTGCGCGATCGCCGAAGCCGCCGTGAATATCGCAAACATCGAAAGCCCGGCAAGGATACCAATGGCGCGCGCTGGGCGGTGGATGGATAGGCTCATTTTTGAAACCCCTTTGGTTGTCGCTCAACATACCAAGACCATCGCGGGAGATCACGATCTCAATCCTGACGAGGATGTGATTGTGATCAGGTTGCAAGGCGCTTGCGAAGCAGCGTAAGGCGGTACCAGGCGGATGTCGGGTTTGCAGCGCACGCGTGGTCGCGCCAAAATGCCCGGTTGCATTGCCTGAGATCCCACAGGTAGCATGCGTCCGGCCGATCATGGGCCGGCAAGCCAAGAATTGGGGAGAAACCATGACAGCGCAGCCGACGCCCAAAGGCGCCTGGAAGATCACGTTTCTCCTGTTTCTCTTCATGCTGGTGAATTTTGCCGACAAGATTGTGGTCGGCCTGGCCGGCGTGCCAATCATGACCGAAATGAAGCTCGAACCTGAGCAGTTCGGCCTGCTCGGCTCATCCTTCTTCTTCCTGTTTTCGATCTCGGCGATCGTTGTGGGCTTTATCGTCAATCGCGTCGCTACCCGTTGGGTTCTGCTGGTCTTGGCGTTGATATGGGCGCTGGCGCAGTTTCCGATGGTCGGTACGGTCAGTTTCACAACCCTGCTGATCTGCCGTGTTATCCTCGGCGCAGGGGAGGGGCCGGCCTTTTCGGTGGCGGCCCACTCGGTCTACAAATGGTTTCCCGATGAGAAGCGAACTCTTCCGACCGCTATCCTGTCGCAGGGATCGGCGTTTGGCGTAATCCTCGCGGTGCCGGCGCTGAACTGGGTAATCGTCAATTATAGCTGGCATTACGGCTTCGGTGCGCTCGGCGTCGTCGGCCTGATGTGGGTCGTGGCCTGGTTGATCCTGGGCAAGGAGGGGCCCCTGACTCAAACAGTCGCGATGGCGGCGGCCGATCCCCGCGTTCCTTATTTCCAGCTTCTGACGTCGAGAACCTTCATCGGCTGCTGCGCTGCGACTTTCGGAGCCTATTGGGCGCTGTCGCTTGGCCTGACATGGTTCACGCCTTTCATCATCAATGGTCTGGGCTTCTCGCAAAAGGACGCCGGCTGGATTTCGATCCTGCCGTGGGTTTTCGGTGCCGCGATCGTCCTTCTCACCGGCTGGATTTCACAGGTGATGATGGCACGCGGCTTTACAACACGCGGCGCGCGCGGGGTGCTTGGCGCGTTCCCTTTGATCGTCGGTGGATTGATCCTTGCAGTGCTCCCGCATGTCGACGGGGCAGGGTGGCAGATCGCCTTTCTGGTGGTCGGTTCAGGCCTCTGCGGATCGATCTATGTGGTCTGCCCGCCGATGCTCGGGGAGTTCACGCCGGTTCAGCAGCGCGGCGCCGTGATCGCGATCTACGGGGCGATCTACACGCTCGCCGGAATTCTGGCGCCATCGGTGATGGGCAGCGTCATCCAGCGCGCGGCAGCGCCGCTCGATGGATACATGACCGGCTTCACGATCAACGCCGTTATTCTGGTGGTGTCTGGATTGCTCGGCCTGCTGCTGCTCTGGCCCAATACCGAGCGCGCACGCCTGATCGGTCAGGCGACTCAACCGAAGTTCGCCTGACCATCAGGTATCCCGGGTCCGAGATCGCTCGACGGCCTAGTGCAGACTGCCCTGTGCGCCGCGCACCAGGCGGCCCGGACGCGCTCCCGTTGCTGCCCCGTTCCGCTGCGTCACCACGCCTGAAACGATGGTGGCGTCATAGCCATCGACCTGTTGCAGCAAACGGCGGCCACCCACCGGAAGATCATAATGAACTTTCGGCGGATGTAGGTGAAGCTTGTGGTAGTCGATGACGTTGACATCGGCCTTGTAGCCCGGCGCGATGACGCCGCGGTCGTAAAGTCCGACCGAAAGCGCCGTCTTGCGCGACTGCGCCGCCACGACGAAGGGGATCGACAGCTTTTCGCCGCGGCTGCGGTCGCGGGTCCAGTGCGTCAGCAAATAGGTCGGGAAGCTTGCATCGCAGATAATGCCGCAATGCGCGCCGCCGTCGCTTAATCCCGGCACTGAATGCGGATCGCGCAGCATCTCGTGCACTGCGTCGAGATTGCCGTCCGCGTAGTTGAGGAACGGCACGTAAAGCATGCCGCGACCGTCATCCCCAAGCATCGCGTCATAAGCCAGTTCCTCCGGCTGCCGACCCTGACGGCGGGCTTGCGCGCCCAGGGATTTTTCCGGCGGCTGCTCGTAGTCGGGGGGATCGCCGAGCAGATACATCTTGTCGTAGTTCGGCCGGAAGAACAGCGGATCGTCGGTCGCAGTCGCGGTCTCGCGCAGAATGGCCGCGCGCACCTCGGGTTGACGCAGGCGCGTCAAGCGTTCAGCCAGCGGCAGTCTTGCGATCTCCCTGTAGCTCGGATGGGTCTGAAACGGGTTGCGCGATAACTCCAATCCCAGCAGCAGCCCCACGGGGCGCGCAGCGATTTGTGCGGTGATCGACAGACCGCGGGCGGAAGCCTCATTGATGCTGTCGAGCGTTTGGCGCCAGCGCCGGGGCGCCCTGTCGGCCTGCGCGACGGAAAACGAAATCGGGCACCGCGTTTTCTCCGCCACCCGCAACATCATCGGCAGGTCTTCGTCGATGCTGGCCTGATCGAGCACGAATTGCAGCACACTGCGGCCGACCCGGTGCATTGCGCCGGCGATCGCCGTCAGTTCATCCTCGCCGGCCTTCAGCGTCGGCGTGTAATCGCCGGTGCTGGTGCGGTGATTGAGGGTGCGCGAGGTCGAGAAACCCATCGCGCCCGCCCGCATGGCATCGCCCGCGAGCGCGGCCATGGCGCCGTTATCCTCAGGTGTCGCGGGATCGCGGCGCGCGCCTCGTTCGCCCATCACGTAAACGCGAAGTGCTGCGTGCGGCAGTTGCGCGCCGATGTCCATGTCGAAGTTGCGCTGCGACAGCCAGTCCATGTAGTCCGGGAAGCTTTCCCAGGCCCAGGGCAATCCGGCGCTCAGAACCGGCTCGGGAATATCCTCGACGCCTTCCATCAATTGAATCAGCCGCTGATGATCCGACGGACGGCAGGGCGCGAAACCGACCCCGCAATTGCCCATAATGGCGGTGGTGACGCCATTTTGCGACGAGGGTGTGATGTCCTGGCTCCAGGTAACCTGACCGTCATAGTGAGTGTGAAGGTCGACGAAGCCTGGCGCGACCAGCTTGCCCCGGGCGTCGATCTCTTCGGCACCTTTGCCCGAGACCCGGCCGACTTCCACAATGCGACCGCCTGCTATCGCCACATCCGCTTCGAACAATTCGCCGCCGAGACCGTCGGCGATGCTGCCGCCGCGGATGACGAGATCTGGGTTGTCGGTCATGGCGTTTCATCCCGAGGTTAAATCTCTTGACGCATCATGGGTCGTCTCGCGATGCTGTCAACCGGCGCGGATGAGTTTCAGGGTTGCATAAGCCTAGCGTCGGGCTCATCGAAGCTCTCTTGCGGGCCGCGGTCGGTGACAAGTGCGAGCAAAACCGTCAGGATCATGAATACGACGGAGGCGCCGAACACCCAGCGCGGCGAGTTCTGGTCCATGATCCAGCCAAACAGCAGCGGGCTGACGATGCCGCCGAGATTGAAGCCGGTGGAAACGATGCCAAATACCCGGCCGGCCGCGCCCGCGGGCGCTGCGCTGCGGACCAGCATATCGCGCGAGGGGGCTATCACGCCGCCGAGGAATCCCGCCGCTCCCATTGCCGCCAATAACAGCAGCGACGGCAATGCGATCGTCGCAATGGCAAGCATGATGGCGGCGTTAACAGCAAAACACGCGGCGGCGACTTGTCCGTGACGTCGCGTGTGATCGGCGAGAACGCCGCCAGCCAGCACGCCAACGGCGCTGGCGCCGAGAAACACCGTCAGCGCGATATTGGCGGCCGAGAATGATTCGCCATAACCGCTCATCAGTGCGACCACGCCGAAATTGCCGATTCCGGCGTTGGACAGGCTAAGCAGCATGAAGAAGATCGTTAGCACGATGATGGCAGGCGTGATGATGCTTTGCTGCGGCTCATGCACGCCATCGACCTTGCGGTCGGCGGCGCTGGCATCGGGAATGCCGACGACAATGAGCAGCAGCGCCACCAGTGGACCCACTGCGCCGGCCACGATCAGGGCGCCGTGGCCACCGGTCATAGCGACCAGCGCGGCGACAATGGCGGGCGCGACCGCGCCGCCGAGGAATCCCGCAAAGGTGTGGATCGAAAATGCGCGGCCCATGCGCGCCGGATCCATGTGTGCAGAAAGGATCGCATAGTCGGCGGGATGATAGACGCTGTTGGCGAGCCCCAGCAGCACGGCGCTGGCGATCAGCCAGGAATAGCTCAGATGCAGGCCCAGCATGATCAGTGCGAAGCCGCCCAGCGTAAGGCCCATCAGCAGGATTTTGCGGGCGCCGATATGATCGGCAAGATAGCCCATCGGCGCTTGGGTCAGGCCGGATATGACGGCGAAGACGGTCAAGGCGAAACCAAGCTCGATATATCCAACGCCGAGCTGCTCCTTCAGAAAGGGGAACAGCATCGGCAGCACCAGCATGTGGAAATGACTGACCCAATGGGCCGTCGAAATCGCGGCCAGCGTGCGCAGCGATGCGTCCGTTTTCGCTTGCTGCGGTGCGGCCAGAACGTCGACCATGTCGAATTTGAGACCCTGTGGAGAAAGTAACGGCCCGGCAAGGCCCTCGCCAAAACTACCGGCTGCCGGTTATTTGTCCATGAATACCGCTGCATGGCAGCCCTCGCCAAGGTCGCGGGAACAACGGAGATCCGTCATTAAATTCGCAAGACAAAGGCCCCGGACACGGGAATGATCCGATATGGCCGATTCCGCGCTTGGTCCAAAGCTCCTCCGGGTGCTTGTTTCCGAAGGAAACAGCACGTCTTCACGGGAGGCGATTACAATCCTGGGGTTGTCAGGCCATATCGTGGAGGTCTGCGACCCCAGTCGATTTTGCCTGGCGAGGTTCTCGCGATTTGTCCGGACGTTTCATCGTTGTCCGGGAATACGGGACGATCCAGCCGGGTATCTCAGGTTTGTCGAGAGCCTGCTGGCTGCGCGGCCTTTCGATGTGCTGTTGCCGATCCACGAACAGGGATTCTCTGTTTGCGCGTGTGCGGGAACGCCTGGAGGATCGCGCAGGGCTGGCGCTGCCGAGCTTTCCGAGCTACCGCACCGCGCACAGCAAGGCCGGGTTCAGTCGGCTGCTCGATCAATTAGGTTTGCCGCAGCCGGCCACCGTGATCGTAAAATCAGCAAGCGAACTGCGCGACGCCATCCGGTTTCCCAGTGTCGTCAAAACTTCCGTGGGTACTGCGAGCCGCGGCATCTGGCTTGTGCGCGACGACAGCGAGCTGAACGGCGCCTTGCGAGAGTTGAGCGTCGGCGGCGCATTTGCCGACGAGGTGCTGGTGCAGGAATTCGTCGCCGGCACGACCGAGAAGGCGCAAGCCGTGTTTTGCCGCGGCAAATTGATCGGATTTCATGCCTACCGGCAAATTGCCGCGGGTGCCGGTGGCGGCGAGGCGATCAAGCAAAGCGTAAGCCGGCCGCAGGTGCGCACCCTCCTGATGACGATTGGAGAGAAGCTGGTCTGGCACGGGGCGTTATCAGTCGATTACGTCTTGCCCGACGATGGCGTGACGCCGCTTTTGATCGATTGCAATCCACGATTGGTCGAACCGATGAGCGCCTATCTTGCCGGTCTCGATCTCGTCGGGTTGCTGCTTCGGATCTCGAAAGGAGAAACGCCCGCAACGGCGCCTGAGAGCCGCGAGGGTGTCCGGACACACCTTTCGATGCAGGCTCTGCTCGGATGCGCGTCGCGCGGCGGTTCGCGGCGCGATATTATTCGGGAGTGCGGGCGTTTGCTGACGGGCGCTGAACCATATGCGGACAGCGTTGAGGAGTTAACGCCTGTGCGACTCGACTGGATCAGCGCCGTGCCGCTCGTGACGACAGCGATCGTTCTGCTGGCGGCACCGGAATGGGCGGTCACTCTGGCGAAAAAGGGTTGGGGCGCGCATTTGCTCGTTCCCGGAAGCATCCGGCGGATCGAAAGCGAACATTTCCGCTAGCAGGGCTTTATAACGGCTGATCGTCGTCGCCGTAGCGGTCTCGCTTCGGCGTGGCGATGTCGCCATCCTCGATGTCGTCGTCCTCGACAGGTACAGGCTGCGTTTTCTTCGATTTGCCCTCGTCCTTGTTTGGAAGTTTTTTCTTTTTGCCGGTCTGACCCATGTTATTCCCCTCCTTCGGATGTATCGGCGTCTTGCTTAGACACCTGGTCTCACCTCAATCTCACCGCCTTTGACGGGCATATTAGTCATGGCCGGACAATCTTTCCTGTCTTTTTCCCGTGTTCAGTGTAAAGGGAGGCGCAACAAGGAGCCATCATGAAAAAGCCGAAGATCGAAGCAGCCGAGCAGCAGCCGCGCAAAATCATCCGCGCCGACAAAGCGCCGACCAACGGCTATTCGCTGGTGGTGGACGGTCATTTCAAGTCGCACCACGAGACTGTCGAAGCCGCCGAAGAGGCGGGCATGGCCTTGAAGAATCAGTACCAGATGCTTCAGGTGCAGGTTTACGATGCCGCGACCAAGACGCGATCGATGATCGAGTGGCCCGCGCCGGTTTGATGCCGCTTTAGGTCCGGCGACCGCCGCTTTGCTGACCCGCCAGCCAATCCGACAGTGCCGGGCCCTTCTCTCCAGATTTCTTTGGCCTGGCGCGCGTCTTTTTGACCGTTGCGGCAGGCTGCGGCGGTTCGGCGGCCTCTCGGGCGAGCCGCAACGCTTTCAGCTTCGCCATGTTGTCGAGAATGGCTTTCGCCGCCGTATCACGCTCGGTCTTGCCGGTTTTGGCTTCGTTCGCCGCCTGTGCAACCCTGTTGAAACGCGCATCGGCGCGATTGCGATCCTCTTTTGTCATTTCGTCTTCTTTTTCTTGAGACCGGCTTTGGCCTTGGGTTCCACGGGCTTGTCGCGGTCGGCGGCTTCCTTTGCCAACCGGATCGCGCGCAGGTTCGCAGTCCTCTTTCGTATCGCGATGTCGGCGGCTGCGATATCCGCCATCGCCTTGATGCCTTCGGCATCCTGAGCAAGCTTCCGGTTCAGCCTGATCTCTTTCATCTCCGCGGCGCTTTTCGGTTCGTCGTTCATCGGATGCCTCAAAATTCCTGGCGCGCGCTATCGTGCGGCTGACTTTGAACCCAGCCTACCATGCATCGCACCGGTGGGGGGCAACTTTAGGCCATGTTTCGACGGAAAGAGCGCCTTTTCGAGCTGAACAGCGATCACGGTGAAGGCCGGCCGGTCCAGCGCGACCGGATCAAAACCAGCCGCGCAGGTGTCCAACCGGTTCTTCGATCAAAACGTCGCGCCGGCCTTCACTATGAAGCTACGGCCCGGCAGCGGATAGGCGCTGAAGCGGCCGTCCGTGAATGTGCTCGCGACCGCGTAGTCATAATACAGCGCATTCAGGACGTTGTTGACGCTCAGGGACCAGAAGAACCGGTCGTACTCGCCGCTCAGCTTGAAATCCAGTGTAGCATCGGCCGGAATGAGCGGCTGGGTGTTGCGCTGATCGTTGTCCATGTATCGGCTGCTCCAATAACGCACCGTTGCATCGACCATGAGGTACTTCTGCCAGACGTTCCATGTGACGCCGGCACTGGCGGTATAGCGGGACACCAGGGGAACGTTGTTGCCCGCGAAAGGGCCTTCGCGAAAGACGGCCCGGGTATAGGCCACTCCGCCGCGCAACAGTACGGTATCGCTTACGCGCAGCGACGCGCTGTTATCGGAGCCATAGCGGTGAGTCGGATCGAGGTTGACATTGAAGAAATTCACGGGGTCGAAATGGATTTCATTGACGAGATCCATGTTGTAGATGCTCGATTGCATCTGGAACGTTCCAGCCTTGACGCGAAAGCCTCCTTCGACGTCGTGAGACGTCTGCGTTTTCAGCGTGAAGTTTCCGGGTATGGGATTGAAGAAGGCATCGAAAGCGGGTCCTGAGGATACTCGTTCATCGACAGTCGGCGTGCGGAACGCGCGCGCGGCTCGGCCGAAGACCGAGAAAACTTCGTTCAAGCGATGTTCGAAACCAAGATGCAACGCATATTGGGTTTCGTTGCTGTCAAGAGGAATGGCCTGGGTATCGAAGGCTCCCGGCGCCGTCGGGTCGAAGCGATCTCTCGCAGTCAGGCTGGTGTTCTGGATCCGGCCGCCATACGCGAAATCGGTCGTCGGCAGCAGCCCAATGGTCTGTTGCCAGTAGCCGGCAAGCGTCTGTTGAGACAGATCGTAGACATGAATTGGCGAGAAGCCGTTAAATTCGCTGCGATTCGAGTGGTAGATCGCGTCGTAATAGTCGACGCCCGTCAGGACGGTTGAGGGCACGCCGAATACCAGGTTTTTGATGCTCAATCGCGGTGTCAGCGACCACGTTTGCAGCGTCGTATCGACATAGCTTGAGCTGAAGCTGGGAATCGGGACTGCGCCGAAGAAGCCGGACTGCTGCTTCTTGTTCCGTACGCCGCCGTCGACGATGAGTTCGGCGCCGTTCCACAATGTCCTGGTGAAGCCGGCGGTGGCGTTGGCCCCCTGCTTGCTGGCGTAGTCAAAAGGTGTGGCCGCGCCCTGGCGGTTGGTAACCAGCTGATTTATTCCGATGGAGGGATCAACGAGCCGGCCGCCGGGGAGTCCCAACGTTTGGCCGTCGCCGGACAGCGTCAGGAAAGCCGTGAGATCGGGCGAACTGTAGTTGACGTTCCCGATTCCGTTGCGCTGGTCGAGCGCGTTGTTTACCCGATACCCGTCAGACTGGATTGCATTTCCAAAAAAGGACGCCGACCACGGTCCCGCGTTGGCCGCGGTCGAGACCGAACCCAGGCGCTGGTTGAAGGAGCCGGCGCCGGCTTCGAATCGCATGGCTACCGGGGGCCCGCCTGCCCCGGTCTTGGTGACGATATTGATAACACCGCCGATGACGTTGTCGCCGTAGAGCACGGCACCGCTGTTGCCCAGCGTAATCTCAATTCGTTCGATCGAATCGCGGGGAATGGTGGAGATGTCCACTCCCTGATTGTCAATGTCGTTTACCCTGCGACCGTTGATAAGGAGAAGGGTATTGGCGGTCGCGAAGACGCCGAACCCGCGCAGATCGACCGCGCTCCCCACGCCGTTTACACCCCCGAACAGGCTCGACAGTTGTACGCCGGGAGTCTGTGCAATGATCTCCTGCACGGTTTGAGCTGGCGAGCGCGCAATATCCGCTGCAGTGATGACGGACGTGGATGCACCGACAATGCCGTTGAATTGCCTGACGGCCGTCGCGTCGTTCGTTGGAGAGACGTTCGAGCTGCTGGTCGGCGAGGCGTTTGGCACTACTCGGCGCGAGCCCTGCTCCCCGTCGTTCATGGGTTTGGCACGGGTTCGGTTTTCATCGCCGGGCGAGGTGACTTCGATTGGCGGCAGCGGACTTGGAGATGCTGATTGCTGCGCGCTGGCGGCGGAAATATGTAACGCGAGAGCGGTAACAAGGAAACTTGATGCCAGCAGGCAGGTGCGACGCCGCTGTACGACTATGATTGTGGAAGACACGGTTAGACCTCGGTATGACGTCAGTGGCACGTCACAGCGAACGAAGTCCCACCATGGTGCTTCCGCACCAATGGTGAAGCCAATGTCTGTACTCCCCGACCGACATCTTCGCGTGTGACCACGGCTGACGGCAGGTCTCCTGGCTCGCGGGTCGATACCTTGCGTCGCCTTCCCAGGACCGAGATTCCCAGTGGCATATGACGAAAGATTCACCGCTTACAGTCGCGGGGGCGGCCGCGGCATTGGGGAAGTTTCCCCGCACCGCATTCCCTTTTGATCCCCAAGAAGGGAACCGTCCCGAATATCTAGAATTTTGTCAGGCGAAGAGTCAATGGCGGCGTTCGGGCGCGGGCCCTCGCTCCCCTCACTCCCCTCGCGGGTACGCATTTTGTTCGGATGCAGCTTGTGCCCGACCTCAATCATTGTATGAGCATTGGCCTGAGGCGCGGCGTTGCCGCTTGAGGACGATTGATGAGTATTCAGAACGTCATGGTGACCGCCGATGTTGCGGCACGCCGGCGCTCGGTTGTGATGGCCGGGCTCGTCGTCCTCGTCGCGTTGTTGGCACTGGTCTCGCTCGGGATCGGACCGGTACGGCTGTCCCCGCTTACCGTCATCGATGCGTTGTTCGGTGGCGGCAGCGACGTGCAGCAGGTGATCGTGCGGGAAATCCGGCTGCCCCGCGCGATTCTGGGATTCGCGATTGGAGCTTTTCTCGGGCTTGCCGGCGCCGCATTGCAGGGGTTGCTGCGTAATCCGCTCGCCTCGCCTTCGCTGTTCGGTGCCCCGCAATCGGCGGCGTTCGGCGCGGTGCTGGTGATCTCGCTAGGTCTTGCCGATGTGCGATCCTACGCGCTTCCGGTCGCGGCGATCGCAGCGGCATTCGCCTCGGTGTTTGTGCTGTTGACGGTCGCAGGCCGCAATGCCGGCCTGCTGATTCTCATCCTGGCGGGTCTTGCCATATCGAGCCTTGCGGGCGCCGCCACCGCGCTGGTGATGAATCTGTCCAGCAATCCGTTCGTGGTGCTTGAGATCGCGTTTTGGCTGCTCGGGTCGCTTGAGGATCGCAGTTTCCGCCACGTCATGCTGGCGCTGCCGTTCATTGCGGCGGGCGCGATCATTCTGTTGAGCCAGCGCGATGCCCTCCGTGCGCTCAGTCTTGGCGAGGAGACGGCACAAAGCCTTGGCGTCGACGTCGGGAGGTTGCGGCTCGCCGTGATCGTCGGCGTCGCGCTCGGCGTCGGTGGTGCGGTTGCGGTTACCGGCACCGTCGGCTTCATCGGTCTGGTTGCGCCGCATTTGTTGCGGCCGCTGATCGGCCACGATCCGGCGCGATTGCTGGTTCCGAGCGCGCTGGCCGGTGCCGCGCTGCTGCTATCAGCCGATATCGCCGTGCGCATCATTCCATCGACCAGCGATATCAAGGTTGGCGTGCTGACCTCGATCATCGGGGTGCCGTTTTTCCTCTATCTGATCATGCGCGAACGCCGCGCGCTCGGCGGAGGTGTCGCATGACCGAGGCCGCCTTCCTTACCGCGCAGCGCGTGAGCGTAAAATTATCCGGCCGTCCCGTGCTGAATGATATCTCGCTTTCGATGTCGTCCCGACATCTGGTTGTACTGGTGGGTCCGAACGGGGCCGGCAAGACCACGCTGTTGCGCGCCCTGGCGGGACTGGTGCCTTCGGACGGCGCAATCCATGTCGGCGGCGACGCTTTATCGTCCCTCCGGTTGCGCGAACGCGCCCGGCGATTCGCCTATCTGCCGCAGGGTCACATCGTGTATTGGCCGCTGCCGGCGCGGGATATCGTTGCGCTCGGCCGCTATCCGCATGGGGCGACCGATCCCGCGCGGCTGGCGCCGAAAGATGCCGAGGCGGTACTACGGGCAATGCAGACGGCCGACGTGGTGGAATTCAGCGAACGCCGCATTACCGAACTATCCGGCGGTGAGCGGAGCCGTGTCGCGTTGGCTCGCGTATTCGCCGTGGAAGCGCCGGTGATTTTGGCGGATGAGCCGACAGCCTCGCTCGATCCGCGTCACCAGATCGATGTAATGAACAACCTGCGCCAGGCCGCTGACCAAGGCGCGCTGGTGATTGTGGTGACGCACGATCTCGGACTTGCCGCGCGATTTGCGGACACCCTTCTGGTGCTGTCGGAGGGCCGCCTCGTGTCGCAAGGCGCTCCCGCCGCGGCGTTGTCGGAGCAGGTGATGGCGGATGTGTTCCGGATCTCCGCCTACCGAGCGGAATATCGGCGTGAGGCGGTGCTCGTGCCATGGGCCGAAATATGAGGCGCAGCATGAGCAGGCTCTTTCTATTTTTATCAGGATCAATTGGCATCGCGGCTCTTGCGGCGTTCGGCGCCGGATGGTCGGCGCCTGCGCTCGCGGCGGATCAGCCGCGCATTGTGTCGATGAATGTCTGCACCGATCAGGTGCTGTTGAGGCTTGCCGATCCCGAGCAAATCCTCGGGCTCAGCAGGTTTTCAGGTGATGCGCGCCAATCGTGGACGGCTGACGATGCGCGCCGCTACCGGATCCTGTCGGGTGGCGCTGAGGATGTGCTGGTACTCAGGCCGGATATTGCTGTCGCGAGCGTGTTCGACAAGCGCTCGACGCGGGAACTTTTGAAAGAGAAGGGGATTCATCTCGTCGAATTTGCGGTGCCGCGGAATCTTGAGGAAGCAAAAGTTCAAATCCGCGAGATGGGCGAGATCACCGGGCACCCAGATCGCGCGACAGCGGAAATCGCCAGGCTCGATGCCGCGGTCGCGCGCGCGCACCGAGCCGTGGCGGACAAACACTATCGGGTGCTGCCGTTGTCCCGGCGCGGCTGGGTATCCGGCAGCGACAGCTTTGTCAGCGCGCTCCTGACCGAAACCGGCCTGTTCAACGCGGCCGGCGATCTCGGCGTCGCGTTCGGGGGTTTCGCGTCGCTCGAATCGATTGTGAACCTCAAACCCGATTTCATCCTGGTGTCGCAGGCGGGCGACCGTGCTGGGGATGACGGCCAGGCGTTTCTGCTGCACCCGGCGCTCGAACGCTTCTATCCACAGGCGAAGCGCATCGTCATTCCGGAACGGCTGACCGAATGCGGCGGCGTGATGCTCACGGAAGCACTGGATGTGCTGGTTAAGGAGCTGAAGCGGGTGGAGCGATAGAGGGAGCGCTCAGCCGAAGCGCTTAACCTGTGAGCACCGGTCCGCCGGCCTTCTTCCAGGCGTCCATGCCGCCTGCGATGTGCGCGGTGCTGGCGAGGCCAGCCTCCTTGGCGGCAGCCACGGCCATGGCCGAGCGTTCGCCGAATGCACAGAAGAACACGATGCGACGTCCGGTCGCTGCGGCCACTTCGCGCAACATGCCGCCGGGCTGCAGGCTTTCGCCGATCGAGGGATAGGGCGCGTGAAGGGCGCCCGATAGCGTGCCGTGCCTGGCGCGTTCGCTGTTTTCCCTGAGATCGACAAGAAGAATATCGGGCCGGCCGAGGCTGTCGATCGCCTCGCGGGCGGTGAACGACAGCCCCTGCTTCGCAAGATCGTCCTGATGCAGGCCGACATGCATGTTCGCCGGCACCGCCACATCCATCATCTTGGGGTTGGGCAGTTTCAGATTACCCATCAGCTCGATATATTCATCAACCGAGCGTACCTGCAGCCGCGGATTGAAACGCCTTTCCTCGCCGATGGTGGAGACGGTATCGCCCTTGTAGTCATGGGCGGGGAA
Source organism: uncultured Alphaproteobacteria bacterium (assembly GCA_963732455.1). Lineage (GTDB taxonomy): Bacteria > Pseudomonadota > Alphaproteobacteria > Rhizobiales > Xanthobacteraceae > Bradyrhizobium. The sequence continues at coordinate 94,393 of CAVSZM010000008.1, read as the reverse complement.
TACCATCGTCTCATCGGGTAATTTAAGAAGCCGGCCAAAAATGGAATCGTATTGCGCCCGCGCACTGCCGTTCTGGAAATCGGTGCGGCCGGTGCCGCGGATCAAGAGCGTGTCGCCGGTAAATACGCGATCGGCCATCAGGTAGCTGTAGGAATCGTCGGTATGGCCCGGCGTGTACATCACATCAAGGCCGAGGCCCTCGATCATAACCTTGTCACCCTCAGTGACCCGCATCGCCACCACGTCGGCCTTGCTCTGCTCGCCCATGATGGTGACGCAGTGCGTGCGGTCGCGCAGCTCGCCGAGCCCGGTGACGTGGTCGGCATGCAGATGGGTATCGACGGCCTTGACCAGTCTGAGATCGAGCTCGCGCAGCAACTGGCAGTAGCGATCGACCTTCTCCAGCACGGGATCGAGGATCAACGCCTCGCCGCCCGCGCGGCTCGCCAGCAGATAGCTGTAGGTTCCGGAAACGCTGTCGAATAGCTGGCGAAAGATCATGGCCGATTGTTACCGTTTTCTTGCAGGATAATAGCAGATTTTCTCAGGTTCCGCCGCGCCTCTTCTAGAAATCGATCTTGTCTCTGATGGCGTCAAGTCCTGCCTTGGCGCACTCCTCGTCCTTGTCGCCGCCGGGGGCGCCGGCTACGCCGATGCCACCGAGCAGGGTGCCGCCGGCTTCGATCATCAGTCCGCCAGCCAGCATGGCGACATGAGGTAATCGGGCAAGGCCGGAGTCCAATTGACCTGATCGAATCGACTTCGCCAGCTCGCTGGTGGCGGCACGAAAGCTCAGGGCCGTATAGGCCTTGCCTACGGCGGTATCGGCGGCAGGCAAGCCGGCAAAGCGATCCCGCAACATCACTTGCGATTGGCCGAAGCGATCCACCACCGCGACCGCAATCTGAAATCCGCTGTCGCGGCATTTCTTCAGCGCTGCCTGTGCCGCCTCCAGGGCAACTTCCGGCGCCAGCGACTTATAGACCACAATCGCGTCGTCGCCCGCCAACGCAGGCGGCGCGCCCAAGGCCAGTACGACAATGCCAATTATTACCGGAAATCGCATCGTTAGCTTTCAGGCTTCGAGCATTCCACCGTTACGGCCGAACATAACTCCAGCCTTGTTCCTGCAATTCCATCAGGCGCACGACGCCTGAAGGTACGATGGTGGCGTCGGGCAGGATGGAGATCGCGTGGCCTTCGGCCTTCTCCATGCCCTGCTTGGTGTTGTTGCAGGCCGAAAACTGGATCTTGCCGGGGAAGACCATATCCTTGAGCCGCTTGATGCGATCTGCACAGGCGAGGTGTCGGCCCTCAGCATATGCAGGCCGGGGCCATAGGTGACGATATCGACTTCCACGTCCTCGTTCATGACCCGATAATGTTCGATCACATTGGTAGCGTTGTTCAGCGCAAGGTTCATGACCTGCGGATCGTTTTGGTCGACCTGGATGGCAATGCGATGCGGCTTGCCGTCGGCAGCGGGACTTGCCGAAACGAACGCCATCGATATGAAGGCGACAGTTGCAATACGATGAAGAAAGCCGAACATCATAACACTCCCTAAGGACGAACCAATGTATATCCGTTTTCGGTCAGCAAAAGAATTTGCCCGACGCCGACCTGGACCGGCGTCGCGGCGGGGATGATTTCCGGCCGTTTGCCGGTATCGCGCTCGATCGTATCCACCGTATTCAGGCAGACATCGAAGCGCACGCCTTGGGCGACCAGACTTTCGACCAGCTTGCGATTGCCGTTCTCCGGGCGCAGCAGATCGATCCCCGGACCGAACGTCACCACTTCGATTGAGACCTTATCGGGATCGTAGAATTTCAGCAGATTGTAGGCGACGCTGATCACGAGGGCCTGCTTCTTTGGATCATTGTCCGAGAGTTGCAACGCGATACGATGCTCGGCGAACGGTTTGTCCGGCAGCGCCGCCTGCTGGGCGCGGGCCGCAGGCGAGACCGTTGCCGCCATCGACGTCGCCAACACGGCGCTGAAGAAGGCGCGAACGATTGATCTTTGGTATGTCCGGAAATGCCTCATCCCGCGATGCCTGGATTATCGTCGACACCCCGTAGCGTGACGCCGACACCGTGCTGATCCCGCGCCTTCCCCGAACGCAGATGTTTGGCAAAGATTTCCCACACCGGCATTCCCTGCTGTTCATTGACAGACGCCCATCCAGCCACCTTGTAGCTCTTTCCGGCCTCGAGCGAACGGCCATTTTCGAGCTTGAGGTCGGAGATCCGGCGCCCGACGCTTTCCGCGGGCGTACAGGCATAGGCGAAGCCGCCGACGCGAACCATGTCACCGCCCTGCTGATAATAGGGATCGGCATTGAAGAGGTTATCGCAGACGTCTTCAAGGATATCCTTGATCTGGCTGCCGGTCATGCTCTGGACGTAGGTTTCCGGATAGCTAATCGCGGTTTCGGTCAGCACGTCTTCCATGGTCACGGGCTGGCCCGGCAGTATGCTGGAGCCCCAGCGGAAACCCGGCGACAGCGCAATCTCGGCATCGAGTTCGCCGCGCAACGCGTCACAGATCAATTGGTCCACGCTGCCGCCAAAATTGCCGCGGCGATAGAGCAGGCGGTCCGTGGTCGCGATCTTCTCGACGTATGTCGCCGCATGCGGTTCGCGCATTTTTTCGATCAGCGCTTGCATCGCGGCGTCCGGCTTCAGCAATTCCGAGAACACCGGGAGCAGCCGGTAACGCACGTCGCCGACCCGGCCTTTTGCGAGATCGAGATCGAGCACGCCCAGGAATTTTCCGCTCGAGCCGGCATTGGTCACGAACGTTGTGCCGCCGGCATTGGACACGGGAATTGGCTGCGGAATGGCATCATGGGTATGGCCGCCGAGGATGACGTCGATACCGCTGACCCGGCTCGCAAGCTTGAGATCGACATCCATGCCGTTGTGCGACAACAGCACCACGGCGTCGACCTTGTCGGTGTTGCGCAGCGCATTGATCAGTTTCTGCATTTCGTCATCGCGGATCCCGAACGTCCAGTCCGGCGTAAACCGCTTCGGGTGGGCGATCGGTACATAGGGAAATGCCTGTCCGATCACGGCGATGCGGGAGCCGCCGATTTCCTTGATCATGGCCGGCTTGAACACCCGTCCCGACGCAGCATCGAAAGCTTTCGCGTCGTTGAACGCTGCTTCCTCGGTGAGGAAGACGTTCTGCGCGAGGAACTCACCCTTGAAACGCTCAAGGTTGCTGCGCAGAGCCCTTTCGCCATAGGTAAATTCCCAATGGCCGGTCATCGCCTCGATGCCGAGCAGGTTCGCGGCCTCGACCATGTCGGCGCCCTGCATGGTGTTAGCTAATCCGGTGCCTTGCCATAGGTCGCCGCCATCGAGCAGCAGCGAACGCCCGCGTCCTGCATCACTGCGCAGGCGATCGATCAACGTCTTCAGATGCGCGAAGCCGCCGAGCTTGCCGAACCTGATCGCGGATTTTTCGAAATCGAGGAAGGTAAAAGCGTAGGCGTCGGCGCTGTCAGGTCTAATGCCAAATCGTTCGAGAAAAGCGCGGCCGACCAGATGCGGCGGCCGTCCCTTCATCGCGCCGATCCCGAGATTAACACTCGGCTCGCGAAAATAGACCGGCAGCAATTGCGCGTGCGTATCGGTCGTGTGCAGGATGCGCGCATTGCCGAAGCGTTCGAAATCGTAAACGCTCGCGTTGTCGGCACCGCGCGCGATACGCGGCAGGGCAGGCGAGAGCGTGGCAGCGCCCGTGAGTTTGAGAAAATCCCGGCGGCGGATTGTCATGCGATGTCTCCGCGCCTCTTGAAAGAGCTCAGCGAATCTCGAGCGCTTTCCAGGCTTCCTTTTCGCTGGTGGCCTGGAAGATCGAAGCCTTGGCCAGCGCCTCTGCTTCCTTCGACGACGCTATCGCCTCGTCGAAGTCGCCGGTATCGGCGGCCTTTTTTGCAGCCGCCATAGCCGCCGCGGTCGTAGTCCACTGATTACGCAGTGCGGCGGCTTCTTTGTTGGCGGCCTCCGCCGCGGCGTAGGCGGCCTTGAAATCAGCCTCGGAGCCCGCGGCCAGGACCGATGTCGCGCCTGCGATCGGCAGTACCAAGGCAAGCAAGCGTATGGATTTCAGCATGTTGTTCTCCGCATCATGCTCATGGCCGCGCGCCCGGACCGGAGATTGGCAGTCCGTTGCTGACATAGGACAGGTAATATTCGAGATCGCGATACTCGTCATCCTGCGGATTTAGCGGCACGCCGCGAATCTGGCTGTTGCAGGTGGTGAAGCGACGACTGATCGTGCCCATGCCGCCCCATTCGGAACGATAGATCGGCATTGCATTCAGGATCCCGAGCGCGGGTGCGAGCACTTCGGCGCGAATCCGCTCGCCGGGGCTCTGCACATGGCAGGTTGCGCAGGAGAAATTGAGCTGCCCGCGCCGCGTATAGAAATATCGCTTGCCGTTCTGGTAGGCCTCAAGCGCGCGCGGATCGCCGGGGATCTTGATGTCGAACGGCTTGCCGCGCGATGTAAATGCCATGTAGGCGGTCAGCGCGGCCATTTCGTCCTTCACATAGGAGAACGGCGGTTCGCCGTTGGCCTCGCGGCACCGGTTCAAGGCGAGCTCGAGCGTAATGACCTTGCCTTCCTTCTCGTCGAAGTATGGATAATTCTGGCGAATGCCGATGCCCTTGTTCGGAAAGCAATCCGCGTAGCTCTTGCCGTTCTTGAAGGGTTTCGAGAACATCTCCTTGCCCATATCCAGCGAAAAATCATAAGGGGGGAACTGTTCTTTCTCTTCCCATTGCCGGTGCATGTCCTCATTCATCGAATAGGGACCGTTGACAAAATCCTCCAGCTTCAGTTTGGGAAATTTCTGGGTGAAGTAATTCCTGAACGCCTTGGCGTCAGCCGCGGGATCGGGTGTATCGGCGGCGACGGCCGGTTGAATGGCTCCAAACGCCAGCACTGCCAGCGCAAGAGCGGCCGAGGCAAAATGGATCGCAGATCGCACGTTCACTTCTCCACTCATGGCGTTTTCAAGCGAAGTGGACACCGGTTCGCGTGAGGAAAACGCGTCAAAACAAAAGCCCTGATTGTTATTGAATCTTCGCCGTGGTCGTATCGGTCCCGCCCTTGTTGTCGACCCAGCTGATTTTCAGGTCGTCGCCCTTCTTGCCGCCCTTGAAGCTGAATTTGACGTAGGGGTCCTTGGAGACTGCCGGCCCCCAGTCCGCGACGAATACGCTCTTGCCGTCGTATTCGAAGGTCAGTTCCTGGATGAAATGCGGCGGAATGATCTCGCCCTTGGCGTCCTTGACGAAGCCGGAATCCATCGGGTGCTGGATCAGCGCCTGGACTTCGGTGGTTTCGCCGCTTGCGATCGCGCGTACGCGAATGGTCGATGCCATCAGTAAGCTCCCTGAAATCGGTTCAGCCGCCGCAGCCGCCGACGGTAACCTTGACTTCCTTGGTTGTGCTATAGAGTTTGCCGCCCGCTTCCACGACCGCGACAACGTTGGTGGTCTTCGCCATTTTGATGCGATTAGCCACGTTCGGCATCGTGCCAGGCGGAATTTTGTAGGACGCGGCCAGTGCGTTCGGATTGTCCGCGACCAGAATTGAGATCGAAGTCACATCGGCCAATGTCGAACTCACCGAGATCGGAACCACTGCGCCGTTTTCGGCAATTTCCGGGGCGTCGAGCTTCACCTTGTCCGACGGCTCGGCGGTCTTGCCATAGAGCGACTTGATGGCGTCCGCGTCGCTCTTCTGCTTGAACGCCTCTTCCGGATATTTGTCGTTGGCTGCGGCGAACGCCGGAGCGAGGCCGAACGCAATTCCGCCGAGGCCAACCAGCGCGACCGATGCCGCGCCCTGCAGGATCAGCCGTCGCGTGGCCGGAAAGTCGTTGTGAGTGGTGGTCATTTTTGAAGTCTCTCCTAAGGTGCTCTCGCCGTCATAATGTCTGCAGGAAATCCACGACCGCACTGATTTCCTTCTCGCTCAAAATGCGATTTCGTCCGAACGGGGGCATCACGGTTTGCGGGTTGCGCTTGGTTTCATCGGTGAGAATTGCGACGAGCTCGTCGCGATCAGGATATTTGCTTTTGATATCCTTTAGCGGTGGCCCGATGGTGCCGGGAAGATCGCCGCCCTTGATCTCATGGCAGGTCAGGCAATTGCCCTTGCCGCGGTCGAAGGCGAGCCTTTGACCCTCTGCGACGGCGGATTGCGCGCTGGCAGGACTTACGAACGCCGCGGCGCCGATCAGAAGCGCCAGCGCGAGCGCCGGGATCAGGACGGGTTTCGTCAAGGGGGTGTCGGTCAAGGGCGTTTCCCGCAGGTCTATTTCGGTTGCATCGTGTCGAGAGGTCCGGTTGTGCGCGGCGTCAGGTTTCTGCCCTCTGCCGTGGACACGATCTGGAGATCGGCAGGGTTGGCGCATGCGCTCATGCACGGCCTCGCCATGGTATCAGGTCTTGGATCGGTCCAGATGAAACTGTCGCGATTGGGCATTTTGACTTTCGGCAGGCTGTCCCGGTCGGCAACGAATTCATTCGGCACGACGTCGTTCAGGTTCAGAATATAGGCGGTCAAAGCATAAACGTCATCCGCTGACAATGTGTGCGGTGCCGGCATCGGCATGGCGCGGTTGATGTAATCCCATAATGTCGGCGCAAACGGCCAATAACTGCCCACCGTCAGCTGCGGCCGGTCATCCCTGAGCGTTCCCGCTCCACCCACAAGTTTTGGAAAACGGCCTTCGCCTTCGCCGAAAGTTCCATGACAGGCGGCGCATTGCTCGGCGTAAACCTCCGAACCTCTCTGGACCGTACCTTTGCCGGGTGGCAGGCCCGCGCCATCGTCGCCGCGCGCATCGATATCCCATCCGGCAATCTGCTCGGGAGTAGCCTTGTCGCCATAGCCAAAGTGTCCTGGTTCCGCGGCGCGCGCAAAGGTACCGGCGGCGACGATCAGGCTCATGCAGATCGGCAGGGCGCGCTTAAGCGAGTTGAACATCGAACACGCTCCCGTCAGGCTTGACCTGCCAGGTCTGGATCGAATTGTTGTGATAGACCGAATTCAATCCGCGCTGCTTTCGCAGTTGTGCAATCGTCGGCTGTACATAGCCGGTCTCGTCGATCACGCGGGATTCGAGCAGCGCCGGCTGGCCATCCCAGCGCCACGGCAGCGTGAATTTGGTCAGCGCTTTCGATAGCACCGGCTCATGCAGCCGCGCGCTCTGCCAATTGACGCCGCCGTCCGTCGAAACGTCGACGCGCCTGATTTTTCCGTTGCCGGTCCATGCCAGTCCACGAATTTCATAGAGGCCCGGGCCAGCAAGGGGCTTTTCGGGGCAGGGGAAAGTGATGACGGATTTGGCCTCGATCAGCCAGGTAAACCCACGCGAAGTACCTTCCGGCATCAGATCGGTGTATTTTGAAGTTTCCTCCCGGGAATACCATGGTCTGTCGCCAAGCTTGATTCGGCGCAGCCATTTGATGCTGACATTTCCTTCCCAGCCGGGCACCAGCAGCCGCAGCGGGTAGCCTTGCTCCGGGCGTAGCGCCTCGCCGTTCTGCGCGTAGACGACAAGGCAATCGTCCAGACATTTGTTGAGCGGCAGGCTGCGGTTCATGTGCGCGCCGTCGGCACCCTCCACCATTGCCCACTTCGCTTCCTTCTTGAGGCCGACTTCATCGAGCAAGGTCGAAAGCCGCACGCCGGTCCATTCCGCGCAGCTGATCATGCCATGATTGAATTGCAGCGAGTTTATTTGGGCGGCACGCCATTCCATGCCGCCATTGGCCGGGCATTCGATGAAATGGATGTGAGACACCGATGGAAAACGCACGATGTCCTTCATTGCGAAAACCAGCGGGCGATCGACGAGACCATGGATCATCAACCGATGCCGGTCCGGATCGACGTCCGGCCGACCCGCATGATAGCGCTCGAAAAACAGGCCGTTCGGCGTGATGATGCCGTGCAAACTCTGCAGCGGCGAAAAGCTGATGGAAGATTCTGTCCCGGCAGAGAGCCATGGCACGTTGCGTCTGATGACGCTGGCCTCGGGGTCGGCGGGCCTGCCGTAGGGTCGATCGACCACGCCGGGTCCGATCGATTGCGACCAAGGTGCGTCGGCGGGTGGGGAAGCCGGCGCAGGCTCGGTGTTGCCGGGTTTTGCGCCGAGGGCTAGGCTGCCGGTCAGCGCCGCGCCTAAGCCCAGAAAGGAACGCCGGCCCAGCGGGTTCCGTCCGCCCGCAAGCCTGGATACCACAGGGGTGCCGCGTCCTGACGGTGGCCGCACGTTTCCTCTTCTCGCGGCATGGCGCCGCTGCCATTCATTATGTTTTCCACTTCTATCGGCATCAGCTAATTTAGTCAATGCTAAACAATAGGGATTGCGCTAGTGTGGGGCGTGCATTTTGCACGCGCGAACTTGATCCGGGCATGAAGCAATGAGAGCACCCGCTACAACCGCACGAAGCATGCTCACCGGGATCGGCGCCGATGACGCGATTGCGTTAAGCAAGCTCGCAAAGCAGGCCGGCGATGCGGCGCAGCTCATGAAGTTGCTCGGTAACGAGAAGCGCCTGCTGGTTCTTTGCTTCCTTGCCGCACGTGGTGAGATGACGGTGGGAGAGCTCGTTAGCGCCGTGAAACTGAGTCAGTCGGCGCTGTCGCAACATTTGGGCAAATTGCGCGCGGATGGCCTGGTGGCCTTTCGGCGGGCTTCGCAGACGCTGCATTACCGCGTTGCCGACAAGCGCGCATTGCACGTGCTGAAGGTGCTCAAGGAGATTTATTGCGGGAACGTCAAGTGAAGCGATTCGTAGTCGCAACATTGCTCACCGCAGGTCTGGTCCTTCCGATCGGTGCGCAGACCGTTTCGCCCTATCCGGCGATCACGATACCTTTGAAGATCGATCGGTTGCCGGACAAGCCGATCTGGTACAGCACGGGAAATCCCGGCGTTCCCGGCAAGGATAATGAGGGCAATACGTCCAATGCCGGATTTGTCGTTACATCCGGCGGCGTCGTGGTGTTCGATGCGTTGGGAACACCGAGCCTCGGATGGGCGTTGCTGCAGGAAATTCGTCGCATCACCGACAAGCAAATCCGCTACGTCGTCGCGAGCCACTATCATGCCGATCATATCTATGGCTTGCAGGCGTTTAAGGATCACACCGACGCAATCATTGTCGCGCAGGAGCGCTCAGGCGAATACAAGGACAACGAGGAAACCGCCGATGAGAAGGCGATTCAGCGTCTCGATCAGCGGCGCGGTGCGTTGTTTCCGTGGGTTGACGGGAATACCCGCGTAGTCCCGCCGGATATTACTTTCGGGGACCGCATGACGATTACACTCGGTGATCGGCGGCTGACGCTGCTCTATGCAGGCCCGGCGCATTCCTCAAGCGACATGATGATGATGGTGGAGCCGGACGGCGTGCTGTTCGCCGGCGATATCGTGCAGAACGGCCGCATTCCCTTCATGAACAGCGACGATGTCAGCACTACGCAATGGCTCAATGCGCTTGGCGAAGTCGAGAAACTGGACCCGAAATTCATCATTCCCGGCCACGGCAAGGCCTCGACCGAAGCGAAGCAGGCGATCGCATTTACCCGGGATTATATTCAATATCTACGGAGCAAGATGGTCTTGGCCGTGCAAAACTGGACCGATTTCGACGCGGCCTATGACCAAACCGACTGGTCGAAATACCGGGATATGCCGGCGTTTGCGAGCAACAATCGCGGCAATGCCTATCGGATTTTCCTTGAGCTGGAGCAATCCCAGTTCAAAGGTGATAAACCCTGATTGCAATCGGATCAGGCGGAGCGCGTATGGCTGAGTATGTCCTGGAATTCGGCAAGGACGGCCGTCCGGTCGAACCCGATGGCCGTCTCGACGCGCCGGCCTTCCACCGCAACCACCAGGCGATCCGGGCGATATTGCAGAAATTCCTTGCGGGAAAATCCGGCGACGTGGTCGAGGCCGGCAGCGGTACCGGCCAGCACGTGGTCGATTTCGCTCGCCATCTTCCCGGAATCACTTGGTGGCCGAGCGATCTCAACGAGCAGCATCTGAAAAGCATTGGCGCGTGGCGGGCGCATGCGGGACTGCCGAACATTCGTCCGCCGCTGCGGATCGATCTTTCGGACCCGACGTGGTGTGCGGAAATGCACGACGGCAGCGGCCCCGGCAAGCTGCTGGCGGTGTTCTGCGCCAATGTGATCCACATTGCGCCGTGGCGCGTTGCCGAGGGCCTGTTTGCAGGCGCAGGTCGTTACTTGCAACCTGACGGGAGGCTGTTCCTCTACGGACCGTTCAAGCGCGACGGCGAACACACCGCGATCAGCAATGCCGTATTCGACTCAAGCCTCCGAGACAGAGATCCCGAATGGGGTGTGCGAGATGTCGAGGACTTGGAAAAGCTGGCTGCGGCTGCCGGTCTGCAGCTTGCCGAGACGGCCGAAATGCCGGCCAACAATCTGACCCTGGTGTTCGCACGGCGGAAAATTAGCCCGGACGGCGGCGCATAGCGCGCGCCCGTCCCCATCGGTTGATCGAGCCGCCGCCAGCCTACATAGTGCCGGGAATCAATCAGGCTGAACGCGTTCGGCCGCGCCCCGGGCGGAAATAACTGATGATCGACGTAACCGCAGCCGACGAGATTGCCAGCGACGCGCGCGTGCGATCCAACGTGCTGCGGCTTGCGGCAGCGCAAGCGCTGACCGGCGCGAACTCGGCTGTGATCTTCGCTACCGGCTCGATCGTCGGGGCAACGCTGGCGCCGGATATCTCGCTCGCGACCGTGCCGCTCTCGATGTATGTGGTTGGACTGGCTGCCGGCACGTTACCAAGCGGTGCAATCTCGCGCGCCTATGGCCGCCGCGTCGCCTTCATCATCGGTACCGGCTGTGGCGTGCTGACCGGCCTGCTCGGGTCATTCGCGATCTTGCGCGGTTCGTTTGCGCTGTTCTGCTGTGCGACGTTCCTCGGCGGACTCTATGGCGCGGTGTCACAATCTTACCGCTTCGCCGCCGCCGACGGCGCGAGTGTGGCGTTTCGCCCCAAGGCCGTATCGTGGGTGATGGCCGGTGGCGTTTTCGCCGGCGTGCTCGGCCCACAGCTCGTGCAGTGGACGATGGAGATTTGGCAGCCATATCTGTTCGCCTTCTCCTTCGTGATGCAGGCGATGGTCGCGCTGATCGCGATGGCGATCCTCGCGGGCATCGATGCGCCGAAGCCCGCGCCATCGGATCTTCACGGGGGCCGGCCGCTGTTCGAAATCGTGCGGCAACCGCGGTTTGTCGCGGCCGCCATTTGCGGCATCGTCTCGTATCCCATGATGAATCTTGTAATGACGTCCGCCCCACTGGCGATGCAGATGTGCGGGCTCAGCGTCAGCGATTCCAACTTCGGCATCCAGTGGCATATCGTTGCGATGTATGGACCAAGCTTTTTTACAGGCTCCCTTATCGCGCGCTTCGGTGCGCCGAAGGTTGTCGCGACCGGCCTGTTGCTGGAGGCGGCGGCCGCGACGATCGGGCTATCCGGCATCACCGCACTGCATTTCTGGGCCACGCTGATCGTGCTCGGGGTAGGGTGGAATCTTGGTTTCGTCGGCGCATCCGCGCTGGTGCTGGAAACGCACCGGCCGCAGGAGCGCAACAAGGTTCAGGCCTTCAACGACTTTCTGGTGTTCGGAATGATGGCGTTGGGGTCGTTCTCCTCGGGCCAGTTACTGGCGAATTACGGCTGGTCGGCTGTCAACCTCGTGGTGTTTCCGCCGGTTCTGTTGGGCCTCACGGTCCTGGGTCTTGCGTCGTTCGTCAGGCGGCGGCGGTCGCGATTGCAAACGCTGTCCGAGTTCCCTGGTCCCGGTATTTGACCGGCCCAGCCGGGGATTGCCGAAGCAGCTGGAGGTTTCATGCCGTCGCGAGCCCGTCTGGATGAATTCATCGCAGTTGTCGAATCTGGCGATCACGCCGGCGCCATTGAGCGCTATTACACCGAAGATTCCAGCATGCAGGAGAACGCCGGCGCCCCGCGGGTCGGTCGCGATGTACTGGTCGCCCATGAGCGCGGCGTTCTTGCGCGGATGACGCATGTGTATTCCAAGGCGATGTCCTCTGTGGTCGAGGGTGATCAGGTCGCCATTCACTGGATTTTCGAACTGACGGATAAGTCCGGCAAGGTGCACCGGATCGACGAGGTCGCGTTGCAGCAATGGCGCGGCGACAAGATATTGCGCGAGCGCTTCTTCTACGATCCGTCCAAACCCAGGACGTGATGGCGCGCGATCGCGACACTTCGATAATGCTCGAAGCATTAATTCTTGCTGGTCTGCTAGTCGCTTCAAATTGAAGCGTCGTGCCGGATTTATCCCCGGCCATCCAGGGTTTTCTTGCCGCCGGAAATCAGAACGAAAATGTTGGATGATACCAGAGGCACATCGATCGACGAGACCTCGGCGCGTTACGATGGCTGGCGGATCGTCGCGGTCTGCTTTCTGGTTGCGACTTTCGGCTGGGGGCTGGGTTTTTACGGCCAAAGCGTCTACCTCGCCGAGTTGCATCGCCTCCACGGCTGGCCGGCCTCGCTGATTTCGTTAGCGACGACGTTCTTCTATCTGTTCGGCGCGTTGCTGGTCGCCTTCGTCAGCGAGGCGATCCGCGCTTTCGGCCCGCGCAACTGCCTGCTTGGCGGCATAGTCGCGATGGCGGCGGCGGCCGTCGTGATCGGCCAGGTGGCCGCGCCCTGGCAGCTTTACGCCGCGAATGCGCTGTTGGCATTCGGCTGGGCCGGCACCAGCCTCGGCATTATCACCAATACGCTCGGCCTCTGGTTCAATAAAAAGCGCGGCATGGCGATCAGCCTCGCGCTGAACGGCGCAAGCTTCGGCGGCATCGTCGGCGTCCCGCTGTTGGTAGCGGCTATCGCGCGCTTCGGGTTTTCCGGGGCCATGATGGCTGCTGCGATGACAATGCTGGTGCTGATGGTCCCCGTCATCCTGCTTCTTGTCGGGCGGCCGCCCGGCCATGGCGCTATCGCAGTGGGTGAAGCGACCGCGGAAGCGCCCTCCGCCTCGCACGTCCGCGCGCAGGCGTTGCGCGATTTCGGCTTTCTGAACGTAACGATCGCGTTCGCATTGGTACTGTTTGCGCAAGTCGGATTCATCGTTCACCTGATTGCGTTCCTCGATCCGGTGATCGGGCGAGGGCAGGCGGCGACCGCGGTCGCGCTGTTGACGGCGATGGCGGTGGTTGGTCGCGTGCTGTTCTCAACCGTGATCGACCGGCTCAATCAGCGGCTGGCTTCGGCGCTCTCGTTCGTAAGTCAGGCGCTGGCGCTGGCGATCATCATCAATTCGCGCAATGAAATGTTGCTTATCGCGGCCTGCGCGCTGTTCGGGTTTTCGGTCGGCAATCTGATCACGCTGCCGTCTCTGATCGTGCAGCGCGAGTTCGATCCGCGTTCCTTCGGCGTGCTGATCAGCCTGATGACGGCGATCAATCAGGTCGCCTATGCGTTCGGTCCGGGAGTCATTGGTTTACTGCGCGATGCATCAGGAAGTTACGCTCTGCCGTTTTACGGCTGCATCGGCCTTGAGCTGATCGCGGCCATCCTGATCATGGTGCGGGGAAAAGGAAGGCGGGCCAAAATCCTGACCTCAACCTGATGTGCGGCCCCTCGGCCGCGTCTCGAAGGATGACGATGACGACCGCCGTCGGCTCATGGTCCGGGACGGCGCAAGCGCGCCTCCTCGCCGTGAGGAACTACGCGACGCGCTGGCGCAGCAGATCGTCAAGATCGAGCCGGTGCGTGAACATTGCCAGCGATCCGTCGGGCTTGCGCGGCCACAGCTCCTTGGGCCGATCCCAGTACAACTCGACGCCGTTCTCGTCGGGGTCGCGCAAATAAAGCGCCTCGCTGACGCCGTGATCGCTGGCGCCGTCGAGATGAATCCCCGCCTGGATCACGCGATGCAGTGCATCGGCTAGCGCGGGGCGGGTTGGATAAAGAATCGCGGTGTGAAACAGTCCCGTCGTTCCAGGCGCCGGCGGGTGGCCGCCTTTGCTCTCCCAGGTGTTCAGACCGAGGTGATGGTGATAGCCGCCGGCCGAAATGAACGCCGCACCGGAACTCAGCCGCTGCGTCACCTCAAAACCCAGCACGCCGCAATAAAATGCAAGCGCGCGATCGAGGTCGGCCACCTTGAGATGAACATGCCCGATTCGCGTTCCCGCGATGATGGGTGTCGCGCTTTCAGGCATGGTCTCTCCGGGTGCAGTGGTTGCTTCGACCTCGATCTATGCAACGCTTGTCTGCTAGACAAGATCGGACACTTCTCCCGCCGGCAGATCAAATTCGAAGGTGTTCAGCGTCATCGAGACCATCGTATAATAGCCGCACAGCCCGATGATTTCGACCAGCCCGCGTTCGCCGAGCATCTTTACCGCCTCGTCGTATAACGCCTTGGAGACGCCGTGACCTTCGTGCAGCGATTTGCTGACGTCGTAGATCATCTGGCCCTTGGGGTCGTCGAACCGCGGCGTGCGGCGGTTCCGGATATCCTCGATGATGGTGGGGTCCATGCCGCCCTTTAGGGCGAGCCGCTTGTGGGCGTACCATTCGTAGTGCGAGGTCCAGTGCCGCGCCGTGACCAGGATCGCGATCTCGGACAGCTTCGCCGGGAAAGAGGTATCGAACCGCAGGAAGGCACCCAAACGCGTGGCGTGCCTGGCCATCTCCGGACTGTTGAGCCAGGCCATCATCGGCGGGGGTGGAGCGCCACGCTTGCCGGCGATCAATTCGTCGTAGGTTTGCTTCTGGTCCTCGTTCATTTCGCCAGGCGAAAGCAACTTCAGCCGCATGTCGGTTTCCTCTTGTTTTTCAGTCGTTGCGACGTCCCTGACGCCGGCTCGTGACGCACTATCATATCTCGCAACGTCGCGGCGCGCGCCAGAGATATATTGAATTTCACGATACGGCCGCTAAGGTCCGCCCAACGAGATTGGCCGATTTTGGGTCGATCACCGCGCCCTCCAAAAAGGAAACGCACATGTCCGATCTGGAAAAGTTTCGCCGCGAAACGCGCGCCTGGCTAGAGGCCAATTGTCCGCCGGAGATGCGGCGGCCGATGACGTCAGAAGAAGATACGTTCTGGGGCGGCCGCAGCACCAAATTTTCCTCGGAGCCGCAGCGCATCTGGTTCGAGCGGATGCGCGACAAGGGCTGGACCGTGCCACACTGGCCGAAGGAGTACGGCGGCGGCGGCCTGGATCCGGAAGAAACCAAGATCGTGCGCCAGGAGATGGCAGCGATCGGCGCGCGCCAGCCACTGGTCTCCTTCGGCATTTCCATGCTCGGGCCCGCTTTGCTGAAATACGGTACCGACGCGCAGAAGAAGGAACATCTGCCGAAGATATCGGCCGGTCTGATCCGCTGGTGCCAGGGCTATTCCGAGCCGAACGCCGGATCGGATCTCGCTTCCCTGCAGACCCGCGCCGAGAGCGATGGCGACGACTTCATCATCAACGGCCAGAAGATATGGACCTCCTACGCGAATTTCGCGGACTGGATTTTCTGCCTGGTGCGGACCGATGCGGCCGCCAAGAAGCATGACGGCATCAGCTTCATCCTGTTCGACATGGCTTCAAAAGGTGTCTCGACCAAGCCGATCCTGCTGATCTCCGGCAGGTCGCCGTTCTGCGAGACATTTTTCGACAACGTCAGGGTGCCGAAGGCCCATGTAGTCGGCACCGTCAATCGCGGCTGGGATGTCGCGAAATATCTGCTGCAGCACGAGCGCGCGATGATATCGGGCATGGGCGAGCGTGGCGTCGGCCGGCCGCTCGGTCAAGTCGCCGCCGATTCGGTGGGCAGCGACGAGAAGGGCCGTCTTGAGGATTCGATGCTGCGCGGACAAATCGCTACCTTCGAGATCGACGAGGCGGCGCTGGCCTGCGCCGCCGAACGTGCAGTCGATCTGGCAAAGGCCGGCCAGGCGCATCCGGCGTTTTCCTCGGCAATGAAATATTACGGCACCGAGCTGAACAAGCGCCGCTACGAGATCTTGATGTCGGCGGGCGGTGTCGACGCGCTGGAATGGGAAAGCGAGCGCTCGAAAGGAGGTGCGCGACCGCGCGCCTGGCTTCGCACCAAGGCCAACTCGATCGAGGGCGGCACCTCTGAGGTGATGCTCGGCATCGTGGCGAAACGGATTCTGGATTTACCGGGGGCTTAAGAAACTCCTCATCCCCGGGGAGCGGCCTCTTGGCCGCGTCTCGAGGAACGAGGGTAGGGATCGCGATCCAGCTAACGCCGGCCGCTTTTACGTCAACCGAACACCGGAATCACCCAATGGCACTCGTCCTCAACGAAGAACAGTCGATGCTGCGCGACAGCGCGCGGGGCCTCATCAGCGACAAGGCGCCGGTGTCGCATCTGCGGCAGTTGCGCGATGGCAAGGACGCGACGGGTTTCTCGCGAGGCCTGTGGCGGGCTTTCGCCGAGATGGGATTTTCCGGATTGCTGGTGCCGGAGGATTTCGGCGGTAGCGGTCTCGGCTGCGTCGAAGCCGGCATAGTCATGGAGGAAATCGGCCGCACCCTGATGCCATCGCCGTTTCTATCGACCGCCGTACTCGCGGCATCCGCATTGTCGCGTGGCGGTAGCGCCGCGCAAAAATCGGAACACTTGCCGAAAATATCCGACGGCTCGCTGCTTGCAGCACTCGCCATCGACGAGGGCGCGAAGCATCGCCCGCTGCAAACCAAAATGCAGGCGGTGCGTTCCGGCAACGGTTTCAAGCTCAACGGTGCCAAGGCCTTTGTTGTTGACGGGCACGTGGCCGGTCTCCTGATCGTGGCGGCCCGCACCGCGGGCGCCGCGGGCGAGCGCAATGGACTGACGCTGTTCCTGGTCGATCCCAAAGCCAGGGGCATAGAGACCGAGCGGACGGCAATGGTCGATTCCCACAACGCGGCGCGAATCGTGTTCGACAATGTCGAGGTCAACGCCGACGGCGTGCTCGGCGAGGTCGATCAGGGCGGCGCCTTGCTCGACGGCGTGCTCAATATCGGCCGTGGCGCGGTGGCCTCGGAAATGGTCGGCCTCAGCGAGGAGGTGTTCGGCCGCACCGTTGGCTATCTCAAGGAGCGCAAGCAGTTCGGCAAACTGATTGGTGAGTTCCAGGCGCTGCAGCATCGTGCCGCGCAGCTTTATATCGAGATAGAGATCACCCGCGCGGCAGTGCTGAAGGCGTTGCAGACGCTCGATGGGAATTTTGAAAATGCCGGGGCGGCGGTGGCAGTCGCGAAGGCGCGTGCGGGTTCAACCGCGACGCTTGCGGTTCAGGAAGGCGTGCAGATGCACGGCGGCATGGGCATGACGGACCAGTTCGACATCGGTTTCTTCATGAAGCGCGCGCGTGTCTGCCAGGAATTGTTCGGCGACGCCAATTTTCATGCCGACCAGCTGGCGCGGATGAAGAGTTATTGACTGTTGGTCGTTCAGGGGCGCATGAAGCGCGAACCTGGACTCCCGCGAGACAGCAGCGAGAGCCCGGGCCAGCGCCTGGGCGCATCCCGGGAATGACGGCCTGAAGGCCGTCACCTGATCGGCGGGGCGTACTGGATGCCGCCGGCGCTCCAGAGCTGATTAAGCCCGCGCGGAATCTTGAGCTTCGATTCGCTGCCGACATTTCGCTCGTAGACCTCGCCGTAATTGCCGACATGCCGGATAATGCGCGCGGCCCAATCCTTGGTGAGCCCGAGCGCCTCGCCGTAGGCGCCTTCGGTTCCAACCAGCCGCATCACGTCGGGCTTCTTCGACTTCAGCGCCTCGTCGATGTTCTTCGAGGTAACGCCGAGTTCTTCGGCGTTGATCATCGCGTACAGCGCCCACTTCACGATCATCATCCAGTCGTCGTCCCGCTGCCGCACAACGGGCGCGAGCGGTTCCTTTGAGATGACGTCGGGCAGGATAATGTGGTCGCCGGGCTTGGAAAGCCTCAGCCGCAGGCCGTAAAGCTGGGACACATCGGAAGTGAAGGTGTCGCATTGGCCCGAACTCGTAGGCCTTGAGGGCTTCCTCCAGCTTGCCGAATTTCAGCTCCTGATACTTGATATTGTTGGCGCGGAAAAAATCCGCGACGTTGAGTTGCGTCGTGGTTCCTTCCTGGACGCATACCTTGCTGCCATCCAGCGCCAGCGCGGAGTCGATGTTGCGCGACGTCGGAATCATGAATCCTGCGCCGTCATAATAGGCGACCGCCGGAAAATACAGATCGTAAGTGGTTTCGCGCGACATGCTCCATGTCGAGTTGCGCGAGAGAATATCGACCTTGCGGTTCTGCAGCTCCTTGAAGCGCTCGTTGGCATCGAGCGGTATGAATTTCGTCTTTTTCGGATCGTCAAAGATCGCCGCCGCGACGGCGCGACAGAAATCGACGTCGAAGCCGGTCCAGTTGCCCTTGTCGTCGGGGATCGAGAAGCCAGGCAGGCCGGTGTTGACGCCACACAGCACTTCGCCGCGCTGGATCGTCCGCTTCAGGGTTCGGGTATCATACCGTTCGTAGGTGATGGCCGCAGCCGCGACCGCGACTGCGACCGCCAGCCCGATCAGGAGGCCGCCTCGGAATGTCCGCATGGGATGTATCTCTCCAGCAATGACCGGGAAACGATTGACGCGCTGAAAGCCAGTGGCCGGATTACAGTTCCGGCTTCTGCCGCACGATGACCTTGGTGCCGACGGGCACGCGATCATAGAGATCGGTGACGTCGGCATTGACCAGCCGGAAGCAGCCGGACGAGACGGCGGTGCCGATCGTATCCGGCCGGTTGGTGCCGTGAATACGGTATACGGTGGCGCCGAGATACAGCGCGCGGGCGCCCAGCGGGTTGCCGGGTCCGCCGGCCATGAAGCGCGGCAGATAGGGCTGGCGCGCGATCATCTCGGGCGGCGGCGTCCAGTCCGGCCATTCCGCTTTCCGCGAAATGTTCAGCAGTCCCTGCCACTGAAAACCATCGCGGCCGACGCCGATGCCATAGCGCAGCGCGCGCCCGTTGCCCTGGATCAGGTAGAGATGGCGCTCCGAGGTCTGGATAATGATGGTCCCCGGCGCTTCCGAAGTGCGGTAGAGCACCATCGTGCGCCTGAATTCCGGATCCAGTTCCACGGAATCATCGGCCAGAAGTCCAGGCTGATCGCCTGGATCGTTTTTCTGGGCGAAGCTCTGCGAAACCGAAAGCAGCAGACCGGCCGCTGCAATCATCATCCAGAGCAGGTGCCGAAACTTGATCATGCAAACCACTCCTCGTTGACTTCGCAACGTATCCATCAGCGTTGGCCAAATCCGTGGCGCCATCAAATCTCACTGCTGGAGCGATGGCAAGCAATCCAGATATCTCACTGCAATGGCTGGGTTTTCGTCAGTCGCGGATTGCCGGGAATATGTCCCGAAAGCTTCACTTTGGCCCGATCCACAGCCTCAAGCCATAGGATATGATGGCCACGCTGCCAACGCCGCCGAGCCAAAGTACGGCGAACCACAACAGGCGTTGCGCCAGCGGTCGCGGCTTCTGCTCTGTTGGCATCAATGATAGCCGCTCTCGGGCCTGACCTTGCCTCGGAATACCCAATAGGCCCACGCGGTATAGCCGAGAATAAGCGGCACCAGCACGGCAACTCCGAACAGCATGAAGATCTGGCTGTTCGGTGGCGATGCCGCCTGCCAAATGGTGATGCTCTGCGGCACGATATAGGGATACATGCTGATGCCGAGGCCAGCATAGGACAGTGCGAACAGCGCCAGCGAAAGAAAGAACGGTTGATGGTCCTGCTTGTTGGCGAGGCTGCGCAACAGCATGGCCGTTACGGCCGCAACCGCAATCGGCACCGGCGCAGTCAGGATGATGTTCGGCCAGCTGAACCAGCGCTGCGTATACTGGACGTGGAGGAACGGCGTGGCGACGCTGACTGCACCGATGGCGCCCAACATTGCGAACAACAGAAACCAGCTCAGACGATAGGCTTTGTCGCGAAGCTCGCCCTCGGTCTTCAGCACCAGCCATGTCGCGCCAAGCAGCGCGTAACCGACGGCCAATGCGAGACCGGTCAAGATGCTGAACGGCGTCAGCCAGTCCCACCAGCCGCCGGCATATTGCCGTCCCTCGACGTGCACGCCCTGCAGTATCGCGCCGAGCGCTATTCCCTGCGCCAGTGTCGCCAACAACGATCCGCCGGCGAATGCGACGTCCCAGCGGTTTCGCTTGCTCTGCGTCGTCCGCCAGCGGAATTCGAAGGCAACGCCGCGAAATATCAGGCCGATCAGCATCGCGACCATTGGCGTGTACAGTGCCGGCATCAGCACCGCATAAGCCAGCGGAAACGCGGCCATCATCCCTCCGCCGCCAAGCACCAGCCAGGTTTCGTTGCCATCCCAGACCGGCGCAACGCTGTTCATGATTACGTCGCGATCGGTCTTGTTCGGAAATAGCGGGAACAATATGCCGAGGCCGAGATCGAATCCGTCCATCACCACATAGACAAATACCGCGAACGCGATGATGAACGCCCAGACGGTCGCGATGTCGATGAAGCCGGTCATCAGACGGATCCCCGGACTGCCACGCCGGCTGCCGGCGTAATGCCCGCGGCGCGGGCCGGCGTATCGCCGCGCGGTCCTTGTTCGCCGTGATGCGGCGGCGTTGCCATCATTCGCAGAATGTAGATGACTCCGGTGGAGAACACCGCGAAATAGACGATGACGAAAGCGATCAATGACGAGGCAACCGCGGGAGGCGCGAGCGGCGAGGCGGATTCAGCCGTTCGTAATAGCCCGTACACCGTGAACGGCTGGCGCCCGGTCTCCGTGGTGATCCAGCCCGCCAGCACGGCAATGAAGCCAGCCGGGCCCATCGCCATGGCGAAAATATGCAGCAATCGGGATCGGTGGAGAGTGCCTTGCCAGCGCGCCCAAAGGCTGAGAAGGCCGAGCCCCATCATCAGCAATCCCATTCCGACCATGATCCTGAATGACCAGAAGATGATCGGCACGGGCGGCCAATTTTCGCGCGGCACGGTGTCGAGGCCCGCGAGCGGCGCATCCAGAGAATGTTTGAGAATAAGCGAGGAAAGCTTCGGAACCTCGATGACGTATTTGACCCTGCCCGCGGCCTGATCCGGCAGGCCGAACAGCAGCAGCGGCGCGCCGTCCGGATGACTCTTGTAGTGACCTTCCATCGCCATCACCTTGACGGGCTGATGCTCCAGGGTGTTGAGGCCGTGCTGGTCGCCGGCGAGAATCTGGATCGGCGCGACCAGCGTCGCCATCCACATCGCCATCGAAAACATCACCCGCGGCCCCGGAAGATGCTGATTGCGCTGCAGGTGAAACGCCCCGACGGCGCCTACCACGAGTGCTGTCGTGAGATAGGCCGCGAGCACCATATGAACGAGGCGGTAGGGAAAGGACGGGTTGATAATCGCCTTGAGCCATTCGGCTGGAACGAACTGCCCCTCGGCATTGACGGCGTAGCCGGCCGGCGTCTGCATCCAGGAATTGGCGGAGAGAATCCAGAAGGCGGAAATCAGCGTGCCGATTGCGACCATCAAGGTTGCGAAGAAATGTAGCTTGTGACCGACCCGCTCAAGGCCGAAGAGCATTACGCCGAGGAACCCGGCTTCGAGGAAAAATGCGGTGAGTACCTCATAGGCCATCAGCGGGCCGATAACGGGACCGGTCCTGTCGGAGAACGCGGACCAGTTGGTGCCGAACTGGTAGGACATCACGATGCCCGACACCACGCCCATGCCGAACGCGACGGCAAAGATCTTCAGCCAATAATTGAACAGGTTGATGAAGACTTCGCGTCCGGTCCACAGCCACAGGGCTTCGAGCACTGCGAGAAAACTCGCAAGTCCGATCGAGAAGGCGGGAAACACGATGTGAAACGACATCGTGAATGCGAACTGTGCCCGGGCCAGCACTACGGCATCCAAGCCCTCGAACATTGCCGCCATCCGTCATCGCTACTGCAGCGCAGACCCTACCATGCGGGAGACGGCGATGGTATCGCCCAGTTCGCAGGGACCGCTCAGCTGGAGGCGTTCAACAGGCGGGCGATGGTGCGGTCCATTTGCTCGTACTGGCCTTCGCCGTCATGCTGGTAAACGATTTTTCCGCTCTGATCGACGATGTACTGCGCTGGCCAATACTGGTTGCGATAGCTGTTCCAGGTCTGCGACTCGTTGTCCTGCGCGACCGGATAAGTAATGCCATGCCGTTTCAGCGCGGCCCGCACGTTGGACGCGGATCTCTCGAACGGGAACTCCGGCGTGTGGACGCCGACGACAACGAGACCGCGATCTCTGTATTTCGCGTAGAGTTCGGTGACGTGAGGCAGGGTATTGACGCAGTTGACGCAGCCATAGGTCCAGAAATCCACCAGCACCACCTTGCCGCGCAGGTCAGCCATGCTGAGCGGCGCGGAATTGAACCAGTTGCTGATGCCGGCGAAATCGGGCGCCGTGCCTTGCGCTGCCGCGATCGCGATTGGAGCCATCTGGTCGCGCGCAACCTCGCCGCTGATGCACGGTAAGGCGGTGCTGGTCAGACAAGCGGTAATCAATGAGGCGGCTGCGGCGAGAGATCGTATCGTCATGGAATTCTCCTTTGTGTGGATTGATTACAGGCCGAGCTGGCCGTTTGGATAGAATGCCGTCAGCCACGCCACGATCAGCGTGTCGTATTGAAAATAGGACGCGATTGCGAATGCGACGACGACGATGCCAAATCCCTGCTGCAGCCTTGGGGAAATTCGCGCGATGCCGCGAACGCGGGTGGTGACGGCCTGGCCGCCATAGGCAATCGCCAGCATCGGAATTGCCGCACCGATGGCATAGACGACGAGCAGCGCGCTCGCCCACGCGGTGTCGCTGGATGTCGCGACTACGGTCAGGATCGAACCCAGTACGGGACCGGCGCAAGGTGTCCAGACCAGGCCGAGCGTCGTGCCGAGCACGAAGCCGCCGATGTTGCCTTCACGGGCCATAGTGCCGGCAGCGGAGCCGCCGTTCATGAGCCCGCCGATCTGGAACGTCAGCCGCTCGAACGGCGCCGGCCATATCATCAGCAATCCAAAACCGAGCAGTAGAATAACAGCGCCGGTCCGCAGCGTGTCGGGATCGAAGTCGAAAATGCGGGTGATCGCGCTCAGCAGCAAAGCAGCGGCAGAAAACGACATGACAAAGCCGAGCGCGATCATCGCGGGCCTTGCCTTGCCGGTTTGGCCTACCGATGCGCCAAGAAGTATGGGCAGCATCGGGAGCGTGCAGGGCGCCGCGACGGTGACCACGCCGGCGAGCAATGCAAGAACAAGGTTGAACATCGGGTAAGGGTCCACTCAATGATCCCGGCCCAAGACTTGCGGCCTGGCGGGAACTCCCATGGTTCTTCGGCGGGCCGATGCGGCGTGTTACTTTCGCAGCCTCACGTGTTCGTGAGGTCTCTCAGCGTCGCAAAGTCCTCCCTAAACGCAGAGCGACCCGGAGGGGGGCATCCCGTCCGGGTCGTTGGAGGTACTTGGGAGGTTAGAAAACTTGTTCAGCGGGCGCTGGTATCGCCCTCGAAGGAGATCACGCAGACCTCCGATGGATTCTTGTTGCTGCAATCGATCACCTGCTGGCGCACCAGCATCGAACCGTGTTCGCGCTGCGCGCGGGGCGCGGTATTCTGCGCCGACAGCGAAGCCAACGTGCAGATCGCGCCGAGCGGAATGATGAAGAGGCGGAAGGATGGTTTCAGCATTGTTCGCTCTCCTCGTCGGCTTTCATTCTCTTCGGCGTTGGCCACTATTGGTTTAACGGGTAAGTTTTTCCTGGTGATGTCGTCTACTGTTTCATTTGAGTTTCGCGGGCGACGCGTATTGAAGCCGGTATCTGACGTTAAATACGCGTAACATATTGAATTTGTTATTATTTATCCTTAGGCCGCGAGGCTTTCGACACCGGCGCCTTTGAGCAGGTCGGCGAGCTGCTTTCGGGCATAGAACATCCGGGTCTTCACCGTGCTTTGGGGGATCCCGATGATCTCGCCAACCTCCTCCACCGACTTCTCATGGTAATAGACGAGGTTGATGATCTCGCGGTGGGCCGGGGACAGTTTGGCAACGCAGGCGCGCAGGATAGCGCTGGTGTTGCTGCGATCGAGCGAGGCCTCGGGCGTGTCGGCCTCGTCGGCTATTTCAAGTATGCTCTCCTGATCGATGTCCTCGTGGCGGCGCTGGCGTAGCGCGGTCAACGCCTTGAAGCGCGCGATCGACAGCAGCCAGGTGGAAACCTGAGAACGGCCTTCGAACTGGCTGGCGGTGCGCCAGACGTCGAGGAAAACCTGGCTGACAAGGTCTTCCGCCATGGTGGCGTCGTGGACGATGCGAAGGATGAAGCGGTAAACCCGGACATTATGACGGGAGTAGAGGATGTGCATCGCGGTCCGGCCGCCATCGGCGATGCTTTCCAGCAGCATTTCGTCCGAGGTCGCTTGGGCAGCGATGATGCCTTGGCGGGCTGCGGCATTGATGGCGATGACGTTCTGCATGACTGGCTCCCGGTGTCGCTTTGACGGCGCTTCGTTGAGCAAATTGTTAATCAGCGAACGTTTCGGGACGTCTGCACGAAAAGGGGAAAATGGTTTCATGTGCCGGAGAATTGTTTCGTCGCGGCGTCCGCGACGAAACAATTGGGCATGAAATGCCAGTAATTTTAATTGGATGGGAGTTGGCAGGACCCGAATCAGGCCTTGTCTCCGGCAGGCGAGAACAGGTACCCGCCACCCCTGATCGTGCGGATTACCGCGGGTTTGGTCGGATCAATCTCGATTTTGCGCCGGATTTGCATGATCCGAAGATCTACGGCTCGGTCGAAGGCTTCGCTGTCGCGTGCATTGGCCAGCTCCAGCAGCCGCTCGCGCGATAGCACCCGCTTCGGGTTGGCCGCGAAAACCTTGAGCAGGCCGAATTCGGAAGCGGTCAGCGGATG
This sequence comes from uncultured Alphaproteobacteria bacterium, assembly GCA_963732455.1. Classification (GTDB taxonomy): domain Bacteria; phylum Pseudomonadota; class Alphaproteobacteria; order Rhizobiales; family Xanthobacteraceae; genus Bradyrhizobium. The sequence goes on along the minus strand of CAVSZM010000008.1, from coordinate 69,339 downwards.
CTCGTTGCCTTCGTCGTCGCGCAGAGCCTGCGCCTCGAGATCGAGCCATTTCGTTCCGAATCGTACTAATTGGTCTTTCGCCGCTTTTGCGCCGGCGGCTTCCGGCGTTGCCGCCGGTGCCCTGACCGGTGCGCTACGCCGCAATACCGAGCGGATGCGCGCCATCAATTCGCGCAATTCGCACGGCTTTGCGATGTAGTCGTCGGCGCCGAGTTCCAATCCGACCACGCGGTCGATCGGGCTGGCCGTGGCCGTCAGCATGATGACCGGAACATTGGTGCGGCTTTTCAGATCGCGAATGATAGAAAGCCCGTCTTCCTCAGGCATATTCAGATCGAGCACCACGAGATCGGGTACGCCGGTTTCGATCGCGTCGCGCAGGCTCTTGCCGCCGTCGCACAGCGTTACGGTAAAGCCGTGCATTTTGAGGTACTCCCCGACCATCTCGCGGGCCGGTGCCTCGTCGTCGACAATTACAATGTGCTGACTTTGGGTCATGGAATCTCTGTCGCGGGCAATGTGACCGTGAAGGTCGATCCCTGTCCGGGTCCGCCGCTGTCCGCAGTCACATGGCCGCCATGCATGTCGATGATGCGTTTGACGATCGAAAGCCCAAGACCGGTCGAGCTTTCACCGGCGGTAGGTTTAGCGGAGAGCCGCTGGAAGCGGCCGAACAATCGCCCAAGATCTTCGGGAGAGAGGCCTGCGCCTTCATCGGCGATGCGGATGATGGTGTTTTCCTGCTCGTGATTCACCAGCACAGCGATCTTGCCGCCGATCGGACTATATTTGATGGCGTTGCTGACGAGATTGTCGATCGCCTCCCGCATCCGGTCGGCATCGCACATCGTAACGAAATTTGGCAGCGCCGACACCGTGATGGTCTGCTGCTTGTTGACGGCCAAAGGCTGGTTGGCATCGGCGACTTCGTTGACCAGAGCCGCGATATCGACCGGCTCGCGGCGGATGCTGATGTCGAAGGCATCGGCCATCGCGTCTGAAATCAGATGATCGACCATCGAGGTCAGGCGCTTGGTGGCATCGCGGATGTGATCGACCTGGGCAGTGACGCTCTCCTTCGAAGAGCCGGCGCTGATCAGTTCGGTCAGCATTTCGGTACGGCCAAGGATCACGCCCAGCGGATTCTTCAAATCGTGGGCGACGGTGCCGAGAATTTCATTCTTGAAGCCGTTGGCTCGCTGCAATCGCAGCCATTGCGCCGACAGCCTGCGGTTGGCCTGCATCAGCGCACGGGTGCGCTGTGCGACGCGGTCTTCGAGCTGCGTATTGGCCTCGTGAAGCTGCTGATAGAGAATGACATTATCGAACGCAATCGAAAGCCGGCTACCGAAAATCTCGACCAACGACCGGTCCGTCTCGGATAGCGGGCGCTCTGCCTGCAGCAGTACGACAACTTCCCGTCCGCTGCCGGTGCGAATGTAGAGAACGGAGCGGTGGTCGAGAAATTCGTGCTTGCGGCGCTTGAAGGCGGCTTCCACCATCGATCGTAGGTCGGGGTCCAGCAATTTGGATCCGGAAGCGCCGATGAAGCGGCTATAGCAACCCGAGCCGGCCAACACGGAAAAGTCGTCGCCGACCACGCCGCCGTCGCGCAGCACCAGAATGCCGGCGCAATCGACATTGAGCAGCGATGCGATTTGGGTCAGCACGCCTTCGGCGAGACGTTGCATCGATTTGAAGTCATACAAGGTCGAGGCAGCATCGATGATGATTTCCAGCCCGCGCCGGGTCTGCACCATGCGCTCAAGCTGCTGATAGCTGCGCAACGCCGCGGTCAGTGATGTGAACAGTTTGTCGGCGGTCAGCTCGGTCTTCGCCTTGTAGTCGTTGATATCGTATTGGACGATCACGCGGCGCTCGGGCGCCTGGCCGGGCTGCCCGGTACGCAGGATGATGCGGACGGTCTCGTTCTTGATTTCGTTGCGGATGTACTCAACGAGATCGAGGCCTGCGGCGTCGGTTTCCATGATGACGTCGAGCAGCACGGCCGCGACATCGGGATGCGCACGCATCAATGTCCGGCCCTCGGCCGCCGAATAGGCCGACAGGATTTCGAGCGTCTGTCCGTTGAGATTGTAGTCGCTCAGGGCAAACCGCGTGCCTTCGTGTACGGCCTGGTCGTCATCGATCACCGCGACCTTCCATCTTCGCGCGGTCGATGCCTCCGGAGCAGTTCCGGAATCGTCGATCAGGTGGAGGACATCGTCCTGTTCGGCCATTGAGGGGTCCCGTCGCTTGCTGAGTTTTCGGTCGCGGAGCCGCCTTTGGTGGCCCTCGGTATAATAATGCGAAATGTGGTGCCTTGTCCCAGTCTTGAATCAAGCATCATACGGCCGCCCAGTTGCTGGGTAACAAGATTATAGACAATGTGCAGACCAAGTCCGGTGCCGCCCTCGCTGCGGCGCGTGGTAAAGAACGGGTCGAAGGCCTGTCGCTGCACGTCCGGCGTCATTCCGGCCCCGTTGTCGGAAAAAATAATCTCAACATCGTCATTACCGCGGGGTTTCGCTGCAATCGAGATCGCCCCGGAGCGCCCATCGGCAAATGCATGATTTGCGGCGTTGAGGAAGAGATTCGTCAGAATCTGCCCGTATGAACCCGGGTAACCGTCGATCACAAGGCCTTCCGGCACGTCGACCGACAGGGCGATCGGCGCCTTCTTCAGAACCGGCCGTAGGCTGGCGATAATCTGGTCGGTGGACTCGCTCAGACTGAATTGCCGGCGTTCCGCATGCGAGCGGTCCACCGCAACCTGTTTGAAGGACTGGATCAGCTCGCCGGCGCGATGCAGATTCGCCACCAGTTGTTGGGCTGCGTCGCGCGAGACACGGACGAATTCCTGGAGTTGAGATCGGCGCAACGGCGCGTCGGATTTCAACTCGGCGTCGAACATCTCCGCGCGGCGCGAGAAACTGGACGCTACCGTCAGGCTGATACCGATTGGGTTATTCACTTCGTGGGCGACGCCGGCGACCAGACCGCCGAGTGCCGCCAGGCGCTCGGCGTCGATCAGGTTTTGCTGGGCGGCGTTCAGTTCAAGCAGGGCGCCCTCGGCTTTCTCCTTGGAAGTACGCAACTCATCTTCGGTCTTGTTCTTGGCGATGGCGTTTTCACGGAATACCTCCACTGCGCGCGCCATCGCGCCGACCTCATCCTTGGCGCTCGTTCCCTGCACGCGCCGATCGAAGTCGCCCGATGTGATGGCGTGCATTGACGCCATGATCTGCTGCAACGGCAGCCGGATGCTCAACGCGATCACAACGCCTGCGGTGATGATGATGCCGAGAAAGATCACCGCGATCGACAATACCCTGCGGGATATATCGGCGAGCGTCCGATCGAACGTCTCCTGCGCTTTCTGCTCGCGCTGCCGCATCTTGATCGACAATTCGTCGATGGCGCCAATGGCTTCGGCCTGGCTGGCGTCGATGGTATTGCGCAACAGCTCGGTTCGGTTCGCAAGCTGCTCAGACAATTTCGCAAGGCCTTCCCGCAGCGCCACAGCCCGCGTGTTTAGTCGCTGCAGCGCCAGGCGCTGCAGGTCGTTATCGGCAAGGTCGGACATCACCGGGATCGTTTTCTCGATCGTCTCGGTGTTCCGGCGTGCCTCCTCGGCAGATGCCGTCGCCAGCGAAAGATAATAGGCATTGGCGGCGACCAGCATGGCGGTAAATGCCTCGCGGGATTTTCCAAGCGACGGCCAGATCAAGGCATCACGGTGTCCCGTTGCGCCCTCAATGATCGAATAAAGCCCCGCCATATCCCGGGCCGGGGTCAATACCTGGTCCTCGTAAGTTTTCGAAATTGTCGCCTGGACACCGCGCAATTCGCCGAAGCCATTGAGGAAACGCTCGGTGACGCGCTCAAGCTCCTCGACTGATCCTGAGAGCATCGGGTCGGTCGACGCGCGCGTCGTGAGGGTGCCGAGAACCGCCTCGCGCAAAAGCAGTATCTCGGCAAATAATTCGGGGCTCGGCTGATTGATGTAGCGGTGGATCAGGTTCTGCAGGCGGCCGGTTTCGCTCTCCAGCAACGCCAGGATTTTGTCGGACTCCCGCACTTGGCGCACGTCATCCCAGGCGGATCCGAGCACCTGGGCGCCGTTCCATATCATGGCGGCAAGTATCACGACGACCGCCGAGTTCAACGCGGCGATCGACAGGATCCGCCACCGGATGGGTATCGCGCGGACCAGCCCGACGATGAAGAAACGACCTCGTGCGGCGAGACCCGCCGGCCGTTCCGCAGCTTCGTCCTGCTGGGTTGTTTCCAAGACCAATTTACTCCACTCCGCGAATTCGTTCGATCAGTTTGCCGACTGCCGGATCGCGTTGCGCTTTTTCATAGATTCCCGCCATGGCAGCTTCGAAAGGCTTGCGGTCGAAGTCGGTCACGATCGTCACGCCCGCGGCTTTCGCCCGCCGGCGCGATTGATCCTCCAGATCCTTCCACCTCTCGCGCATAAAGCGACTCGAACTGACCGCTGCCTCGCGAAAAATCGCCCGGTCTTCGACCGACAGGCTCTCCCAGGCTTTCTGCGACATCACCAGCACTTCCGGACTCATCGTATGTTCGGTGAGGGTGTAATAGCCGGCATATTTGTAATGGTCTGTAGTAACAAAGGATGGCCAGTTGTTCTCCGCGCCGTCGATCAGCTTTGTGGCAAGTCCGGTGAGGACTTGTCCATAGGGCAGTTCGAGAGGTTCCGCGCCAAGGGCCTTGATCATATCGGACATCAATTCCGATTGTTGCACGCGAAGCCGCAGGCCTTTCATGTCGGCGAAGGAGCGGACCGGCCTGACGCTGTTGTAGATCGATCGCGCCCCGGAATCGTAAAACGCCAGACCAACAAATCCATAAGGCTCGAAGCTGTTCAGGATTTCGTTGCCGATCGGGCCGTCCAGCACCTTCTGCAAATGCTCAACGGAGCGAAACAGAAACGGCATCGCCAGCACGTTCGTCGCCGGCACGAAGGTTCCGATCAGCGCTACGTTGATGCGATTGAGGTCGATGGCGCCGGCGCGGGTCTGTTCGATGGTCTCCTTTTCTTCGCCGAGCTGATGCGAATGAAAGACCCGGATCTGGTGGCGGCCCCCGGTGCGATCTGCGATCAGGCGGCCCATGTAACGCAGCGCCTGTACGGTCGGATATTCCTCATTTTGGGTATCGGCGGCGCGAAATTCGCGCGCGACCGCGCTCGCCGAGATCGCCGTCAAAAACAGCGTAACGACGACTGCTGCGGTCCGCGAAAGGCCGGCGCGGCTGTACACAGGCAACTTCATCCCCTTATGATGTCCATGGCGGGAAAAAAAGGTTCAATGCAATTTAGCAGAAGCCGGCGGAAGTTGGCCATTTTGTCGGCGTCGCTGACATCGTCAATTGTGCGCTGCGACCGGTCTTTTCCGGATTGAACTCGCTGCCGCGGGGCTTTATGAGAGCGCGCGACGGGCAAAATCGCGTTTCGAACCTCGGCAGATTGGAACGGTTTTATCGTGAAGTTGGCTCGGAGAGTTTTGCAGTTCGCTGTTGCCGCGGCAACGGTGACCTTCGCGTCCACGGCCTGGGCGAGCACCGATATCATGTGGTGGCATGCTATGTCGGGCGAACTCGGGCGGCAGCTGGAGAAGCTAGCCGCGGATTTCAACGCATCACAATCCGAATACCGGATCGTACCAAGCTACAAGGGGAATTATACCGAAGCGGTGACAGCGGCGATCTTTGCGTTTCGCTCGCGCACCCAACCGGCCATCGTTCAGGTCAACGAAATTGCGACCGCGACCATGATGGCCGCGAAGGGCGCGATCTATCCCGTGTTCGAATTGATGCGGGACGAGTCAGAGGCATTCTCACCGGCCGCGTATCTGCCGGCCGTTACCGGCTATTATACCGACGCCGCCGGCAACATGCTGTCATTCCCGTTCAATGCCTCTACGCCGATCCTTTATTACAACAAGGACATGTTCCGTGCTGCCGGCCTGGACCCCGAAATCGCGCCAAAGACCTGGTCCGAAGTAGGCGCTGCGGCGAAACGGCTGCGCGCGGCCGGAAGTGCTTGCGGGTTCACCACGTCCTGGCCTTCCTGGATCAACGTCGAGAATTTTTCCGCATTCCACAACCTGCCGCTTTCGACCAAGGCCAACGGTTTTGGCGGTCTCGACGCGGTGCTGTCGTTCAACAATCCGCTGATGGTGCGCCACATTGCGCAACTCGCGGAATGGCAGGCCACCAAGGTATTCGACTATAGCGGCCGCGCCACGACGGCGGAGCCGCGGTTTCAAAAGGGCGAATGCGGAATTTTTGTCGGCTCATCGGCGACGCGCGCCGATATCAAGGCCAATTCGAAATTCGAGGTAGGCTACGGCATGTTGCCGTACTGGTCCGATGTGGCAGGCGCACCGCAAAACAGCATAATCGGAGGAGCAACATTATGGGTGCTGCGAAACCGGCCGCTCGCCGAATACAAGGGTGTCGCAAAGTTCTTTGGCTTCCTGTCGAAGCCGGAGGTTCAGGCCGCATGGCATCAGCACACCGGCTATCTGCCGGTTACCCGCGCGGCCTTCGATCTGAGCCGCGCGCAAGGCTTCTACGATCGTAATCCCGGTGCGGCGATCTCGATCGAGCAGATCACCCTGAAATCGCCTACCGAAAATTCACGGGGTGTTCGGCTCGGGTCGTTCGTTCTGATTCGCGACGTGATCGACGATGAACTGGAGCAGGCCTTCAGCGGCAAAAAATCCGCGCAAGCCGCGCTGGATTCCGCCGTCGAGCGCGGCAACAGGCTGTTGCGTCAGTTCGAGCGGGCCAATCCGGATCAGTAGTCGTTGATTTCCGGAGCTTGCCGTTTGCGCACAACAAACGGGCGACGCTAATATCTGCACTAACAATAGGCAAACGTATTTCTTTGTATGCAAGGCGCTTTCCCGCCTTCGAGATCGCGCTCCCCCTCCTCAGCTTGATATTCGATAGTAAAATCAAGCGTTTAAAGCCGCGTTAGGCTTTCGTTAAGATCTGGCATGAACCTTGCGAAGTCGCTCCAAAGCCAATTCCCTTGTGCGTTGGAGCATTCAAATGAAGCGCCGCGATTTTCTGAAATCCGTCTCCGGGATCGCCGCGGGCGCCATGGTACCCGCGCCCGCGATCTGGTCCGCCGCCAAAGCCGACGCCCGCTCGGAAACCCTGCTGATCGTCTCCGAAGGCGGCCCCAACAACCTCGACATTCACGGTATTGGCACCAACGTTCCCGGCTACGAGGTGTCGTGGAATTGCTATGACCGCCTGATCAGCCACGAGATGAAAAGCGGTCCCGGCGGCGTGCCTTATTACGACCGCGACAAGTTCAAGCCCGAACTCGCCGAAGACATGAATGTCGGCGATATGTCGGTGACCTTCAAACTGAAGAAGAATGCGAAGTTTCACGACGGCGCGCCGGTGACGGCGAAGGACGTGAAGTGGTCGCTGGACCGCGCGGTCAGCGTCGGCGGATTCCCGACTTTCCAAATGAGCGCGGGCTCGCTGACCAAGCCGGAGCAGTTCGTCATCGTCGACGACAACACCGTGCGGATCGACTTTGCCAAAAAAGACCGCCTGACGATCCCCGATCTCGCCGTCATTGTGCCCTGCGTGGTCAATTCGGAATTGGTGAAGAAGAGCGCCTCCGAGAAGGATCCGTGGGGGCTCGAATATACCAAGCAGCAGACCGCGGGTTCCGGGGCCTACAAGGTGACGAAATGGACCGCCGGCACCGAAGTGATCATGGAGCGTAATGACGACTGGGTCGGTGGTCCGATGCCGAAGATCAGGCGCGTGATCTGGCGAATGGTGCCGCAGGCCGGCAATCGCCGCGCGCTGCTTGAGCGCGGCGACGCCGATATCTCCTATGAGCTGCCGTACAAGGATTTTCAGGAGCTCAAGGCCGCCGGCAAACTCGACATCGTGTCGCTGCCGTTCTCCAACGGCATCCAGTACATCGGCATGAATGTCACCAAGCCGCCGTTCGACAATCCCAAAGTGCGCCAGGCGGTAGCGTACGCGATTCCCTACCAGAAAATCATGGATGCGGTGCTGTTCGGGCTCGCCAATCCGATGTTCGGCGCGCCGCCGACCAAGAGGACTGAGGTCGCCTGGCCGCAACCGACCAAATACTTCACGGACATTGCGAAAGCGAAAGCCCTGCTGACCGAAGCCGGCTACGCGGATGGCTTCGAGACGACGCTTTCATTCGACCTCAATTTCGCCGGGGTGAACGAGCCGCTCTGCGTGCTGGCGCAGGAAAGCCTCGGGCAGATCGGCATCAAGACCACGATCAACAAGGTACCGGGCGCCAACTGGCGCACCGAACTGAACAAGAAGGAAATGCCGCTCTACACCAACGTGTTTTCGGGCTGGCTCGATTACCCCGAGTACTTTTTCTACTGGTGCTATCACGGCAACAATTCCGTCTTTAACACCATGAGCTACAAGTCGCCGGAAATGGATAAGCTGATCGACGGCGCACGCGTTGCGGCTTCGACCGGCGACATGCCGACTTACGATACGGACGTGAAGGGTTTCGTCGACCTGGCGTTCACGGATATTCCGCGCATTCCGCTGTATCAGCCCTATGTCAACGTCGCGATGCAGAAGAATGTCTCGGGCTATCAGTATTGGTTCCATCGCAGGCTCGATTACCGCGCACTGGTGAAGGCGTAACAGGGGTGACGGCTGCTTTTGACACGAGCCGCGGCCTCTCGCGCCTCTTGAGAGGGCAGAGCTTCTCACCATCGTTCCCTCGCCACCACCTGTGGGGGAGGGTTTGGGAGGGGCGTGAACCGCATGCACCGAATTCGCGGCCGCCCCCCATCCCAACCCTCCCCCGCAAGGGGGGAGGGAGCCGAGAGAGTTCCACCTCGGCTCGCGCCACCGCGCAAATCGAGAGTGCGCCGTAATGCTGACCATGATCGGCAAGCGGTTGATGTTTGCGATCCCGAGCCTGATCGGGGTCGTGATCGTCACGTTCCTGCTGACGCGCGCGCTGCCCGGCGATCCCGCGGCATATTTCGCCGGGCCGGCGGCGACCAAGGAGGCGGTTGAGCAAATCCGCAAGAAACTCGGTTTCGACAAGCCGCTGATAGAACAATTCTTCCGCTACACCGCCGATCTCGCCCATGGAGATTTCGGCAATTCGCTCACGACAGGCCAGCCGGTCGCGACCGAAATCCGCAACCGCCTGCCGGCGTCGGCGGAGCTGACACTGCTTGGCCTCGTCATCTCCATCGTGATTGCGCTGCCGCTCGGCGTGCTCGCCGCAACCCGTCCGGGCTCATGGATTGATCATCTCTGCCGCGTGACGACTACGGCCGGGGTGTCGCTGCCGGTGTTCTTCACCGGACTGGTATTGGTCTATATCTTCTATTTCAGGCTCGGCTGGTCGCCGGCACCCCTGGGACGGCTCGACGTATTCTATAGCGCCCCGCCCGCGGTGACCGGCTTCTATCTGATCGACGCGCTGATCGCGCGCGATCTCGAGACCTTCCGTTCCGCGTTCAGCCAATTGATCCTGCCGGCGTTGACACTGGCGATCTTCTCGCTGGCGCCGATTGCGCGCATGACAAGGGCCTCGATGCTGGCGGTGTTGTCGTCGGATTTCGTGCGCACCGCGCGGGCCAGCGGCCTGTCGCCCGGCACGGTGATCGTCACCTACGCCTTCCGCAACGCGATGCTGCCGGTCATTACCACGCTCAGCATGGTGTTTTCATTCCTGCTCGGCGCCAACGTGCTGGTCGAAAAGGTGTTTGCTTGGCCGGGCATCGGCTCCTATGCGGTGGAAGCCTTGATCTCGTCGGATTTCGCGCCGGTGCAGGGCTTCGTGCTGACTATGGCTGTCATGTATGTCCTGCTCAATCTGGCGATCGATATTCTTTATGGTGTGATCGACCCAAGAGTCAGGCTTGAAGGGTGAGGTTGGAAGGATGAGCAGCGTTGCGCCTGCCGTTGAACCTGTTGCTCCCGCGCGTACCTCGGGTCTCGCCGCGATCTTCGAGCACACGCGCTATGTGCTTGGCGAGAACCGCGTAACTGCGTTCGCGTTCGGCCTGTTGGTCGTTATCGTCTTTGCGGCGCTGTTCGGCCCTTACGTCGTTCCGTATGATCCGCTGGCGTCCGATACCGCGGCGGCGCTGAAACCGCCGTCATCCGCGCACTGGTTTGGCACAGACCAGTTGGGGCGCGATATCTTCAGCCGTGTCATCGTCGCGACACGGCTCGATACCTTTATCGCGGTGGCGTCCGTCGTACTGGTATTCCTGATGGGCGGCCTTGCCGGTATCGCCGCGGGTTATTTCGGCGGCTGGACCGACCGCATTGTCGGACGTATCGCCGACACCATCATGGCGTTCCCGCTGTTCGTGCTGGCGATGGGAATCGTCGCGGCGCTCGGCAATACCGTGCAGAACATCATTATCGCTACCGCGATCGTAAACTTCCCGCTTTATGCGCGGGTCGCCCGCGCCGAGGCCAATGTACGCCGCGATGCCGGCTTCGTGCAGGCGGCACGATTGTCTGGCAATGGCGAATTCCGGATTCTGCTGGTGCACATTCTCCCGAACATCATGCCGATCATGATCGTGCAGATGTCGCTGACCATGGGTTACGCGATCCTCAACGCCGCAGGACTGTCGTTTATCGGTCTAGGGGTGCGGCCGCCGACCGCTGAATGGGGCATCATGGTAGCGGAAGGGGCGGGCTTCATGGTCTCCGGTGAATGGTGGATCGCGTTGTTCCCGGGCCTGGCCCTGATGGTCGCGGTGTTCTGCTTCAACCTCCTCGGCGACGGTTTGCGCGACATCGTCGATCCGCAACGGCGAACCTGAGGACGAAAAGATGACCGCGCAGCCGCTGCTCGACGTCAACGATCTCACCGTGGAATTTGCAACCCGGCGCGGCATCGTCAAGGCGGTGCAGCATGTCAATATTTCCGTCGCGAAGGGCGAAACGCTGGGCATCGTCGGCGAATCCGGCTCCGGCAAGTCCGTTACCTCCTACGCGGTGATGCGGATTCTAGACCGCGCCGGCAAGATTGCCGAAGGTTCGGTGATGTTCTCCGGCATCGATGTGAAGGCCGCGACCGAAAACCAGATGCGCGACCTGCGCGGCCGCGAGATATCGATGATTTTCCAGAATCCGCGCGCGGCGCTTAACCCGATCCGTAAAGTCGGCGACCAGATCGAGGATGTGCTGCGCCAGCATGTGCAGTCTGCGGCGAGCGACCGCGGCGAGAAGGCAATCGAGGCGCTGGAGCAGGTCAAGATTGCGCGGCCTCGCGAGCGCTATCACGCCTATCCGTTCGAACTGTCGGGCGGTATGTGCCAGCGCGTCGTGATCGCGCTGGCGCTGGCCTGCAATCCGCAGCTTCTGATCGCGGATGAGCCGACCACCGGTCTCGACGTCACCACGCAAAAGGCCGTGATGGACCTGATCGTCGAACTGACGAGACGTCGAGGCATGTCGACGATCCTGATCACGCATGATCTTGGATTGGCGGCCGCCTATTGCGATCGCGTGGTGGTGATGGAGAAGGGCCGCGTGGTGGAAACCGCGCTGTCCGCCGATATCTTTGCCAAGCCGGAACACGCCTACACCAAAAAGCTGATGCGCGCGACGCCGCGGCTCGGGGTATCGCTGCGGGATCTGCTGCCGGAGGAGGAGCAGGCGGCGACACCGATGGCTCCTGCGACGTCGCCTTCTTTTGATGATGATACAAAACCGCTTCTTCTCGTCGAAAAGCTCGTCAAGGAATATCCGCGCCAGGGCGCGACCGCCGTGCTGAGCAAGCTGTTCTCCCGCAAGCCGCCGGTCGAGCTCGAGCAATTTCGCGCGGTCGACGGCATCAGTTTTACGGTAGGGCATGGCGAGAGCGTCGGCCTGGTCGGCGAATCCGGCTGCGGCAAATCCACCACCTCGATGATGGTGATGCGGCTCCTCGATCAGACCTCCGGCCGCATCATGTTCGACGGCGACGAGATCGGCGGCATCTTGCCCAACGCCTTCGCGCGTTTGCCGCTGCGCAAGAGCATCCAGATGGTGTTCCAGGACCCGACCGACAGTCTCAATCCGCGCTTTACCGCCGCGCGCGCGATCGTCGATCCGATCATGCAGCTCGGCGACATCAAGGGCCGCGATGCGTTGCGCGCCCGCTGCGAGGAACTGGCCGGCCTGGTTGGCCTGCCGATCAATCTACTTGATCGTTTTCCGCATCAACTGTCGGGCGGGCAGAAGGCTCGGGTCGGCATCGCGCGCGCCATCGCGCTGCATCCGAAGCTCGTGATTCTCGATGAGCCGACCGCGGCGCTCGATGTCTCGGTGCAGGCAGTGGTTTTGAATCTGCTGCACGACCTGAAGCAGTCGATGGGCATGAGCTATCTGTTCGTGTCGCACGATTTGAATGTGGTGAGATTGTTGTGCGATCGTGTCATTGTGATGCGGGCGGGACGAATCGTGGAACAGGGTCCGTCCGAGCGCGTATTGGACGATCCACAGGATGCCTATACAAGGGAACTGCTGACGGCAATTCCACATCCGCCGTTGCCGGTTCACTGAACGTGCCAAACAGTGAGAGAACAATGGCCGCTGATCCGCTTGATGACTATATCGACGCCGCATCTAAAGCCCTGGCGCTGCCTGTCGACGATGCGTGGAAGCCGGCGGTGCGGGCCAATCTCGATGTGTCGCTGAGGCTGGCGCGGTTGGTAGACGAATTCTCGCTGCCAGACGAAACCGAGCCCGCCAGTGTCTTTGCAGCCTGATCTCGCGATGACCGCTAACCGCGACGGGCTGTCAGCCTCGGAAATCGCGTTAGCCGTGACAGGCCGAAAGATGTCGGCCCTCGGCGTGACAGAAGCGACGCTGGCGCGGATCGCCAAACACGATTCCGTTCTGAATTCCTTCACCGACGTGATCGCGGATCGCGCACGCGCCAGGGCGCGCGCGGTCGATGCTTCGATCGCAGCCGGGAAAAATCCCGGTCCGCTTGCCGGTGTGCCGTTTGCGGTGAAGAACCTGTTCGACGTGCAGGGACTTTCGACCCGCGCCGGATCGAAGATCAATCGCGACCTCAAGCCGTCGCCACGCGACGCTACCCTGATTGAGCGGCTGGAGGCGGCTGGCGCCGTGCTGGTCGGCGCGCTCAATATGGGTGAATACGCCTATGACTTCACCGGCGAGAATGTGCATGACGGTCCGTCGCGCAATCCGCACGATGTGACGCGGATGACCGGTGGCTCGTCGGGTGGCTCCGGTGGCGCCGTCGGCGGCGGCCTTGTGCCGCTGGCACTGGGTTCGGACACCAACGGTTCGATCCGGGTGCCGTCGTCGTTCTGTGGAATCTTTGGACTGAAGCCGACCTACGGCCGGTTGTCCCGTGCGAGGTCGTTTCCGTTTGTCTTCAGCCTGGATCACCTCGGTCCGTTCGCGCGCAACGTCGGCGATCTCGCGCTGGCCTATGACGCGATGCAGGGGCCTGACACGGACGACGCGGCGTGCACGACCCGGCCAGCTGAACCGGTCACGCCGTTCCTGGCGCAGGACGTCGGCGGACTCAAGATTGCGATCGCCGGCGGATATTTTCAGAAGAACGTTTTCCCCGAAGCCATCGAGGCTGTCGCCCGCGTCGCAAAGGCGCTCGGCACCACGCGCGTCGTGGAAATTCCAGAAGCCGCGCGCGCCCGCGCCGCTGCCTATGTCATCACTACCAGCGAAGGCGCATCATTGCATCTCGATCGCTTGCGCAAGCGGCCGAACGACTTCGATCCGGCGGTGCGCGACCGGTTGCTGGCGGGCGCGATGATCCCTGCGCCGCTGGTCGATCGCGCACAGAAATTCCGCCGCTGGTATCGTGCCCGGGTGTTGGAAATATTCAAATCGGTCGATGTCATCATCGCACCGGCGACGCCCTGCGTCGCGCCGAAGCTTGGGCAGGCGACGTTCGCGCTCGACGGCGTCGAACTTCCGGTACGCGCCAATATCGGCATTCATACCCAGCCGATTTCCTTCATCGGTCTTCCCGTGGTGGCAGCGCCGGTTCCGCTCGACCCGATGCCGATCGGGGTGCAGATCATCACAGCACCCTGGCGGGAAGATATCGCGTTGCGCGTCGCTCATGCGCTGGAGCGCGCTGGCGTAGTTTCCGCGCCGCGGCCGGGAGGATTTTGAAATGCAGGTCGATCTCCCCGACGTGCTTGCCGAAGTGACCGAGCAGTTCGCGCGCTACGAGAAGGCGCTGGTGGCAAACGATGTCGCCGTCCTCGATGAACTGTTTCGCGCCGACCCCCGCACGCTTCGCTACGGCATCGGCGAGAATCTCTATGGCTATGACGCGATCACGGCGTTTCGCGCGGCGCGCTCGCCGGTCGGGCTGCTGCGCATGACCGCGAAGACGGTGATCACGGCCTATGGCCGTGACACCGCGGTCGCGTCCACTCTGTTCTATCGCGACTCCGCGCCCGGCAGGGTGGGACGGCAGATGCAGACATGGGTACGATTCGCAGAAGGCTGGAAGATCGTGGCCGCGCATGTCAGCATCATCGACGAACCGCGGGATCAAAAGACATGAGTCTCGACGATCTTCCGACCAGCGCGTCTCAACGCACCGAGGCATCAACGGTCGTTCGGCGCGTTGGCCGCGCTTCGCCACATCCGCACAAAATCACCCGCGCGGAGGAACTCCGTCTGCAGCTCGCGGACGAAATCGTGCGCGGCGCGCTGCCGCCGGGAGCGTCCCTTGACGAGACCGACATCGCGCGCCGCTTCAACGTGTCGCGCACCCCGGTCCGCGAGGCGCTGCGTCAGCTCGCGGCCAGCGGTCTGATCGATGCGAGGGCGCATCGCGGCGCGGTAGTCGCGCGGCCCTCGATCGAACGGCTGACCGGGATGTTCGAGGCGATGGCGGAGCTGGAAGCGCTGTGCGCCGGGCTCGCCGCGGAGCGAATGCTGCCGGCCGAGCGCCACCGGCTGGAAGCTATACACGAGGAGCTGCGGGTATTGAGCTACGCCGGCAATCCGGACCGGTTTCATGAGGTCAACGAACGCTTTCACAACGCAATCTACGCCGGGTCGCAGAACGGTTATATCGCCGAAATAACGCTGGCGACACGGGTACGGGTGCAGCCGTTTCGCCGCGCCCAATTTCGAAATCTTGGCCGTCTGGCAAAATCGCACGCCGAGCACGACCGCGTGGTGGTGGCGATCATGCGCGGCGACCGGCTCGGCGCGGCAGCGGCGATGCGCGCACATATCGAACTGGTGCGCGGCGAATACGAGCTCTACGCGGTATCGGTGTAATTCCTCATCCTGAGTAGCGGCGTCTTCGCCTCCTAACCGCGACGAATTAAATTACCCCGCCGCCGCTTCCGCCATAAACGCGCGCCAGCCGCTGAAGGCGGAGATATCGCGCGCACCGTTAACCGCCGCGGGTTCGACGATAAAGCCTTTGACGCCACGGCCATCGGCAAGACGTACGGTGCCGATCGAAAGTGGCGGCGGGATCGCGGCGACGAATTTCCCGAATGCCGCCGCGGACAGCGCCCAGACTTCCAGCTCGATCGACGATCCCGCTCCGGCCTCGACGCGAAGCATGCCGGGTTTGGGCGGCGTGGTATCGAGCGCGTAGAGCCTGTAATCCGCGGCGGTTCTGGCCGCCTCCAGCAATCGCCCGCCGAGCGCCATCAACTCGCCATTGAGCGCCATGCCCGAAAGATGCGCGCCAACCACCGCGATGGCGATTTCATCTCCGCCGACGCCAACAGGGAAGTTCGCGAGCGGCGGCAGCGGCAGGTGCCTCGCGCCCATGGTCAGTTTGGTGTCGGCATGAAAGACGCGGCCGATGCTTGCGAGTTTCGCGTCCTGCCCGGCCGGCGCCAGCAAGGTGATGCCGAACGGGATATCGTCGGCGCGAATCGCCGCAGGCAATGCGAGGCCGCCGAGGTCGAGAAGGTTGACGAAATTGGTGTAGGTGCCGAGCCTGCTGTTGAGCTCGATCGGATTGGCCAGCACTTGCGCCGTTGAGTATGCGGTCGGCGCGGTCGGCAACACCAGCGCGTCGATTCCGGCGAAGGCGCGTTCGCTGATCTTGCGTAATGCCTGTAGCCGGTACAACGCCGCAAAAGTGTCGGCGGCGCCGAGCCGCGCGCCGGCGACGGTGATTTCTCGCGTCACCGGATGAATAGCTTCCGGCGATGACGCCAGCAAATCGCGGATCACCAGATAACGCTCCGCGATCCACGGACCTTCATAGAGCAGCCGCGCGGTTTCATAGAACGGTTCGAGATCGAATCCGACCAGCGTGGCGCCGAGCGCGGTCCAGCGCTTCAGCGCATCGCTGTAGGCTGCCTCCGAAGCCTTGTCGCCGAAGAAGATCAACTGGCCGTCGCGCGGCACGCCCAGCTTGAGATCGGCGGGAAACGCGCTGATCTGCGCCAGCGGCCTGTTGCGCGAAAACGGATCCGCGCCATCGGGTCCGGCCATCGCCGCCAGGGCGGTCATCGCATCGTCAACGCAGAGCGAGAACACCGACACGCAATCCAGCGTCCGGCATGCCGGTACCACGCCGGCGGTGGAGATCAATCCAAGGCTCGGCTTCAGCCCGACGATATTGTTGAACATGGCGGGAACGCGGCCGGAGCCCGCGGTGTCGGTGCCCAATGCCAGCGGCACCAGTCCGGCCGACACCGCCACCGCCGATCCTGAACTCGACCCGCCCGGAATCAAATCGCCGCGCATTGGATTGTTGGGAATGCCATAGGGCGAGCGCACGCCGACCAAGCCGGTGGCGAACTGATCGAGGTTGGTCTTGCCGATGATGATGGCGCCGGCCGCGCGGAGCCGCGCCACCGAGGTCGCGTCGCGCGACGGCGAATACGCGAAGGCCGGGCAGGCGGCCGTTGTGGATAAACCGGCGACGTCGATATTGTCTTTCACCGCAACGGGAATGCCGTACAAAGCAAGCCGCGCAGCGTCTTTCGCGGTCAGCGCTTCCGCTTCCGCCAATGCTTCCTTTTCATCGCGCAGGCTGATGAAGATGGCAGGATCGTTGTGGTCGCGAATGCGCTGAAAGCTTCGCGCAACGGTTTGCGCGGGCGACACGGTGCCGGCGCGATGCGCGGCGACAATCGCAGCGACGGTTTCAGTCACGCACTGCCCCGATCGGGAACGAGCGCAGTTGACCGATGCGGCAAAGGGCATCTCCGGATGCAATCCGGGACAGGGTGGACCGAGTTCGTCATCGCTGACTGCGCTCCCGGGAGACGGATATCGTTCCCCAATCGAAGCAAGGGGTGTGCCATTGTGTACATCGGCGCGGCGAAGTCCATTCGTGAAAATAACCACGTACTATCAAGCATTTGAATGAATTCTATGGCGTCGATTGCGCCGCGCGCCTCGACTCCTGTCAGCCGAGTTTGCCGAATTTCCGGGCAACGCTATTCTGCCGTGACATCTCTTCTGACGGGCAGTTTGCCCGCGCTCGCCAGGCGATGACGGCATTGCCGGAGCGCGCGCGGTTCTCGCGTTGAGCAAACGCCAGCCCAGGGCTTCACGCGGCATCTGAGGAAACCATGACTATCGCTGCCACCAATCTTCGCGACAATTCCGAAACGCTGTTTGCGACGCCTGAGATCGTGGCCGATCGCCGCGCCGACGGCAGCATCTGGCTTAAATCCACCACGCCGCTGCAACAAGGCGCACGCTGCGTGGGTGACTGGCTGGAGCACTGGGCCCGTCAAACCCCTGACAGGATTTTTCTCGGCGAGCGTTCAAGCGTTAACGCGCAGTGGGCGACCGTTACCTACACGGACGCGCTCCGACAGGTGCGCGCAGGCGCGGCCTGGATTCTGGCGCATGGTTTGAGCGCCGAGCACCCGCTGGTTATTCTCTCCGACAACAGCATCGAGCATACGCTCTTCGCGCTCGCGGCCATGCATGTCGGTGTACCCGCCGCAGCGATCTCGACGGCCTATTCGCTGGTGTCGAAGGATTTCGACAAGCTCAGGAGCATGATTACGCTGCTCGATCCCGGCGCGATCTATGTCGCAAGCCTGAGGCCCTTCGCGCCGGCGCTGGCGGCGATCAGGCCGCTGCATCAAGCAACGATCGTCAGCGGCGATACTGACGGCGGCGACGCGATTTCATTTCGCTCTGTCGCGGCGGCGTCCGAAACGTCAGCGGTCGCACGAGCCTTCGCGACCGTCACGCCGGACACCATCGCGAAGTTTCTGTTCACTTCGGGCTCTACAGGCACGCCAAAGGCGGTCATCAACACCCAGCGCATGCTGACTTCGAGCCAGCAGGCCAAGGCTCAGACATGGTCGTTTCTCGAACGTGCACGAGAGGACCTGGTTCTTCTCGACTGGCTGCCGTGGAGCCATACCTTCGGCGCCAACCACAATTTCAACCTGGTGCTGCGCAACGGCGGCACGCTGTATATCGACGGCGGCAAGCCGGCGCCGGGTCTGTTCGCGACCTCGCTCGCCAATCTGCGAAGCGTGATGCCGACGGTGTATTTCAACGTGCCTCGCGGCTTCGACATGTTGATACCCGCACTGCGCGATGATGAGGAATTGCGCCGCCGCTTCTTCGTTGAGGTGAAATACGCATTCTATGCCGGCGCGGCGCTGCCGCAAAATCTCTGGGATGCAATGGAAGATCTCTCGATCAAGACGGTCGGACACGCACTGCCGATGGTTTCGGCCTGGGGTTCAACCGAAACCTCGCCGCTCGCCACCGATTGTCATTTTCAGGCCAAGCGATCTGGCAATATCGGCGTGCCGATCCCCGGCACCGAATTGGAGCTGGTGCCGTCAGGCGGCAAACTCGAGGTGCGCGTGCGCGGGCCCAACGTGACGCCGGGTTACTGGAAAGCGCCGGAGCTGACCGCGCAGGCGTTCGACGCTGACGGATTCTACCTGATTGGCGACGCCGTGACTTTCGCCGATCCGGATCGCCCGGAGCTGGGACTGTTTTTTGACGGCCGCGTGGCCGAGGATTTCAAACTGAATTCCGGCACCTGGGTCAGCGTCGGCACGCTGCGCGTCACCGCTATTGCGGCGCTTTCGCCGCTGGCGCAGGACATTGTGGTGTCGGGCCATGGCGGCGATCATGTGCGTTTCCTGGTATTTCCGAACGTCGCGGCTTGCCGCGCGCTCGCCGGCCTGTCCGATAGCGCTGAGGTGAGCGAGATAATCGGCAACGAAAAGGTGCGCACGGCAATCGCGTCGGGGTTGGCAAGACTCAAGGCGCAAAGCGGCGGTGGTTCGTCCGGTCATGCGACGCGGGCACTGCTGTTGGCCGAGCCCGCCTCCGTTGATGGCGGCGAAATCACCGACAAGGGCTATATCAACCAGCGCGCGGTGCTGATGCGGCGCGGCAGTGCGGTGGCGACGCTGGAAAACGATTCATCCGGCGAATGGATCGGATGCGCGGGCTAGCGTTTTCTCGTGCGGTGGCCCTTGGGCTGGGTCAGCCGACCACCTTGCTGCTGCCCTGCGTGATCAGCCGCGCGGCGCGTTGATCGCGCGCGTGGATCCACAGCCAGCTGATGGCGACGCTGAGCCGGTTGCGCAGGCCGATCAGGAAGTAGATGTGCGCGATGCCCCATATCCACCAGGCCAGCGTGCCGCGCAGCTTGATGCGCCCGAAATCGATCACCGCCTTGCGCTTGCCGATCTGTGCCAGACTGCCGGCGTGCTTGTAACGGAACAAAGCTGGCGTGTCGCCGCGCAGACGCGCCTTGATTGTTTCGGCAACATGACGTCCCTGCTGCTTGGCCGCCGGTGCGATGCCGGGGACCGGCTTTCCATCAGGGCCTGCAATCGTCACGGTATCGCCGATGGCGAAGACATCGGGATGGCCCGGTACAGTGAGATCCGGCAGGACTTGCAGGCGGCCGGCGCGGTCGGCCGGCGCTCCCAGCCATTCGGCGGCCGGCGACGCACGTACGCCCGCGGCCCAGATCAGGGTCCGGGCGTGCAGGCTCCGGCCTCCGTACACGACGCCGTCGGCGCTGCATTCGGTGACGGCCTGTCCCAATACGACTTCGACGCCGATACTTTCGAGCGAGCGCTGCGCGTAGGCCGAGAGATCGTCGGGAAAGCCCGCCAGCACGCGCGGCCCGGCCTCGATCAGCACCACGCGCGCCTTGTGGGTGTCGATGTTGCGGAAGTCGGGCGGCAGCGTGTCCTGCGCCAGTTCGGCAATGGTGCCGGCGAGTTCGACGCCGGTCGGGCCGGCGCCGACAATGACGAAGGTCAAGAGTGCCGCGCGCCGCTGCGGATCGGTCTCGCGCTCAGCGCGCTCGAAGGCGACCAGGATACGGCGCCGAAGCGTGGTGGCGTCCTCAAGGGTTTTCAGGCCGGGTGCGAACGGCTCCCATTCGTCATGGCCGAAATAGGCATGCCGGGCGCCGGTAGCGAGAACGAGGGTGTCATATGGCAGCGCGTCGCCATCATCGAGCAGCACGCGCTTACCCTCGGTATCCACACCGTTCACCGTCGCGAACAGGGTCGTGACCTCAGGGCGGTCGCGCAGCAAATAACGGATCGGCCAGGCGATCTCGGAGGTTGCCAATGACGCCGTGGCGACCTGGTACAACAGTGGCTGGAATAGATGATGGTTACGCCGGTCGATCAGCGTGATGCTGACCGGCGTGCCCGCAAGCCGAAACGTCGCTTCCAGACCGCCGAAGCCGGCGCCGACGATTACAACGCGATGAGGCTTGGCCGGTCGCGGCTGCTCGGTCGCCATGTGAGAGCGCCCCTGGTTTCAGATTTCTCCGTACGTTCGAATTATGTAAGCCTTTGAAGGTTTCGGTCCAAGTCCGCTTTCCAAAATTGACGAGAGCCAAAACGTATTGTCAGCCACCGTTTTCAGGAAGCGTTGACCGGTGCGGTCAAGCCAAGCGTCCAGTTTTTTGTGCGCCGATCGTCCGGTTCCTGCATTGCCTTCCTCCGTGTGGTCCGTTGCCGCGTCATGCGGCGCTACCCATGTACAAGACGAACCGGCCGAGGCGAAACGATGCGGTCTGAAAATATTTTTTTAAGAGATCGAATCCTTCTGTCGGCGCCGAACGTCTTTCGGCCGAGAGGCGATGATTCCGCATCGCAAAAGCCTTCAATGGAGAGAATGATGAAACGGACCTTGATCAGGTATAAGACAAAGCCGGATATGGCCGATAAAAACGCGGAGCTGATCGCCGGGGTGTTTGAGGAATTGAAAGCCGCGAGGTTGAAGGGCGTTCGCTATCTTTCGCTTCGGCTCGACGACAATACCTTTGTGCATTACGTCGAGGCTGAATCCGGCGACAGCGCCCTTCCAAACCTGGCCGCGTTCAAGACGTTTCAGGGCGGGATTCGCGAACGTTGTATAGAACCTCCGGTGGCGAGCGGCGTTACAATCGTCGGCAATTATCGGATGTTGGATGAAGAATAAGCCATAAGCCATGGATTCAGGATTGCGACACGCAAAATGAAATTAGCCCCTGATGCTTCGGCCGTCGCCACCAGCATTGACGGCTTGCTCGTGGAGATGCGGCCCAAGCTGCATCGCTATTGCGCGCGCATGGTCGGCTCGGTGATCGACGGCGAGGATGTGCTGCAAGATGCCCTGATCAAGGCGGTAGAGTCATTTGCATCTGCCGGGCCGATCGCCAATCCCGAGGGCTGGCTGTTTCGGATCGCGCACAACACCGCGCTGGACTTTCTGCGCCGCCGCACCCGGCAGGAAGCCATGCGATCGGGCGAGGAGGTGGACATGATTGCCGACCCGGCCGATACCGTCGCGAGCCGCCAGCTTGCAAGCGCAAGCCTTCGTACCTTTATGCGCCTTCCGGTCGCCCAGCGCTCCAGCGTGATCCTGATGGACGTGCTCGGTTGCTCCCTAAGGGAAGTCTGCGAGGTGATGGATTTCAGTCTTCCCGCGGTGAAGGCGGCGCTGCATCGTGGGCGCACGCAGCTTCGCGAACTCGCTGACGAGCCCGACGATCTGCCGCCTCCGAAACTATCGGAGGCCGAACGCGATCGCCTCGGCGACTATGTCGCGCACTTCAACGCGCGGGATTTCGACGCGATCCGTTCGATGATTGCGGATGATGTGCGTCTCGACCTCGTCAACAAGGCGCGAATGAACGGAAAGGCCGAGGTTTCCAGATATTTTGGAAATTATTCGAAGGTCGGGGACTGGCATCTGGTGCCCGGGTTGGTGGAACGACATCCGGCGATCCTGGTATTCGATCCCGCCGAACCGGACTCAGGGCCGAAATATTTCATGCTGCTGCGATGGTCCGCCGACAAGGTCGCAATGATCCGCGATTTCCGCCACGCGCCCTACATTATCGATGGCGCTGAATATCTCGTCTGATTGCGCGACAAGGAGAACGGAGATGACGACGAACGGTGTCCCGCATCCCCCAATTGTTTCGCGCCGCCAATGGCTCAACGAACGAAAAAAACTTCTCGCGCACGAGAAAGAACTCACCAAGCAATACGACCGCGTCAATGCCGAACGGCAGCAGGATTTTGAGGACTCGCCGCCGGAGTGGCCGCAAAAGCCGACCTATGGATAGGTTGGGCTCCTGCGCGGAGCCGGCGCTCGAGAATCGGCGGTCAGAGGCAGGGGCAACCGATTGCGGTCTCGCGCGCTCGCGTCTTTGCAGGCGCTAAGCGCCGGAAATACGCCAGAACTATAATTCTTGCCATCCGCGTCCGCCGCAAACTATGGTGCATGCCCATCGAGGTATGCGCCGAAGGTTCTAAGGGGAGCTAGCGGTTGGTGCTTGCCGCCGACCTGCCATTTCGCGCACAAAACACGGCACCCATGAAAGGCCCGATAGTGGAGCGCCAGGCGCTCCCGGAGCGGGGCAGGTCGATTGACCGGCGGCATACCTGGATAACGAGGAGGAACGGAAATGAGAACGGCATTCTGGCTGGCGGGCGCGACGGTTCTGGCGCTGGCGACCCCCGTCTTGGCGGCGGATTCCATCAAAATCGGGTTCGTCAGCACATTCAGTGGTCCGACCGCCGTGATCGGCAACGATATGCGCAATTCGTTCGAACTCGCGCTCGACCACATGGGCCGCAAGATGGGCGGCCTGCCGGTCGAGGTGATCTACGAGGATGACCAGCAGAAGCCGGATGTCGGCAAGCAGAAGACCGAGAAGCTGGTGCAATCCGACAAGGTGGACTTCATCGCCGGCTATATCTGGTCGAACGTGCTCCTGGCCTCGCTCAAGACCGCGGTCGATGCGCAGACATTCCTCATCAGCGCCAACGCCGGACCCTCGCAACTCGCCGGTGAGCTGTGCTCTCCCTACGTGTTCTCGACGTCCTGGCAAAACGACCAGACCCCGCAGGCCATGGGCCTTTACATGAATCAGAAGGGCGTCAAGTCGGTCTTCCTGATCGGCCCGAACTATGCCGCAGGAAAGGACATGCTGGCCGGCGTGAAGAGCACGTTCAAGGGTGAGGTGCTGGGCGAGGAATATACCGTGTGGCCGAGCCAGCTCGACTTCTCGGCCGAGCTCTCGAAGGCGCGCGCGTCGAAGGCGGAATCCATCTTTGTGTTCTATCCCGGCGCTGCCGGCGTGCAGTTCCTCAATCAATATGTGCAGGCCGGAATCAAGCAGCAGATTCCGCTTTACACCGCCTTCACGATCGACGAATTGTCGCTGCCCTTGCAGAAGGAAAATGCGCTCGGCATTCCCGGCGCGCAGGAGTGGGTCAACGATCTGCCGAACGACGAGAACAAGCGGTTCGTCGCCGACTATCGCAAGAAGTACCCCGGCCTGCGCCCGACCTATTACGGCGCACAAGCCTACGACGCCGCGCAATTGATCAATAGCGCGGTGGTGGCAGTGAAGGGCGATACCAGTAAAAAGGACGCGATGAAGGCGGAGATGGAGAAGGCGAATATCAAATCGCTGCGTGGCCCCTTCAAATACGGCAACAACCACATCCCGATCCAGAGTTTCTATTTGCAAGACGTGGTGAAGGACGCCGACGGCGCACTCTCGCTCAAGACCGTCGCCACCATCGTCAAGGACAGTCAGGATCGCTTCCACGACAAATGTCCGATGAAGTGATCACGAATTCTGCCTGGACACAAAGCAGGCATCCACTTTTGCTGATCCCGCTTCATTACGGCGGCGGCGCTTGTGCGCTGCCGCCGTTTTGTTTCAACCCGATGTAAGTGTCCATGCTCCTCGTCGTCGAACAATTCCTGAATGGATTGCAGTTCGGACTGCTGCTATTCCTGTTGGCGGCAGGATTGACGCTGGTCTTCGGCATCATGGACTTCGTCAATCTGGCGCATGGCTCGCTCTACATGATGGGCGCCTACTTTGCGGCGACCTTCGTGGCATGGACGGGGAATTTCATTATCGGCGTGGTGCTGGCGCTCGGCGCAACCCTCTTGCTCGGCATCGTGCTGGAATTCGTCGCACTGCGGCACCTTTACGGCCGCGATCATCTCGATCACGTGCTGGCGACATTCGGACTTATCCTGTTCTTCAACGACGCCGTGCGGCTGATCTGGGGTCCGGCGGGTCTTGCGCTGCCGCTGCCGGCCTGGCTGACGGTGCCGATCGCGATCTTGCCCGGCATCTATTATCCCGCCTACCGTCTTGCGATCATCGCGGTCGCCCTCGCGGTCGCCCTGATGCTCTACGTGGTCGTGATGCGAACCCGCATCGGCATGCTGATCCGCGCCGGCGCGTCGAACAGGGAGATGATTGGCGCGCTCGGCATCAACATCAAGCTGCTCTATACGCTGGTGTTCGGGCTCGGTGCTGCGCTTGCCGGTCTGGCGGGGCTGATGCAGGCGCCGATTCTGACCGTGCAAATCGGGATGGGCGAGAATATCCTCATCCTCGCCTTCGTCATCATCGTAATCGGAGGCATCGGTTCCATCCGCGGCGCGTTCCTGGCCGCGATTTTCGTCGGAATAATCGACACGCTGGGTCGCGCATTCCTGCCCGACCTGCTGCGGCAGATCCTGAGTTCGACCGCGGCTTCGACCGCGGCGCCGGCGCTTTCATCGATGCTCATCTATCTCCTGATGGCGATTGTGCTGGTGGTGCGGCCGGAGGGGCTGTTCCCGGCCAACCGCCGATGAAGGACCGGCTCAATACCCGCAATGTGATCGCTGTGCTCGTGGTCGCCGGCCTGTTGTTGCTTCCGCTCTATACGTCGATGGGTGGAAACGTGTTCGCGCTGACACTGTTCACCCGCATCGTCATTTTCGCGCTGGCCGCGGTGAGCCTCAATCTCATCATGGGCTATGGCGGGATGATGAGCTTCGGTCACGCTGCCTATCTCGGGATCGGCGGATATGCGGTCGGTATTCTCGCGTACGAAGGCATCGGCTCGGGATTCATTCAGTGGCCCGTGGCGCTTGCGGCATCGGCGCTGTTCGCGCTCATCGTCGGCGCGCTCTCGCTGCGCACCCGCGGCGTCTATTTTATCATGATCACGCTCGCCTTCGCGCAAATGGCTTATTACGTCGCATCCGGGCTTGCGCGCTATGGCGGCGACGACGGCCTGACGATCTACAAACGCAGCGATTTCGGTGGCCTCATCAATCTGTCGAACCGCGTGCAATTTTATTATCTCTGTCTCGCCTGTCTGTTCGGCGGTATTTATCTGATCTGGCGCGTCGTTAATTCGCGCTTCGGCATGGTGGTTCAGGGCCTGCGATCCAACGAACAGCGCATGCAGGCCATTGGGTTTCCCGCTAACCGGTACCGGCTTGTTTGCTTCGTCATATCAGGCACAGTGTGTGGTCTGGCCGGTGCACTGCTCGCCAACAATACGGACTTCGTCAGTCCGGCCGTGATGTACTGGACCCGTTCCGGCGACCTGATGGTCATGGTCATTCTCGGCGGCATGGGCTCTTTGTTCGGCCCCGTGATCGGCGCGATCGTTTATCTCGTTCTGGAAGAGTTTTTGTCGCAGGTTACAGAATACTGGGCGCTTATCATGGGCCCCCTTCTGCTGCTGATCGTGCTGTTCGGGCGCGGCGGCATCGACGGGTTGCTGGGGAGGCTGCGTCGTGGCTGAACCCTTGCTCCGCGTTGAAAGGCTTGTGCGGCGGTTCGGCGGAATCCTGGCGACGGATAACGTCTCGCTCGATGTTGCGAGCGGGGAATTGCACGCAATCATCGGGCCGAACGGCGCCGGCAAGACCACGCTGATCAGCCAGTTGACCGGACAGTTGCTTCCGCACTCTGGCAGCATTCGCCTTGCGGGTCAGGACATCACCCGGGTGCCGGCGTATCGCCGCAGCGCTCTCGGACTGGCGCGCTCGTTTCAGATCACGTCGCTGCTGCTGGACTTCACGGCGGCGGACAATGTCGCGCTGGCCGCGCAGGCGCATGACGGTCACTCCTTCCACTTCTGGGGCAATGCCCGCAAAGTAGCGCACCTCCGCAAGGCGGCGCAGTCCGCCCTGGATCGGGTCGGGCTCGGACATCGCGCAGACGTGGTCGTTTCCCGGCTGAGTCATGGCGAACAGCGCGAGCTCGAACTGGCCGTCGCGCTCGCCACCAAGCCGCAATTGCTGTTGCTTGACGAGCCGATGGCCGGGTTGGGCATCACGGAATCGGCACGCATGGTGAAGCTGCTGGGGGAATTGCGGCGGGAAGTCAGTATCGTCCTCGTCGAACATGACATGGACGCCGTGTTCGCGCTCGCCGACCGCATCACCGTTCTTGTCTACGGGCGCGTCATCGCCTCCGACGCGCCGGCGGCGATCCGTCAAAACCAGGAGGTCCGTCGCGCCTATCTCGGCGAACAGCATGCGGTGACCCGCCATGGCTGACGCTGCTCCGCTGCTCGAGGTCGATCATATCGAGACCTGTTATGGCCTGAGCCAGGTGCTGTTCGGCCTGTCGCTGTCGATCCGGACCGGAGAGATGGTGGCCATGATGGGTCGCAACGGCATGGGAAAGACCACGACGATCCGGTCCATCATGGGCCTGACCCCGGCGCGCGCGGGAGCGATCCGGTTCGCTGGACAGGACGTTCGCATGCTCCCCTCGTTCCGGATTGCCCAGTTGGGCATCGGGCTGGTCCCCGAGGGGCGTCAAATATTCCCGAACCTGACGGTGCGCGAGAATCTCATAGCCGCCTCCGGCAATCGTCTCGGTAGCCCCGACCCGTGGACGATCGGAAAGATCCATACGCTGTTCCCTCGGCTGGCCGAGCGCGGGAACAACATGGGCGGCACGTTATCAGGAGGCGAGCAGCAGATGCTGGCGATCGGCCGCGCGCTCATGACCAACCCCCGTCTCCTGATCCTTGATGAGGCCACCGAAGGCCTTGCACCCCTGATCCGCGACGAAATCTGGCGCTGCCTGTCGATGCTCAAAGCACGCGGCCAATCGGTTCTTGTCATCGACAAGAACATTGAGAATCTCACCCGCATTGCCGACCGGCACTACATCATCGAGCGCGGCCATGCGGTATGGAGCGGCACATCGCAGGACCTGATCGCGGAGCCCGATCTGCAGCATCGCTATCTCGGGGTTTGAGGACGCATAATCGCTATTCCCAGGCGCGCGGAGCGCGAACCCGGAATCTGGCGCCGCAAGGAATCGTTTCCCTAACCTATGGATTCCGGATCCAGCGCTGCGCGCTGGTCCGGAATGACGGGTGCCAATCAAAACATCTCGAAATATTCGCGCTGTTCCCATTCCGATACTTCCGACCGGAAGCGCTCGATTTCGGCATTCTTGATGTGCGCGTAATAGTCGACAAACCCCGCGCCCAAGGCTTCGCGAAAGAAGCGGTCGTCCTTGAGCGCAACCACCGCCTCCTGCAACGACTTCGGCAGCAGCGCGGCTTGGGTTTCGTAAGGTGTGTCCGCTGACGGACCGGGATCCAGCATTCTATCGACGCCATCCAGGCCCGATAGAATCTGCGACGCCATGTAAAGATACGGATTGGCCGCGGGCTCGCCGATCCGGTTTTCAAGCCGGGTCGCGGGATCGTTAGGACCGCCGAGCACGCGGATCATCACGCCGCGGTTGTCGCGCCCCCAGATCGCGCGATCCGGCGCCAGCGAATAGGAGCGATAGCGCTTGTAGCCGTTGATCGTCGGCGTTGAGAACACGGCGGAGGCGCGGGCATGGTGCAAGAGTCCGGCCAGATAGAAACGGCCGAAGGTGCTCAAGAAATCGTCGCCGTCATTGATCATGAAAACGTTCTCGCCGCTTGCGCGCGAGACGATCGATTGATGAAGATGCCATCCGGACGCGACAACGTTCGGAAGCCGCGGCCGGCACATGAAGGTCGCGTGATAGCCATGGCGGCGGCAGATTTGCTTCACGGCGCTGCGAAGCAGGATCATGTTGTCGGCAGGCTCAAGGCCAATCGTCGGTTTGAATGTGAATTCGCATTGGCTCGGACCGAATTCGACTTCGATCGATCTCAGCGGCAGGCCGAGCGCGACGATGTCTCGCCTGACAATCTCCAGAACCGGTTCCATCTGATCGTAGCGCTGCTCGGTCAGATATTGATAGCCGTGCGACAGCAGGCTTACAGAGGGCGGCCGACCCGGCTGGCCGGCATCCTCGGGCGACATTTTTGCGTCTTCGAGTTTGAAGATGTGGCATTCGACTTCGAGGCCGGCGACGAAGTCGTAGCCGCGCTTTTCGAGGCTCGTCAGAACCGATCTGTAGAGGTTGCGAGTCGCGAAGGGGACCGGCCGCCCATCTGCGAAGTAAACATCGCAAAGCAACCAGCCGGTGGCTTCAGCCCACGGCAGGACGCGAAAGCTCAGGGGGTCCGCCACCATCAGAACATCGGCGGCGCCTTCCATCTCGCGCATGCCGAATCCGCCGCCGGCGGTGAAGACCGGAAATACGGTTTTATGCGACGTGTCCTTGGCGAACATCGTCGTGGTGATGGTGCATCCGCTCTCAAGCGAGGCAAGCGCCTCGCTCGCGACCAGCGCTTTGCCTCTCAGAATTCCGTGCTGATCGGGGAAGGACAGCCGGATGACTTCGAGCTCTTGTTCTTCGACGATACGCCGCAGGCGCGCCGCCGCCTCTATCTGCTCGCTCGACCAGAGACCGTGACGTTCGACGAAACTCAACGCGTCTCCCCCAGCGCAAGCCGGACTGCAAACACCATCACTCGGCGGCCGACAGATGGCGGACCTTGTCGGCGATCTCCTGGGGAACCGGCGCTGCCCAAGGCGCGCTGCGCCGCCGCTTGACGTCGATCTCCATCCAGAACGTTTCCCATCCCCTGGTCGGCCCGATGCCGTCCATGGTGGCCGGGCCCTGGATGCTTCGTGCATGCGCGGCATCGAGGAACATGAATGGTTTTGTGCCGGAAGCGACTTTCTCGATTTCCTGCCGCAGCAGGCGGCGGTACTGGACGATGGCCTTGTCGGCCTGGCCGAGATGTTCACGGGTGCGATCCTGGATCGCGCCCATCGACTCGACCGCCCACTGATCGTGCACGTTGATGTCGGCGCCCATGCCGGTGAAGGTCTGGGTCGCCTGCTCGTGCGGATCGAAGCCGTAATCGTTCGATTTATTCTTGCGCGAACGATAATCGGGAAGCTCGTACAGCTCTAGGCGCTGGTCACGCATCTTGTTCTTGTCCACCGGCGTCGAATAGCTGGTGAAGATCGCATACCAGTAGCAATTCTCGTCGTCGATCGGCACGTGCCACTGCGTGATGGTCATCTCGGTGCTCATCGGGATAACAAATCCGTGCGGGAATAGTTGATTGGTGACGCGGACGTGGGTGCGCTCTTCATCGATCTCGCGGAGTGCGATCAGCCGCAGCCCGTATTCGGTGTGCTCGACATTGATGATAGGCCGGTCATGTTCGCGCAGGATTTTTGTCATCGGCATGTCAGTGCCGGCGGACGCGCCGCGGAACTGCTTGCCATAGGCGCTGGAAGTATTTTCGTCTTCGAAGAAGCGATGCAGGAACGAGGCATGCGACGGATCGATGCCGACCTCAAGCGCCTGCAGCCAGTTGCAGCCGAAATGGCCCTTGAAGGCAAATGTATAGGTTTCGGGCGCGACGAAGCAGTCGATCTCGGGAAACGCCGGCGGCTCGCCCTCGCCGAGATAAGCCCAGAGGATTCCGCTCTTTTCCACCACCGGATAAGCGCGCTGTTTGATGTTCTTGCACAGCGCTGAATCCCTGGGCTCGGCGGGCGTCTCAAGGCACTGTCCTGACGCGTCGAACAGCCAGCCGTGAAATGCGCAGCGCAGGCCGCCGTTCTCGAGACGGCCGAAGGCAAGGTCGGCGCCGCGATGCGCGCAATGGCGTTCGATCAGGCCGTAACGTCCTTGTTCGTCGCGAAACAGCACAAGATCTTCGCCAAGCAATTTGACCGGCCTTACCGGGCGCGGCCCCTCAAGCTCATCGACCAGCGCCGCCGGCTGCCAATACATCCGCATCAGTTTCCCGCACGCGTCTTTGGACCCGGTCCGGGTGATCAGATCATTCTGTTCCTGGCTCATCATGGCGGCGGTCCCTTCAGGCCTGGCGGCGCGATTGCGCGCGTGCAAGCTCGTCGAAATAGAATTGATCGCGGAACAATTGTCGAAATTAAAGTACTAGCCCTGCGGTTCCAGGCAAGCGGTTTCCTTACTCATATCATTAACCCGCAGCGCTGCGCAGACCGAATGAATGTGCGTCGCTGTGTAACACCGGCGCAACCGCATCGATCAAGCGCGTGGCGGCTGCGTCCACTGATAAGCTCGCGGTATCGACCACGGCGGAGG
The DNA here is from genome assembly GCA_963732455.1 of uncultured Alphaproteobacteria bacterium. Taxonomy (GTDB): domain Bacteria; phylum Pseudomonadota; class Alphaproteobacteria; order Rhizobiales; family Xanthobacteraceae; genus Bradyrhizobium. Next base: position 38,552 of record CAVSZM010000008.1, on the reverse strand, counting down.
CGCGGGCATAAAGCGGTTCGCGGCTGAGCAGAATGGTGCGCAGCTCAGACATCGCCGAACGATCGTCCGCCATCGGGCGCAGATCGCCCTGGCCGCGCACCCGCGCCATGTGTTCTTCCGGCTCGGCCTTCAGCCAGATGGTGTAGAACGACGACAGGATCAGGTCGAAGGTCACGGGTTCGGAGACGATGCCGCCGCCGGTCGCCAGCACCATCAGCTCTTTTCGCGCCAGCAATTGCCCGAGCGCGGCCTGCTCCATGCGGTGGAAACCTTCCTGGCCGTAGAGCGCGATGATCTCGGCGACCGACAAGCCGTTCTCCCGCTCGATCTCCTTGTTCAGCTCAACGAAACCCCAGCCGATTTTTTTCGCAAGTATTTTGCCGAGCGTGGATTTGCCGGCGCCGCGTAACCCAATCAGGGCGATGCCGGCAAACGACATCCGCCGCTGCGCCGAGGCGTCGTTGCCCAGACCTGAGAGAACGTCCTTGGCCTGCGCGATCTGGTTCGGCGTCGCCTTGCGCAAGAGGTCGCGAATGACCGGCCAGTCCGGCGCCGGTTCATTTGCCGGAATAAGATCTTCGAGACGCGCGCCCATCGCGTGAGAAACCCGGCGCAAGAGCATGATCGAGACGTTGCCCTTGCCGCTTTCAAGCTGGGCGATGTAGCGTTCTGAAATGCCGGAGACCTTCGCGAGCACTTTTCGCGACATGCCGCGAAGCGCGCGCATGTTGCGGACTCGCTGGCCGAGCTGCTCGAGAAAGCCGGTTTCGGGGTCGGGATTTTCGGTCATGTCCCTTTGTTCGGTTTTGGCTGGAATGCGCGAATTCGGAAACATAATGCCGACAAGGATTGACAGCAAGCGTACGCGGTGGCTTTCTATGAATTATAATTCAGAAAAGCGAGAGGAGGACGCGTCGTGACACGCTTGGCTAACGGAAGCGCGGCATGAGCGTGATGTCTGGTTCCTACAATGCAGTGACCTGGCTGCTCGACCGCAATGTCGATGAAGGGCGGGCCAAAAAACTCGCATTTACCGACACCGTTTCCGAATTGACCTATGGCGGGTTGCAAAAGCAGAGCTGTCGGCTCGCCAATATGCTGCGCCGCCTTGGCGTCCGCCGCGAAGAGCGGGTCGCGATGATCATGCTCGACACCACGGATTTCCCGATCGTGTTTCTCGGGGCGATACGCGCGGGTGTGGTGCCGGTTCCGCTCAACACGCTGCTGACCTCGGATCAATATGCGTACGTGCTGGCGGATTGCCGCGCGAGGGTGCTGTTCGTTTCCGAGGCGCTGCTGCCGGTGGTCAAGGATATGGTCGGGCGGATGGCCGATCTCGATCATGTCATCGTCGCTGGCAATGATGCGCATGGTCACAAGAAACTGTCCGATGAGCTTGCGGGCGAGAGCGATTCATTTGCGACCGTGGCGACCCACGCCGACGAGCCGGCGTTCTGGTTGTATTCGTCGGGTTCGACCGGCATGCCCAAGGGCGTGCGCCATCTGCATTCCAATCTCGCGGCGACGGCGGACACCTACGCCAAACAAGTGCTCGGCATTCGCCAGGACGACGTCGGACTGTCGGCGGCGAAACTGTTTTTCGCCTACGGCCTCGGCAACGCGCTGACGTTCCCGATGTCGGTAGGCGCCACCACGATACTCAATTCGGAGCGCCCGACGCCGGCTGCGATGTTCGCGCTGATGAACAAATATAATCCCAGCATCTTCTTCGGCGTGCCGACGCTGTTTTCGTCGATGCTCAACGATGAAGCGCTGAAGCACGAGCGCGGTGGCGCACGCTTGCGGATCTGCACCTCCGCCGGCGAAGCGCTGCCGGAATTGGTCGGCAATGCCTGGAAGTCGCGCTTCGGCGTCGATATTCTCGACGGCGTCGGATCGACCGAACTCCTGCATATTTTTCTTTCGAATTCGCCCGGCGACATCAAATACGGCACGTCCGGTCGCCCGGTGCCGGGCTACAAGGTGCGGCTGGTGAACGACGCAGGTGACGATGTACCCGATGGCGAGGTTGGTGAACTCCTGGTCGATGCTCCCTCCGCTGGAGAAGGCTACTGGAATCAGCGCAGCAAAAGCCGTCAGACTTTCGCGGGTCACTGGACGCGCACCGGCGACAAATACGTTCGCGACGCCGATGGGCGCTACACTTTCTGCGGCCGTAGCGACGACATGTTCAAGGTGTCCGGCATCTGGGTTTCGCCGTTTGAGGTCGAGAGTGCGTTGATCACCCATCCCGCGGTGCTCGAAGCCGCCGTGGTTCCGGAAGCCGACCCGGAAGGATTGCTGAAGCCCAAGGCGTTCGTGGTGCTTCGGGCGGACGCGAAAACCGACGGCCTGCACGAGGCTCTGCAAGAGTACGTCAAGCAGAAGATCGGGGTGTGGAAATATCCGCGCTGGATCGACGTCGTCGAGTCCTTGCCGAAAACCGCGACCGGAAAAATCCAGCGGTTTAAATTGCGCGGTGGTGATAGCAAATGACGTCCGTCATTCCGGGACCCGCGTTGGCGCGAACGACGGAACAACGAAAGACGATGTCTTCATGGATTGAAACTCAAATGGTTACCACGAGACGCGCTCCGCTCTCTCTCCCCATCTGGGGGAGAACTGGAGACGGGGGTAACACGGGCTCCGGCGTTTGCGGTTCACCCCCCTCCCTGACCCCCCGCAAGCGGGGAGGGAACCGCGACAGCTTGCCGCAAAGAGCGTGGACAACATGACCGCTCTCGCATCCACTGGCTTCCTGCGCATCGGCTCCTCCGATCTCGAATACCGCATGATCGGTCCCGCGCCGGACGATGCGCCGACCATCGTCATGCTGCACGAAGGTCTGGGATCTACAGGACTGTGGGGAGATTTTCCGGACCAACTTCAGGCCGCCACCGACGCGCGTGTGTTCGTGTATTCGCGCGCCGGCTACGGCGCCTCGACGCCGGTGACACTGCCGCGCCCGCTCGACTACATGCACATTGAGGCGCTCGACATATTGCCGAAGCTGCTCGACCAAATCGGTTTTCGCCGCGGCATCCTGCTCGGACACTCCGACGGCGCGTCGATCGCGGCAATCTACGCCGGCGGCGTCCAGGATCATCGCGTGCGCGGCGTCGCGATGATCGCGCCGCATTTCGTCGTGGAAGATGTTTCGGTGACGTCGATCAGGGAGATCAGACGCGCCTATGAGACATCAGGTCTGAAGTCCAAGCTGTCGCGCTGGCACGGAGATGTCGATAACGCCTTCTATGGCTGGAACGGCGCCTGGCTCGACCCGAAGTTTCGCAGTTGGGATATCTCGGAATATCTCGCCTACATACGCGTGCCGGTTGCAATCCTGCAAGGCGCCGACGACGAGTATGGAACGATGCGCCAAATCGAGATCGCCAGGGAAGAATGCTATTGTCCGGTGGATGTGACGATCGTCCCGGACGCCGGTCATTCGCCGCACCGTGAAGCGCCGCAGGCTGCGCTCGATGCGATCTCGGAATTCGCCCTACGCATTTTGCACGTGCACGAAGGTTCGCAGGGGCGGGCCGCGTAAGGCGTTGGTCGCGGTAGGCCCGTTGGGCCTCCCCGATGGGACCGCCGAGGTCGAGGAGGTCGAGGTGCCGGTACTGCCGATTTGGGGACTATGCAGGGTAAATATGAAGCAAAATGCAGATTTTGGTGTCGGAAAGCCGCTAGACCTAAACCAAAACATGCATTATTATGCATGATAAGCTAGATAATCTAAAATAGGTAAGGGTGGCCCATGGCCGATGAAGATCGCGTCCTAGCTGGCGGTGCCATGTACATCGACTTTCAGACCGATCCGTCGCGCTACCGGCATTGGAAGCTGGACGTTGAAGGCGATGTCGCGACGCTGACCATGGACGTCGACGAGAATGGCGGGCTGTTCGAAGGTTATCAGCTCAAGCTGAATTCCTATGACCTCGGCGTCGATATCGAACTGGCCGACGCGGTGCAGCGGCTGCGCTTCGAGCATCCCGGCGTGAAGGTGGTATTGCTGCGGTCGGCCAAGAACCGGGTGTTCTGCGCCGGGGCCAATATCCGGATGCTGGCGGGCGCGACCCACGCCCACAAGGTCAATTTCTGCAAATTCACCAACGAGACCCGCAACGGGCTTGAGGATTCCAGCGAGAATTCCGGGCAGCGCTTCGTCACCGTCATCAACGGCACCGCGGCTGGCGGCGGTTATGAATTGGCGCTGGCAACCGATCACATCATTCTCGCCGATGACGGTTCGGCGGCGGTGGCGTTGCCGGAAGTCCCGCTGCTGGCGGTATTGCCGGGCACAGGCGGACTGACGCGCGTGGTCGACAAGCGCAAGGTGCGGCGCGATCACGCCGATTATTTCTGCACCATCGAGGAAGGCGTCAAGGGCAAGCGCGCGGTGCAGTGGCGCCTCGTCGACGAGATCGTGCCGAACAGCAAGCTCGAAGCGCGGGTTTCGGAGTGCACCAGGGAATTCGCTGCCGCCTCGAAGCGCAGCGGCAGTGGAAAAGGCATTTTGCTGACGCCGCTGACGCGCAGTTTCGACGACAACGGCATCCGTTACGGCCTTGTCAGCGTCGATATCAATCGCGCCGAGCGCATCGCGACCATTTCGATCAAGGCGCCGGATGCCGCGCCACCGGCCGATATCGACGGCATGATCGCGCAAGGCGCATCGTTCTGGCCGCTGCAGGTGGCGCGCGAGCTCGACGACGCGATCCTGCATCTGCGCATCAACGAACTTCAGACCGCGATGCTGGTGTTCAAGTCGCACGGCGAGCGCGCCAACGTTCTCACTTGCGATAATTTACTGGAAGCCAACAAGGCGCACTGGCTCGTCAACGAAATCAGGCAGTACTGGAAGAGGGTGCTCAAGCGCATCGACGTCACCTCGCGCACGCTGGTGACGCTCGTCGAGCCGGGTTCATGCTTTGTCGGAACGCTGGCCGAGCTCGTGTTCGCGGCCGACCGGTCCTACATGCTGATCGGCCAAAAACAGGGCGACAATCGCGCACCTCCAACAATCGAGCTTAGCGCGATGAATTTCGGACCCTATCCGATGAGCCATGGACTAACGCGGCTGCAGTCGCGCTTTCTGGCCGACCCCTCGGATCTGGAGCGCGCGCAGGCCAGGATCGGCGAAGCGCTCGATGCGAGCGAAGCCGAGCAGCTTGGTCTCGTCACCTTCGCGCTCGACGATATCGATTGGGATGACGAGATCAGGGTGTTCTTTGAAGAGCGCACCAGCTTCTCGCCCGACAGCCTCACCGGCATGGAAGCCAATTTGCGCTTCGTCGGACCCGAGACCATGGAATCGAAAATCTTCTCGCGCCTGACGGCGTGGCAGAACTGGATCTTTCAGCGCCCCAACGCGGTCGGCGAGAACGGCGCGCTGCGACGCTACGGTACCGGCCAAAAGGCGCAGTTCGATATGACGAGAGTGTAGGGGCGAACAGGGAGGGGCGAATGGCAAATTGGGATCGGTCCATTCGCTGCTCGCCGCTCGCCATTGGCCAAACAAAACGCATCCGCCCAAGATGGGAGAGAACGCCATGAACATCATGAACGTCGATTACAGCACCAAGATTCCGAATAACGTGAATCTCGGCGAAGATCGGCAGGTCCTCAAAGCGCTGGAAGGCTGGCATCCCGGTTACATCGACTGGTGGAACGACATGGGGCCGGACGGCTTTCAGCAATCGCTGGTATATCTGCGCACCGCCTATTCGGTCGATCCTCGCGGTTGGGCCAAATTCGACTATGTGAGGATGCCCGATTATCGCTGGGGCATCCTGCTTGCTCCGCAGGAGGAAAACCGCGTCATACCGTTCGGCCAGCATTACGGCGAGCCGGCCTGGCAGGAGGTGCCGGGCGAGCATCGCGCCATGTTGCGCCGCCTGATCGTGATTCAGGGCGACACCGAACCTGCATCGGTCGAGCAGCAGCGTCATCTCGGCAAGACCGCGCCCTCGCTCTACGACCTGCGCAACCTTTTTCAGGTCAATGTCGAGGAAGGCCGCCATCTCTGGGCGATGGTCTACCTGCTGCAGAAATATTTCGGCCGCGACGGCCGCGAGGAGGCCGACGAGCTGCTGCGCCGCCGTTCGGGCGATGCCGATTCGCCGCGCATGCTAGGGGCGTTCAACGAGAAGACGCCGGACTGGTTGTCCTTCTTCATGTTCACCTATTTCACCGATCGCGACGGCAAGATGCAGTTGCACAGCCTGGCTCAGTCCGGCTTCGATCCGCTGTCGCGCACCTGCCGCTTCATGCTGACCGAGGAGGCGCATCACATGTTCGTCGGCGAGACCGGCATCAGCCGCGTGGTGCAGCGAACCTGCGAAGCGATGAGGGCCGCCGGCATCGGCGATCCCTCCGATGTTGCCAAGGTACGCGCGCTCGGGGTGATCGATCTTCCGACCATCCAGAAGAAGCTGAACCTGCATTACACGCTCTCGCTCGACCTGTTTGGTTCGGAGGTTTCCACCAATGCGGCGAACGCCTTCAATGCCGGTGTCAAGGGCCGCTTCCGCGAGACGCAGATCAAGGACGATCACCGCCTGCAGAACGATACCTATCCGGTGCTCAAGCTGGTCGGCGGGCAAATCAAGCGCGTCGACGAACCGGCGCTCACCGCTCTGAACATGAGGCTGCGTGACGATTACACGCAGGATTGTACCAAGGGCCTGTTGCGCTGGAACAAGATCATTTCGCTGGCCGGCTACGACTTCAAGCTGACGCTGCCGAACGTCGCGTTCCATCGCGAGATCGGCGAGTTCAAGGATATCCACGCCACGCCGGACGGCGTGTTGGTCGACGATGCGACCTGGAACAGGCGAAAGAGCGAATGGCTGCCCTCGACGGACGACGGCGATTTCATCGCCTCTCTGATGACGCCGGTGACCGAGATCGGCGGTTACGCGCCGTGGATTTCACCGCCCAAGGTCGGGATCGACAACAAGCCGGGCGATTTCGAATACGTGAAGATCGAGACGTGAGATTCAAGAAAGGACGTCATTGCGGGGCGCAAGTGAAGCGAGTTAACGCGGAAACCAGAAGTTATTGGTACGAGATTCCGGGTTCGCGCTTATGCGCGCGCCCCGGAATGACGGGCACCAGTCAATCCAGTTCAGAAAGCTAATCCCAGCCGTCGCCCTTGATGCCCGGATTGGCGTAGACGATACCGCCATCGACCGCGATGGTGACGCCGACCACGTAGTCTCCCGCGCGCGAGGCGAGATAGATCGCGGCCCCCGCCATGTCCTCATCGGTACCGATCCGACGCGACGGCACGCGCTTCGACACCTCATCGGCGTTATCACGCGCCGCCTTGTTCATGTCGGACTTGAACGGTCCCGGCGCAATCGCCGACACCACGATGTTATCGCGGATCAGCTTCACCGCCATTCGCCGCGTCAGGTGAATCAGGCCCGATTTGCTCGCGGCGTAGGAATAGGTTTCCATCGGATTGACGAAGATGCCGTCGATCGAGGCGATGTTGATGACCTTGGCGGGCTTCTCCACGGTGGCGGCCGCGCGCAGCGGTGCGGCGAGCGCTTTCGTCAGGAAGAACGGCGTCTTGACGTTGAGGTTCATCACCTTGTCCCAGCCGCTTTCCGGAAATTCGTCGAAATCCGCGCCCCACGCGGCGCCGGCGTTGTTGACCAGGATATCCAGCTTCGACTCACGCTTCTTGATCTCGGCCGCCAACATGTCGATGCCGGTCATGGTAGAGATATCGATCGGCAGCGCGATGCATTCTCCGCCATATTCGGCCGTAAGTTCCTTGGCGGTTGCTTCACAGGGTCCCGCCTTGCGCGCGGTGATGTAAACCTTGGCCGCGCCTTGGGCCAGAAATCCGCCGGCTATCATTTTCCCGATGCCGCGTGATCCCCCGGTTACCAGCGCGACGCGGCCCTTCAGCGAAAACAGATCCTTGAACATGTTGTCCTCCGGTTTATTTTGCCAGTGGTTTTGGGCGCGGAGGGCAGATGAGTCAAGGAAACGCCTTCCCTCGTGGGAGAGAGCGACTTTACGAAACGAAGACGGGCGGGGATAGAAAAAGACCCCTCGTCCGGCACCGACTTCGTCCGCGCCACCTTCGCCCCCGAGGGGAGAAGGCAAGCGAAGAGGCGTCGGCAAACCTAAGCCGCGTCGATGCGGCGGAAGCCGTTCCACATCGCGGTGGCGGCGCCGGATGTCAGCACCGGCAGGATACGCGTGTCCTGGTAGTTGCCGTTGAGCGAGACCCGCGGCAGCGCAGTCAAGTGATCAGCGCTTTCCGGAAAGACCATGCCCGGTCGTGTCGTCACAGCGGTCTTGTATCCGACGGCCTGCGCCAGCACGAATTCCCGCGCGCCGGCCGCGACCTTGTCGCCATAGGGATAGGCGAAATGGACGACGGGAAGCTGCAGCTCGCCCTCAATTCGGGCGCGGCTCATCTCTATCTCGTGGCCAGCGCTCTCCCTGGTTTGCCTGGCGAGATTGCGATGCGTGATGGAATGTGCGCCGATGGTGACCAGGGGATCGTCGGCGAACCGCTTCAGTTCGTCCCAAGGCATGCAGAGATCACGACAGATTGCGATTTCATCGACGCCGTGACGCGCGCACAGGGCGGCTATTTCGTGCTGGATATCATGCTCGTTCGGCGATCCGCGCAGCCATTCGTGCAGGTGATCGAACGAAGCCTGCTTGGCGGCCGGGGTGCTGGTATCGAGACGGGTCGCAACGTCGCCGAACCTCGCTTCGATCGATGAGGCCTTGGCAATTACCATCTCCAGTGCGATCCACCACAACCGCCCGATGCCCTCAGCGAAATCGCTGGCGACATACATCGTAAAAGGTGCCTCAAATTCCCGCATCACCGGCAGCGCGAATTCTCTGTTGTCACGATAGCCGTCGTCGAATGTAAAGCAGGCAAAACGCCGCGAAAAGTTGCGTTCCATCAGCCGCTGATGCACCTCGTCCATGGTGACGATGTCGACGCCAGCCGAGCGGAGGTGCGCCAGCATCGCGCGCAGGAATTCGGGCGCAACCTCAAGGTGACGATTGGGTTGGAACTCCTCGTCACGGCGTGGGCGGACATGGTGCAACATGAAAATGGCGCCGACGCCCGAGAAGATCGGCCGCAGCAGATAATGCGCGCCGGTAAGGTAAAGCGCTCCCAGTCCGGCGCGGATGACGTTGTTGCGAAACTGCTTCATTAAGACTGGCTGACCGGTTCGGATGCGATGACAAACTAGCGAAAACCGCTGAAGAAACAGTTAGTCGAACGCCTATCCGCTGACCGGACCTTCGTGCTATTTCCAGTTTGACAGCCCCGCAAGGGTTTGTTTTCTCTCTGTTTCCAGACCGCGGGACATTGAATGCACGGGCTTTTCAGATGGAGCAGCAAATGGTGGCCGGGTGTGGTTCCACTGGTCGTCCTTTGGGCCATCGCCGCCTGGACAAGCACTTCACCCCTCGAATCCGACCTGGCTGCACGCAGCGCCGCAGCGCTTAAGGATACCGTGCTCGACAAGAGCAGGATCGAGGTCGCCGGCCGCGACGTCACGTTTGCCGCGGATGCGTTCTCTGAAGACGGCCGCCGCAGCGCGGTGGCTTCCGTGGAAGCCGTGCCGGGCGTTCGGCTGGTCAACGATGAGACCCGGCTCGTTCCCGAGGCCAAGCCATACGTCTGGTCGGCCGAGCGGGATGTCGTCAGGGTCACGTTGGGCGGTAATGCGCCGTTGCCGGCCAGCAAGGGCAGGTTGCTTGAGGCGGCCCGCGCAGGTCTCGGTGGCGTCGAGGTTGTCGACCAGATGAATTTGTCGCGGGGGGCGCCGCCGCGCTTCGACAACGCCGCTTTGCTGCTGCTCGATCAGATCGGAAAATTGAAGGACGGCAAGGTCACGATCACGGACAACAAGGTCAGCCTTTCAGGCATGGCGCGCGACCTCGGCGGCAGGGAAGCGATCGCGGCCGCGCTGAAAAATCTCCCCGAGGGCTTTTCGGTCGCCGCCAATGAGATCAAGGCGCCGCCTTATATCTTTCAGGCTTACAAGGATCCGGTCGCGGTGACGCTGACGCTGACTGGCTATGTGCCCGACAATAACGTCCACGCCGCGCTTGCGGCGGCGGCGGCGCGCAAGTTCTTCAATGAAAAGGTGGTCGACAATCTCAAGGCCAGCGTCGGCGCGCCTTCCGGTTTTGCCAGCGCCGTGGTGCCGGCTCTGGGCGCGCTGTCGAGGCTATCGACGGGAACGCTCGTGGTGTCCGATCGGGAAGTAAAGCTCTCGGGCGACGCGTTCTTTGACGTGGCGGCGGCTCAGATTCGTGCCGGCCTCGGCAAGGATTTCCCTCAGGGCTGGCAGGTCAAGGATGACATTTCGGTCAAACCCGCGGCCGCGCCTGTCGATGCCACCGTATGTCAGCAGCTGTTTTCAGATTTGCTTGGCAAGGGAAGAATCCGGTTCGAATCCGGGCGCGCCACCATCGATCCGGATTCGGCGGGTCTGCTCGATCGGCTGATCGAAACCGCGCTGCGCTGTCCGACTGCCAATATCGAGATTGCTGGACACACCGACGCCGACGGCGAGGATGCCTTCAACCAGACGCTGTCCGAGAAGCGCGCGCAGGCGGTGACGGATTATCTGGTGAGAGCGGGCTTGCCCGCGAACAGGTTCACGGCAATGGGCTACGGCAGCACGCAACCGGTCGCTACCAATGATACCGATGAAGGCAAGGCGCAGAACCGCCGCATCGATTTCGTGGTGAGGTAAGGGCGAATGGCATATCTGGTGACATTTCATTGGAGCTGGCTGCTGGGGTCGCTGTTGCTGGGTCTGGCAATGGGCTGGATCGCGGTGGTACATCGCGGCCAGGGCGTATCGAAGGTGATGTCGCGGTGGCTGGCGGCATTGGCAGCGGCTCTGGTCGCGGCGGCGGTCGCGCGCGTAATCCCCGGCCGGCCTGGCTATTGGCTCGACCTCGGTCTCATCATGTTCGCATTGTATCTGGCTGGTTGCGCGGTGGGGTCGTGGTTGCGCGACTGGGCGCTCTCGCGCAACGCACCGGCGGTCTGAGAATTTCCGGCTGCAAAGAGGAGGTAGCCATGACTCCCGCGGCACATTTTCGGATGTTCGGTCACTACAATTCATGGGCCAACAACCGGCTTTATGACGCGACGGCGCGGCTCAGCACCGAGCAATATCGTTCTGATCGCGGCGCCTTCTTTAAATCCGTCCATGGCACTCTGAATCACCTGCTCGTGACCGATAGGATATGGATGCAGCGGTTTACCGGCGAGGGCGACGCGCCGAACAGGCTGGATGCCATCCTGTTTGAGACATTCGACGAACTGCGCGCCGCGCGTCAGGCTGAGGATCGGCGAATTGTCGGCTTTGTGGATGGGCTGGATGATGGCCGCATCGCTGAAACGATCAAATACCGCCGCGTCTCGTCGCCGGAGGAAATTGAACAGCCGCTTGCCCCTGCGCTGGCGCACTGGTTCAATCACCAGGCCCACCATCGCGGGCAAGTGCACGCCTTGTTGACCGGTCTCGTCGGCAAGGCGCCGGAACTCGATCTGCTGATGTTTCAGCGGCAGTCGGCAAAACCGTCTGCCTGATAATCACGAAAACTTCACCATCTCGCGGGCGGGGTCGCGGCCTGGACTTTGCTCCGCCAGTGCGAATCCAGCAAAACTGTGGGGTTCCGGCGCAATGAACAAGCCCTAATATATTGAAGAAGCGGGTTTTATTAACATCAAGCGAATTCCACTCCGGCTCAAAACACGCTACGACATCGTGCCAGGGAGCAAGCGTGGCGCCGACGGCGGCAAGGTTCGCTTAGGCACCGTCGTCGTGGGATCGTAATTCGAGGTCTAGATGCTGGAAGCATTACGCAGGGCGATATCGTTTCTGCGCCAGAAGCAAATCCTGCATAAGCTAGGTGTCGCGGTAAGCGTCACGGTCATCGGGATCGCGTGCTATGTGCTTTACCATATGCTTCGGGGTATCAACGTCGACGAGGTCGTCGAGGCAATCAAACAGACCGAGCCCCGCTCGATCGCGCTCGCGGCGTTGTTCGTGGCGGCGGGTTATTTCACATTGACATTCTACGACCTGTTCGCGGTTCGCGCGATCGGCCGCACCGATATTCCGTACCGCATCAACGCGCTCGCAGCCTTCACCAGTTATTCGATCGGACATAATGTCGGCGCCAGCGTCTTCACCGGAGGCGCGGTGCGCTATCGCATTTACTCGGCCTGGGGCCTGAACGCGATCGACGTCGCAAAGATCTGTTTCCTGGCCGGCCTGACGTTCTGGCTCGGCAATGCCGCGGTACTCGGACTGGGGATCGCCTATCACCCGGAAGCGGCGGCGGCGATCGATCAGCTTCCGCCCTGGCTGAACCGCGTGTCCGCGGTGGCTATTATCCTGGGACTGGTGGCATATGTGGTCTGGGTCTGGATTCAACCGAGAGTGGTCGGTCGCGGGCCCTGGTCAGTGGTGCTGCCGGGCGGTCCGCTGACCCTGCTGCAGATTGCGATCGGAATTGTCGATCTCGGATTTTGCGCGCTGGCGATGTACGTGCTGGTGCCGGATGAACCTAACCTCGGCTTCGTCGTTGTCGCGGTTATTTTTGTCTCGGCGACGCTGCTCGGCTTTGCCAGCCATTCTCCCGGCGGGCTCGGCGTGTTCGATGCGGCCATGCTGGTCGGTCTGTGGCAGATGGACCGGGAAGACCTGCTGGCCGGAATGCTGCTGTTTCGCGTCCTCTACTATCTTGCGCCGTTCGTCATATCTGTAATCTTGCTGACGTTCCGGGAAGTTATACTGGGCGCGCGAATGAAGCGCCTGCGCGAGGCGAGGCCGGAGCGCGACGCCAATCCCGCGCGGGAAGCCGCCTATGTAAGAAAGCGTGGGGACACTGGCGCCTGACGATCCTGACCCGAATGGGAGAGAGCCGGCCCCGATGGCGATAGACGCTCCTTCTTCCTTCTTCTCACCGTGGCCGGATCGGTTGCGGCATTCGGCCATTATCCTGCTCGCCGCCGGTCTGTCCCTGGCTGTCCTTGTCCTATTCGGCGAACTGTCGCCGATCCGCGCCGCCGCGGTTTTCATCTGCATCGCCGCGGCCGCGCTGGTGCCATGGCGATTGCACGATGTCGTCGCGTCGCGTGAGGATGTTCGCGGGGTCAACCCGGTCGAAAGCGCGGCGGTCAGCGCCATCGTTGCCGGCATGCCGGATCCCGCGGTGCTGCTCGACCGCGCCGGCCGCGTTATTCACCTCAATGCCGCCGCGGCACAGCTCGCGCCGGCCTTGCGCAAGAACGAACTCGCGCAGTTTGCGCTGCGCTCGCCCGAAATCATCACCGCGCTCCGCGAGGCCATCGCGACCACAGAAACCCGGCGAGCGACCTACCTCGATCACGTGCCGGTCGACCGCTGGATGGAATTGATCATCACGCCGGTACCGGTGCCGACCCTGTTCGGCGGCACCGACAAATGCATGCTGATGACGTTCCACGATCAGACGCCGCTGCGCCGGGTCGAGGAAATGCGCGCCGATTTCGTAGCCAACGCCAGTCACGAATTGCGCACCCCTTTGGCAGCGCTGTCGGGCTTTATTGACACGCTGCAGGGGCCGGCCAAGGATGATGCCAGGGCGCGAGAACGCTTTCTCGGTATCATGCACGCGCAGGCAACGCGGATGGCGCGGCTGATCGACGATCTGTTGTCGCTGTCGCGTGTCGAACTCTCCGCTCACGTCCGTCCGGACACGCTGATAGATATCGTCCCGATCATCCGGCAAGTCGCAGATGAGCTGGAGCCGCTGGCGCGAGAACGCCAGGTCACGATCGATATCGATTTACCGGACACGCAGGTGCCGATCGCGGGTGATCGCGAGGAGTTGCTGCGGCTGTTCGAGAACCTGATTGAGAATGCGCTGAAGTACGGCGCGTCCGGCGGCAAGGTGGTTGTCTCGCTGATCTCGGCAATATCGGGCGAGGGCGTACCGGAAGTTCGCGTCATGGTGCGCGATTTCGGCCCCGGCATCGCGCCCGAACACTTGCCGCGGCTCACCGAGCGGTTTTATCGGGTGGACGTCGGCGACAGTCGTGCCCAGGGCGGCACGGGGCTTGGTTTATCGCTGGTTAAACATATTGTTAACCGTCACCGCGGCCGGCTTTTGATCGAAAGCGTGCCGAAAAGCGGCGCCACTTTTACTGCCTGTTTTCCCCAGGCGAGGACCCCAAGCGCGGTCTAAAATTAAGTAATTTCAATTGCTTGATGCTGTCATCCAGCCGTCATCAAACCTTCGTAAAAGCAGCATTGACCGCTCCTAAACGGGCGGCGTGAGCGCAATCGGGCGCCTGAAGCGCTTCGCTCGCCAGATGGAGACCAGCAATGAATTTCATGAAAGCTATCGTCGCTGCCGGCCTGGTCGCCGCATCGACGTCGGCATTCGCCGCCGATATTACAGGAGCCGGTGCAACCTTCCCGTTTCCGATCTATTCGAAGTGGGCCGATGCCTACAAAAAGGAGACCGGCAATGGTCTGAATTACCAGTCGATCGGCTCCGGCGGTGGCATCAAGCAGATCGAGGCCAAGACCGTGACATTCGGCGCAACAGACATGCCGTTGAAGGTCGAGCAGCTCGAGAAGGACGGCCTGATACAATGGCCGATGGTCATGGGCGCGATCGTTCCCGTGGTCAATCTTGAGGGCGTGAAGCCCGGCGAACTAGTGTTCGACGGCGATACGCTCGCCAACATCTATCTAGGCAAGATCACCAAGTGGGACGATCCGGCAATCAAGAAGCTCAATCCGAACGTGAAGCTGCCGGCCGACGCCATAACCGTGGTACGCCGCTCCGATGGTTCGGGCACAACATTTAATTTCACCGACTATCTTTCGAAGGTGAGCGCGGAGTGGAAAACCAAGGTCGGTTCCGGTACCGCGGTTGAATGGCCGGCCGGCGTTGGCGCCAAGGGCAACGAAGGCGTCTCCGGCAATGTCGGCCAAACCAAGAACTCGATAGGCTATGTCGAGTACGCCTTTGCCAAGCAAAACAAGTTGATCTATGCGGCCCTGATCAACAAGGCCGGCAAGACTGTGCAACCCTCCGTGGAATCGTTCCAGGCCGCCGCTTCGAACGCCGACTGGGCGAAGGCTCCCGGCTATTACGTCATCCTCACCGATCAGCCGGGCGAGAAGTCGTGGCCGGTCACGGCGTCGACGTTCATCCTGATGCACAAGGAGCCGGCCGACAAGGCAGCATCCGCCGAAGCCGTCAAGTTCTTCAAGTGGGCTTTCGCCAAGGGCGGCAAGATGGCCGAGGAACTCGATTACATTCCGATGCCGGGTTCGGTGGTCAAGCTGATTGAGAAGACCTGGTCGGCCGATATCAAGAGCTGATCGCGTCGGAGATTCGTATACCGGCTTGCCCAGACGCGCCAACTGGCGCGTCTGGGGTGCGCCGGCGCAACGAGCGAGCCCCGGCGAAGACCGCAACGAGGTTGGCCGGTCATTGAAATATCGCTCCAAGGCGTAGCGACTTTCTTGTAACTTTGAACTTAGACAGGGGATTGGCGTGGCAGACATGGCCGTTCAGAGCGATGTGATGGAAGCCGCCGGACCTTATGATCGCGCCAAAGCGCTCAACGCTTTCAAACTCGGCGACGTCACATTTTACTGGGTCACCCGCGCCTGTGCGATCTCGGTACTGTTAATCCTCGGCGGCATCATTCTCTCCCTGATCGCGGGCGCATGGCCCGCAATGAGGCAATACGGCTTCGCATTCCTGTGGACACAGCGCTGGGCGCCGTCGGCCGATCCGCCGGTGCTCGGTGCGCTCGGTCCGATGTACGGCACGCTGGTTACCTCCTTCATCGCGATGTTGATCGCCATTCCGGTCGGGCTGGGCATCGCGATCTTCCTCACCGAGCTTTGTCCGCAATGGCTGCGTCGTCCGATCGGAATTGCCATCGAATTGCTCGCGGGCATTCCCTCGATCATCTACGGCATGTGGGGGTTCTTCGTGCTCGGCCCGTTCCTGGCCTACACATTTCAGCCCTTCATGATTCGATTGTTCGACGGCATCCCTGTTCTCGGATCTGTTTTCGCGGGGCCGCCTTCTTACCTCAGCCTGTTCAACGCGGCGCTGATCCTCGCGATCATGGTGCTGCCTTTCATCACCTCGATATCGGTCGACGTGTTCAAGACCGTGCCGCCGGTTCTCAAGGAAGCAGCCTATGGCGTCGGCTGCACCACATGGGAAGTCGTCCGCAACGTGGTAATTCCCTACACACGCGTCGGCGTCATTGGCGGCGTCATGCTGGCGCTGGGCCGTGCGCTCGGCGAAACCATGGCGGTCACTTTCATCATCGGCAATTCCTTCCGCATATCGTCTTCGATTTTCGCGCCGGGCACCACAATATCCGCGGCGATCGCCAGCGAGTTCGCCGAAAGCGACGGCCTGCATCAGTCGGGCCTGATCCTGCTTGGTCTGTTGCTGTTCGTGCTGACGTTCCTCGTGCTGGCCGCGGCGCGACTGATGCTGTTGCGGCTGGAAAAGAAAGCCGGGAACTGAGATCATGAATCCGATTTATACGCGCCGCCGCCGGGTCGACATTCTCATACGCGGGCTTTGCTTCGGAGCCGCTCTGTTCGGCGTGACCTGGCTCGCGCTGATCCTTTTCACCTTGCTGTTCAACGGGCTTGCAGGGTTGAATGTTCAGATCTTTACCGAGAATACGCCGCCGCCGGGATCGAACGAAGGCGGCCTGCTGAACGCGATCACCGGCTCGATCATCATGACCGTGATCGGCGTCGGCATCGGCGCGCCGCTCGGCTTGTTCGCCGGCACCTATCTTGCCGAATATGGCAGAAATGATCGCCTCACCTCGGTGATCCGGTTCATCAACGACATTTTGTTGAGCGCGCCCTCGATCATCATCGGCCTGTTCATCTACGGCGCCATCGTGGTGCCGATGGGCGGCTTCTCCGCGTTCGCAGGATGTCTGGCGCTGGCCGTGATCGTCATTCCAGTGGTGGTGCGCACCACCGAAGACATGCTGCTGCTGGTTCCCAATCCGCTGCGCGAGGCGGCATCCGCCCTCGGTCTGCCTCGCTCGCTCGTCATCAAGCGAATTGCCTACCGCGCGGCGCGCGCCGGACTGATTACCGGCGTGCTGCTGGCGACGGCGCGCGTCGCCGGCGAAACCGCGCCGCTCTTGTTTACCGCGCTCAGCAACCAGTTCTTCAGCCTCGATCTGACCAAGACGATGGCCAACCTGCCTGTGACCATCAACAACTTCGTGCAAAGCCCTTACGCTTACTGGAAGCAGCTGGCCTGGAGTGGAGCCTTGCTGATTACCTTGACCGTGCTTGCGCTGAATATTGGCGCGCGAATTCTTGGCGCCGAGAGGACACCGAAATGAATGATGTTTCCGTATCGATTAACGCCGCAGTCGGACCTGTTCCTTCAATGGTATTGCCCGAAGCGCCGCCGAAGGTCACCGCTCGCGGGCTGAATTTCTACTACGGCGAGAACCACGCGCTGAAGAACATCAACCTTACGCTCGGCACCCACCGCGTCACCGCATTCATCGGGCCGTCTGGCTGCGGCAAATCGACGTTGCTGCGGATTTTCAACCGGATGTACGACCTTTATCCGGGACAACGCGCCACCGGTCAGCTGATGCTCGACCAGACCAACGTGCTCGACCCCAGGCTCGATCTCAATCTGCTGCGCGCGCGGGTCGGCATGGTGTTCCAGAAGCCGACGCCGTTTCCGATGACAATCTACGAGAACATCGCATTCGGCATCCGGCTCTACGAGAAGATTTCCAAATCCGAGATGGACGGTCGTGTGGAAAAGGCGCTGCGCGGTGGCGCGCTATGGAACGAGGTCAAGGACAAGCTAAACGCCTCTGGCCTCAGTCTGTCCGGAGGCCAGCAGCAGCGTCTTTGCATCGCCCGTACGGTAGCGGTGCGGCCCGAGGTGATCCTGTTCGACGAGCCATGCTCGGCGCTCGATCCGATTTCGACCGCCAAGATCGAGGAATTGATCCAGGAACTGGCGGAGGACTACACGATCGCCATCGTCACCCACAATATGCAGCAGGCCGCGCGCGTCTCGGACAAGACCGCCTTCATGTATCTCGGTGAATTGATCGAATTCGACGAGACCAACAAGATCTTCACGTCGCCGAGCGATCGACGCACCCAGGATTACATCACCGGCCGGTTCGGCTGAGGAGAGAAACATGGCTTCTGAACATACCGCCAAGGCGTTCGACAGCGATCTGCAGGAATTGACCCGGCTGGTCGCGGAGATGGGCGGCCTCGCCGAACGCATGATCGTCAACTCCGTCGATGCGCTGATCCGCCGCGACGTCGCGCTCGGCAACCGCGTCGTCGCCGCCGACGCCGAAATCGACAACCTGCAGCGGATCATCGAAGAGCGCGCAGTACTGACCATCGCCCGGCGCCAGCCGATGGCGGTGGACCTGCGTGAAATCGTCGGCGCCATGCGGGTCGCCACCGATCTCGAGCGGATCGGGGATCTTGCCAAGAACATGGGCAAGCGGGTCGCGGCGCTGGAGAGCGATTTCCAGCCGCTGAAGCTGATCCGCGGCCTCGAACACATGACCGATCTTGTACAATCGCAGGTCAAATCCGTACTCGACGCCTACGCGGCGCACGATCTGCCGGCGGCGATGACGGTCTGGAAGGGCGACGAGGAAGTCGACGCCATCTGCACCTCGTTGTTTCGCGAACTCCTGACCTATATGATGGAGGATCCACGCAACATCAGCTTCTGCATTCATCTGATGTTCTGCGCCAAGAACATCGAACGGATCGGCGATCACGCCACCAATATCGCGGAAACCGTGTTCTATATGATCGAGGGTCAGCAGATCCTCGACAAGCGCCCGAAGGGCGATATGACGACCTTTGCCACGACGGTACCCGGAAACTGAGCGAAGCGTTTCCGAGCGAAGTGGGAACCGGTTCGCGTAAAGAAACGCGTCAAACGAGAGAGCAGGCTACGCATATGAGCGCACGCATTCTGGTGGTGGAAGACGAGGAAGCGCTGACCACGCTGTTGCGCTACAATCTCGATGCCGAAGGCTACGACGTCGAAACGGTCGGGCGCGGCGATGACGCCGATACCCGGCTTAAGGAGCGCGTTCCCGACCTGATCGTGCTCGACTGGATGCTGCCGGGCCTTTCCGGGATCGAGTTGTGCCGCCGTCTGCGGGCGCGGCCGGAGACCAGGCAGTTGCCGATCATCATGCTGACCGCGCGCGGCGAGGAAAGCGAACGTGTCAGGGGCCTTGCGACCGGCGCTGACGATTACATCGTCAAGCCGTTCTCGGTACCGGAGCTATTGGCGCGGGTGAAGGGTCTGTTGCGCCGCGCCAGCCCCGAACGGCTCGCCACAGTGCTCGCGTATGGTGACATCGAGCTCGATCGCGAGAAGCGCCGGGTTTCCCGGTCGGGCCGTCCGATCGATCTCGGCCCGACCGAGTACCGGTTGCTGGAATTCTTTCTGGAGCATCCGGGACGGGTATTCAGCCGCGAGCAATTGCTCGACAGCGTCTGGGGCCGCGATATCTATATCGACGAGCGTACCGTGGATGTGCATATCGGGCGGTTGCGCAAGCTGCTTAACCCGGGCGGCGAACAGGACCCGATCCGCACCGTACGCGGCGCCGGCTACGCGCTCGACGACCGGTTTGCGAAGGCTGAATAGAACAGCGTCGTCCTGGCCAAGCGAAGCGCGCGCCGGGACCCAAAACCACCGATTTTGGTTTCTTGAAACGAGCCGGAGCACCAGCCAGGCATAGCCTCGGGCATTTGTGGTTGGGTCCCGGCGTTCGCCGGGACGACAAGTGTTGGATACCGAGTTACCGCGAGGGCTTTGGCGGCTGGCGGCGGCGGTCGCTGGCTGGCTGATAGGCGATCCGCGAGTGATGCGCGCAATACGGCAGGCTGGTCAGCGCCTTGCCGCCGCAGAAGAAGAATTCCGAACTGGCGGGATCGCCGATCGGCCAGTGGCAGGTGGCCTCATTCAGCTCCAACAGCGACAGTCGCTGGCTCATCGGCACCACATTGTCGTAGGCGATCGGATCCGGTTCCAGTTCGACTTCGAAAGCATGGGCCAGCGCGGTATTGCCGCGCGAGACCGGACGCGAGACCCGCATCATGTGCTGGGCCGGGCGCGCCTTGCGCTGGCGCGGCGCAGCCGAGGAGGGGCTCTTGGCGCGGCCGGAGAGACCGAGCCGGTGGACCTTGCCGATTACGGCATTGCGCGTCACATTTCCGAGCTCGGCAGCGATCTGGCTGGCCGAAAGCCCGGCTTCCCATAGTTTTTTCAATTGCTCGACGCGATCGTCGGTCCAGGTCAATACCGTCATCGCATTCATCCTCCGTGTCGCGCCGGCCATTCTCGAAGCGGCGTTACGACTCCATTTTCCGTCAAAATCCCTGCAGGCAGAATCCCTTAGCCCTCGCCGAGCGCGGAAAGCGCGCCCGGGCGTTTACGCCGAACACTGGGACGGGTGAGTATTAGAACTGCCGCACGAGATGTCGTACCCGACAATCCGAAGGCTACAATATGCCGTGACTCTCGCGCAAGAGTCCGGCTCAGCGCGTCCACACCTTCCGTGCGGCCAAGCCATCACCAGCCCCGCTGGTTCCATTGGAAGGTTGACAGTTATCGCCGCGCGCATAGAATGCTTCTTACGTGCCGCCCCGAAAAGGCGGCACGTTTTGTTTTTCCGGGACTGGTTGTTGATGCCGCGCCAATGCAGGCTTGGCAGCCGGACCTAACCTTCAGTGATAGCCATGACCAAGAGCGCAACGTCGCATCTGCTTCCCGTATTCGCCAGGGCCGATCTCGGTTTCGAGCGTGGCGAAGGCGCTTGGCTGATCGCGACCAACGGCGAACGCTATCTCGATTTCACCAGCGGCGTTGCGGTGAATGCGCTGGGCCACGCCCATCCGCATCTGGTTGCGGCGCTGCAGGAACAGGCGACGAAGCTGTGGCACATGTCGAACCTGTTCAAGAGCCCGGATGGCGAGCGTCTCGCGGCAAGACTTTGTGAGGCGAGCTTCGCCGACTTTGTGTTTTTCGCAAACTCCGGCGCAGAGGCGATGGAATGCGCGATCAAGATAACGCGCAAATATCACGCCGCAAAAGGCCACCCGGAACGCTATCGCATAGTCACCTTCGACGGCGCGTTTCATGGGCGGACGCTGGCGACGCTCGCCGCTACCGGTTCACCGAAATATCTTGAAGGCTTCGGTCCGCCGGTGGATGGCTTCGATCAAGTGCTGCTGGGCGACCTCGAAGCCGTCAAGAAGGCGATCGGCCCGCAGACCGCGGGCATCCTGATCGAACCGCTGCAGGGCGAAGGCGGTGTGCGGGCTGCGCCACATGCATTTTTCAAGGCGTTGCGCCAGCTGTGCGACGACAATGGCCTGCTGCTGATCTTCGACGAGGTGCAGACCGGCATGGGCCGCACCGGCGACCTGTTCGCTTACAAGCGTCTGGGCGTTACGCCTGACGTGATGTCGCTGGCAAAAGCGCTCGGCGGCGGCTTTCCGATCGGCGCCTGTTTGGCGACGGCCGAAGCGGCGGCCGGCATGACGCCGGGCTCGCACGGTTCGACCTTCGGCGGCAACCCGCTTGCGGTCGCGGCGGCGAACGCGGTGCTCGACGTCATGCTGAAGCCCGGTTTCTTCGAGCATGCGCAGAAGATGTCGCTGTTGCTCAAACAGAAACTGGCATCGGTGGTCGATCGCCATCCCGACATGCTCGCCGAAGTGCGCGGCGAAGGACTTCTAATTGGTCTGAAGGCGGTAGTGCCGTCGGGCGATCTTGTGACGGCGCTGCGCGATCAAAAGCTGCTGACCGTCGGCGCCGGCGAGAATGTGGTGCGGTTCCTGCCGCCGTTGATCGTTACCGAAGCGGAGATTGAGGAATCCGTGCAGCGGCTCGAGCGCGCCTGCGTGGCGCTTTCCGCCCGTCAGTTGAAACAGGCGGCGGGGCAATGAGCGAAGCTCTGCGCCATTTTCTGGATCTCAGCGAGCTTCCGACCAAAGAGTTGCGCAACATGCTCGCGGCCAGCGTCGCCATGAAGGCGAAGCTCAAGGCACGTGCGAAATCCGACAGGCCGCTCGACGGCAAGACGCTGGCGATGATTTTCGAAAAACCCTCGACCCGCACCCGGGTGTCGTTCGACGTCGGCATGCGTCAGCTCGGCGGTGAATCGATCATGCTGACCGGCGCGGAAATGCAGCTCGGCCGAGGCGAGACCATCGCCGACACAGCGCGGGTGCTGTCGCGCTACGTCGATGCCATCATGATCCGCATTCTCAACCACGATGCGCTGCTGGAGCTGGCGGCGCATGCCACGGTTCCCGTCATCAACGGGCTGACGCGACGCTCGCATCCGTGCCAGGTGATGGCGGATCTGATGACATTCGAGGAGCACCGCGGCCCGATCGAGGGGCGCACCATCGCGTGGACCGGCGACGACAACAACGTGCTGGCGTCATGGGCGCATGCCGCAGAGCGTTTTCAATTCAATCTCCGCGTCGCGACCCCGCCGCAACTTGCGCCGAACAAATCGATGAAGGATTGGATCAAGGCGACACATGCGCCGATCGTGCTCGGCAACGATCCGGAAGCCGCGGTGCGCGGCGCCGATTGTGTGGTCACCGACACCTGGTTCTCGATGGGCGACAAGGACGGCGAGCACCGCCATAATCTGCTGAAGCCGTATCAGGTCAATGCCAAACTGATGTCGCTGGCGAAACCCGATGCGCTGTTCATGCATTGCCTTCCCGCCCATCGCGGCGATGAGGTCACCGACGAGGTGATCGACGGTCCGCAATCGGTGGTGTTCGACGAGGCCGAAAATCGGCTGCACGCGCAAAAGGGCATTTTGGCGTGGTGCTTCGACGCCGTGGCGTAGTCGCAAGCCAAAATACTGTCGTCGTCCGGGCCTAGCGAAGCGCGAGCCGGGACAGCGTGTCTATTTGCAAAAGCTGGAGCCATTGTCCGGTGCAACAAACGCCATCGGTGGTCAGGGGCCCCCGCTTTCGCGGGGACGGCGGAAAATGTGCGCCCCCTTTCGTTCCGTGCCTGCCGACCCCAGATAAGGCGCCATGACTTCACAATCCCCCGACACGAAAATCTCTGTTGAAACCCCGATCCGCGCGCCTTCGGCCGTTCCGGTCGACGATGCCGTACTGCCGTTCGAGGTCGATGCGCTCGATCTGCGTGGCCGCTTGACCCGGCTCGGCCCCGCGCTCGACGATATCCTGACCAGGCACGACTACCCGGCGCCGGTCGGCAAGCTGCTCGGCGAGGCGATCGTATTGACGATCCTGCTCGGCTCGTCGCTGAAGTTCGATGGCCGCTTCATTCTGCAGACCCAAACCGATGGTCCGGTGTCGTTCTTGATCGTGGACTTCCAGGCGCCGGACCGGCTCCGTGCCTATGCGCGGTTCGACGCTAAGCGACTCCGCGATGGTCAGGACTCCGGCGCGCTGCTGGGATGCGGGCATCTCGCGATGACCATCGATCAGGGGCCCGATATGAACCGCTACCAGGGACTGGTGGCGCTCGAAGGCGGCAATCTGGAGGACGCCGCGCATGAATATTTTCTGCGCTCCGAACAGATTCCGACGCGGGTGCGGCTTGCGGTCGGCGAGGAATGGCGCGGCGGCGTGGGCGAAGGCCCCAAACATCGCTGGCGCGCCGGGGGAATGCTGCTGCAATTTCTGCCGAAGGCGCCGGAGCGGGCGCGCCAGGCCGATCTTCATCCGGGCGACGCGCCGGAGGGCGTCGTCTCCCACAGGGTGGCGGTTGACGATGCATGGGTCGAAGGCCAATCGTTGATCTCGACCGTTGAGGATATCGAGCTGATCGATCCCGATTTGTCGGGCGAGCGTCTATTGTACCGGCTGTTTCACGAGCGCGGGGTTCGTGTGTTTTCACCGCTGCTGCTGCGCGCACAATGTTCGTGCTCGCGCGATGCGGTGGCGTCGATGCTCGCGAGTTTCGCGCCAAACGACCGAGCCGAGATGGTGAAGGACGGCAAGGTGGTCGTGACCTGCGAGTTCTGCAGCTCGGTCTATCAATTCACGCCTGGCGAAGCGGGCGTGGAGGAGGGGAGCGTCGAGCCTTAGTTCAATGTTCGTCTGCTATCGGGGCTGTCGAGCGAGAATGTCGGCACATCGATTTCGAACCGCTCGCCGCTCTCGCTCACCATCTGGTAGCGACCGGTCATGATGCCCGACGCAGTCGGAAGCGGTACGCCGCTGGTATATTCGAAGCGCTCGCCCGGCGCGAGTACGGGCTGCTCGCCGACCACGCCTTCGCCGCGGACTTCCTGCTTGCGGCCCGAGGCGTCGGTAATGATCCAATGCCGCGTCTGCAATTGCACCGTCTCCTCACCGGTGTTGGTGATGACGATGGTATAGGACCAGAAATATTGACGGTTTTCGACCGACGAGCGTTCCGGCAGGAAGTTCGGCTCGACAGTGACCTCGATCTGGCGGGTAACGGCGCGGTACATGCAGGCAATCTTCCGAAAATCGTCCGCCATCATATCGAAAAGTTCAGGCGGAACCAATCGCCGGGCCGGCGTGGCGGCATCCATGCCAATTTGAATCAATCGTCGTTTTAACATAGTTCCGACCTAAAGCGCGGCCGCGCGGCCCCGAAACCCTTCGCAGCTTGCTTGCAATTCGCGGGCCGATACTATCATTCCTGCCGTGCAAGCGCGTAAACCCGTGACCGGTGCCAGATGACGTCCATTGCCGATCGAATTGCCGGACCACCGCTTGCGGGAGAAGCGGATGCGATTGAACGGGACGTTGCGCAGGCGCCGGCCGCTTCGGTTCCGGCTATCTCGCTTCCGGTAGGTAGCGAGCGCGAACTGAGGCTCGATCTGTTTCGCGGGCTGGCGCTGTGGCTGATCTTCATCGATCATCTGCCGCCCAACCTGCTAACCTGGTTCACGATCCGCAATTACGGATTCAGCGACGCCACCGAGATTTTCATTTTCATCTCCGGTTACACGGCGGCGTTCGTTTACGGTCGCGCGATGCTTGAGTCCGGCTTCGTGGTCGCGACCGCGCGCATTCTGCGGCGGGTCTGGCAGATCTATGTCGCGCACGTGTTTCTGTTCACGATCTTTCTTGCGGAAATTTCCTACGTCGCCACCAGTTTCGAAAACCCGCTGTATTCGGAAGAAATGGGGATCATGGATTTTCTCAAGCAGCCGGACGTCACCATCGTCCAGGCGCTGCTGTTGAGATTCCGCCCGGTCAACATGGACGTGCTGCCGCTCTATATCGTGCTGATGCTTTTTCTCCCCTTGATTCTGTGGCTGATGAAATGGAGAGCCGACGTTACGCTGGCGCTGTCGGTTGTACTCTATGCCGTGACCTGGGAATACGATCTGTATTTGACGGCATATCCGAACGGCTTCTGGGCCTTCAATCCACTCGCCTGGCAATTGCTGTTCGTGTTCGGCGCATGGTGCGCGCTCGGCGGCGCCAGGCGAATGTCGCAGATTCTCTCGTCGCGGATCACGTTATGGATTTCGTTCACCTATCTGTTTGCGGCGTTCTGCGTCACGCTGACATGGTATTTGCCGCAGTTGAGCCATCTGATGCCGCGCCGGGTCGAGCAATGGATGTATCCCATTAACAAGACCGATCTCGACGTGCTCAGGTTCGCACACTTCCTGGCGCTGGCGGCCATCACCGTTCGCTTCCTGCCAAAGGACTGGTCCGGACTGAAATCGCCATGGCTGCGGCCGCTGATCCTGTGCGGGCAGCACTCATTGGAGATTTTCTGCCTCGGCGTATTCCTCGCGTTCGCCGGGCATTTCGTGCTGGCCGAGATATCCGGTGGTGCAGGTATGCATTTCATTGTCAGTATTTCCGGAATTCTCATCATGTGCGGCGTGGCGTGGGTGATTTCGTGGTACAAACAGGTCGCCGACAAGAGTGCGTCGCGAACAAAAGGCGCCGGCGGTAACGCTGATATGGCGGGAGGGGGCTCATGAAGTCCAACTCAGGGACCATCCTGGGCCTGACATTGCTGGCCGGTCTTTTAACCATGGCGCCTGCGTCCGCAGAGGACGCTCCGCAAAGCTGCGACGTTCCGGCTTATCTACTCACCAGCGAGAGCGGGCTTCCCAAGGTTACGGACGCCGTAAAAGGCGGCCATTCACTGGATATTCTGGTGGTTGGCAGCCGGTCCTCGACCATCAACACGTCGGACGGGAGCGCCTATCCGGGCCGGTTGCAGGCGAGTCTGCGGGAGAAACTGCCTTCCGTCACGGTCAACCTGTCCGTAGATCTGCAGGTCAAGAAAACCGCCGAGGAAGTCGCCCCCGGGCTGGGTAAACTGGTGGAAGGCAAGAAGCCTACTTTGGTTATCTGGCAGACCGGCACCGTCGATGCTATGCGGTCCGTCGATCCTGACGATTTTCGCGGTGCGGTCGACGTAGGAGTTGCTGCGCTGCAAAATGCCGGGGTCGACGTGGTTTTAATGAATCTGCAATATAGCCCGCGCACGGAAACGATGATTTCCGTGCCGCCCTATCTGGATAATATGCGCGTGGTGGCGCAGCAGCACGACGTTCCGCTGTTCGATCGCTTCGCCATCATGCGTCACTGGAACGATTCGGGAGACTTCGACCTGTTCAGCGCATCGCATGGAATCGAACTTGCGAAGCGCGTCCACGACTGCCTTGGCCGTGCGCTGTCGAAATTTGTCATCGATGCCGCCCGCCTCGACCCGGCCCAGCAGAATTGAGGATCTAGCGTTAATGGTTTGTCACCGCCCTTTTTGCGGAATTGCATTGCTGGCAGCGCCCGCGGTCGCTGCGCTCGTGCTGCTGACGCCGGTGTCGATCCCGCCTGCGCGCGCGCAAGTAGCCCAGGCGGCCCAGCAGGCTAGGCTTTCCGATGGCGACAAATCTGACAGCGCCAAGCCGTCGGCGTCGCAAACGACCGGCGCGGGCAATGCTGCATCCGTCGATCAGGCTAATCCGCCGCAGCCAAAGAGCCTCACCTCGAAGGCGATCGAAAAGGTGAAGGAGGTCGCGAAATCGGCCGGCGACATATTCAGCCGCGTTCCGTGCCTGCCGCCGAAGGGCGGCGCCAAATCGATGGGATCGCTGCCGCATGTGGCGAGCAAGCTGGCTTCGGGTGAGCCGGTGGTGATCGTCGCATTCGGATCGTCTTCGACCGTTGGTTACGGTACGACCTCGCCCGAATTCACCTATCCCAACCGGCTTGCGGCGCAGTTGCATCGGCAATATCCGACCGCCGACATTACCGTCATCAATCGCGGCCAGGGCGGCGAAGATGCGCCCGAAATGATGAAGCGTTTGCAGGTAGCGGTACTCGATATGAAGCCGGATCTTGTGATCTGGCAGGTCGGCACCAACGCCGTGCTGCGCAACCTCGATCCCACCGAGACCGCAAAGCTGGTGGAGGAAGGCATCGCGCGCATTCAGGCGGCCGGCGCCGATCTGGTGCTGGTCGATCCGCAGTATTCTCCGAAGGTCAACGAGCGCGCTGAAAGCGCAAGCAAGATGGTGAAGCTGCTCGGCAAGGTCGCCGAACTTCGCCACGTCGGTTTTTTCCCGCGCTTCGAGGTAATGCGCGATTGGCACGAGAAGCAGGCGATCCCGATCGACAATTTCGTGATCGCCGACGGCCTGCACATGACCGATTGGGGTTACGCCTGCTTCGCCCAGCTGCTTGGCGACGACATCATCAAGTCGGTCGGCCAGATCAAGCTCGGCGTCAACGTGCCGTCTAACGTCCATACTTACCGGCCAATGTGAGGCGCGGCGGAGCCACTATTTGCTTGCGTCGTCCCGGCCAGGCGAAGCGCGAGCCGGGACGACGACGGTCATTGCTTCACGCCTTCGCCAGCGCTCCCTGCAAATCCTCGATCAGATCGTCGCGGTGTTCGAGGCCGGCGGAGAACCGGATAAAACCCTCGCTGATCCCGAGTTCGGCTCTGGCCTCCGGCGTCAGCCGCTGATGCGTGGTGGTGGCCGGATGGGTGACTAGGCTCTTGGCGTCGCCAAGATTGTTGGAAATCCGCGCAAGGTTCAGCGCGTTGAGACAACGGAACGCAGCCGCCTTGCCGCCCTTGACTTCGAAGCCGATCAACGTCGATCCGGCGCGCATCTGCTTCTTCACCAGTGAGGCCTGCGGATGATCGGCGCGGCCGGGATAAATCAACCGCGAGATTTTCGGGTGCTGCGCCAAGGCATCGGCGACGGCGGCGGCGGTTTCGGTCTGCGCGCGGACCCGGACCGCGAGCGTCTCCAGCCCCTTCAGCAAGACCCAAGCGTTGAACGGCGACATCGAAGGGCCGGTCTGGCGCATGAAAGTGTGGATGTGTTCGGTAATGAATGCTTCCGAGGAGAGAATGATTCCGCCGAGGCAGCGGCCCTGGCCGTCGATGTGCTTGGTTGCGGAATACACCACGACATCGGCGCCAAGCGCCAGCGGGCTCTGCCAGATAGGCGTCGCAAATACGTTGTCGACGATCAGCCGCGCACCGCCCGCATGCGCGATCTCGGCGATGGCGGGGATGTCGAGCACCTCGAGCGTTGGATTGGTCGGACTCTCCAGAAAGCAGCTTTTCGTGTTTGGCCGCATCGCCTTGCGCCACTGGTCGAGATCGAGGCCGTCTACAAGAGTGGACGCAATGCCGTAGCGCGGCAAGAGATCTTCCACCACGTAGCGGCACGATCCGAACATCGCCTTGGCTGCAACCACGTGATCGCCGGCCTTCAGCGGCGCGAGAACGGCGGTCGTCACCGCGGCCATGCCGGTTGCGGTCGCGCGTCCGGCTTCCGCGCCTTCGAGTTCGATCATGCGGCGTTCGAACATCGAAACGGTGGGGTTGGAAAAGCGCGAATAGAGAAAACCTGGGTCTTCGCCCTTGAAACGCGCCTCGCATTGCTCGGCGCTGTCGTAGACGAAGCCCTGCGTCAGAAACAGCGCCTCGGATGTTTCGCCGAATTGCGAGCGCAGCGTGCCGGAGTGGACCAGCCGGGTTTCGGGACGGTAGCGGGCAGTCGATGACGCGGGTACGGTAGTTTCAGACATGTGACCTCCATCGTGACCACCGAAAATGGCCACAAAAAAACCGGCCTGGAAACATTCCGCAGGCCGGGATCACACGTGTCCCCGGCCTGTTTAGCGACTTATTTAACGTGGCTGCAAGCCGGCCGGCTCAAATCACCACGGGATAAGTCATGCTGATATTCCCTCGCGCCCTTTCCGTCAAGGCGGCCATCGGATAACCGGTAAAAGTCCGTATTTACAGCGTCTAGTGTGATGGTCAGAAGTCATCCCGGGGACCATACCGTGTCGTTCACGCTTCAACCCCACGCCAATGGCATTCTGCCCGACCGCATGATCGCGGCGATGGCGGATGCCGGCCTCATTCTGCCGGCCTATCCGTTTGTCGAAAGCCAGATTCAGCCGGCGAGTCTCGATCTGCGTCTCGGTGACGTCGCCTACCGGGTGCGTGCGAGCTTTTTGCCGGGGCCCGGTGCTACGGTGGCGGAACGCATCGACGAACTGAAGCTGCACGAAATCGATCTGACCGACGGCGCAGTGCTGGAGACCAATTGCGTCTATATCGTGCCGCTACTGGAAAGTCTCGCGCTGCCGCCGGAGATCATCGCCGCCGCCAATCCGAAAAGCTCGACCGGACGTCTCGATGTATTCACGCGCGTGATAGCGGACGGCACGCGGCGGTTCGACATGATCGGCGCGGGTTACCATGGTCCGCTTTATGCGGAGATCAGCCCGAAAACATTTCCGGTGCTGCTGCGCGAGGGATCGCGGCTGAGCCAGGTCCGTTTTCGCACCGGCGACGCCGTCCTTACATCCGACGAACTCGATGCACTTCATGTTCTGGAGCGGCTGGTCGATTGCGACGACGCCGATCTCGTCAACGGCGTTGCGCTGAGCGTCGATCTCTCCGGCGAGAACGCCAACGGCTTTGTTGGTTACCGTGCCAAGCGGCATACCGGCGTGATCGATATCGATCGCCGCGGCGGCTACCAGATCGATGAATTCTGGGAGGCGATATCGGCGCGGCCCGATGGCAGTCTTATTCTCGATCCCGGCGAGTTCTACATTCTTGCCTCGAAGGAAGCCGTCCAGGTGCCGCCGGATTACGCCGCGGAGATGGTGCCGTTCGATCCCCTGGTGGGTGAATTCCGCGTGCATTATGCCGGCTTCTTCGATCCCGGGTTTGGCTATGCCGGCGCGGGCGGCAAAGGATCGCGAGCCGTACTCGAAGTGCGCTCGCGCGAAGTGCCGTTCATCCTCGAGCACGGTCAGATTGTCGGCCGGTTGGTGTACGAAAAAATGCTGGCGCGTCCCGACGCGATGTACGGCCAGCGCATCGGCTCGAACTATCAGGCGCAGGGCCTGAAGCTGAGCAAGCATTTTCGGGTGTGATTGCTCTCCTCACCGTGAGGATGAGCCTACTTCGCCGCCGACTTCGCCGCCGGCGTCACGCGCCACACCGCGTTGCCGACATCATCGGCCACCAGCAGCGCGCCATGTGTATCGATCCGGACACCGACCGGCCGCCCCTGCGCCCCGCCACTGTCATTGAGGAAGCCGGTCAGCACGTCCTGCGGTTTGCCTGCGGGTTTGCCATCGGCGAAGGGAATGAAGATCACCTTGTAGCCGGCCCGGGGCTTACGATTCCACGAGCCGTGCTGGCCGACGAAGGCGCCGCCGGACATTTCGGGCGGAAACAGATTGCCGGTGTTGAAGGTCAGCCCGAGCGAAGCCGTGTGGGCGCCTAGCGCATAATCCGGCGGAATGGCTTTCGCCACCAGATCGGGCCGCTGCGGACTGACGCGGTCGTCGACATGCTCGCCGAAATAGCTGTAGGGCCAGCCATAGAAGCCGCCTTCCATTACCGAGGTCATGTAGTCGGGCACGAGATCGTTGCCGAGTTCGTCGCGCTCGTTCACGGTGACCCACAGCGCGCCGCTTTGCGGCTGCCACGCCGGCCCGTTCGGATTGCGAAGCCCCGACGCGAACACGCGCCACTTGCCGGTCGCACGATCGACTTCAAGCACGGCGGCGCGATTGGTCTCGGCCTCGATGCCGTTCTCACCGACATTGCTGTTGGAGCCGACGGTTGCATAAAGTTTTGATCCGTCAGGACTAGCGGCGAGATCCTTGGTCCAGTGATGGTTGATGGTGCCCGCGGGCAAGTCCGTCAGCTTGACTCCGGGCGCGGCTATTTTGGTGTCGCCAGCATGGTAGGGGTATTTCACGATCGCGTCGGAATTGGCGACGTAGAAGTCATCGCCGACCAGCGCCATGCCGAACGGCGAATTCAGCCCTTCGAGAAAAACGCTCCTGGTCTCCGCCGTGCCGTCACCATCGGCATCCCGCAACAGTGTGATACGGTTCGCGCTCATTGTACCGGCGCCGGCGCGGCCCACGACCATTTTCGTGATCCAGCCCTTGATACCTCTTTCGTCGTCGGGCTTCGGCGGTGCGTTGGTCTCCGTCACCAGCACGTCGCCATTCGGCAAGACATAGAGCGTGCGCGGATGGTCGAGCCCGGTGGCGAACGCATTGACGGCCATTCCGTCGGCAGCGGCCGGCTTGCCGCCGGCAGGCCAACCCCTGGCGGTGGCGATATTGACTGTCGGTATCCAGGAATGTTCCGGCGCAGGCAGGGCGGGAGAAGGTCCGAAGGTCTGCTCCGCAGCAACGGTGTCATGCTCGTTGCAGGCGGCAAGCGGCAGCGCCAGCATTCCCATACACATCGCCAGCAGAATATTCTTGCCCATGCTTGCTCCTCGCATATCCCGGCACAATACGGAAAACCGGCCGATGTTCACAGCGTTCGCCATGAAATTCATATGATATGACAGGACGCGGGCCTATGCTCGCCATCAACGAAAAGCGGTTGGGGAGCGAAATGAGCGGAGGACAGGACGGCGACGCGCAGGAAGCGCAATGGCTGCGATGGCGGAGCGTCGCCGATCTTTATCACGCCTATTTCACCGGCCTCATTCTCACGGTCGTGACGCGCCGCGGGGCGACTGATGCCGCGGAATTCGTGTTCCGAGTTTTTCGCCGTCAGCAGCAGGAACGTTTTCTGCCGGGCCTGGAGAAACTCGGCCTGAATCATCTGCCGCCGGCGGTCGCAGCCGCGCAATATCATTATCTCTCCAACTGGATCGGCGGCGTGTCGGTCGAATACATGTTCGAGTCGAATCGCAAGGCCTGGATCCGCTATCCGCCGCCGCGCTGGATCTGGCGAGGCACCGCGATATGCGGTGTACCCGGTGAAGTGTCGCGCGCGATGCTGCGGGGATGGCACGCCAACAACGGCGTTTCACTGGGCAATCCAAAACTCGGCTTCGTCTGCACCAAGCAGAGCGTCGATGGTCAGGACGGGCTCGAAGGTTATTACTTCGAATACGATCATGCGCTCGACATCGACCAACGGCTGGTGTTCGCGCGTCATCTCGAAGCACCTCGATTCGATCCTGCAACGGCGCCGGCTTTGCCGGTCGCGAACTGGCCGAAGCCGCGGCTGGAAAAGGCTTATCGGAATTACGCGATGGAATATGTGCGAACCGCCGCGCCTGTCATGGTGCAATTGTTCGGCCCCGAAGACGCCGGATATCTGCTGCACCTGACCGGCAAATTGATCGGCATGCAGTATTTCGACGAGATTGCGCGCGGCTTGTCCGCGAGCAGAGGAGCTGCAAAGGATTTTGCGGTATTCATGCGCGCGTTATTCGAAGCACAGGACGATGTTGCCGACAGCAACGAGTCCGGCGGCGCTTTCGAAATCAGGCAACAGACGTGGAAGCTGATGGCCGACGTCACCGATTATCACCCGGCCTGCGCCAGGGCGCTTGAGGGATTGTTCGAAGGTCTCGCAGCCGGATGCGGTCGTGGCATCGCAGTCCACAGGAGGCTTGCGGCCGGCGGTGGACCGCCGTTTGTCTGGTCGATCGGCTAAATTCATTCGCTGGCGCTCGTCTGCAATCCCGCAGAGCGCCATTGCGCCCGATGCACATGGCATGGGGCTGGATCGGTGCTAGGAAGCTCGCAGCGCGGCAGCCAAACCGTGCGCGAGCGATCAGCAAGAGTGAAATCCGGCTTTGCGTCCGGGGTCGCCCTTAAAATATTGAATTGGCGCATGAACTTATCGCCATCACACTTCGGCGGTTCATGCGCCCGGGGAGAGAAAATTGTCCGATATCGGTGTCGCCGAAATTCCCATAGCCGACGGCGACGAGCTTCCGCTTCCCCCGACAGCCGCGCCGGCGAGAAATGCGCTGGTCGACGGTCCGATTCTGCGCACCCTGCTGTGGCTCGCGTGGCCGAACGTCATCGCGCTCAGCGCGGGCACCTGCGTGGTCATCGCAGAGACTTCTTATATTGGCCGGCTCGGCGTGGATTCGCTGGCCGCGATGGCGCTGGTGTTTCCGTTCGTGATCCTGACGATGACGATGTCCGGCGGCGCGATGGGCGGTGGCGTGTCGTCCGCGATCGCACGCGCGCTCGGCGCAGGTGAAAAGGAGCGCGCCTCGGCATTGGCGGCGCACGCGCTGCTGATCGGCGTTTGCTTCGGGCTGACGTTCACACTGATAATGCTGGTCTTCGGACCTGCGCTATTGGAATTGCTCGGCGGCCGCGGCGATGTGCTTTCGCACGCGGTCGGCTACGTTCAGATTTTTTTCGGCGGAGCGGTGGTGCCCTGGCTGATGAATACGCTGGCTGCGATCCTGCGCGGCACCGGCAACATGAAGCTGCCCTCGCTGATCGTTCTCAACTCCGCCGTCTGCCAGATCATTCTCGGCGGTATCCTTGGGCTCGGGCTCGGGCCGGTGCCGCAATTCGGCATGCGGGGCGTGGCCGCGGGTTCGCTGACCGCCTACACCATCGCCGGCGCAATCATGGCGTGGTACATTTTTTCCGGCCGGGCGCGCGTCAGACCAATTCTCAAGGGACTGCGAATCCGCCGCGGCATGTTCTTCGATATCCTTAAGGTCGGCGCCGTCTCCTGTTTCTCGCCGCTGCAATCGGTGCTGACGATTACGATCTTTACCCACATGCTGGCGCGGTTCGGAACCGAAATTCTGGCCGGATATGGTATCGGCGCCCGGCTCGAATTCATGCTGACCTCGATCGCATTCGCGATAGGGATCGCGTCGGTGCCGATGGTTGGGATGGCGATCGGCGCGGGGCGGGTTGCGCGGGCGCGGCGGATCGCACTGATCGCGGGCTGCGTGTCGTTCGTGTCGGTCGGTATTGTCGGTAGCGTGATCGCGATTTTCCCGGATCTCTGGGTCGACATCTTCACCAGAGATCCCGGCGTGCGCGCCGCCAGCCGGCAATATCTGTCGACCGCGGCCCCGATGTACGCGTTCATCGGACTGTCGATCTCGATGTATTTTTCCTCGCAAGGCGCGGCGAAGGTTCTGGGACCGGTGCTCGCGCAATCCGCGCGGCTATTGTTCGTGGCGACCGGCGGCTGGTGGCTTTCGACGCACGGCGCGACGGCTGCGAATTTTTTTGTGCTTGCTGCGGCTTCGATGGTGGTGCTCGGCGTATTGTCCGCCGCGAGCGTGATCTTGACGCGATGGGGACCGAAGCGCGACGCCGTTGCGGAAATTCGCCCGCTATTGTCGGGAATCGGAGACTAACGCGTATTGCGCATTAGCGCCGCCGGTGACGCCGGTGGCCGTATCCGCCGCCGAAATTGGCTATCCGCATCAATTGCGGGATCATGCTCATCATCTCGCCGCCACCAGCGCCGCCGAGCATGCCCATGATGTTGCCGCCACCCATGCCCATGCCATAGCCCTCCGGCGCAAAGGCCGGACCACCGCCCAAACCGCCGGGGATTCCGCCGCCGCCGCCGAGCATTCCGCCGAAACCGCTGCCGCCGCCTTCCATCATCCGGCTCATCATGGGCCCCATGGTCTGCATCAACATGCCGAAGCGGCGCTTGCCCATCCTCGCCTTCATCATTTCCAGCATCGGCGCCATCTGGGTCATCATGTCACCGCCCCCGCTTCCGCCGCCAAAGCCGCCGAATTGCGCGTTCGCCGGCGCCGTTGTGAGGGTAAACAGCAGCAGCAGCGCGGCTGCCTGGCACACCACCTTGTCAGCTCCAGTCATGGTTCTACTCCTCGCGTGCGCGGCTCCGCGGAAGCGGTGCAAACCGGCCGCATAGGGCGACGCTAGCGACTGGCGGCCGCGCCTTCTGTGAGAAAGATCACTTTCTGCGGGGTTGGCTAGGCGGCGGCGCGTCTCAATGCTTGCTGCATGGCCAGCGCTGCCTGATTCATCTGGGCGTCGATGTAGGGCGCGATTTCATTGGGCAATACGTCGACGGTCCAGATCAGGCGGCTGCCCTTGTCGCCATCGGTTGCTACTTGCACCGATGCGCTGTGCTGCTTCACCCGCTCGCTGATCACGGCGTAGACCAGCCGCCGTCTGGCGTCATCGCAATCGACCAGCAGTTCGCGCGCCACCGTGCCGTTGGCGAAGGTCACGATTCGCGCGTCGCCGTCGAGACGTGCGTCGAGCACGAATCCCGGCGCCAGCCGTTTATGCACGGCGCCGAAATCGCGGACCGCGGCCCAGACGTCGTCGGGGTGAGCATCGATCGGAATGTCCTTGTGGATGGAAGCCATATGATTTGCCTTTTACAGAAGAGAACGACGGCGATGAAAGCAGCTAAAGTCAGGCGCAAACCGCCTCGACATTGTTGCCGTCGGGATCGATCAGGAACGCGGCGAAATAGGTCGGGCTGTAATCGGCGCGTGCGCCGGCAGCGCCATTGTCGCGCCCTCCGGCCTTCACGCCCTCGCTGTGAAATTTCCTGATCGCGGCGTGATCGGGCGCGCGGAGGGCGATATGGGCGCCTGCACCGGCCGGCCCCTTGTGCAAATAGAGCCACAACGCCGGCTCGCCCTTGGGCCCAATTCCCGCGCCGGAATCATCGCGCGAACACATGACATATCCGAGCGGCGCCAATGCCGCCGTATAGAAGCGCACGCTGGCATCGATATTGCTGACTTTCAGTCCGATGTGGTCGTACATGGTGATCTCCAATCATATGCGCGCTCGCAAGCGCGCGATCTGGAAATCACCCTAGTCAGTGCCGCGCGAGCCGATCTTGGAAAATCTTGCGGTCGCCGCGCGAAGCCTGCCGGAACCGCAGCGGCGAAACCCCCGCGGCGCGGTGGAACGTGCGGACGAAGTTGGAGAGATCGCCGAAGCCGACATCGTAGGCGACATCGGTAACGGAAATGTCATCGTCGGCGAGGAGGCGCGCGGCATGACGCAGCCGCGAGCGCACCAGGTACTGATGCGGGGTTACGCCGAGCACGCTCGAGAACAGCCGCAGGAAATGGAACGGGCTGATATCGGCCTGACCCGCGGCGTGTTCGAGATCGATCTTCCAGTGCGAGTGCGCATCGATCCAGAGTGCCGCTTCCACCGCGCGGCGGCGATCCCGGGCTTTGGCCGTCACAGGTTCTCCGGCCCGCCCCGAGACTACCTCGACGAAACGGCTTGCGAGCACCTGTCCGACCTCGTCGAGACCGACATCGCTGCGGCCCTCGGCCGCGGCTTGCGCAAGCTCGCCGAGCACCATCAGTTCGGGCAGCGGCGGCACACATCCAATCTGCCAGATCTCCGCCCGGTCGCCGATCGTTTGCACCAGTTCCGGACCCAGGAAGAACGACAGGCACTCGTCGCCGCAGACGTGATCGTGGGTGCAGACATACTCGTCACCGGGATGGCCGACCAGGATCGATCCCGCCACCAGTTCGAACGATCGTCCAAGGCTACGGCAGCCGAAGCTGCCCTTGCGCACGTAGGAGATCGAGTGGCAGCGGTGCCGTTCCACGAACGGCGTATCGTCCGGCCCGGCGCTGCAGCGGAAGTCGGATACGGAGATGGAATCGCGTTGCAGCAGGGTCGTTGCGGTCATGCCGCAATTTTAGCGCTGAGGGCGGGGCGGGGCAACCGGCAGAAGCACATCGAACAGGGTATTGTTGCTTGCGCTGCGCGCGCCCTCTATCGAGAGCAGCCGGCGCTTGGAAATACTGCCGCCGTTCGGAGAAATCCGGTCCGCGTAGCCGCCCGCTTCGAGAACGCGATGACAGGGCACGACGATGATGAACGGGTTGCGGGAGATCGCCTGCGCGACCGGGCGCACGGCGCCCGAGGCCCCAAGTCGCTTAGCGATTTCGCCGTAAGTGCGGGTTTCGCCGCGTGGAATGGCGCGCGTGAGCTCGTAAACGCGCTGATCGAAGGCGTGTATGCCGGTCATATCGAGTGTAACGCCGGAGAGATCGCAGGGCTGGCCGCGCAGCATCGCGGCAATGCCTTCGATCGCAATTTCGATACTCCGCGGCGGACGGAGTTCGCGGGCGTCCGGATAGAGACGGAACAGTCGCCGTCGTGTTTCGATTTCCCGCGCCTCAGGCAGCTGCACCCCGAGAACGCCAAAATCGCCCCATGCGATGCCGCATCGGCCGACGCCGGTATCGAATATTGTGTAGCCGCGCCCCGACATGCCGCCAGTCCCCGACGGGATCATAGCACCGTCTTAAATGGCCGCACCTGGAAAATTTTGGATTGGGTGCACGATGCGGATGGCGCAATCCAGAATTTCGATGAGCACGAGTTCGAATAAAGGCCAGAACCCGGATTTAATTTTTCAGTCCAAGCCGACTTGCCTCCGCATCGTCAACCGGGCTCAATCCCGGCTGGCAACGGAAGTGGACACCAGGTAGTGACGCATGACCCATCGAATATTCGTCTACGGCACTCTCAAGCGGGGATACCCGAACAACCCGCTGTTGGAGGGCTCCGAGTTCCTGGGCGAAGCCGTCACCGTATCGGCCTACAAGATGGTCGCGACCAACTTCCCGGTCATCATGCCTGACCCAAGCGGCAAGCCGGTGGCCGGCGAGATTTTCACCGTTGACGATGCCACGCTGGCGCGGCTCGACCAGTTGGAGAGAGAGGGGCGCTCGTACGACCGCGTGACGATCGACGCCACGTTGCCCCTGGCGAATGGAGAGCGCTTGACCACCCAGGCGTTCATCTACGTTGGCCGCGAGGATCGCTTCGGCGAGATGTTCGCTCGTGGCCCGCTCTATGAGCAGGCGAATGAGCGCGGCGAACTCGATTGGCGAGTATCCTGTCCGTGAGCACCCGAACCCCGGTGATCTCGCCGGCAGCGGCGCGCCTTGTGATTTCGGTACGGGCTTGCGCTAAGGAATTTTCAATTAAAAGGGGACGTAGCCGCCCCCGCCAAGGCCTCCCTGGCAAGCGCACTGGCCGCGAGCCCGCACGGCTTGCCGCGTGAGGCTGGAGCAGTCTATAAAAAGTGGGCCGGGGTAGTCAGCCGATTTCACGATGACACATATGCGAGACGAAAATCAGGTCAAAAGCGCGAGAAGT
>CAVSZM010000007.1:0-420557 GCA_963732455.1 uncultured Alphaproteobacteria bacterium | reverse complement strand
GCGGCACATATCAAATCACGATTGGAATCGAAGGCGTTCAGAAAGCCCGACTCATTCGGGGGGGGCATCTGGTTGAATTCGCTTCAGTGCATCTTCGTCTATAAAAAATGATGCCTCTATCGCGCTATCGTGTCCCCAAAATCGCACGGCACGCCGCGTTTGGTCATATGAACGACTATGATTTGGAAAATCAATCACGTGTTTGAGACTGATCAATACGTCGCCGGCTCACGACCGTTCTTACCGGGACTGGAAGCAGCGAACCCTCATTGTTGAACACGCGTTGCAACGTTCGCTCGGTCGCAACATCAATTCGGCCGCTTAGCGACTTAAAGCGTTCAGCCCACTGCCGTTCAACGCGGCGATGGACGCTCAACGAATATTTGGCACTCATTAGGTCAACCTCGCTGACACGCTTCTGCTTCATAGATCGTCTAACGCATTACCTAAGTGCTAATATCCGTTTTACGAGCCGATGGTCTGAGCTCGCCCCCGCGCCGGGGCCGTTTCTTTTGGCGTTGGGGTGGACTCCCCGACAGACTGGCAGCATCGGGTGCGGCCTGTCGTTCCACTATTGTTAAGATAATCAGGATCAAATGGGCTATGAGAGCTTATCTCGGTGTGCGCAGCCATTCTGAGCCAACCGATTTTGAACTATGGCACGGGCTGATTTCTTTCGCTCATCTTCGAAAAGCGGCCCGTCATGATGGTCCTTGATCATTCGTCTACGTGACTAAACCTAGAATGGCGCACGGGAATATTCATGCCGGCAGACCGGAGGGCGCAAACGCCGTTGACGAACTCTCGCGCATTGTCCCCGACATCGAAAGGGACACGAATTCCAGTGAGGGGCTGAAGGCGAAGGGAGAGCGGAAGTGACCAAAAAATGGGACGATCCGCAGCTGGACGCCGCTCAATTCGCGATCGATAGGTTTTTGAACGCGAAACAGAACGTCAGCGAACAAATGTCTGAGATATACCAATCCATCCGCGATGGAAGCGCCACTGACGAAGACCGGAAGAGACTAAAAAGTCTCCGTGAGCAATACATTGCGCTAAGCAAAGAAGTTGAGGATGTGATGGGCAGACTGTTGATCGGAAAACACCTGCATCACTCGTAATTGGTCTGACGAGGCGAAGGGGAAATGAGCGGCTACCTTAAGCAAAAGCTTTTTCAGGCGCTGCACGATCTGGTTGCCGCCGGCGACATAGACGAGCGACTAACCCACGCCAGCAATTATTTGGTTCATCTTCAGGAGCCCGACATCCCGAAAGAGTATCGGGTGGAAGTCGCGGCGATCAAAAAATCATGTTCATCACGCCACTGTCGAGTGAGCGGGGCTACGTGCCGAGGCAAATCTCGGACGAGGATGGCGCGAAGCTGGCACAGGGGATTCTAAGCCTGTTCACCGCGGTCATGGGCGGCTTGTAGAGCTCGGGCTGAAAGCGAAAAAATGAAGACCCGAGGGAGCAACGTTGCGACCAAGCTCGCCCGTCAGAGAGCGCGAAAGCTTCGCGAGGAGAGCCATTTTTCTGCTCCTTCAACAGAAGTGCGGACGAGAGCGTTGCCGTGCTTGCCGCTGATTTCACCGTCCTTGTTGCGATGGCGATGATCGAGACCTGGTTTGCTCATGCTGCACTCCCTCTACCACAGCCC
Organism: uncultured Alphaproteobacteria bacterium; assembly: GCA_963732455.1. Lineage (GTDB taxonomy): Bacteria > Pseudomonadota > Alphaproteobacteria > Rhizobiales > Xanthobacteraceae > Bradyrhizobium. The sequence continues at coordinate 418,900 of CAVSZM010000007.1, read as the reverse complement.
ATCGTATCGCGCTCGCGATCAATCGCAATCCGCTGTAAGCCGTCATCGGTCAGAACGAGCCCACCCAAGACTTCCTTGGCATAGCCAATGTCCTTTAGCCGGGATTGGACGCGATACGGAATGTGGCGCGTGGCTGGTTGCACTGCGATTTGCGCAAAGCCTCAAGTTCAAAGTCGCCTAGTTTCGGGGGAAGAATTTGGTCCATCTTGCGAATATGCGCCTACGGCGCTCCAATTCAAGCCGGAATCGCCTGCCCTCGAAAGTGGATTGACCCGGCACGTGGCCCAAAACGGGGGCGGCCGGGTTTGCATCGTATGGAGACCGGGTTCGATCTACACTGCGTGGCGGACGCGGCAGTGCAATTAGTGGTATATTGAGACATGGCAGATGGTCAGGTCGTACTGGTGACAACTGAACCATTAGGGGGCGGTTCACCCGTCCGCTCGGTCTACTTCGTGGCCGAACAAGATCCGGAGAAGGCCAAAGCAACTATCGGTGCAATGATGGCTCCGAATGAGAAGGTCGAAGCGTGGGGCCGGCTTCCGGAGGCAGCAGTCAAAGCTCTCGGATTGAAACCTGGCGACTTCAAGCACAGCTGACCGGCATCGAGTGAAATTCCGAGAAAGGTCGCGATAATTAACAAGTAGTCTGCCACATTTGAATTGAACGGCTTTCTTTTTGATTTGCCGGAACGAACCACCGTATGCTCGGTTGTCATATGTTTCCCACCATTAAGGAGACGTGATGACAAACAGAATGATACCAACAAGTATGGTCAGCAGAATCGACAGGGCGATTAGTCCGCTAAGTCCGGTCAGAACCCGAATCAGACGTCTGGCCAACAGACGCAAAACTCAAACCAGGGCGGCCAGCAGAGCGGCGGCCAACGAAGAGATCCGCAACGCTAATGGAAACGAAATGCTCGCTTCGACGAACAGTTTTGTTTAGCAGAGTTCTTCCGGCTCCCAATCCGCCTTCTTCGACACTTCCCATTCTTAGGCGCACGATGCCCTTTGGTCCATGCCCTCAGAGGAGGTAGCTATGGAACATCAATTTTTCATTCGCCAGCAAAACCTTAAGCTCTATCGCAGTCTCGTGGCTGCATCGGAAGCGGCGGCAGCGAAAGCTGACGCGCGGCAGGAGAAGCTTTTAAAGCTACTGGCAGAGGAAGTAGCGAACGAACCGCCGCCCAGAATGAGCTAAGGCGTTTGCTAAAGAGGCTCACCGTAAGCGCAATCCGCCGGATCAGCTTCGTGTGCGCCCAAGCTCGGATCGAAGCGGAATAGCGTGGAGCAGTAGGGGCAGACGATCTCACCGGCATCGCCGATCTTGAGGTAGATGTGTGGGTGGTCTTGCGGTGGTTTATCCCCAATGCACTTGAACTCGCGGCAGCCAATGCGCACGATCGGCACCCCGACTTCATTATGAAACGTCGGATAACTTTCCATCTGCAGCGCGCGGCTTAGGCGCCCGATCGATGACGCAAAGTGCCGTGCATGGATCGTCGAGCGAGGGCGCGATTGATACCCGGTGAGCGGCGCCCCTCTCGCGTCGTTCGGTTGTCGTAAAACGTACCCGTAGCGACATGTCCATCGTCAGTTTCTCCCACCACGGGAGAGGGTTGGAAGCTAACGCACCTGCAGAGGCGCCGGGGTCGCCATCGCCGCGACGCGGTGCTTCACTGCGTTCTGCACCTTCTCGAAGGCGCTCACCTCGATCTGGCGCACGCGCTCGCGCGAGACGCCGAATTCCTCGGCCAGCTCCACGAGCGCGATCCGTTCCTCGGCGAGCCGGCGCGTCTCGAAGATACGCCGCTCGCGCTTGTTCAGCACGGTGAGCGCATCGGACAGCGTCTTGCGGCGGTTATCGAACTCCTCGCTCGCGGCGAGCGTCGTCTCCTGGTCCGGGGATTCGTCCACCAGCCGGTCTTGCCACTCGCCGAAATCGCCGTCCTCGCGGATCGCGGCGTTGAGCGAGGCGTCGCCGCCGAGCCGCCGGTTCATGTGAATCACGTCCATTTCGGTGACGCCGATCCGCTGGGCGATGATCTTCACCTGGTCCAGCCGCATATCGCCATCGTCGAGGATGGAGATTTTGCTCCGGGCTTTGCGGAGGTTGAAGAACATCTTCTTCTGGTTGGCCGTGGTGCCCATCTTCACCAGCGACCATGACCGCAGGATGTATTCCTGGATCGCCGCCTTGATCCACCACACGGCGTAGGTGGCGAACCGGAAGCCCTTCTCCGGCTCGAAGCGCTCGACCGCCTGCATCAGGCCGACATTGCCCTCGGAGATCGCCTCCGAGATCGGCAGGCCGTAGCCGCGATAGTCCCTGGCGACCTTGGTCACGAGCCGCAGATGGCTGGTGACCAGCTTGTGCGCCGCGTCGCGATCGCCGTGCTCGCGCCAGCGCTTGGCTAGCAAGTATTCTTCCTGACGCTCCAACATCGGGAACCGCCGGATTTCCTCTAGATAATGGGTGAGGCCGGGTTCGGCCGTAAAGATCGGCAGGGCCGCGTTGCGGGCCATGATCAAGCCCTCCAACTAGTTTCGAAACAAAATTATCTGCTATCGATCGGTTGTCAAGTTAATTTCGAAACGCTATTATAATTTCGAAGAGGTAAAATATGTCAGCGCGCGAAACGGCAGAGCTCCTGCTGCAGGTGGGACGGCTCGTACAAGCTGAGGGCTATGACGGCGAACTCAGTCCGGCTCAATGGATGGCGCTCCGCTTCTTCGCCCGTGCCAACCCGTTCTCACGGACCCCGTCGGCCTTCGCGGAATTTCAAGCGACAACCCGCGGCACCGCAACACAAGCCATTAAGGCGCTTGAAGCGGGTGGGTACTTGGTCCGACGGCCATTCAAGACGGACGGGCGAAGCGTAAGTCTGCGACTGACGAGCAAGGGCAAAAAAGCGCTTGCACGCGATCCGTTCGAAGTTCTGGTGCGCGCCGTGGATTCGCTCGACGCTACAGAGCGAACTGCGATGCGTCGCGCGCTGCACCAAGTGCTGTCCACTCTAGCTACGAGTGGTGCGCATCGGCGGATTGGTGTTTGCCCGGACTGCACGCACTTCGGCAGAGAGATGTGCGGCAACCTGCCGAGCACGGGCCCCTCGGCTGCTGAATGCCTGCTCCTCGGTGTTCCGATTCAGCCAGAGGACGTAGGTCTTCTGTGCGTCCATTTTCAACCAATCAACGAGCACCGCGAGGACAGATCGACACCGTGAATGAGTTCGCCACTGCGATCTGTTGAAAGGACGCTTAATTGACCTTCGTCGTCAACGAGAGCTGTATTCGCTGCAAAATCATGGACTGTGTCGACGTGTGCCCCGTGGACTGCTTCTACGAGGGCGAGAACATGCTCGTCATCCACCCGGACGAATGCATCGATTGTGGGGTCTGCGTGCCGGAATGCCCGGTCGACGCCATCAAGCCTGACACCGAACCGGGGCTTGAGAAATGGCTGTCGCTGAATGCGGAATACGCGAAAATCTGGCCAAATATTATGGTCAAAAAAGCACCCCCACCCGATTCTAAGGAGTGGGAGGGGAAGCCGGACAAGCTCCAATACTTCTCACCAAATCCCGGCGCGGGTGATTGAGGCGGACAAGGTCAACGTCCACCCGGTTTGCGACGTGCTATTGGTAGCGAGCCAAAGCCACTCATTGAGAAGCAAACCCGGCGAAAGATCATGAGTTTCTTCGAGCGTCTAAAGACAGAAGCATCCGCCGAGTGGCGGGCCTACACCGAGCATCCCTTCACGAACGGGTTGGCGGACGGTTCGCTCGCCGAAGCGGCGTTTCGTCACTACCTCGTTCAGGACTACCTGTTCCTCACCGAGTTTGCTCGCGCCTATGCGCTCTCCGTCTACAAGTCGCCCAAGCTCGCTGACATGCGCGAAGCGGCGGCCGGCCTCTCGGCCATCCTCGACATCGAGATGAATCTGCATGTGAAGCTCTGCGCCGGCTGGGGCCTGTCGCCTAGCGATCTTGAACAAACCCCTCCGGCGGTCGAGATGCTGGCCTATACACGCTACGTGCTCGACGCGGGAATGCGCGGCGATCTGCTGGCACTCAAAGTGGCGCTTGCCCCCTGCGTGATCGGCTACGCGGAGATCGCGACGCGGCTCGCCTCGCGACCCGATGCGCACGCTGCAACGAACCCATATCGCGTTTGGATCGCCGAGTATCGTAACGGTACATCATTCCGAAGTTGGCCTCGCAGATGCGGGTCGCATTCGCTAGCATTGTCTGGAAAACAGAACCAAGTTCGCCCGGCGAGCTGCTGATGATCTTGAGTACCTCGGAGGTTGCAGTTTGCGCTCAAGCACCTCGCTTAGATCGTCGTTGCTTTGACGCAGTTCTTCCAGCAGCCGCGTATTCTCGATTGCGATGACAGCCTGTCTCGCGAAATCTCTCAACAGTTCGATCTGTTTGTCGCTGAACAGCCTTACTTCCTGACGGTAAATCGCAATCGAGCCTATCAGATTACAGGGGTCGCAGATTGAGAGACTGGCGCGAGTGCAACGACGAAATAGGCAAAACACCCAACCATGAGGGCCAGCGCAAAGACAACAACGACTGGGAACGACCAATCGTTTGAGGGCGAGTGCATTGAACGCGCCTTTTCCCTGCCGGGAAAGTATCTCACCGGGACTCTTCCAGCCGCCGCCGCCGCCGCATTGGCATTGGCAATTCCAACTGCTGTTCATGCTGATCGCCGAATTGTTCGGTTCGACGGGCGTTGCGATGGCAGGTGCCGCGTTGATTTGTCTTCAGTATTCCGAGGACCGGGCTCGAGGTAGTGGTCGTCGCTTCGATATTGCATTTGAGGAGTCGGCGGCCGGCTCTGAAATTGCATTCTGACAATTTACGTGGGGGGTATTCGTTGAGGATGTCGCGCGCCTTTGCGCGGGCTAGCGCAACCGGCAGTATAAACGTCTCACGCAGGAAGCCATCGCCTTCGATTTTACGAAGGTCGCGCAAATCGCGTGATCGATCTACGATATCTCGCGGACGTTTCATTGCTTGGCCAGATTAGGAGCTATACCAGCCCAAGGCCAACTGCCGGGTCGGACCGGTGAAGTTGGCCACGAAGTCTTGTATATGCTCGGGTACTGCAAGGCCTTCGATGTCACAGCGAGTTTGGATTTCGAGCGCGATATCGTTCGAGACATCTTCCGACCAATGCTCAAGTGTGTTGAAGGCTACAACGCGGATCGGATCGTTAAATTGCCCAGACATTAGATCGGTGATGACCGTTTCGAGATCAGTCCGCTCGACTTCGGCTTCGCGGTGGACGCTACTAAACTTACCGAAGCGGTCGATTACGAAGTAGACGGTTTGATCAGCGCCATAGGGCACGACCTTTTGCGCCCAGCTGGTGCTCGGCATACGCACCTCCCACACGCAACAAACGAGAACCGAAGTTCAATTCCACCTGGAAGGTACTGCTCCGGCCACCAAAAAGTAAGACCCGAATTGCTCCGTACGGCGCGAAAGGGGGTATCAGCCTAATGCGTTATTTCTGCACATGCACCTGGTGCCGCCGGATTGACTGCGGTGAATTGCCGGTATGTCCGGCTTCTCGGCTGGCAGGTCGGACGACGGGGCGACAGCAGGAGGCGTCTGGAGTCTTAGTATCCGGTCGTCGCCCGCACTTTGATTGTGCGGAGCCACTGACCGCGTTGGTATGCAAGGCCTTGCACGAGAGCATCCACCTGATCGTCGTGACGACCGACGGGAAAATCTAGAAGTTCGCGGATGAAAATCTCACGCCATTCAGCGCGATCGCGAATAAATACCGAACCACCTTCAAAAAGGTCACTCTGGGCGATGACCCGCGATCGCTTGTCCTTGTCCGGTGTTACCGGAACAACGTTGATATTTTTGTTTTTTAGCGCCTGAATTAATCCCTTGCTTATGGGAAAATCCTCGATGAGCAAGGCGCCCCGATATCGGGTGCACATATCGACGATTTTCTCGACTAATTTTGGAAACGGAAAGCGGCCTCTGACAACTTCGAGAACGTAGAACGTCTCGCCACGGTTGAGCAGCACAACTCCGGCCGAATAATCTCCGGTTTCGGCCTCGCTTAGAGCAATGTCCCAGCTCATGACGATTTGGTCTCGAGGTCCAAATGCGATTTCCGAATAGGATTTCAACCACTTGTTCTTGATGAACGTTCCTTCCGCAGAAACCGGTGTCTGTTGATACTGGGCACGAAACGCCATCGTGCCCATTGCCTTTCTTAAATTCAGTAGTACCTCGTCGGGCTCGTGATCCGGGTGGAGGAGCTGGCCCGGCGAACGATAGTAGAAAGTATCTGGTCCGGTCGGGATCTTAACGTGAGCTGGAGCAATAGCTGGCAGATTAAGGACTTCGAATTGGCCGTCCTGCTCCTGCAAGTAGCCGACAAGATCCTGTTGGTGCACGCGCTGCATCAGCACCACAATCCGAGCGGCCTTCTTGTCGTCCAGCCTGGTCAGCAGGGTCTCGCGGTACCAATCGATAGTGCGTTTGCGCACAACCTCAGAAAAAGCATCGCCCAGTTTAATTGGGTCGTCGATAATGAACAAGTTGCCGCCAAGGCCGGTGAGGGTGCCATCGATCGAAGTTGCGTAACGCTTGCCGCGCAGGGTGGTGGTAATTTCCTTGTCGGTGTCGCGCGCAACGCGCATGTCCGGAAACACAGCCCGGTAGAGGGGATCGTTGACTACTCGGCGAAAGTCGTTGGCGTGGATTTTTGCCAGGTCCGCGGAATAGGAGATTGCTATCGCACGTTCGGACGGATTGTGGCCAAGAAACCAAGCCGGTAGCGCGACCGATGCACAAATGGATTTCAGATTGCGCGGCGGAACTGTGATAATCAGCCGTTTGACGTCGCCCTTGGCAACTTGCGACAGCTTGTAGGCCATGGCATCGATGTGCCAGTTAGATCGAAACTCTATGCCCGGCCGAAGCACCCCAAACACATACTGAATGAACGAGCGGAAATCGGTCGCCAGCGCCGCGTGCAATACCGCTTGCAGCGAGAATTCGCTTCGGACGGGCGGGGCGGTTACATCGGCCACGGTAACATGTTCTCTTGGCATTTCTATTTTCCACAAACTAAAGCGTGAGTACGATTGAAGGTCAGTCAGTCATTTCTCAGGAGGCCGGGCGCGGATCACCGGTCGAGTTGTCTTGGGAGGAATCGTTACGATCCCATCCCGAAGTGCAGGCGACGCGATCACTTTGGTCACCTGCCATGGGGGGACAGGTTCCGGGCGGGGTTGACGTGACACGTAGTCATCCAAAATAGCTTGATGACTGGGCAACAGAGCTTCCTCGATTTTCCCCCTCTGGCCGGCAAGTAAATCCACACCAAACTTCTGCGCCATATCCATTAAGTCCGTACGTGCGTGGCGGTCGCCTTTGGCGAACCGATTGAGTAATTGATCAATTCCGAGTTCTGCCCTGGTAAGAAAAGCTGCTTTTCGCCTCTTCTGACTTTGACCTTTTTGTTCAGTCCATCCTGCAGAATTTTCTTGACATCCGGCAAGATGCGTTGCATCTTTGCGCGGTCGACCTTTTGGGTTGCGTGATGGGCCTCCTTCTTAAATTGGTCTCGATCGGAGGATGACCAGGGCCAACCTTATACTCCGGGTCTGAGGATGACGGTGTCGCTTGCGGTATCGACCGCAGGTGGCTCACCGGAGTTCCGGCGCACTTCTTGACAGTCATAATCCGGACTCTCCGCCGGTGGCGCGGTTCGCGGACAATGGTTTGTCGGATGTACGGGCGCTGCGCGCTCGCCTTCGATGTCCTCAAAAGTTCTGCCCGAACCATCTAGGATTGCGGTCTTGCCGGTATATTTCTGCCAGCGACGGACAATGACGTCGCAATAACCCGGATCGTATTCGATTGCGCGGGCACGGCGTCCGGTCTTCTCCGCTGCGATGACCGTCGTGCCGCTGCCGGCAAACGGATCCAGCACACTTTCCGCGCGCCGGGTCACGTCGCGGATAGCATCAGCAATCATCGCAACCGGCTTGACCGTTGGATGCATGGCGAGCTCATCGAGGCGGCCATTGCGAAATGTATTGACCCCGGCATATTGCCACACGTTTGTCCGGTAGCGGCCATGTTGGCCGAGCTCAAAGGTGTTGGTATGTGATGCGCCGCCGGCCTTAAAGACGAAGCAAAGTTCGTGCTTCGACCGATAAAAGCTGCCCATGCCGGCATTGTCTTTGGCCCAGACAACGAGGTTCTTAAGCTCGAGGCCGGTGTCCCGACCGGCAGTACTCAGCTCGGTAAGGTGTCGCCAATCCATAAAAACAAACATGATTGCGCCATCCTTAGAGGATGTCTTCGCGCACCCCAGAAAGGTTGCCAAGAAGTCGATGAATTCGGCTTCGGACATCTCGCCGGACGCCATCGCGAACTCTTGGTGCTTAACTTTTCCCAGTCCGGAAACATGGCCATCGATCGGAACGTTAAAAGGCGGATCCGTCAGCACCACGTCGGCCACTTGACCATCGAGCAGCCGTTGATAGTCGGATGGAACGCGCGCATCGCCACAAAGCAAGCGATGGGTTCCAAGAACCCAGAGATCACCCTTTCGCGAAACGCTGATTTGGGTGAATTTAGCAGGAATTTCGTCTTCGGGGCCGGGCGCTTGCGGGCTCTTTTCCGAGGCCTCGTCAAGGATCATGTCAATCTCGCCCAGCGAGAAGCCCGTGACCTCGATGTCGTCAAACTGCACGTCCTGAAGAAATTGAAGCTCAATGGCGAGGATGTCGCGATCCCACCCGGCCAGTTCGGCGAGCTTATTGTCGGCCATGACATACGCCTTTCTATCGGCTTCTGTCATATCGGCCAGGACAACGACCGGCACTGACGCGAGACTCAGCAATTTGGCTGCCGCCAGCCTTCCATGCCCCGCAATGATCTCGCCGTCCTCCGAAACGAGTACCGGATTTGCAAAGCCGAAACGCTCGATCGAATCTGCAATCTGCCGGATCTGCTTCTTCGAATGCGTGCGTGCGTTACCGGTATAAGGGCGCAGGCCGTCCGGAGAAACATACCTGATCTCAAGCTTGCTCATCGCCCCTGGCCCCATCTTGACGCGCAATAGCGTCGAGGGACGGGTTTAGGGTCCAAGTCTTAAGTCGCGGTGCGACCGAGACTTACGGGCGGGGCATTCTGGCCAAATACGTCAAGTTTCGACGAAGTAGAACTGTACCATTTTAGCTAGCAACCGGCAGCAACCAGCCACCGAATTAGCAATGCCGGCCCCGGTTAAAATCGGTTCTGGTCAAACAACGACCTCCGCGGAATGAGCGATGCCCTTCATTTTTAAGGCGAAAAATCCACGTCCATTCCCTGTTCCGATCGGACCAGCTTCCCTGTTTCTCCCTGTTATCGATTTGGCTGAAAAGTTGAAAAGTGACCTGCGGTTAGCCGCTTTCTCGCATTTTGACGATCCTCTCGCTGTTTTTTCGGAAAATCACCCTGTTTTTGGCAAATAACAGGGAGACCGGTTCGTATCTGACTGCGCACACCACCAATAAAATCAATAGCTTATAGCTAAATTAGCCTGATTTAGCCCCTTCGCGTCGGTTGTGGGGTAAACTCCGGGGTAAACGATCGAAGAACTGTGTCGGGACGTTCTCGGGCTTCAAATGGGGCCAAACGCCGTCACTTCCGAGTCGATGCTGTGGACGGCTCCTCCACCGGCACATCGGTGCCATGGATGTGGGCGCTGTTAAGGTTCCCACGATTCAGAGGAGCTACCCATGCAAACGGTCACGAAAATCGGATTCGACATCGCCAAGTCGTCGATACCGAGATTTCGGGGTATTTAGGGGAGACGGCCGGTCCCAAGAGTTCGAAAAATGAGCAACAAGTCAGAGCGACCTACAGATTGCATCGTGGCGAGAGATCCAATGACCTTAAGAGACTACCCAGGGTGTCCTGTCGGCAGTGCCAGACCTCGGCCCTTGCATTCGGGGGATCTTGGCCCGCGCTTTTCTTCGAGTCTTTGCTCTTAGTATGCCGAAGAGGCGATGCGACCGACATAACCTTGGCGTTGGCGTCTTGCCAACGCCCGCTCGCGGCCTTCTTGATGGACTTGGGGCTTGTCGATGGATTGATGGTCTCGGGGCTGACCGATGGACTTTCCGCCGGCATCGTCTTCGTAGCTGGCACAACAATCTCGGTCTTCGCCGGAGTGTCGGGCAGCTCTAACCTGTCGGCCTTCGCCGATTCGTTCGGCGCAAACGCCGGCTCCATTTTGCTTTGATCCTGCGCGGGCTCGACGACCAAAGAAGCGATCGGCGCAGCAACCTTGATCGCTATCGCTGGCCCGAGGCCAACCATACAAAAAAGGGCGAGCCACACCGTCTTGGACATTTTCGAACCCAACGCTCCTACAGAGTGAAGGAGGATGGGAGCTAATCTTCAAGACCGAAATCGGGCGGCTCGGTGGCAAGTAAATGTGAATGTGGAGCATGCAGAAAGCGTCCTGGTTCAGATCTGCCGCCCACCCGCTTCTGCGCCTCCGCGCCGTCCATACATGGCAGATATGTTGCAAAGGTCCCAAAGTTGGTTTTCACATCGCCGAAATCTGTGCGGTCGCCCGCTGTGCCGAACACGCCGCATTTTGCCGCCCGCGAGTAGCCATACCTCTTGTTGCCGGTCATTCCCGCGGCGTAGGCTTGCTCCAAAAAAGCATAACACCTTGGAGGATTCGATGCTGCAGCGCGTTGCCGTTTTTGCTTTGGCTGCCGGCGGCCTGTTTGCTTTCACCGCGCCGGGAACGGCGCAGCAATATCCGAGCCGCACGGTCACGATCGTGTGCCCCTATCCGGCCGGCGGCCCTACGGACCAGACCGCGCGCGTGATCGCCAATTTCCTGTCGAAGAAATTCAACCAGAATTTCATCGTCGAGAACGTCACCGGCGCCGGAACCATCATCGCCACCAACCGCGTCGCCAAAGCTTCGCCGGATGGCTACACGCTACTGCTGCACAATCTGCAGATTTCCGTCGACGCCACGCTGTACAAGAATATGCCGTTCGACACGACGAAAGATCTGACCGGCGTCATACTGGTCAACAACAATCCGCTGGTGCTGGTCGGGCGCAAGGACCTGCAGCCGAACACGCTGCCCGAGTTGCTCGCTTTTATGAAGAAGGAACGGCTGAAAGCGGCGCTCCCCGGCTACGGCGCCACCGGGCATCTCGCCACGACGCTGGTTGCGCAGGAAGCCGAGGTTCCGATCGACCAGATTCCGTATCGCGGCGCAGCGCCGGCCATGACCGATCTGATGGGCGGGCATGTCGATCTGTTCTTCGGCACGCCGCAGTCGGTCGTGCCACTGGTGAAATCAGGAGAGCTGAAGGCCTACGGCGTCACCTCCAAAACCAAGCTGGAGCAACTGCCGAACGTCGAGAGCTTCGTGAAAGTACTCGGGCCGAAGCTTGAAATTCTCTATTGGCAGGCGATGTATGCCCCGGCCGGAACGTCCGAGGCAGTGATCAAGACGCTTAACGTTGCGATGCAAGAGGCGGTGTCGGATCCTACGATCATCAAGACCTGGGATACCGAAGGCTTCTTCATCTATCCCAAGGAAATGCGCACGCCGGCGGCAGCCAACGCGCTGCTCAAGAGCGAAATCGTGCGCTGGGGCCAGGTGATCCGCGACAACAATATTCATGTCGATCAATGACGTGATCGCCGGAGTCGGCTCCTAGTTACGCATTATTTATTCGAAAAAACCGCTTCTCACTTTTCGGGATCATGCACTGCGCGCCGGCTCCAGCACTTCTTCGAGCCAGTCCCACATATAAGCCGAGCAGATGCTCTGGTTGTCGATCTGGCAGTGGTGATAGCCGCCCTCGTCGCGGGTGAAGAGTTTGAATTTCTTTTGTTTCGAGCCGACGGCGTCGAAGCACTTCTGCGCCTCAGGTAGTGGGATTTGCTCGTCACCCTCGCCGTGCAGCATCAGGAACGGACAGTTGATCTTCTGCACCACGCCGTCAAGTTTGAACGGCTCTAGCAATTTGAGCGCCTCGTCCTGACCGTTGGCGTTCAGCACCCACGAGATATGTTGTGCCGCGACCGAGAGCGACGGCGTCACCGATTGCGCCATCCGCTCGAAGCGGTCGCGCCAGATCTTCTGGTAGTCCCACTGCGCGCCCCAGGCGATGCAACAGGCAAAGCGCTGCTCGAACGCCGCCGCGCGCGGGGCGTAATGGCCGCCGAGGCTGATCGCCATGACGCCGATGCGCTTAGGATCAATCTCCGGACGGGCGGCGAGCCATTCGTAAGCCGGCGTGGCATAGACCTCGGTGTCGTGACGCAGATAAAGGTCACGAAACCGGATGCTCTCGCCGTTGCCCGGGCCGTCCACAATCAGACAGGCGATGCCGCGCTCGGCCAAGTCGGCGACGCCCTTCAGATATTGAATCTCCTTGGTGACGTCGAGCCCGTCGAAGAACACCATGGCCGGCACCTTGCCACCGCCATTCACTGGCCCGGCATGCACATAGATCGCCGGCAGGCTTGTGTCGCCATAGGGGATCTCGACATGCTCCAGTTTGGGCCGTTTGAGATATTTGGCGGCGTCACGTAGGCAGTGCACGCCGCGCATATAGGCGTCGTTGCCTTCCTTGCTCTTCGGCTGGAGGAAGCGTTCGCCAACATGATAATAGGCGCTTGCGCGCTGCAGATATTGCGCGCCGCTAGTGCTGTGGCCTTGCGTGATGCGCTCGCGGCCCCGATCTTCGACGGTGCGTGCTTCTTTCGTCCATTCGCGAAACCAGGCGTTGTCGTCGCCAACGTGATCCTTGAGGCGAAGACCGATACGGTGGACCTCCCCGATTTCGGCGCCACCCCAGGGCGCCGTGTTCAAACCGATCAGCAGACCATGCGACCAGCGGTAATTCTCGGGAAAATAGACGAACGACAATTCTTCTTGTTTTTGGTTCATGCGAACTCCCAGTCGAATGGAACAGGCCGAGCCTTGGATTTGCCGACCGCAATTGAATCTATTTCAAAGCCTGAGGCAACCATCGTAAGTTCGGAAACGCGGTCCGTTCTGCACTGCAATTATCGCACGTCACCTATCTGCTTCGTGCACCTTCCGGCCCGTGTTTGTGAAGCGGATTGGCATAAACGGCCGTCGAAGCCGGCGGCCTCATTTGCTATGGCGCATCGGTTCGGAAGGTCCTGCACCGTATGAGACCATCGCATTCTGACGCATCCATCACGAAGCTGTGTGCGAACCGCCTTCGTATGTTCCTCCGAGGAACCAATCCGGTCATCACGGCTTATTCCGTGAGCAGGAGTTTGCCATGAAAATTGCAAAGATCATTTTGGTTGGTACTGCGGCCCTCACCATCATCAACTCGGCGGCTTTTGGCCAGCAAGGACTTACGGGAACAGTTACCCAAGTTAACCGGATCAATCGCACCGTCACGATTAAACAAACGCAAAGCGGTACCGTCGGAGCGAATACCGGCGGCGCTGCCGAAGAGTTCAAAACACAAAACGGCTTGTCGTTAGACGCCTTGCATGCTGGCGATGAGGTCACCTTTTCCGCTACGGAAGCGGGTGGGATCAAGACGATCACGAAACTCCAGAACCAGTAATCTTCAGAAGTCGCAATTTGACGGCGCGGTGTGAGTCACCAATCACCTTGGCACAGGGCTGATTGTTGCGTGCATGAGTCTGTTCTTGACGTGGCACTTTTCGGACATGCCGAGTCAGCCTGACGATGTCTGCTCACCGGGGCAAAGCAGGCATCCCGACGCAAGGCCGCGACTTCCGTTTTTGACCCTGAGCGGTCGTTGACTACCTTCGTCGCGACGGCCGGCGATGCCAAGCTCAAACACGTATTGACGTCGATGTACTACTTGTCACGCATTCGGATCTGGCCGATGACATCGAAATCCGTCCCATTGGGCTGGAGAACAAAGAAATCGCCCATGGCAATTGACGGTTCAAGAACGACGTTGGAAATGTTGAGATCGTGGGTAATCATCACCAGGTTCGCGGAAGAGCGGTAGCTCCGGATGTCTTGCAAGACCCGCTCCTGATTCAACGTGGCCTGACTGTCGGATAAGACGCCCGGAGGCATCATGTATTTGATAGGCGTCGCGCGACCGAACGCAAGCTTGCCGGTGTCGATACAACGACAATACGGACTGGTCCGGACCTCTCCGACCGTAATGCCGTGATCGCGGAACGCTTCTCCGATGAGCTTGGCCTGCTCAATGCCGCGGGGGGAAAGGTTCACTTCCTCGGCGCAGTTACCGGGCGCGAGGTGTCCGATTCCTTCTCGCATGTCGACGTGAGTGTGGCGCAGCAGGACAACCTTGCCGCCTTGCCTTAGTGCCGCCCAGACCTGTTCGTCGTCGGCAAAGGCCGGTCCGGCCGAGATCGACAGCAAACACACCAAACAGAAGAGGAGCGTAGCTACCCGGCTGTTGAAGACTGTAAGCATGGGTTGGAGTGCTTGGGTTCAACAAGAAGAACCAAAACGATACCATGATTTCGTTCATTGGAATGAGTTCAGTTTGCGGGCGCGAGAGACTCATTTGTTTTCGACTGAGGCCTGTTCGATAGCGCTCTCGTGGGGGGTCGACTACGAACGCGAATTGACACGCGAGCCATAGGCAAATTTTCGATTGGGAGTACTGTTGCCAACGCAGGAATGTATGATTACGTTTTACGCTTGGTAGGCCCAAACGGTCTTTCGATCGGCCGCACGCACATGCCCAAGTTCCTTCGCATCGGAGTCCATCAGTCGAACGTTTCCGGATACACGTCAAAGGCATGGTGCGTTCGCCGGGTTGGCTCGACGGTTTTCCTGAAGTGGGGCGCCGTCGAGGTCCATGGCGTCGGAGATGGGCGAAAGATTTACTGGACGCTTCCACCGAGGGCGAAAACAATTCGTTGCGGCACGGTGCAGCGTGCCAAAGACTATGCAAAAACCGCAATCGCGCGGCGACGCAACCATCGCTATGAACCGCTGGCTGGAAATATTGCGATCCGGCGCCGACCCGCCGATCGTGGCGCCGAGCTCGAACAAGCGCTCGCCACGATCCTGTTTGTCGATATCGTCCGGTCCACCGAAAAAGCCGCGCGGCTGGGCGATTCGCGTTGGACACAGGTGATGAAGCACTATTACGCCGCCGTCCGTAGAGAGCTGAAGACTTTGCGCGGAAAAGAAGTCGTGACGACGGGGGACGGACTGCTGGCGACGTTCGGCGCGCCGGCTGCCGGGGTCCGTTGCGCGACCGCAATCCGCGAGGCAGTGCGCACGCTGGGGCTAGAGATCAGGGTGGGGCTGCACGCGGGCGAATACAAAGTGAGCGGGGCTGAGGTGTTCGGTCTCGCGTTTCACATCGGCGCGCGCGTCGCCGCGAAAGCGCGTGCCGGCGAAGTCCTGGTCTCGAGCGCGGTCAAGGATCTGATGTCGCAGTCTGGAATCCGCTTCAAGGATCGCGGCGTTCACCAACTCAAAGGCGTGCCGAAGCGATGGCGCCTGTACCGGGTCGAACATTAAGGTGTCCTGCAAAAGTGGACACCGGTTTTGCAATCGGTTCGATGTTGCGACTGCAGGTGCCGAGAGTCCGCATGGCGAACGGCTGGGCGTCGGGAAAGTTCGCGGCGAGTTCGGCCAGGCACGCAGACTTACGCCGGCGCCTTACCGCGACGTCTGCCAGGAGGACAAGCTAGATGAACTCGATGTCCCGAAGGATTTTCGCTGCGCTTCCGCTTATGGCCGTCGGGCTTGCGTCCGCCGCTCCTGCGCAAGGCAATCCGCCAGCGAATGCCAGCGCGACGCTGTTCCAGAATGTGCGTATCTTCGATGGCAAGAGCGGCTCTCTCTCCGCGCCGTCCAGTGTGTTGGTCAAAGGCAACACCATTGAACGCATCTCGACGACACCTATCGCAATCGAGCCAGGCGTGGCCGTGATCGCCGGCAATGGGCGAACGCTGATGCCCGGCCTGATTGACGCACACTGGCATGCGATGCTGATACGGCCCAATCCCGTTCAGGCGGTCACTGGTGACGCCGGATACAACAATATCGCGGCGGGCGTCGAGGCGACGGACACGCTTATGCGCGGCTTCACTACGGTCCGCGACGTGGGTGGTCCCGTATTCGGGCTGAAGAGCGCTGTTGACTTCAGGGATCATCGCGGGGCCCCGCATTTATCCTTCAGGGGCTTTCATCACGGTAACCAGCGGACACGGGGATTTCCGCCAGTTGTCCGAACTGCCGCGGACGATCGGCGGCATGCTCAGCCGCATGGAACAGCTTGGCGGCAGTATGGTCGCCGACAGCCCCGACGAGGTGCGCGTACGCGTCCGCGAGCAACTCATGCAGGGCGCCTCCCAGATCAAACTGACGGCCGGCGGCGGTGTTTCCTCACCGTTCAGCCCGATCGACGTGGTGACTTTCACCGACGCGGAACTGCGGGCGGCAGTCGAAGCGGCCGAGAATTGGGGTACTTATGTCACCGTACACGCCTTTACGCCGGCGGCTATTCAGCGGGCCATTGCTGCTGGTGTGAAGTGTATCGAACATGGCTTCCTGATGGACGAGACAACCGCCAAGCTGATTGCCGAGAAGGGCGTGTGGTTGAGTTCTGCAGCCCCTCCCCGAGGAGTTGAGACAAGGCTTTCCGGTGGGCTCAGTTCAACGAGCCAAAGCTGATGAAGTTTGGCCCGGCATAGCCGCGACATACGAACTGGCGAAGAAGTACAAGATCAAGACGGCGTGGGGCACCGATGTCCTGTTCTCACAAGCGCTAGCGCAGCAACAGGGGGCAATTCTGGCCTCGCTTGTCCGCTGGTACAGTCCAGCCGAAGCGCTCGCCATGGCGACCGGAACCAACGCCGAATTGCTGGCATTGTCCGGCAAACGCAGTCCGTATCCTGGCAAGCTCGGCGTCGTGGAACAGGGCGCGCTTGCCGATCTGCTGCTGGTCGACGGCAATCCACTGGAGAATATCAACCTGATCGCCGATCCCGCCAAGAACTTCAAAGTTATCATGAAGGATGGGCGGGTATACAAGGATACCCTGTGACCGTAGCCACACTGGTCGGTTCATGTCTCTTGTTGGTCGAAGCGGACATGGCGCGATGTCCGACTTGAGTGGGTGAACAGCGGACGACATTTGCTCGCTGCGAGCTTTTCCGGTTTGGACCCATCTGAGACATTGGTCCGCGCCCAACGCAACGCTTGCGATGCCGAACTGTCACTCGTCCAGCAAGCGTGGTTCGAAGGTCTGCTTGTGCCCGACGATTTCTGGCTGCGGGACAGGATCATCGTAGCGCCTGCGAGTGGAGATTTCGCGGATCTTATTGGCGAGCAGATCGGCACCGGCCGGGTCCGAGGGCAGCGCCACTTCTGATTTGACGGCGCTCGAAATATAGTCAGCCAGTTTGCTAAACGGACAAAAGTTTCTGGCCGTCGTCACCGCGACGATGTCCAGTTCAGGGAAAACCATGACAAGGACGCCGAGTGCGAATACTGCCCTATTGCCGCACGCCGATCGCAATCACGCGATCTCTGACTTCGCGGAGAGGTCCGGAGGCTGCCATCGACTCGAGCTCGCGCTTGATAAGGTCTCGCGCCGCAGCCCTGGATTCCGCTGGAAGATGGCTGAGGAAATTTCCAAACGAACTGGCTTCCGAATGGCGGATCGAATCTTCGGCCGACGCCATCTCGCGCACGGACTGGCGAACCTGCACCCGTGCAACCGCAAAGCCGGCCGCTGGCAGCATGTCATGCATGTCCTGCTCGGTGACTGGATACGTCTTGGCGCTTGGCGGCATCGCATATTCCGCGAAGGGAGCCTGCGCCAGCACGCGCACAACTGCCTCGCGCAGGGGCCACTCGCGGTGACCAAGCCCCGTGCTGATACCGAGGCGCCCGCCGGATTGCAAAAGGCGCGCGAACTCGCGTAGCGGTCCTGTTTTCTCAGGCAGCCAGTGAAACACGGCATTCAGGCAGACGACGTCGAAGCTGCCGTCTGCGAAGCAGCCAAGCTCGTAGGCATCACCCACCCGAAACTCTAGTCCCGGGCGCGCTCGCGCAGCCGCAATATCGATGCGCAACGGCAGCGGGTCGATCCCCAGCACATAACCGGAAGCGCCTGTCCGGTTGGCGATATATTGCGCCAGAAGACCTGTGCCGCAGCCGACATCCAGCACCCGCTCACCCGCCTTGATCGCAAGCTCGTCGACGAGGAACTGGCCGGCTACGAACTGCCACGTCGCGCTGATTTGATCGTAGTCGCGCGCCTGCGCCGCGTCGTCGAGTGAGAGCGAGGGACCGGGAGCAAGCCCAGGGTCATCGGCTTCAGTGGCGTTCATCGCTCGTGCCTTTTGTCGTCGCGAATGTCCTTCCAAATTGCTGCGGGTGCTTCTGCCACGCAAGTCAAGAAACGGTGCTCGCATCATGATGCGGAATCGGGGATTACTTTAACTTCAACGGAGTAATTCGACATCGCTGAAAATGTCATTCCAAGGGAACCGCCCTGTCCGGCGACAGTCGGATCAGATCGTCGCGGAGCAGCGGATAATCACGAACTATCGTTTCATCTCGCCGCTTATTCTTATCGACTTGCTCGTAAGTCGCGTCCACTAACAACCAGCCCTTCTGTTGCAACTGGACGAGGCCTTCTTCTTTGTTTGAAAGAGAGAAAGCGATTTGTCGCATCAACGCTGCGAAGAGCGGCCCACTTGTTTTCCCGATAGGGTTATAGAAATATAAGCCTGAGACGGGCGGCGACTCTGCCACTATCAAGAGTGTTAGTTGCTTTGGCTCATACTTGTTCCGAAAGGAAAGGTAGTAATCGCGATCTTGCATCTATGCACTAGCCCCGCTCTTTATTCCCAACCAAGATGCTAAGGTAGATTGTTGGTATTTGTAATGTCCACGAGACTTCCGGGGACGACGGCAGCGTCGAGAGATCGAAAAAGCTTACCAGCTTCCGCAGAAGGCGAAGAGTGGGTGTAAATGCTGGCGCGGCCAACCGATGCTCCGTCAGGCAGCACCTGTCACCGGCACGCTGCGGGCTGCCTGCTTTTCCAGTTTGCCTGTCTTTTGTGTTTTGGCCAAGGTCTAGAGCAATCCCGCGCCCGCATGATCCTTAAACAGATCAGCGTCGCGCACGTAACCGCGCAGGGTATCGACGGATTTATGCCGGGACACGTCCATCATCTTGAAGATGGAAGCCCCATTCGAGGCTGCCGATGTGAGGAAGCCAGATCGCAATGAATGACCGGAAAAAGCGTCAGGATCTAAACCGATGCGGATGGCCATCGCCTTAACGATGTTCCCGACTGAGCGGTCGGATAGGCGCGCTTCATTTGTTTTGCCTGATTTGTTGACCGGCCGAAACAGCGGGCCGCTCTCAATTCCGGCTGCTCGGAGCCATCTACGTAAGGCCTCCACAGGGCACGCCACAGATCCGCGCGCCACCGCGATCGTCGCGCCTTCGCCCTCTTGATCCATCCTTGATCTCCGGATCGTGACCCGTAAGCCGGATTCTGATTCCTCGGTATCCGCTACGTCCAGTGCTACCAACTCGCTGCGGCGGAATGCTCCAGCAAAGCCGAGCAGGATCAGGGCCCGATCACGTTTGCCGGCTAGGGTATCCGGAGAGGCGGCTACCATGGCCTTGACGTGTTCTGCCAGTGCCGGGGCCTTGCGGACTCCGGCTGACCCCACCGAACGGCGGATACCGCGTAGAGTCGCCTTCACTCCTTCTGAATCGGTGGGTGTCCTCAGATTCGACAGCTTGTGAATATAGCGGATGGCAGCGAGACGCCGGCCCAGCGTTGAAGGCCTCAAGCCAGCCGCGGCTTCCGCCGCTAGGAAGGCAGCGACCGTCTCAGGCGCCGCAGGTAACGACGCGACACCCTTGGCCTCGCACCAGGCCCTGAACAGCCGGTAGTCGCTCCCATAGGCCTTGCGGGTGAGGGGAGCTTTCTCGGCCCTGGCGTAGTCTACCGCCGCCGCCAGATCGGGAGCCAGCGCGGTCTGAACCGCGAAGGAGGTGTCTTGAATGGCGGGAAGGGCGGTCATGCCACTGATTTTACTTCCGAGAAGACCATTTATCGGAAGTTATCTAGACAACTATAAGTTGTAATGCCAGCCCTAAAATGCAGGCTGCAGGAGTTGTGCCCTTAATCCGATTTCCGGCTGGCCGACAGTCAAATCGGGTACGAACGGACATGCTTGTCCCTGCATGTCCGTTATGCGGCGGGGTAGAGCGAACTCTTCGCGAACCGCTCGCCACTTCCGAGTTTGACCCAACTGAGACGTCGGCTGTGCAATGCAGCAATGGTCTTGATACCGGTTTCAGCCCCTTTCAAATTACTCGTTTAAGCCGATACGATGTCTATAGTCTTAAGCTTGGGGGCAGGCATGAGGTGGCGGGAATTTATTGGACTGCTTGGTGGTGCGAGAGCCGCGTTTTCGATTCCTTCGCGCGTGCAGTAGGCGACGCAGCGATGAAAAAGCGACGCACCATGACGACAGGGTCCAAGCGCCGCAATGCGCCGATGGCCGCGCGTCGTCGCAAGCCTTCTGCCGCCGATGCAAACGAGAAGATTGCGCTGCTCGAGCACAGGCTGAATGAGGCGCTGGAGCAACAGACGGCGACCTCGGAGGTGTTGCAGGTCATCAGTTCGTCGCCCGGAGAGTTGGAGCCTGTGTTCCAGGCAATGCTGGCGAATGCGATGCGCATTTGCGAGGCCAAATTTGGGATCATGTATGAGTTTGCCAATGGCAAATTTCGAGCAATGTCCTGGGCCGGCGTACCATCCGCGTATGCAGATTATGTCAAACATTCGCGAGTCTGGGGGCCAGGTACCGGCCTTGGTCAGCTAGTACGTACAAAGCAAACCGTTCACATCCGCGATGTTGTTGAAGGTAGCGCTTACGCAGAAGGGGATCCGGGTCGTGTAGCGACGATTGATCTGGGACGAGTGCGAACTGCACTGATTGTCCCAATGCTTAGGGAAAACGAACTCGTTGGCGCATTTGTCATCTACCGCCAGGAGGTCCGCCCCTTCACGGACAAGCAGGTGCTGCTGGTCGAGAACTTCGCCGCCCAAGCCGTAATCGCCATCGAGAACGCCCGGTTGTTCAATGAGACCCAGCAATCGCTGGAGCGCCAGACGGCGACGGCCGACGTGCTCAAGATCATCAGCCACTCGCCGGTCGACCTGGAAACCGTGCTCGACACGCTAGTGGAGACGGTGGCGCGCCTTTGTCGCGCCGACCAAGCGGTTATGTGGCGCCGACGAGATGACCTGTATCACCTGGTCGCATGGCACGGCCTCTCGGAGGAGGCAAAGGAGTTCGTCCTCGCTCATCCTTTTGCGCCGGGCCGCGGCACTGTGAGCGGCCGATCGGCGCAGGAGCGCAAACCGATCCACATCTCCGATGTATTAGAGGATCCAGAATACACCTATTACGAAGCACAGAAGCTCGCCGGCTACCGCTCTCTGCTCGCCATCCCGCTCCTGCGCGAGGACGCATTAATCGGCATATTCAGCATTCACCGTACCCGCGTCGAACCCTTCACCACCAAGGAGATCGAGCTGGCCACGACTTTTGCCGACCAGGCCGTGATTGCGATCGAGAATGCTCGCCTCTTCGAGGAGCTGCGCAACCGCCAGGCCGAACTCGCGCGCTCAGTGGGCGAGCTCACCGCGACCGGCGACGTCCTCAAGATCATCAGCCGCTCGTCCGTCGACCTCGAGACGGTTCTCGACACGCTAGTGGAGACGGTGGCGCGCCTCTGCCGCGCCGACCAGACGGCTATGTATCGCCGGCGGGACGACAAGCACCACCTGGTTGCGGCTTGGGGCTTTTCAGGGGAGGCAAAACAGTTCGCCCTCACTCATCCCTTGTCTCCTGGCCGGGGCACGATGACCGGTCGCGTCATCTTGGAGCGTCGAGCAGTTCACATGCCCGATGTCTTGCAGGATCCGGAATACACCTATAGCGAAGGACAGAAGGCCATCGGCTACCGCACCGTTCTGGGCGTTCCTCTTTTGCGCGAGGACACTCTGCTCGGTATATTTGTCATATGCCGCACGCGCGTCGATCCTTTCACGGACAAGGAGATCGACCTCGCCAGCAGCTTCGCCGACCAGGCGGTGATCGCTATCGAGAATGCGCGACTGTTTGACGAGTTGCGCGATCGTCAGGCCGAATTGCGGGCCACCTTTGACAATATGGGCGACGGCGTCGTCATGTTCGACGCCGAGGGGCGCCTGGCGGCGTGGAACCGCAATTTCCAGGAGATACTCGATCTGCCCGATGCCTTTCTTAGCGAGCGCCCGAGCTATGCCGAGTATTTTCGTTATCTCGCCGCGCGCGGCGAATACGTCTCGGCCGATCTCGAAGCGCAACTGAGCAGCACGCTCGACGATACCAGGCGTGAACTGCGCTTCGAGCGCACGCGCCCGGACGGGCGGGTTATCGAAGTCCGTCGGAACGCGGTACCTGATGGCGGCTTCGTGCTGATTTACAGCGACGTCACCGAGAGAAAGCGCGCCGAGGAGACGATTCGATCCGCGCGAGACACGGCTGAGGCGGCGTTACGTGATTTGCAGACGGCACAGGCCAGCCTGGTCCATGCGCAGAAAATGGCTGCACTCGGCGAATTGACCGCCGGCATCGCGCACGAGATTAAGAACCCGCTGAATTTCGTCAACAACTTCGCAGGCCTCTCGGTCGAACTGCTGGACGAGTTGAGGCAAGCGGCGGTGCAGGTGACGGGCGCGCTCGACGCCGACAAGCGCGCCGAGATTGTCGAGACGATCGGGATGCTGACCGGCAATCTTGAAAAGATTGCTGAGCATGGCCGTCGCGCCGACGGCATCGTCAGGAGCATGCTGCACCACTCGCGCGGCGGCAGCGGCGATTGGCAAGCCGCCGACCTGAACACGCTCGTCGAAGAAGCCTTGAACCTCGCCTATCATGGCGCCCGGGCGCGGGACCAGAGCTTCGGTATTACGCTGGAGCGCGATTTCGACCGCAATCTCGCACCGGTCGAAGTCGTGCCGCAGGACGTGACCAGGGTCCTCCTGAACGTCATCGGCAATGGCTTCTATGCCGCTAACAAGCGTGGCCAGGAGGGGGATGTCACGTTCCGCCCGGTCCTGAAGGTCACGACGCGAGAGTGCGGCGATGGCGTCGAGATCGTTGTGCGCGACAACGGCGTGGGCATCCCGTCCGAACACCGGGAGAAGGTATTCCAGCCTTTCTTCACAACCAAGCCCCCTGGCGATGGCACAGGACTTGGCCTATCGATCAGCTACGAGATCGTAACCCAGCAGCACGGTGGCACCATCACGGTCGATAGCAAGGTCGGCGGGTTCACCGAGTTCACGATGCGGTTACCGCGACGCCGGCGTCCCGCCGCGGCTGCGGTGGCATCAGCGTCAGCGTTTCAGCCGTCGACGAGAGAATAGATGTTGCTGACCCCTTTCCGTCAGCGACGTATGTTGCCCCATTGTCGCCGGGCAGACGAGCGATCGAAGGAGTGCGCCACTTCCGGAAATGGCACGAAACGGACCACCAGCCAGTTCGGTCGCTATCGGGGGAAAAGCGGACGTCGCGCCGACACCCCATTTTGGTAGCGATTGACCCTTAACCGACATCGACTCCAGCCCCTGCGACACGGCTGTCGATCTCGCTGCGAAGCGCAACAAAATCGATGGGTTTGGTCAGAAGCGCCTCGGCTCCGCCTTCCAAGGCTTTTCGCCTGGTATCCGTGTCGCCGTAGGCGGTGATCATAATAACGGGGACGTCGGGTCGTGCTGCCTTGGCCTTCGGCAAAAGCTCAAGACCGGTCATTCCAGGCATGTTGATGTCGGAAAGGATCAGGATCAACGATGCCGCCGCCGCATCAGTGATGAGTTTAAGCGCGTTGTCAGCCGATTGCGCAAAATCCATCGTGAAGCGGCCGTCGCGGATGTCGCGCCTGAATTGCTGGCGAAACAGCGCCTCAACATCGGGTTCGTCATCAACAACGAGAATAAGCAAGCTCATTTGTTTGCCCCTGCTTTGCCGGTGGCCGCCATGCGCGGAAGAATGACCTTGAATTCAGTGAACTCACCGGGCTGGGTATCGACCTCGATCGACCCGCCATGTTGCTTGACGACGATGTCGTAGCTCAACGAGAGACCAAGACCGGTTCCTTCGCCGGCGGGCTTGGTCGTAAAGAAGGGATTGAACATCTTTTCCTTCACCTCAGGGCGGAATGCCACTGCCGCTGTCACGGATCCTGATCTCCACGCTATCGCCAAGGTTTTTGGTCGCGGCAGCAAGGGTGGGCTCATAACCATCGCTGTCGGCGTGGCCTTGACGCTTCGTCGCCGCGTAGAAGCCGTTGGAAATCAGGTTCAGAAGCACCCGTGTGATTTCCTGTGGAAACACGTCGATTTCGCCAGCGTTCGGATCAAGGGACCGCTTCAGCGTGATGTTGAAGCCCGGCTTCTCGGCCCGCGCCCCGTGATAAGCGAGATTGAGGCTTTCCTCGACCAGCGCGTTGACATCGACAGGTCTGTGCTCGCCCGAGCCTTGGCGCGAGTGCAGCAGCATGTTCTTGACGATCGCATCTGCGCGCTTGCCGTGCTGGACCACTTTGTCGAGATTGCCCCGCAATGTTTCGGCCAGCTGGTTCATCTCGGTGCGCTTGTCTTCGTCCAGCTGCATACCTTCAAGCGTTTCCTGCATCTCATCGATTAGCTCGACCGAGACCGCCGAGAAATTATTGACGAAATTGAGCGGGTTCTTGATCTCATGCGCGATGCCAGCGGTGAGCTGGCCAAGCGAGGCCAGCTTCTCAGTCTGCACGAGACGATCCTGGGCGGCGCGTAACTCCTCGAGTGATATGGAAAGATCTTTGGTTCGTTCCTGCACCTGCTCGAACAGGCGGACATTGCCGATGGCGATCACGGCCTGATCGGCGAAAGTCTGGAGCAAAGCGATTTGCTTATCACTGAAGGGGTGCACCTCGGTGCGACGGAGCACGATGGTTCCGATGCTCTTCCCCTCGCGCAGCAAGGGTACGCTCAGAATGCTGCGGGTGCCGGTGCGGGCCGTCCTTTGCCGGGTGTCGGGGAATTCGTCCCCTTCGGCGGAGAGGAGGTCGTGCACATGCACTGGTTTCCGGTCGAGGAACGCCCGTCCGGCAACCCATTTCCGGCTGAGCGTCCATCTCTCCATATCAAGTGGTATCGGTCCGTGATGTGCGCTGACGCGCAAGCCGTCGCCATCCTTCAGGAGCACGATGGCATCGACGGCATCGCAGAGCTCGCAGGCGCTCTCGACAATGGCCTTGAGGACCGGCCCGACATCGGTCGGCGAAGAGGCTATCACTTTTAGAATGTTGCCGCTCCCGGTTTGGTACGTCAGTGCCTCGGACAAGTCTCGCGTCTTGGCCTGGACCTCGTCGAATAGGCGAGCGTTCTGGATCGCCAACACCGACTGTGCCGCGAAGGTCTGAAGCAGATCAACCGTGTGCTTGGCGAACTCGCCAGGCTGCTTGCGCCGGATCACGAGTGCGCCGATGGTGTCGTCCCCGCTCAGCAGCGGGACGAACAATAATGCACGGAAACCGGCGCGGATAATTACATCGAAAACAGGTAAAGCAAGATCGCCCTGAATGTCCGGGATCTGGATCGGTTTTCGCTGTTCGACCGCTTGACTAATTGCCGTCTCACCGATCTGGATACGGCGATCCTTGATTTCGCGGATGATCGCATCGTCCATTCCGTAAGTTGCACGCAGGTGGAATTCTTGGACAGTCTGGTCAAACACATAGATTGCACCTGCCTCGGTGCTGGAGAGCTGCGTCGCCTTGGCGACGATCGTGTTCAAGACGGTTTCGAGGTCCACGGTCGAATTCACCGCTTGGCTGACTTCGCCAAGCGCCCGTAGCTCGTCGACCGACTGACTGAGTTCGCCCGTGCGTGCCTGAACTTCGTCGAACAGCCGCGCATTCTCGATGGCGATCACCGCCTGGTCGGCGAAGGTTTTGATAAGGTCAATCTGTTTTTCAGTAAATGGCTCCACGCGGGTCCGGCTCACGGTGATTGCACCGAACGGCTGAGTTTCGCGGATTAGCGGCACGCTCAGAACTGTGCGGGCACCGCCAAGGGTTTGTGCAGGCGATCCTGGATATTCGGGATCCGCATTTACGTCCGTGACGTGGACGGCGGCGCAACTACGCAAAGCACGCGCGACAATCGTTCCCGCTTCCAGATCGACTGGAACGCCTTTCATCTCAGCGATTGCTTCGGTGGGGAAACCGTGCAGGGCAGCCCGGTAATACTGATCACCCTGTTTTCTCGTCAACACAGCACGATCCGCGTCGCACAGATTAGCGACGGTTTCGACGAGCGCATCAAGTACAGCTTGCAGATCAAACGCCGAGCGGCTGATCACCTTGAGCACGTCGGCGGTGGCGGTCTGCTGCTGGAGCGATTCCCGCAGCTCGTTGAGCAGCCGCGTGTTCTCGATGGCGATTACGGCCTGGTCGGCGAAGCTGGTCACCAACTGGATCTGTTTGTCGCTGAAGGGCCGGACCTCCTGTCGATAAATGCCGAACGCCCCGACTAGCTCGTTTTCCTTGAGCATAGGTACCTGTAAGAGCGTCCGAGCGCCCCCGAGTTCGGCGACGGCTACCATCCCCGGATAGCGGTCAATGTAAGCCTGATCCGCTAAGACATCCGAGATTTGGACCGCTTGTTTCGTCATCACAACCCGGCCTAGGGGGCTCATCGGGCCAGGGCGGATTGTGTTTTTGCCCAGGAACTCACTCCATGCGGGCGGCAGGTTCCACTTTCCAACGGCGCGAAACACATTTCCTTCTTCTTCATATAAAAACAACATTGCAAATTTCGCCTCGCAGAGGCGCACGGCATTCTCGAGCATGGACTGGAACACCGGCTCCAGTTCGCCTGGTGAAGCGCTAATGACCTTGAGCACGTTGGCGGTCGCGGTTTGCTGGTCCAGCGCCTCCGTGAGGTCGCGGGTTTTCGCCTGCACCTCCTCGAACAATCGTGCATTTTCGATGGCGATCACCGCCTGGTCGGCGAAGGTTCGTAGCAACTGCACGTGATGGTCGGGGAAGGTGCCGGGCTGGACGCGCGTCACTGCAATAAAGCCGATCGACATATCCTCACTCATCAGCGGAGCGTACAACATGCTGCGGTAGCCGCGCGCCCGCGAGATGTTTTGAAGCTCGTAGGTGGAAGCTTCGGTATCGGGGATTTGCGTGACCTCGCCGGCTTGCGCCATTCGAAACGGCGCGAAATCGGCAACCGGCCTTGGGAAGTTGGTCTTCAATACTTCATCGGCGGCGGGAGTGGTCGGCGTGAACGCTTCGAGGTAAGCGATCCCATTGATAAAACGAAACACCGTACTCGAGAATCCGCCGATCAGCGCATTGGCCCGTCTCGCGATGGCGTTGAACACCGGCTGCGTGTCCGAGGGCGAAGAGGCGATGACCTTCAGGATTTCGGCGGTGGCGGTCTGCCGCTCCAGCGCTTCCTGCGTCTCGTTGAACAGCCGTGCGTTTTCGATCGCAATTACCGACTGGTCGGCAAACGTCTGGAGCAGCTGAACGTGGTGCGAGGCGAAGGGACCCGGCTCCGCCCGCGTAATGCTGATCAAGCCGATCGGCGCTCGGTCGCGCAGCAGCGGAACGAGGAGGAAGCTGCGGAAGCCGCGCATCCGCGCCAGCTCCAGCAAAGAGGGCTGCGCGGCCCATTCGACTTCCGTGTCGAGGACGTGGAAGATTTGGCCATTGCGGATTTGTTCGCCCCAGCCAACCGCGGTGAGGGGTCTGGGGAACGTGGCTTTCAGGACCGCATCCGCCTCCGGGCTGATCCGGGTAAAGGCCATCAGATGCTGCGTATCGTCGATCAGCCTGTATACCGCGGTCGACAAGCCTCCGATCAACCGGTTCGATCGCTCCGCGATCGCCTCGAATACCGGCTGCACGTCGGACGGCGAAGATGCGATGACTTTCAGGATATCGGCGGTGGCGGTCTGCTGCTCCAACGCTTCCTGCGTCTCGTTGAACAGCCGCGTGTTCTCGATGGCGATCACCGCCTGCTTGGCGAAGTTGTTAAGCAGCTCGATCTGGTTGTCAGTGAACGGCTGAACCTCCTGTCGATAAACCGTGATAAGGCCGATTAGGTCGACGCCCCCAAGCATCGGCACGACAATGAGCGTGCGAGCTCCGGCGACCTCAGCCAGTGCGACAGCGGCCGGATCGCCATCCAAGTAAGCCGGGCTCCTCCGAATATCCGCGACTTGAATCACTTGTTTGCTTCTAATCACTCGGCCAATGCCGCTCTTTAGATGAGGTCGAAACGTCCGCAATTCGGCCCGATCGGCGAACGCAGGAGGCATGTTGTAAGATGCAACCCGCCGAACGTTGCCGTTCTCAAGAAGAAACAACGTGCCGAATTTGGCCCCACAAACTCGCGTTGCTTTCTCCACCATGCTCTGGAACACCGGCGTTAGTTCGCTGGGTCTGTCGCTAATAACCTCGAGAACCTCTGACGTTGCGGTTTGCCGCTCCAGCGCTTCGGTCAATTCGCGTCTGAGAGTTGCATTTTCCTTTTTTAGATCAACATCCGCAGGCGCGCCTTTGGGCTTCGTTGGCACCTTGCTTCTAGTTGGAGATCTACGCACCGTTTGTCCGCGCTTCGCCATTTGGTGCGCTCCGGCCCTGGGAAAGCTGCAATAGCATCGAAATTATAGCACCAAAACTACCCAATCCGAGGGCTCCCGCATAGGTCGATCAAACGATCTCGACTTCCGCTGTTGGCACGAAACGGACCTGCCGGAGCGAGCTGACGATGTCCGCTCCTGGGGCAAAACGGACCTCGCGCTTAAGAGCGCCGACTTCCGAGTTTGACCCGGCGGCCGCGTGCTTGAAGTTGGTGTCGGTACAGGAATTTCGTTGCCGCAGTACGCGTCGCATCTTCGCATCTTCGGGACCGATATTTCGGAAGCGATGCTGCGCAAGGCGAAGCGACGGGCTGCCGATCTCCACCTCAAGAATGTCGAGGGTCTTTCGGTCATGGACGCGGAGAAACTCGAATTTCCAGACGATTCGTTCGACGTGGTGATGGCGCAATATGTCGTCACCGCGGTGCCGAATCCGGAAGCGGCGCTCGACGAGTTCGCCCGCGTGCTGCGGCCTGGCGGAGAGCTGATTATCCTGACCCGGGTCAGCGCGGATGCCGGGATGCGCCGCTTCATCGAGCAGCAATTGCAGCCGGTGGTGCGTCCGCTCGGTTTCCGGACGGCCGAATTTGCCTGGTCGCGTTATGCACAGTGGCTGGCCGGCGCTGATGGAATGGAATTGGTTGAGCGCCGTCTGGTGCCGCCGCTCGGCCACTTCTCGCTGATTCGGTTCCGCAAGATCGAGTCCGGCGCCGCCGCCGCCGCTTAAGACCGGCTAACGCGACATGTCATTATGATGTTGTCATACTCCCTACATCGAATCTCTGTACGCATGTGATGCGGACGATACATGGGAAAACCGATGAAGCGATTTATGAAAGCATTGCGAACGCAACGGTGGGACGACCATCGCTACTATCATCACAGTCGTATCAACCAGAGTCTGCACTTCGTCAGCGCCGCCAGCTTTTTGATCGGTTACGCGCTGCTGTTCGTCGATCCGGTTGCGGCCGCCCTGGTCGGCTGGCTGGTCTCGATGACCACCCGGCAGGCCGGTCATTTCTTTTTCGAGCCGAAGGGCTACGACCACATCAATCAGGCTACCCACGAGCACAAAGAGGAAATCAAGGTCGGCTACAATCTGAGCCGGAAGATCGTCTTGATGGCGATCTGGGCGCTGTCGCCGCTGGTGCTGTACCTCGATCCGACCCTGTTCGGCCTTTTTGTCCCCTGGACCTCGCCGGCGGACTTCATGCGTCAGGTGGCCAAGGTCTGGCTTGCGGTCGGAATCGGCGGCCTGTTGTTCCGCACCGTGCACCTGTTCTTCATCCGCGACGTCGAGACCGGGCTGGTCTGGATGACGAAGATCCTGACCGACCCGTTTAGCGATCTCCGGCTCTATTACAAGGCGCCGCTTTATCTGCTGAAGGGCGAATTGATCGATCCCGGTCTCGATCTGATTGATCAAGGCCTGGAGGAGAAGCTCGCCTGAGCGTGTGACTCCAGATGCAGTCGCAATTGGCGAAACTCGTCATGCCCGGGTTTGTCCCGGGCATGCACGTCTTAACTGCTCAGCAGCAAGAAAGACCTATATGGCCTGGACAAGCCGGGCCATGACGGTGAGCGAAGGATCTCTATTGAAGCGCTCGCGTGATCATCTCTTTCAGGATCTGCCGGCGGATTTTCTTGTTGGTGAGGGCAGCATCGTGCCACCACCAGCCGTCCTGCTTCATTTTCTCCACCGCGGTTACGAAGCGATTTGTCACTTCGGCGGAATCCGCATCCGTGTAGTTGAGGCTGAAGATCAGCCGGCCGGTTCCGACCCAGCTCAGCGCCAGTCCCTCGGCCCGCAAATAGTACTGCAGCATCCAATTGTAGCGGGACGGCTCGGTGTAATCGACCGTCCAGATCGAAGACAGGTTGGAGGCCCGCACCGGCAGGTCGCGTTCGGCCAGCTTCTGGTTCATTTGCTGCGCCCGCCTGTCCCAGGTCTCATCGAGTTCCTCGTAGACGGCGCGAAAATTGGGACTGACGAGGCGGCTGAGAAATTCATCCATCGCCGTCATGACGTAAGGATGCGAATTGAAGGTGCCGCGGGCGAAGCAGACGTCGACCGGGCGGTCGTCGCGGAAGCGGCGCATCAGCTCCTTGCGCCCGCAGACCACCCCAATGGGAAGGCCGCCGGCGAGGCACTTGCCATAGGTCACCATGTCGGCATGCACGCCGAAATATTCCTGTGCGCCGCCGGCAGCGAGCCGGAAGCCGACGAACACCTCGTCGAAGACCAGCACGATGTTGCGTTCGGTGCAGACCTGCCGGAGCGCCTTGAGCCAATCGCTGTAGGCCGCGCGGTCGAAATGGCTGCTCCGCGAGCTGTCGGCCAGCGCCGAATCGGACGGCGCATTGGCGTTAGGATGAAGCGCCTGCAGCGGATTGACCAGCACGCAGGCGATGTCGCGCCGAGTTCTCAAGACGCGCAGCGTCCGCTCCGACATGTCGGCGAGCGTGTAGGTTTCGTGCGGCGAAATCGGATTGCCGACACCGGGCTGCACGTCGCCCCACCAGCCGTGATAGGCGCCTGCAAAGCGAACGAGGTGCGAGCGACCGGTGTGATAGCGCGCCAGCCGCACCGCCTGCATGACCGCTTCGGTGCCCGACATGTGGAACGAAACCTCGTCGAACCCGGAAATCGCGCACAGCCGGGTGACGTTGTCGACAATGACAGGGTGGTAGGGTCCGAGCACCGGGCCGAGCGCGTGCGCCCGTGCCTCGGCGTTGGCGATGCATTCCTTGTAGAAGTCGTTGCCGAAGATATTGACGCCATACGAGCCGGTCAGGTCGTAAAAGATATTGCCGTCGAGATCGGTGACCGTGACCCCCGCCGACGACTGCACGAACGCGCTGGTCGCCAAATGCTCCCGCACCAGCCGGCTGTACTGGAACGGCACCCGGTAGCTTTCGGTAAATTGCAGGTCGGAGATCTTTCCCGAGGCCTGCAACGTCATCGCCCTGCCTTTGGCGAACCGCTCCTGATAGAGGCGGGCGAGCCGGAAGAAGCCGTCCTGACGCTGGGTGGCCACCTGAGCCGGCGCGCCGTCGGAGCGGAAGAAGTCGTTGATGTCGAACTCGTAGAACGGGATCAGCCGCGCCACCAGGCGCGACATCTTGGCGTGTCCAGTCAGCGAGCGGTGTTTGGCCCGCGACAGCGCCAATCGTGCCCGCAATTTGGGAACGGCGACGGTGCCGGCGATCGCGGCGCTGGCGAGAGACAGAATCGGAAGAGGCGAATCCATGTCACCAAGCGCTACCCAGTCCAGCTGACAAATTCATGACAATAAAGGGCCTCATCGCGGTCCTGTCGCAACAGGAGGACCTGAACTTCCTCCTGACCAACCGCGTCCCGCGGGCGGCGCTGACTCGATTCATGGGCTGGTTCAGCAAGATCGAGCAGCCCCTGATCCGCGACCTTTCGATCGCGTGCTGGCGGCTGTTTTCCGACCTCGACCTGTCCGAGGCGCACAAGACGAGTTTCATGAGCCTGCACGATTGTTTCACGCGCGAGCTCAAGCCCGGCCTGCGCCCGCCCGACCCTAACCCCTCGATTGTGGTCAGTCCCTGCGACGGCATCATCGGCGCGTTCGGCGCGATCGCCGATACCGAACTGTTTCAGATTAAGGGCGCCGCCTATTCGCTTCAGGACCTGCTCGGTGATCCCGCACTGGTCGACGCGCATCGCAATGGGCGCTTCATCACGCTGCGGCTGACTTCCAGCATGTATCACCGGTTCCACGCCCCCTATGACGGCCGGATCGAGCAGGTCAATTTCATCAGCGGCGATACCTGGAACGTCAATCCGATCGCCTTGAAGCGGATCGAAAAGCTGTTTTGCAAGAACGAGCGCGCGGTGATCAGAACCCGCCTGCCAACCGGCGAGACCCTGAGCCTGGTGCCGGTCGCAGCCATTCTGGTCGCCAGCATCCGGCTGCATTTCCTTGATCTGGTGCTGAACGCCGAAACGCGGGGGCCGGCCGTCTTCCCCTGCGATGCCAGTATGCGCAAGGGCGATGAACTCGGGTGGTTCGAGCACGGATCGACGATCATCGTGCTTGCGCCCGATCATTTTGAGTTTTGCGACAACGTCCTGGAATCTGCGCGGATATGTGCCGGCCAGCCGCTAATGCGAAAGCCTGCTTGCGGCAGTCTTTTCGCTACTTGCCAATCCGACGGAACGAAGACTCCGGCATCGCATCTTTGAATATCAAAATGGGGCACTTCGGCGCGAGTCACTGACCTGTCGTAAATCCTTCGGCTCAGAGTCAAGTTGAGCGGGCAACCTCCGTCGTGATTCGACGAGGGTGCCGGCAATGGCGATTGCGATACGCGCGAAGCAGGGCCTGACCAGGCGTCGGCTGCTGGCCAGGTCCGCATCCACAATCGCGCTCGCAGGCCTTGGAGGCCTCGTCAGGCCTTATCTCAGCCGTGCCGCGGATCGCCCGCAGATCGTATGCGGGATTGCCTCGGGCGATGTGTCCGCCGGCTCCGCGGTGGTGTGGGCGCGCGCCGACCGGCCTGCGCGGATGGAAGTTGAGTGCTCGACGATCGAAAGCTTCGCGACGATCATTCGCGTCGCATCCAAAGAAGCGCAGCCGGACCATGACTTCACCTCGAAAGTCCTGCTTGAAGATCTTCCGCCCGGGCAAGACATTTTCTACCGGGTGCGGTTTGATGATATCGCATCGGGAATTGCGGGAGAGACGCAGGCCGGTCATTTCCGGACCGCGCCGAAGGACAAAAGCTCGATATCGTTTGTCTGGTCGGGGGATACCGCAGGTCAGGGCTGGGGCATCGATCCCGCGCGCGGCGGCACGCGAACCTACAGGACAATGCTTGAAAATCGTCCGGATTTTTTCATTCATTCCGGCGATCACATTTATGCCGACTGTCCCGTCCCCGCCGAGGTGAAGCTGCGGAACGGGGAACTCTGGCGCAACATCGTGACGGAAGAGAAATCCGTTGTTGCGCACAGCCTCGCGCAATTTCGCGGCAACTATAAGTACAACCTGCTCGATGACAATTTGCGCGCATTCAATGCGCAGGTGCCCATGCTCGCGCAATGGGACGACCATGAAGTGACCAATGACTGGTCGCCGATCGGCACCACCGACGAAACGGGTTATGCCGAGGACGGCACATCCAGGCTGGTGCAGCGCGCACGCCGGGCGTTTCATGAATTCATGCCGATCCGCGCGATCCCTGACGAGGCCGGCCGGGTCTATCGCAAGATCAGCTACGGGCCGATGCTGGATGTTTTCCTGATCGACATG
This sequence comes from uncultured Alphaproteobacteria bacterium, assembly GCA_963732455.1. Lineage (GTDB taxonomy): Bacteria > Pseudomonadota > Alphaproteobacteria > Rhizobiales > Xanthobacteraceae > Bradyrhizobium. The sequence goes on along the minus strand of CAVSZM010000007.1, from coordinate 384,840 downwards.
CGCAGCTACCGCGATTCCACCTGGAACAAGCGCGACGACCGCGGCGACACCTTCATCCTGGGCCCGGTCCAACTGGCCTGGCTGAAACGCGAGCTCGCCGCGTCCGGCGCGACCTGGAAGGCGATTGCCGCGGATCTGCCGATCGGATTGATCAGCGAAGACGCCATTGCACTCGGCGATGGCCCGCCCGAGCGGCGTGAACACGAGATTGCCGATCTCTTGTCCTTCATGAAGCGTGCCGGCGTCAGGAACACCGTTTGGCTGACGGCCGACATGCACTATACGGCTGCGCATCATTACGATCCGAACCGCGCGGTGTACGAGGATTTCGAACCGTTCTGGGAATTCGTTTCAGGTCCACTTCATGCGGGGACGTGGACTCCCGGCAAGCTCGATAATACGTTCGGTCCGCGGGCGATGTTCCAAAAGGGCTGCAGCGCGGAACAGGGCGAGAATCTTGCGCCCTGTTTCGGCCTCCAGTTTTTCGGCCGCGTCGATACCGACGGCCGGTCGGAGGTCATGACAGTGACGCTGAAGGATGTCGATAATCGCGATCTGTGGTCGATCGATATCGAGCCGCGGCCGGACGCACGGCCGGCGCGAATCCTGGCTGAGCACTTCTGAGGCGTTTGGCGCGATCTCAAGGGCGGGTGCTGCTAGTTCTGGACTCGCCTGAGGACGTAGTATCTTACGATTTGGAATCGTGAATTGGCGTCGTCTCGACGAAACAAGGCGATCTGGCGCGTCATTGAGCGAGCCATTTCTTTTTGAATTGCTCTGCGTTCGAAACGGTAACGCGGTTGTCACATCAACGTGTCAATGGGGTATATCGATCACCCGAATCAGCCGGTGCAAATAACTAATACTGCTGCCCGGATTGATGCGCACCCTGAAGGCCATTGTGCTGCAAAAGACCCATGGCAGCAGAGCCCGACTGAAGGGTTTGGGTGTCGTCGTCAGCCTGGCCATTGCCGCGGTCGCCATATTCGCGCTGGCGCATGCACTCAAGAACGTTGACTACGACGAGGTATTCGCGGTTGTTCGAGACACCAAACCAGGCGTGATCGTAGCGGCGCTGATGTTGGTGGCTACCTCTTACGCCAGTTTGACCCTTTACGATCTGTTGGCGCTTCGCACGATCGGGCGTTCCGACGTTCCGTATCGGATTGCCGCCCTCGCGAGTTTCACCAGCTTCCCTATTGCACACGGTGTCGGAGCGGTCGCGCTGATCGCGCCGGTCATTCGCTATCGAGTCTATTGGCGCAACGGCCTCGGCGTTTTCGAAGTGGCGAATATCAGTTTCCTGACCGGATTGACGTTTTGGCTGGGCAACCTGACGGCGCTCGGACTCAGTCTGCTTGGCGAGCCAGGCACCATCGTTCGAATCGACTACCTGCCGCCGCAGCTTAACCGGGTGCTGGCGGTAGCGCTGCTTCTTGGAGTGATCGCTTTCCTGGTCTGGACCTGGCTTTCACCAAGATCCTTCGGGAGCCGGCGGTGGCCGATCCGGTTTCCATCGGGACCCGTGGTCTTGCTTCAGATCGCGATCGGCATTTTAGATCTCGGCGCCGCGGCGCTGGCGATGTACGTGTTGCTTCCGCACGGGATGGATATCGGGATCTTTCGCGTGACCGCCGTTTTCATCGCCGCGACTTTGCTGGGTTTTGCGAGTCACACGCCGGCGGGAATTGGCGTATTCGACGCTGCGATATTGATCGGGCTTGCCGGCGAAGAGAGGGAAGCGGTGATTGCGGCTTTGCTGATGTTCCGGTTCCTGTACCACTTCCTTCCGTTTCTGCTCGCGCTTGGCTTATTCGGCGGGTTAGAGGGTTGGAGGAGCTTGCGCGCCAGGAACGGACGGTAATGTCTTTCGGCATTTCATACCGGCGAATTGAGCTTGAGCCCCACAATCCCGGCAACGATCAGTGTGAGGCACAGCATGCGAACCGGGTCGGTCGGCTCGCTGTAAATCAGCATTCCGACGATAATGCTGCCGGCGGCACCGATGCCGGTCCAGACGGTATAGGCGGTACCGAACGGAAGCGACTTGAGGGCGACGGCCATCAATCCGAAACTGAGTGCGATTGCCACCAGGGTCGCGGCGGTCGGCCAGATCCTGGTGAGGCCTTCTGAGTATTTCAGGCCGAATGCCCAGGCGATCTCGAGCAATCCCGCCGCCAGCAGTGCAAGCCACGCGCTCACGGTCTTCCCGGCCCAGGTGGAAAAGCCAACACGGCGTACTGGGCATAACCGCGGAACGGGCGTTCGAATCTCAGATCGCCGCCAAAGGGTTTGATCATGGCTAACAACTCGCGCTCAAGATCCTCGCGCGGAGTGACGTCGAACATCGCAAGCCACCGCAACACGAGCGCCCGGGCTATTCCGGGCAAACGCTCCTGATTGCCAAAATCGACAATGTGCAGGCATCCGCCGGGCTTTAGGCGTTTTTTGGCCGCTTGGAGAACGCGACACCAGCCCGGGATCATCGACAGGCTGTAGGAAATCATCACATGGTCGAACGACTGGACGCCGAACAAGGCCTGCGGATCGAACGCTGCTCCATCGCCATGTGCGACGCGGATCTGACCGTTGAGACCAGCACGCTCGATTGCCGCGATTGCGGACGTCAGCATTTCCGTCGAAACATCGATACCGAAAAATCGCGCGTCCGGATAAAGCCGGGCGGCGAGCACAAGGTTTCTGCCGGTTCCGCACCCTATTTCCAGCACGCTTGCGCCGGCGGCCGGTTGCAGGCCGGCGATCAGACGATCCCTGCCGAGCAGGTAATATCGCCCTGTGCCGTCGTAGATGTGGCGCTGCCGGCGGTACATCCGGTTCATTCGGCGCGTCGCTTCGATCGGCCACGGGGCATCCGCGCCGATATTTCGGGAATACGCCGACATCCAAGCACCTCGTATCGCCTGCAATCGTTCACTTCTTGCAATGTTCGCACGACAGGGGTGTGACAGCGAACCCCCAGCATCCGCTGCGCCGGGCCGCCGCCCCCGTCGTCGCGGTGACGACGCGCGCCGCATGAAATTCCCTGGTATCGCGAAAAAAATTTTCCTGTTCTTCAACATAGTTACCCTGTTAATTTTTAAAGCGGAAAACTGATTGCAAGTCGGCGTATGCAATTTTTCACCGGGCAGACTAATCTTCCCAGCAGCTGTGTCCGTTAGGGAGACGTCATGATGACCAAGCCTGCGTTCATTTCCGACGAAATGGGGACACGAGTTACCGCACACGCCCTGCATGTCGGAGACCGGATCAACACGATGGGCTTCGAAGGAGAAGCGCTTTCGGCGGTCCCGCTGGCGATCCGGGTTGGCAAGTCTGGCATTGCGGTTCTGTTTCGCTACGGTGTCGCGGTGCTGATCGGCCTGTTGCCGCAAGATGAAAGCGGATTTTTGGAAACGCTGAGGCCTCGGATCGGCGGAGCGTTCGCGCGCTTTGAGGAGGAAACCGCGATCGTCGCGCTCGCCAGTGAAAGCGAGGATCAGGTTCAGGCGGGAGGACCAATTCAACTGCGCGATATGTCGCTGGAGAGGCTTCTTGTCATTGCCGATGCCCTGGCGAAAAGCGTCGTGCTCGCCAACGACGAACGCGAAGTAGCGAGGGTGCTCGAAATCATTGAGCCATTTACGAAAGAACTGGCAGATTACGGACGAACCCGACGGAATCGAAAAGGGGTTTTGCAGCTAATCGGTAACGCCCTGCTGGTCCAGCACAGGGTATCCGGTCGCGTCGCGATCGGCGAAAAGCCGGATGCGCTATGGGACCGTCCTGACCTGGAGCGGCTTTACGCCCGCCTTGAAGACGAATACGAACTCAATGAGCGCGTCGACGCGCTCAACAGGAAGCTCGCCGTGGTGGCGGAAACGGCCAATGCACTCGCAGATATCATCGACACGCGTCGATCGCTGCGCCTCGAAGTCATCGTCGTTGTGCTGATCGCGTTCGAGATCGTCACCACCGTTTATCAGATTTATGCTACCAGGGGCCATTGACGCTGAAGCGTTGGTTGAATTGCCTGTTCACGGCTCGCAGATTGGCAGGGCAAAAAAATTTTGGAACTAAGCGAGTGCGCGACGGACGGCGAGCATAACTTCTGGTCTGCGCGGTGGGTCGCGGCTTTTATGATTTTCACTGGACGATATAGCCACGCTTAGGGTTTTTTAACCGCTCGGCCGCATCCTCTCGCTTCAGACGCGGTCAAGATTGACGAGCCCGCAGCATTCGCAAAATGAAGCAGAAAAAACAGGAACGAGAGGTACGAAGGATTCGGCATCAGCCGGCTTGGATTACGCTGAACGGGGTCGCGACCGGCGAATGCGAGATAATGGGTATCTCCAAAACAGGAGCGAAGATCGTCCCTGACGGACGTACCGTTATTCCGCCGCGCTTCGAACTTGTCTTCGGCGATCAGAAACGGCAACCCTGCGAGGTTGTTTGGCGCCGCGGCAGAATGCTTGGCGTCAGATTTATCCGACTGTCACAGCCGAAGAACGGCGGCCCTGAAGGAAGCCCCGGCGCGCCACTCACCATTTGAGGGATCGTGGCGCGGATGACGCTGTGGGCTGAGTGACGTTCGATGCCACCCGGCTCTTTCTAGTCGCCCGCGACCAACGCGCCCTTCATGTCGATGAGGCCGCCTGTAGTAGGGCGACCGTACCCTGCCCACCGTCGGCGCAAATGCTGACGATGGCACGCTGACCGGATGGCATAGTGGACAACTGCTTTACGGCTTGACTCAAGATGCGCGCGCCCGTTGCGCCAAATGGATGGCCGAGCGCCACGCTGCCGCCGTTTGGGTTCATGCGGTCGCGCGGGAAGGCTCCGAAGTCACCCGTTATATGGACCTTGCCGCGGATGAATTCAGGACTTTGCAACGCCTTGATATGAGCGAGAACCTGCGCCGCAAAGGCTTCATGAATTTCCCATAGGTGGATGTCCTCATAGTTCAGGGAGTTGCGTTGCAGCAGGCGAGGTATTGCGTAGGGCGGTGCCATCAGCAGACCCTCAATCCGGAAATCGACCGATGCGATTTCCCAGTCAATCAGCTTCACGCGCGGAGTGGCGGAGGGGAGTCTTGCCAGGCCGGCATCGGAAGCGACCCAGATGCTGGAGGCGCCGTCGGTTAGCGGTGAAGAATTTCCTGCAGTCAACGTGCCATTGCCGCTAGTGCGGTCAAACGATGGTGGAAGCCGGGCAAGCTTTTCCAACGAGGTGTCTTTGCGCGGAATTGTATCGCGATGCAGCTCACCAAACGGAATAACCAGATCGTCGAAGAAGCCGCGATCCCACGCCGCGATGGCATTTCGATGGCTTTCCAGCGCGATTTGATCTTGGTCCTCGCGCGAGATCTTCCACTCCTTGGCGGTGATCTCCGTATGCTCACCCATGCTCAACCCGGTGGTTCGATTGCTAACGGCTGGGATGTAGAGGCGAACATCGTGGAGCTTTAGATCGAATGCGTGGCTCAGCTTCTGACCCAGCGATCTGGCGTTCTGGAATCGGCGAACCCAATCCGAGAGCGACGTTCCAAGCCCCAGTTGAATCCGACTTAGGCTATCGACGCCGCCAACGAGGGCGAGGTTACGCGCGGTACCGTCAATCACGCCGGCTGCCTCGAACACTCCCATCATACTGGTCGAGCAGGCCATGACGGTCGAATACGCTGGAACCGTCGGATCAATTCCGGCATCCATCAAAATCTCGCGGGCGATGTTGCTCCAGGTAAGATTAGGTACAACGTTTCCCCAAACGGCAAAGTCGGGCTTGCCGCCCTGGAGTAACCCAACCATGTGCTTAACCACGGGGACAGACAATGCAATGGCATCAAATCCGCCAAGCGGACCATCAACTTTCGCGAAGGGTGTGCGAACGCCGGCTGCCAGCCAGATGTCAGGGTTACGAGGGGATAAATTGATCATACGAACATGCTTATTCCGTCGAGCTGCACCAAAGTAGGACGTAACCTTTGGATGTAGTCAATATCCCTGCCGCGCCGGACTTGGGATGGCTTCGTTCAGCTGCAAGCTTCGCGAAGTTTGCTTTCAGCCAGTCGCGGCACGCGACCAGATCCGCCTGCGACAGTCCGTAACCCCCGCGGTAGCTCAAGCCCTCAGAACCGAAGCGCCGGCAGGGATCGCGGCGTTCGCCTTTGTGGCGATGTCAATTTCGTTGCGCGGTCCAGTAGCCCGAACACCGCGCATTTCCTGCGTAGCCGCTCCATGTCCCGCGTCCGGAGGCGCTGGAGAGTCTGCCCAAGCCGGAGGCATATTTATCGTGAACGGTCACCGAAGCGCGAACCGCGCCGGATTTCGTGACGTAGCCTTTAAACTTCAAGAGGTTAGGGTGCGTCACAACTCCGTTGGAAACATTGACAGTGAAGTTGTAGGCAGGATCGCATGCGCCTCGTTGCGTCACGAAGGCGAGGTTCCAGGAACCATCGTAGGCCGATCGCGCATGTGCGGTACATGTTAGGACAACAAAGCAGCTTGTTGCCGTTGCGCAGAGCAAAAGCTTTTTCATAATTATTTCCCCGAAGCATTGTCAGAGTAGCGCGCTTCTTTAATGGAGCGCATCGATCAGATGGGGTCCAACCCCAACCATTTCAAACGGCGATTGGATTTATGGGAAGTTTAGGGCAATGTACTTGTCCGAATTTGCCTTAATCGTCCTGGTAGCTGATAACGATCCTCGGCCTAAATTTGGACGTCATCCGAAACCCGGGAAGACCGAAGTAGCTCAGGTTGCAGCCGTAATATGGGATGACGAGAATCAGCCCTTTTCAAACCGACATCTGATAAAAGCTTGGCCGGTCGGATGAGACACGCGTCACCTGACTGGCCAGGCCCGGCGCGTGAGCGACGGGGGTAGCACGCTGGGCCGCGCACGTGATCTACATTGAAACTTTAGGCAGGATCAACAATTTGCCACTGTCTTCGGCGACTGGTGGTTGAGAGTTTTGCAGCAAGTGAGATTAGCTTAAAGTACTAGATTCCGTTGAGTGAAGGGCTTGCTTGCGTCACATTGATCTGACTCAATAGTGCAATCGTACGCCTTGGTGTGGTGCTTCTATGAGAATATATGATATCGCCTGCCCGTCGTGTGGGTCGCACTACGAAGTTGCCGAATCGGCGTCAGTTCGAGGAAGCCCGGGTCGAGTTGAATGCACTGTCTGCAGAGGAACTCGTAGACTCCTGGCAAGAGCCCAAGAAAAAAGTCCATCGATTGGTGTTGTCGGCAGAACGTAAATATCAGAGCGTTCCTACACCGCCGTCGCCGGCGCTTTCTCCGGTCGCTTGATTCCAAACAAGGTAGTTAAAAACCTAGCAAGCCACCAGCTAGCCGGTTGGGCTGCCTTTTTGATTTGCTTGTCAACAGCCCGGTCAGTCCCACTCAATTTTTGGAAGACCATTCGGCGAATCCAACATGTTTGGCGGTGTCACCCGCCAACTTGATTCTGCCATTTGGACCTTTCGACGAAGGCTCTGTAACTCGCGATACCGCTCAGAGATTTCGCAAAGGACTTTCGGCTTCTTCGAGCGACCTTTGACGGGTGGTAGCCTTAGTCTCGTGCGCGGTACAGTCCGCCCATTTGGTCGAACGGCCAAGTCTATTAGCGCACCCATGGTCCCTCGTGCACCGCCGCAATCACCGCAGTAAATGATGGCTTCTCGAGAAGCACTTTCTGGATTTTCAATCTTTATTGCAAGACTGCCGCAATCGCCGCAGACCATCCGAAAGTCGATGCCAGTATTCATGGAGAAACTCCCGAGATTTGAAATTACCACTCTCTCAGCCCGCCTCATCCTCCCACCTCCCATGTTTTGACTGCATTGTCTCCACCGCCAATTGCGGCGAAATGACAAGAAAAAGAATTTTTACATCTAATTCAGGCACCCGATTGCAGTTTGCTGTTCCTCGGGTCCGCGACCAGACCCCCTCTCGGCCAGAGGCGACGCGCTCGCTAGAATAAATACGAGAAACGTCGATCGAAATGCGGTTGTAATAAATTGGTCAAAAATTTCGTTATACTCGACGCTGCAGCCGATTTTGCTGCCTCAACGAATTGCCTTTGTGCCGTAGGCCGCCGGTCTCGCAGCCACCATCTTTCCGGGTCAGCAGGCTGTTTTGTCTAACGAATTTGTTTTGAGGCGAAAATGATAAACGCACGACCCGCATATGACACGACGACGCTGGCGGTGTTGCGGTGTACCCTGGACGATGTGCTATCGGACAGGCTTTTCCTGCAGTCGAGATCCATTTCTGCTTTGGAGATTGCAGAACACATACTTGCTCAAGCAGCCAGAGGCGAGACGAACGTTGAACAACTCAAAGCCTCAGCATTTCAGATGATAGCTGACCGCCTACGCGTGAACGCCGCCAACAGGCTAGCGCCTTCACGCCTCGCAATCTAGAGACGCAATCGCGGCACCCAAGGCTCGCCCCAATCCTCTCGTGACGTCCGTCTGATATCGGCACGTCGCCTCAGTAATGCTTGAGGCAAGCCGGCATTGCCCGGCCGACCGGCTCCACAGAGTTCAGGTGATTTCGCCTTTTGGCACGAACCCGACCTCCGGCGACGTCCGCATTTCGGTCGCTAACGGGGGTAGAACGGACATGTTTAGGTCGCGAATGACCCGAAGCGGTCATTTTGTCTTGAACAAAGCTCGTGTGAGCAGTTCGATATCGAATCCGACCAAAGCCCAATGGTGTCGGTGATAGGTCGGGGCGGATATTGTTATGAATGCCGCCAGAAAACCATTGCCCGCCTGGGGAAGGAAAGGTGTTCGGATGATGCCAGATAACGTCGCCCTGTTCGCCACTATCATCCTTCTGCTTCCGATGATTTATTTCCTGCTGTCGGCGCCCGCCTTTCTGCTGGTGAGGCTGGACATCCCACCTGTCGCCCAGCTGTTGCGCGGCATGTTCAACGGCTATTTCCTGACGTTGGCCATTGCCGGTGTAATCGGGACGATAGCCGTTGCCGTGGATGGTCGCTTGGTTCTAGCCATTGGCTTTGGCTTGATCGCGGCTTTCGCGGCCTCGTCGCGCCGCTGGTTTTTGCGGCAGATGGATGCCCGGCTTAGTGACAGGGATGCTGGCGATGCCGATGCCGTGCGCCGGCTGCGACGGCTGCATTGGGGCGGCATGCTGAGCAATGCGATCCAGCTTGCCGCTATAGTGGCCAGCATTCCTTATATCGCTGTCGCGTCGTAGCGAACGCGGTTTCTGATCTTTTCAATGCACTCGGGTTAGTCGATAAGATGTTGCTTTTCGGGCCCGTCAGGTCAGCTTTCGGACCCATCTCGGACATTGGGTCGCAGCGACCGGAGCCGATTGGTTGCCCTTCTCGCTTGCCGCTCGGACGCAAAATGCTAGGTTTTGCGTATTCCACTACGCCTTACGGGGGCAAATGCATCGGCGCGAGTTCATCGCAATCGTTGGCGGCGTGGCAGCGGCATTGCCACTCGCGACGCGCGCACCGGCTGCCAGGGTGCCGGTCATCGGTGTTCTCCTTACGGGCAATCCCGAACCTAATATCTTTCTGAAGGGCTTCCAGGAAGCGCTTTGGGAGGCCGGCTACGTCGATGGCCAGAACATCCGGCTCGAGGTTCGTTCGGCTGAAGGCAAGAGTAGCCTTCTCTCGGAGAAGGCTGCGGAATTGGCCGGTCTCAAGGTCGAGATCATCGTGGCCTCACTGACACCTGCCATTCAAGCGGCGATGCAAGCGACCAGTGACATTCCGATCGTGATGGCCCCGGCCGGCGAACCAGTGGGAACCGGCCTTGTGGCCAGCCTTGCGCGACCGGGCGGAAACGTTACCGGCGTGTCTGCAGCGACTGCGGAGCTTGTGGGAAAGAGCCTCGAACTAGTCAGGGAGACTATACCGTCAGCGCGTCGGGTGGCGGTTCTGGCCAACGAGGCCGATCCGCTTGCAAAGCCGTTCGTCGAACGGATCGACCAAGGGGCGCGCAGTATTGGCCTTGAAATCCTTATAACCTTCGTCCGGCCGGAAACGCCGCTTGACGCGGCTTTCGTCGCGATCAGCAGCAAGCAGGCCGACGCCGTCATCGTACAGGGAAGCCTTCAGCGCAAGGAACTCTTCGATCTCGCGATCAAGCATCGATTGCCTTCTTTCTCAAGCAATCGGCAGATCGTGGCCTCGGGAGGGCTAATGACCTACGCCGCAAACAGTACGGAGGTGCAGCGCGGAGTCGTGGGATACGTCGACAAAATCCTCAAAGGCGTCAAGCCGGCGGACTTGCCTGTGATGCAGCCCACCAAGTTTGAGCTGATCATCAACCTGAATACCGCTAAAGCGCTCGGTCTGACAATCCCGCCAACGCTGCTCGCACGAGCAGACGAGGTGATCGAATGACGATCCTGTGTTTGCTTGTGCATGAGTCCGGAAGTGGACACGAAGCGGACCTCGCGCCGTAGTCCCTGCATGTCCGCAATCAGCGGACGAACGGAACTAGCTCAGACCTGCCCCCGAGGTCCGAGGTTGACTCACAGCGGTCATCGCAGCTTCGCAGCAAGCGTCACTCAATCACCTCGCTGGCCTATTGAGTCCCAATCTCTCCCCCGATTGCGGATCCGAAGAGTTCACCATGCTCACCGTTGAATCGCGACATCTGCATCTGCTCGACCGGAAAATAGTCGGTCGGGCTGGTGTTGATCTTGATACCCGGCAGCAACAAACCGAGTTCGAAGTCCTTGAGGTTAGCTGCCTGCCGCATGACGTTCTCGCGGGTGAGATCGTCGCCGCATTGCTTGAGTACCTGAACCATGGTTTGCGCCGTCAAATAGCCGTAGACGCTGAATGTGCTCGTCTTGTCTCCTTCGGGGAAATACTTATCCATGAAGGCGGCCCATTCCTTGATCGCGGGATCGTCCTTCCAGGTTGGATCGGTAGGGTCCTTGAGGTAGTTGGTAGACAAAACTCCCTTGGCGTTATCGAGCCCGGCGGGCTTGAGCACCGAGCCGACCGAATTCGAAATGCTGGCAAGGAACTGGACCGGCTTCCAGCCGATCTCGGCTGCCTTCCGGATAGCCTGCGCAGCAAATTTCGGCGAGGCCTCGTTAAAAAAGACGTCGGCGCCAAGTGTTTTCAACGTAACGATCTGACGGTCAACAGTCGGGTCAGTAGGCTCGTAGGGGATTTCGCCGACGATCATGCGCTTTGTTGCCTCGGCGCCGAGGCCGTCCTTGAGACCTTTGAGATAGTCGCGGCCCGAATCGTCATTCTGATAAAGTATCCCGATCTTGCCCTGTGGCAGTTTCTCCAGGATGTATTTTGCGTAGATCCGACCCTCGGTCTGGTAGGTGGGTTGCCAGCCCATTGTCCAAGGGAAGTTCTTTGGGTCGCCGAATTTGGTGGCGCCGGTGGCGACGAAGAGCTGCGGTACCTTCTTTTCATTCAGATATTTCTGAATGGCATTGTTGGTCGGCGTGCCGAGGCTCTGGAAAATAAGCAGCACCTCGTCGCTTTCAACGAGTTTGCGCGCCTGCTCCACGGTCTTCGCCGGGCTGAAGCTGTCGTCGTAGGAAATGAAATTGATCTTTCGCCCGTTGATACCGCCCTCGGCATTGAGCTTCTTGAAAAAGGCATCCTCCGTCCGGCCGATTAGCGCGTAGGCCGACAGTGGCCCGCTGTAGGGCATGATGTTGCCTATCTTGATCTCGTTGTCGGTGACGCCGGGGTCGTATTTCTTCTGCGCAGCTGCGGGGTTCATGCCCACCGAAAGGCCGAGCACGATAGATGCCAGTAGAATGCCGCGTTTCTGTGCCATTTTCGACCTCCCGGATGCCGTCGGCTGCTCGCCGATCATGTGGCAGTCTAGGGTTTAGCCACTGAACTTGTCTAGCTACCTGCCGCCAGCCTGGCAACCGCTCTACGTCAACGAAGTGCGAGCCAGTATGGCGAGCATCGGCTTGGTGCCCGCAGAATTGGTGAAGGTAGTGGTTGACGCATTGGTTGCGCCACTGCGTCAGGCGGGGATGGCGAAATGACCCCGACAGGCGGCCGCGCGCATTCTCACTGCAGATGTGGCTGGCTGCAGCGGTTTCACAGGTTGCATATTGAAGGGTGGTAAGCGGAGCGCGACGTAGCGCGCCAGCTTGGATGCGACAGCTGCTGACTAAATGAGTATGGTTCTGGTTTCGTGTGTCCGGCTGACCGTGGCGGAATGAGGTTGGCTTCGGTCGGATGAAAAGCCCCGCATCTGCGCGGAACGAGGCGATCAAGTGATGGATATAGCCAATTCGACGAGCAGCGCATTCCCGGCGGTAAGTGCGGCCGGGACGGATTTGCGGCATGCCCAGGTTATGCATCGAAGTGCATTCATAGACAACCTGCGTTGGTCGATCATTCTATTCGTGATCAGCATGCATGCTGCGGACACCTACTGGCCGTTTGGAAATTGGTACTTTGCCGACAAGGCCTCGACGGGCTGGTCAACGGCACTCCTTTTCGGAACATACCAGTCCTTCCTGCAGGCTTTTTTCATGGGCCTGTTGTTTGCAGTATCAGGTTATTTCGCTCGCGCAGCAACGCGCTGTTCGCGTTTCTCTCGGCCAATGCATTCGCAGTATTTGTTTTTCACCCGCCAATCCCGCTGACGCGTTCAACCGCTGTAGCGTACGATGTCCGAGTTTGGGCACAAAGTGGACCTAATTCTTAGCGGGGATGAATGTCCGCGTTGAGGGTGCAGCGGATCGTGCAGCTGCTGCGACCGCGTTCCCAAGATTGCGAGGATCCAGTGGATACCGAAAAAGAGTACGGAGGCTCCCTTCTCCGTGAATGTGCCGGACAAACTGAAAGACGTTTTTTCATCGAAAGGAATAGCAGCAGATTTCCGGACAGCCGCGGATGAGGATATGCCTTACGTCTGAATTTCCCGTACCTCCCTTTCGCTGGCTCGCGCGCGAATGTGAATTGACGGAGACATGATCTGTCTGTTTCGGTGCATTGATGCTGTGGCCATCCCGAGGGAGGTTCAGATGCCCATTCGGGCTTTGGCGATTTTGACGACCATCACTGTTTTGACGGCAGCGCGAACCCTGGCCCAGACTTATAGCCCGGACTATTCGGTCTGCCTGCAGACCTACGGCATAGATGGGAACTACATCGAATGCGCCTATACCTCGTTGGCGCAGTGTAATCAGTCGGCATCGGGCCGCGCCGCCCAGTGCATCATCAATCCATATTTTGCGAGCGCGCAGGTGCCCCGGGAACCAAATCGGCGGCATCCTCGCGCCTACTGAATATCATCTTGCGGGGGTTTGTCCGCGCCACCGCGAAACCGCGTTGCGACGACATTAACCATGCAAGGCTTCTCACGCGGCGAACGGCGGACGCTTAATGAGCGTTTAACATTTTTGCACAACTGATAGCCGATCAGCGCCAACAGGATGACGCAGCAAGACGTGCGGGCGGAAATCAGCCTCTAAGGAGGGATTGCATGAGGGCGCTTCTCATCGGGGCGCTGGCAGCGACTTTGGTCGGCTGCAGCTGCCCTTTACGGCCGCAAGTGGCCATGGAATTATGCCCGGAAGCGAACGGGTTCGCTTGTTTCGACAGTACCGATAGAAGTCTGTCGATTGAACCAAAACCAGCGTCATTCAAGACCAATTCGGTTTCATTAAAGTCGCGACTGCTGCACGCGAGTAACGCCGCTGCCGATTCCGAGACGACGCGAGCAAACGTTGCGGATTCATCCCCCGGAGAGGGTGTTGTTGCGAATTCCAATACCGCAACGATACAGGAGCAGGTGGTAGCCGCCACGACGGTCGCAGAGCGAATGACGGTCGCCACTGCGGCGCTGGAATTGAACAAGGACCGTTCCGGTTACACGGAAACCCAACTGCGTAGCGATGCCGATAGGACCGCACCTGCGACGCCAAGTAATACCGACCGTCTGGTTGCCATTCTAATGGTTCGTCCGGAGATCAAGTCGGTATCCGATCTAACCAGTAAAACCATTGCGATAGACGACAAGCATTCTGCATCCGTCCGCAATGTCAGGACCGCGATCGTGGCAGCGGGGGCCTCTGACGTCGAACTGATCGGGATTCCAACGAAGGCGATCAATGTGTTGGTCCATGGAGCGGTGCCGGCCGCAGTTTTGGCCTTGGTGTCTCCGGAAGCGGCGGAAGCGTTTCCTGAATTCCAAGGCTTCAAGGTTTTTCGCATCCCACTCTCGCCTCAGACATTGAAGGCACGACCCTAGTATTTTGGAAAAGATCGCAAGCGATCGAATCCGGTCGAGGCCCAATGTCCGTGGGCTCAAAGTCGTGCGGCAGGACTTATCCGAAACTGTGCCGCGCCGGATGGCCAAATTATCCGACCGTCACCGATTTAGGGCGCGTACTCATAAATCGCGATTGTTGCGGCGATCGCTGGCTGATGTCCGCTTCTAATCGGCCCTAAGGTCAAGCGCTTTCAGACTTTCCACCACTTGTCATCCACAATGCAAATGCTGGTCTCCTTGACCGATACGTCCAATCCAGCAAATTGGTCCATGCTGCGCTTCTTCTTCTGATGCTTGAGGCCGTCACACGGACCTCGTTTCATCAACAGCCTGAAGCGCAGCACCCAAAATTTTCAGATATCCACAAGCTGGGCCGGCCGATTACCCCCATCTTTGTCCGCGATAGCGACCAGACAGCGGACATTGCGAAAGAGAACATCCCGGCGGCTTAGGGCAAGGGCCAAACTACTTAATCAAGACATAATCGCCTTTGGGGCGAGGCTTGCTCGATATCTTAGGCCCGAGCTGAAGACCAAGAGCATCCGCTATCTCTTCAGGTGTGCCTTTAAGCGTGCGTGCCCAAATCTTCCGGTTGCGCAAGTTCGCTGGGACGATGACGCGGCGTTTCCAGAGTTCCTGAAGGGTTTTCGAGAATACCGAGATATTTCCGTCAAGCGTCACATGTGGGGGCCTCGAAGAGTGGCCTGAGGCCGTGAGTCCAGTCCCCGAGGTCGTCCAATCGCCACAGGTCACGGTCCAGGTGCATATATCGCTTCCTGCCGGGCACACGCAGGAATAAGTGCACTCGCTGGGGTACCTGATGGGCCTGCTGCCACATGTTTGCTTTTTCTCAGCCATCGCTTTTACTCCCTTTTTCCGTGTTGATCGCGAGCAAAACTACAGTGGCGCGATCGTATTTTATCTCGCCATCTTTTTCCAGCCATTCTGCAACGTCGACGGAATGCCCCCGAAAGCGAGCCTCCGATCCGCGCGTTGATGAGTACACGCCCCAGGGAGATTGCGCGGTTGGTCGATGTCGGTCCCCAGGACAAGCGCGGTGTGGTACGCAAGAAGCTGCAACGGCAACGCGAAGATGAGCGGTGCTTCCAAGGGCGAGCGATCACTTCGTGCATGTTCGACATGGTTTTTTCGAAGCTCATGTCACCCGGCGCCATCACGATAACGGGGAGATTTTTGTCGATGAGCGCGATCGGCCGGTGCTTCAGCTCTCCGGCGGCATAGCCCTTAGCGTGTAAGGAGGCCGCGTTCGAAGTGTGGCGATACCTGCGGAATCGTATCCTCGATATTCAAGCCGCCTCAGCGCATCCAGAATCGGAGCAGCGGCCGGCCTTTGACCCACGACACCGACAATTCCACACATCTTGCTCGCCAATTCACCTACCACAAGCCCCGTGAGGCACGTGAGGCATAAGAGTGCTCTGCACTGGAATGGGTAACGGACCGGCTGTTACAAGCGGCGGAATAGCGACATGATTTGCATGGACTGAAGCGCGCGCGAGCGTTTCTTTCGGCACTGGGTCCAAGGCTGATCCCTGCCGGCAGGTCTCTTTCTCGAATACAGCGGACAGCAACGATGCAAGAGGCGATTTCCTCCTGAGCGCATCAAGGTCGATGACACGAATAGCATGCCGGCTTTCTCGTTCGATCAGGCCGCAATCGCAAAATCTCATCATTATTCTGCTCAACGTATCGCAGTTGATGACGAGGTAATTGGCGATGTCGATGCGCGACATGGGAAGCTCGACGGTTATTTCACGCGTGCCCTCACGAACGCTCCTCAGCGCGAGGCCCAGAATAAACGACGCGACGCGCGGCTCCGTTTCCAGACGACCGATCATCAACTGATGAATGTTGACGCGAGCCAGTTGATTCAAGCACTGCGCGATCAGAAATCTCCAATAGTCATGAGCTGCGTAGTCTGCCGTAGGAGGATCCAACAACACCACCGATGCGCTGGTGATTACTCGCAACGAGATCGCAGGCGTGGGGAGAACGGTCGACGCCGATACGACATCTCCCGGCACCAGGAAATCCAATACCTGCAGTTTACCTTTTGCAGGCGCCGCATCGATTGCGAGCATGCCTTCCCGCAGGACGAACACTTTTCCCGCCGGAGGAGGAACGCGTTGTTGCGGGCGCAGATGCAAACAATCGCCCTGTCCACAAATCACATCAAGAAATCTGGCCGCCTCGGTCTTATCCAGCGCTGGATTTGCTGCCGATTGAAGTAGTTGCGCCGGTCGTGAGCTGTCGACAAGCATCATCTGCTGGAGGTTCATTCCAGAGCCCTCTTCGGGAGCTCTCATCGCTGACGTTGAAGTGAGCCCTTGCGAGGTTTGAGGCTACCACCCTTCAACGCAGAGCGCTCGAAACAAATGGATTATGCGGCGGGCGCAAACTAATCCTTTGGGACATCGCCCGAATGGGCGTCAACGGCGATATGTTGCCTGCCTCCGCTCGTCTGGATACATGGCTCAAGCACTTCTAACGGCGACCTCTGGTTTCCGATGCAGCAAGTATGGTCCGCGACCGAGGACAAGATTGGTCAAATTCGCCGGATAAGTCGCGCAGACCGTCGCCTTCATTTGGTCTCCACCCGATGACGGCCGTGAACGAAACCGCCAAGTCAGCCCAAACGTCATCGAGAGCCCGTCCTTCAACCGGGCAGCCGCCCAAGATGATGGCATCCTGCCCACCCATTAAGGTGGCCGCTGATGGAAGTTCGCAAAGCGCGTTGTGTGGGTCACCCCCATCCGGCCGCTCTGCTTCATGGGCCCCGCGTATCGTCTCGTCAAACGAGATCCTGGGTTTATCGCCGCATCTCGAGCGGCGGCTTAACCGATGAGGTAGGCGCCGGCGTGGAGCCGTCCACCGCCCGTCGCCGTGTCGGGGCAGCTTGGGCGCAGTACCTCGCCACCAAGCGCGAAGGTGGTGACGAGTGAGCATATTGCTGATGTAAGTCAGAGTTTTGCGCTGGCTGCGATGGATTTGTCTCTTATATTCATCAAAGCTTCACATACTGCGTGCAGCTTTCGGAAATTTTGTGGCGAAGCATTTCAATCAAAGCGGAGCCTTCATTGTGGTTGGCACATGTTGCGAATGGCGGTCCGGGAGGGCAGCTACCTCGGAGAAGTCACGGAAACAAAACTGATCGGAGCGTGGGGTGCGTTCCGTTGATTGAAGTGAAGGGGACAGGACAGGAAAGCTACACGGGCCGGCCGTCAGGCCGTCCCAGATCGGCGAGGGCTGCTATGGAGCGGGGACCTATTCGGACCGTCCCTATTGGGACCGTTCTTGTCGGGCCAAATGTGCTGCTGAGGGAAGGCCTGGTTCGGATTTTGAGTGCGGCCGATTTTAGCATCCTGGCTTCGGCGTCCGGCGTTGACGATCCCGTCCTGAGCTCGCTCCCGCAAGAGCAACCCATCTTGCTCATTATCGATGTCAGCGATGATTTCGATACGACATTGGCGCAAATCGAGTCTTTCAAGCAACGATATCCGGCCGGGCGCGTCGCCGTGCTGGCTCATCAGCATCAGCTGACCGAGATGGTGTCGGCGTTTCGACTGGGCGCCAACGCGTATTTGGTCAATGTCGCGACATGCGACACATTTATCAAATCCCTCGAATTGGTCATGCTCGGTGTGACACTATTGCCTCCAGAAATTTTGACTTTCATCTCTGACCGGCAAGACCGTAACCGCAGCGCAACCGGTCAAAATGGTCACGCAGCTGGCGACGAAGATGACGCTGACAACGGACATGCGGATGAGGACGATGATGGTGGTGACGATGGTGAAATGGTCGGGACCGAAGTTGGAACGAATGAACATCCACCAGAAGCCAAGAGCAGCTACCCGCCGCGGCTGTCGGCTCGGCAACAATCCATCCTGCGCTGCCTGATCCAGGGTGATTCCAACAAGACCATCGCGCGCAAGATGGCGATCGCCGAGGCTACCGTGAAGGTTCACGTCAAAGCGATCCTTCGAAGGATTCGGGTCCACAACCGCACGCAGGCCGCGATTTGGGCGATGAGCAATGGCCCGTTCATCTCGGCAAAGGACGACGCTTCGCAAACCTTGGAGGAACTGCCGGTTGAGCCGTTTCCGAGTTTGGATGTCGCACAAGTCCTATCTGCAGGACACAAGAACGGATCAAAATCATTGCCGGCGCTCAAACTCAAAGGAACGAGCCATGTCGGGTTGCCGAGCATCGTGCGTCTCGTCCGCAAGGGCATTGGCAGGAAAAGCGATTGATCTGCTTGCGCTCACAGATCCGGTCTTCGGAAACGAATTTCACCCAGTCACTACACGGCCGAGCCGCCCCGGACGAGGAGCAACCTGCCGGAGGAAAGAAATGACGTGGTGACGAAGCTTGTGATGCTCACCCGTGTGGGTGCCAGGCTAGCCGTGCTGACCATCATTGTTCTGTCGGTGGTGCCAGGCAACATGCGTCCTGATGTATTGGGAAATGATCTTTGCGAGCATTTCACCGCGTATTTTATCGCAGGCAGCCTGTTGGCCGTCGGATATCTGCGGCCTATGCAGTTGTTGGTGAGCGGCGTCCTGCTCGCCATATGCGGCGGCTCATTGGAGCTCGTTCAATTGTGGATCCCAGGCCGGACCGCGAGCGTCGCCGATTTCGCGACCAGCACGATTGGTGCATGGGTCGGTCTCCTGATCATAGTCGTCGTCAGACGGGCTTATGAGCGCCAGTTTGTCGTCTCTTACAAGTGAACCAGACGGCTCTGCAGAATTGCGACGGGCAAGGCGCGCCCACGAAGAACTTGCAACCCGGATGAGATGCTGGAATCGCGCCAATCGGCCAAGTGGAAACCGGAACTCGGGCTTGCCCCGTTCCGCAATCAAGACCGACTTGCGGTCAAAATGTGCCGATCTCGGGTAAACCCGAGGGCGGTATTGCCTCGTCGCCTGCAACTTCCGTTGTATGGCGCAGCGACTTCCCTGACTGCGGCGGACGCCTCGCCTACCTGTGGCGCACGTCGTCCGGATCGTCTTGCTTCGCAGCGTTTGCGGCGACATGGCGCTCCAGCATCATCAGCGCCGCCGGATGGCCGTTCGCCGCGGCCTCTTGGAACAATGCCAAGGCACCCGGCGGATCGCAGGCCCCGCCGGTGCCGGTCAGCATCATCTCGCCCAGCATAACCTTGAGCATCGACGACGCCGACATCGGCGGCGCGCGCGATCCATTTGCGCCCTTCTGCGAGATCGCGGTTCACGCCTCGTCCTTCGGTCAAGATGCGGCCATACCAGAATTGCGCGCTCGGCACTTGGTCGGCGGCTTTGCGCAGCCACAGCGCCGCCTCTCTGTCGTCGCGCGCCACGCCAACACCATGGGACAGGCAGACGGCACAATTGTACGCAGCTACCAGATCACCCGATGCCGCCGCCTGCTCGAACCCTTTATAGATACGGACACGATCGTCCTCTTCCCCGATACCGATAAGCAGGAGATTGCCGAGATCGGCGCGCGCCGGCCCGTCCCCGGCGGCAGCAGAGATGCGGAGCCACTGCATGCCTTGCTCGGGATCACGCGGGACGCCGTCTCCGGCAAAATAGAGGAGGCCAAGCGAGCGCGCCGCACCCTTGTGGCCGGCCTCGGCTGCGCGGCGGAACCAACTTGCTGCCTCAGTATGATTTGGCGGCAGATTTCCGCCGGTGGCATGGAGATCGCCGAGCGCGGCGGCCGCTTCCGGATCGCCCGCGAGCGCCGCCCGACGCAGCCAGGCTTCCCCGTCGGATGGATTTGCATCCACTCCGATGCCGTGCATCAACGCCTTGCCCCAGCGCGCTTGACCCGAGCGGTGGCCTTTCTCCGCGGCACGTCGATAGAACACCGCCGCAGCGCCCTCATCGCGGGTCCCCCCGAGGCCGCGTTCGCTCATTACGCCGAGCAGATAAAGTGCTGCCGGGAGGCCCGCCGCCGCTGCCTTGCCCAATTGTACAACGACTTCGCGTTGCACCGTCTCGCCGCCGCCCTTGCGGTTCAAAGCCAGCGCATGGCCCAGGATACCCTGCGGGCAGCCGGCGGCGGCCGAGCGCTCGTACCACAGATCCGCTTCATCGAGGTCGCGCATGTCCTGGGGGCCGGAGCTCAGGATGAACGCCAACACCGCCTGCGCCTCGCCCGAGCCCGCCTCCGCGGCCATGCGCGTCCACTGCATCGCCTTGACGTAGTCCGGGTCTGCAATGCCGCTGACGTCGAACCAGCTTGCGGCACTCATTGGGTGCGGCCCGCCGGCCGTGCCATGGAGGTAGATGACTGCGAGCTGCGATTGAGCTTCAATGTGGCCGTGACGTGCCGCCCACTGGAGCCAACGTATCCCCTTGGCCCGGCTGGGCAGAACGCCAACACCATCGAGATAGCAGCGCCCGACGCGGTACGCCGCCTTCGCCAGCCCGGTACGGCCGGCGCGGGCATAGCGCCGGAACGCCGGTCCGGTTTTGGCGGCGGCCATCAGCGTGGCCGCACGCCTAAATGCTGCGGTCGGCGAACATATGGCCTGCACTTTTTCGAGCGGACGCCAATCCGCCATTCGTCTCATGCTGTACACGGGTCCCCGATCCTCCGCACATGTGACGTTTCGCGCATTCCCTCCGAGGCGACCGCCAGCACGCCGGCCGAGCAAGTAATTCAGCACGATGGGCCTGCCCATATCGGCCGTGACCGGCATGCCCGGCGCGATATGGAAATTCGGGGCGCATCGAGAATGATCGCGCGCTGATCCGGCGTGTAGAATTTCACGAATTCCGGCACCTCGGGCCGCGGACCGACAAACGACATGCTTCGCGTGAGAACGCTCAGCCGCTGCGGTAGCTCGTCGATCTTGGGTTTCCCCGGAAACGATCCGACGGAAGTAATCCGCTTGGCGTCGCGCATGTTTGCGAGAGACTCCGTCAGCGCGGTCCTGCAAATGGCGAGCCCGACAGGTGCACCACAGCGCGGGGCAACTCGCGCACGACTGAGGGGGGCCGTCATGTGATGAAGTCCCTCTGCCGGCGGACCTGCTTGTCGGAAAGGCGGCAACGCCACCACTCGACCGTCCTTTCCAACCCTTCCCGCAGCTTAACCTGCGGCGACCATCCGGTCGCATGTGCGAAGCGGGTGCAATCAGCGAGCAGCGCCCGTACTTCCGAATTCGCTGGTCGCAAACGTCTTTCCTCCTGAAGGACAGGCTTGTGGCTGGATGTCAGGTCGATGATAAGGTCGATCAGATCACCGACCTTGATCGCCCGCTGACTGCCAGCATTATATGCCTGGCCGTATTCCACGCCATCGGCGAGTCCGGCAGCCATGAATGCCGCGGCAGTGTCGGTAACGAAGGTGAGATCGCGCACCGTCGTCGCATCGCCGACCATGATCGCGGGGCAGGAAGGATCGAGCGCCTGCCGGATAATGGTGGCGATGATCGCTCTTTCACTTTGCCGTGGTCCGAACGTATTGAATGGCCTGAGGATTACGACCGGTACGCCGAACGACCTGGCGAATGCCTCCGCCATCATGTCCCCGGCTATTTTGGAAGCCGAGTATGGCGATTGTCCCTGTAGCGGATGGGATTCATCGATCGGCATCGTCAGTGCGGTGCCGTAAACCTCGCTGGTCGATGTGTGCACTATCCGCTCGGTACCGTGTTGCCGCGCCGCTTCGAGAACGTTCAAGGTACCGAGCACGTTGGTTTCCACATAAGATTGCGATGCGACGTACGAATAGGGTATCGCGATCAGCGCTGCGAGATGAAAAACGATTTCGTGGCCGTGCACTAGGCGATCGATGAAAGCTGCATCGCGGACGTCGCCACGGACGAGGTTGACCTTCTCTCGGATCGACTCCGGCAGATCGTCCAGCCAACCATGGCTATCGAAGGAATTATATTGGGCAAGAGCGGTAACTTCGGCTCCCGCCGAAACAAGAGCTTCTGTCAGGTGCGAGCCAATGAAACCGTCCGCTCCCGTTACGAGGATCTTGGCACCAAGGTAGCTCATAGCCATCGAATGCCCGCCTCATTTTCTGATTTCGTTTGCCCGAACTCCAAGAACCGTTTCGATCGGCGAGCCTGCCGCGATCGCCCAGACTCCTCGAAGAATCCAGCCAAGATCGGAAACAAGTGTTCGGCACGAGAAATAGGCGAGGTCGATTTCCGCTTTGGCCGGGAACAGAACTTGCCGATAGAACTCCACCACAGGCACCCCGGCGGGGTAGAGCTTGCTCTCATGTCGAAACATGACCTGACACGGCCCAAAAATACCCGGCTTGTGCTCGTGAATCTTCTCGAACCCGTTGCGGAAGCAATCGGAGAAGGCAAGCGACTCGGGCCGTGGTCCCACGATCGACATATTCCCCCGCAGAACGTTCCAGAGTTGCGGCAACTCGTCCAGCTTGCTTACGGCGAGGACGCGGCCGATCACTGTTAGACGGCCGTCCCCCTCGATCGTAAGCGGACATCCGTTGTTGTCGCAGTCCGGTTTGAATTTGCGAAATTTGTACATCCGGAACGGCCGTCCATACTGTCCAAGACGAAGCTGCGCGAACAGGATCGGTCTTCCGCCTTCGATCCATATTGCAAGCACCACGATCAGCATGAGGGGCGCGAGGACGGCCGCCGCCGCGCCGGCACACACAATATCAAGGGCACGCCGCAAGCCGACACGCATCCCCAGAGATGGCCCGGAGAGCTGGTCCGCCAGGTCGTGCATGGTCATGCGATCGCCTCCGCCGGAAGCTCCGCACCCAGTGCGGCTGCGAGAGAATTGACGACGAGTTCGACGGAGGCCGGGGTCATCCGGGGATGGAGAGGTAGTGTGAGCTCCCGTCGGGCAAATTCCTCGGTTCGCGGCAAATGAGAATCCGGGTAGAGGTCGTTGTAAAACGTCAGGCGATGCACAGGGGGATAATGAACGGTGGTCTGAATCTCTCGCTCGCGCAGCCGATCGACGACGGTCTGTCGCCTGATTGCGGCCGGAAGCACAACCGGCATCAGGTGATGCGCCGATGGCCAAGGATTCGTGAATGGCACCATTACCGATGGGCAATGCTCCACAATGAGCTGGCGATACCGCAGCGACAGACGTCGCCTGGTGTCATTCCATTCCGGCAATCGTTTTAACTGTACGAGGCCGAGGGCGGCTCGCAACTCGTCCATGCGGTAGTTGAATCCGAGCATCGTCACGTCGTACTCTGGACGGCGACTGACGAGGCGTTGCCGCGTGCCGCTCGTCATACCATGAGACCGCGCTTGCCTGATGCTTTCCCTCAATGCGCGGCTGCGGGCAATGATTGCGCCTCCCTCAGCGGTCGTCATGTTCTTGTTGCCATAAAAGCTGAATGCCGCCGCCTCGCCAAAGGTCCCGGCGGCTGGCAGACCCGGCGCATGCGCGGCGTCCTCGATCAAGAGCAAGCCCTTCCTGCGGGCGAGGGCCTGCCAGGCGTCACGATGCGCCAGATAGCCGCCAAAATGTACAATAATGACGGCTTTGGTTCTCGACGTGCACTTGGCTTCGGCCTCCTCCAACGACATCAAAGGAACCGCCGGCGACTCGATATCGACGAAGACGGGCCGTGCTCCTACATAGAGCACGCTATTGGCGGTGGCGACGAACGTCAGCGATGGAACAAGAACTTCATCGCCTGGTCCAATGCCGAGCGCGTGCAGGATCAGGTGGAGGGCTGCGGTGCAGGAGCCGACGGCGATTGAATCCTCGGCTTCATGAAGGCGCGCGAACGTCTGCTCAAATTCGCGGACCCGGTCTCCCATCGTAACCCAGCCGCTCTCGATGACAGCCGCTAAAGCTGCTTTTTCATCTGCGCCCAAGACCGGCTCTGATACCAATAGCATGTGTTAGTCTCCAATCCCGACCCGAGCGAAACATTGCATCGGCCGGAGCAGTCACCGCGACACGCGGCATGCTTCAAGCAGCGACGGTTGCCGCGAATGCGGGCGACTGCTCGTCCCATGCGATATCCTGAGCCTTGAGGAAGTCCTCGACCCGGCCGATATCGAGCCACATGCCGCTGTGTTTGAATACGTTCACCGATGCTTCCTCCTCCAGCATCTGGAACATCAAATCGTCGAAGCCAAAAGGAATGCCCGACGGGATGCGTTCGAGTACCGCGGGATCCATGCAGTAAATACCCATGCTGACGAGATGTGACAGTTCAGGCTTCTCGCGAAATACGGTCACACGTCCGTCAGTCTCGTCGATCACGCCAAAGTCCATCTTGGTGGGGCGGGTGGCGGTGGCGATAGTAAGGGTGCCGTGATGTTGTCGATGACAGTTCACGAACTGATTGAGGTTGAGATCGGTAAGTACGTCGCCGTTAAGAACCAAGAACGGCGCGTCGAGGTGTTCGCGCAGGAGTGACAACGGACCCATCGTTCCAAGCGGTTCCAGCTCCTGCGTGTAAGTGATCCGCATGTTCCACTGACTGCCGTCGCCGCAAACGCTACGAATGAGGTGACCCAGATATCCGGTCGTGATGAAAACGTCTTTAATCCCGTTTCGTCTGAGCCATTTGAGCAAAAGCTCCAGCACGGGTCGCGATCCGATCGGCATGAGTGGTTTCGGCAAAATGGATGTATGCGGGCGCAAACGCATGCCCCTTCCGCCGCATTGGATAACAGCCTTCATTTGATCCCTCCCGTATTGCTAAAAGCGGAGCGCGTTTCTCTGGTTCAACCTGAAAAGACGGCGATCGACAGATCTTTGATGTTAGCCCGGCCGGCACGCACTGCGCTTTACCGCCTGCAGCGCAAGCTGGAGAAGTCAAGAAACAAGGAAGTCGGCCTCATCATGAATGGAGCCGGCGTTAGCATGGCCATTATGTTTCTCCCCGACGTCGGACCATTGCCGTTCGCTTGGGCTAGATCCGCGGACCCACTCGTGAACAAAGAAAAGATACGAACAATGCTGGCTTGCACCTGAAGTTCATCGCTTCGGCGCCTGGCTGATGAAGCTTACTCTCGTCGGCGTTCTCGCTGCATGACTAACCCGGGTTATGACCAGCAAGCGTTAGAAGGTGAGCGTCCAAACGTGCACTTGCCCATAAATGATAGGGTCGATCCGACCTCATGCGTGATCCGGCCAAATCGGATGATGCTGCAGGGACTGCGGCGGCAGAATCGACGCGGGCCCGGCGCGCCGAACACTGCCACTCGAGGCAACGCGACCTGCTCGCTCGGTCGACGTCGACGCGCAGAGCAGCCGCGGCACGCTGCGAAGCCATAACGACACGACTGCATACCCCCATCTGGGTATACTCCTTCTACAAAACACTTTTTAGCTCGCAGTGGCGGTTGTTACCCGTGCAGTGAGACTTCGCGCTTGTTCGCGGAGCCATGCAGCAAGAACCTCGCCAACGGCACCAGGGCAATCTCTTTGTCAGCCAACCAGCATGGGGCCGCGCTGTCCTGGATGGCTTGCGTCTTGATGTGCGAGCTGGGTCGAAATCGAGTTCGCCCATGCTCAGTCGAGAATTCCGCGCTAGCAGCTCCGCATACAGTGCGACATGACGAGCGACAATCATCCGCAGGCTGAATTTCTGCGTAACCAGCTCTTCGGCGCGCCCAGCCATCATTCGCGCCGTCTTCCGGTCGCAGAGCAGGTCGATGATCCTCGCCGCCAGACGATCGGGAGCGTGCGGTGGCACTAGGAATCCGTTCCAGCTGTCGCGGATCACCTCGCAGCAACCTGGCATGCTCGCCGATACGATCGGGACGCCGGCAAGAGCCGCCTCAAGCAGCACACGAGGCACGCCCTCAGCATGCGCCGTTGGAAACGCGAAGACGTCGGCGAGGCCGAGCAGCGCCGGCACATCGGATCGAGGTCCAGTGGCGATGACATAGGGGGCATGCTTGTCGATCTCGGCTTGCGTGACCGCAAGCGGGCCCTCGCTTTCACGGGGTCCGACCAGCAGGAAACGAACATCCGGCCGAGCCCGATGGACCAATGCCGCTGCCTTGAGCAGCGTCGGAACGCCCTTTCCCCGCGTCATACGCGTGACGGTGATGATGACCGGGGACGTGCCGAGACCTAGCTCTTCGCGAAGCTGCCCTGCGGGAGGGGACTCGGCCAAAGCCCGTCCGAATCCCTCGACGTCGACCCCCCCGCCGCCGGCAGGGATCACGAGGCCGTTTTTCCCTGTCATCCGGTGGCGTCCGAAAAAGACCTGATCGTCGTGTATTTCGAACACGGTGGCGGCGGTCGATTGGGCTGCCGCACGATGGAGCACGCGCAATACAGGACGGGCGAATAACGCGAGCGGCGTTTGCGATGAGTAGACCCAACCCAATCCAGTTATAGTGCGCACAATCCCAGGGTGACCCACGGTTCGGGCAGCCAAGGGAAGCAGGAGATTCGGCTTGGTATCATAGCTCTGCGCAAGGTCGGGCTGGAGGTCGCGGAGCATAGTCGCGAGCGCCTTGACCGCGGTCCGATCAGCCAGGGGACTCACGTATCGTTTGAAGTGGAAGGGACGAAAATCAAGGTCTGCACACCTGAAAGCAGTGGGATCCCCGCTCCCCGCCGCGGTCACCCGAAAGCCGCAATCACGCATGGAGAGCATGAAGGGAATTCGCAGATGATGGTCCTCGCCTCCAACGTAAAGCAGGTGCGGAATCAACGGAGCGCTCCCCTCGTAGGTCGAATGAAGGGGAGATAGTTGCGATAGGCGAAGTCGCGTCCTCGACCCAAATCAGCTGCGATCCGCAGATAGAGAAGGACTTCCCGCCAGCGCCTCAACCAGACCGCCACAAACCGTGGGTTCAAGGACTTTGACAGCGGCAGCACTTCGCAATCGAAGAGATCATTCAGCTCGGTGAAGTAAGTCACTATCTTTTTGTCTTCGTTCTTCACACGAAAACGAACACGCTTCGAAATTCCCAAACTGCTCCAGTTCACTTGTTTGACGCACATGACGAAAACGTTGGCGCTTGCGTGAATCTGGATAGGGTTGTCGTCGTCATTCCAGGTCTCGAGCTTGCGCCACTTTCTGCCGTAGATGTCGAGTTCGTAAGCCGTATCGCCCGCCTCACTATGCGCAACCAGGGTTATGGGTTTTCCTCGAAACAGTCGCCGTACGAAGAACGGCGTTCCGGACAGGAGGTCTGAGGCGTAACCGGCCACGATGTCCTCCGTCAGCACAACCTGTGCCTCCTCTTGTGCCGACTTCTTCAAAGTGTCTGACTTTGCTTCCTTGTAGTGCTTCAAGTGCTCATCGAGGTTGGTGTACCAGTCCTTATCGGTGAGCGTGAAACCGATATCGTCATCCCACCCATCGCCGGGCGCGCAGACAACGCACTTGGGCTGGGTGATGCCGTGCGCCTCGAAATAACGTCTCACGTCAATTCCAAGGTTTAGGTATCGATTAAACTGTTCGGTCTCCGGGTGCAGGTAACAATTGTTGCTGGCAAAAGGAATAGCGTACTCGGCCCTGACTGCCCGCGCGAAGTCTGCGAACTCGGCGCTGTACTTTTCCGGATCGTCTATATGGGCTCCGCCCCGATCGACGATCTCGAAACACAGCCGGGCGTTCGCGGAGCTGTGGCTACGCAATACGAAATCGATTTTCGGGTGGCGCTGCAGGATCTGCTGGAGCGGGAGGCCCATGGTCTTGCAGTCATTGGCGTTCAGGATGGTCTTACCGTCGGCCTCGATCACCAAAATCGAGTCGGGGAAGTGCCCAAACTGATAACTCGTAACCTGAAACTTGGCGCCGATCTGGTAGGGTATGCCATGGACCAACTCCGTGATCCAGGTGCAGCCCATGGCCTTGAGGTCCTCGTAAATGCGGCGGTCAGGGGTCTTGGGTATAAGCATATGCAGGTCGAGCCCGAGCCGGCGAAGGGTTGGGCCGTGAAAGTGGTCCCAGTGCATGTGCGTTAGGTAAATGAAATCCGGTTTGAGCGTCTCAACAAGGCCATCTGGAACGGGTGGGTAATTCCACCAGGAGCGCCAATAGGCAGAGCCGACCAGCCAGGGATCACACAAGAGCTGCTTGCTATTGCTCGTAACCTCGAGACACGCGTGACCTAGAACACGGAACCTCATTGCAACTCTCCGTCGCTGTGCAGCTCACGATCAGCCGCTCCCAAAATACCTTCTACCTGTGCCGTCGGTTGCTCTACCGGTCGCTCTTGCAATCTCCTTGGAGGCCAGTGAACTCCAGTGAAGTGCTCGCCGCGCGGTTCATAGAGCGGACCAAACGGCTCCGACGACAGTCCGGACGGTTTCATCCAACGGCCGGCTCGTATCGATCCGGATCGCTTGCGTTCCGGAAGACTCGGGCCGACTCTCTAACTCCCAGCGGCGCCGCACCGCCGCGGCATCGGGGCCGCCCTGCTTCAGCCGCCGCGCGTCCCTTTCGATCGTCGTCTCGATTGGAGCCTCCAGGCGAAGCAGGAGATCTGGCTTGGGCAAGCCCTTGTAGAGGGCGCGCTCCTGGTTCATCAGCCAGCGCTTCAGCGGAGAGCTGCATTTTGCCAGCGCCGCTTCGTCAAAGCAGCAGCTGTCGATGGCACCCGCTCTTTCCGAGGGATACCGGTCAGAGACGACGACAGAGCCGGCGGTCGCGGCTCGCAGCGCGCGGCCAAGCAGCTTGCGGCGGTCATAGGCGAGCAGGGTCATCCGGAGGATGTACAGCAGCGAATACCGCTTCTCCCGGCGGCGTTCAGGCCTCTCGTACTCTCCGGCGCGCTCCTTCGAGAACAGGAAGCGCGCCGCCGGGAGAAGGAGGCGAGGTAACAGGGTGAGCGCCGTCGCGGGCGGCTTGCCGGCGTGAATGCGGAGCACGTCGAGATGCAGGCCTAGCCGAGTTGCCAGCTCATGACCGATAGTGGATTTGCCGGTCGCCTTCGGTCCGACGAGCGCAACGATCATGCCGCCCGTCTGCAGCACCAAGTCTCTGCGACGCCGGAACCGCATAACAAGCAAGGAGACCACCCGCCAGAGTTCGCGAAACCGCTCCGAGCATCGGGCTCAGCCTCCGCAATCCGCGCAAACGCCAGGCGACGCGCCAGCCAAGGACGACGCGTCGGGCCACGGCACGCTCGGCCTCGATGGCGTCCAACAGCTGCCGAAACAGCGGTGGATCGATACTCGGGAACCAAGCCGTGCAAAGCGCCTCAGCGCGCTCCGCATTTGCTGCCTCGCGGAGCCAGCCCAGCTCCCTCGAGACACTTCGATAGTGGCGATTGGCCATCAGGATCTCGATCGGACCGACGTGCTTAAGCGCGATCCGAAGCGCGAATAGCACGAGCTCCGCTTCGGGCGTGGGGACCCTCACACCAAGCATGTAGCGGGTCTGCTCCAGAAGGGATCTTTCGATCGGCAGCCGGTAGCTCTTGACCAAGCTGTCGCCGCTGACGATCTGAAAGTAGGCGTGCACGTGCACCGACGCGACACTCGCCTCGTCGAGCCCTATCGCGTGGAAGACGCCAGGGTGCCCGATGCCGGAGCGCGAATGCGTCAGCTTCAGGCCATTTTCGAGCAAGGCCGCGTAGAAGAGTTTGGCATGACGTGCGTCGACGAGGAGATCGATGTCTTCTGCAGCCGCGAGCGTCTCTTCAAGGCGGATATTGCTTTTCCAGTGACAGTAGCGAACGCCTTTCTGCTCCAGAGATTTGAAGAAGCTCCGGATGGCTGCCTTGTTCGAGACGGCTGGTCCCGCGTCATTCAATTGTACCGTTACAGCTTCTCTCGTTGAGCTCGAGGGTACCATATAGTCCACCTCAACAGATCCCCTCTCGTTACGCATCGCAGCACCTCCGGCAAAATCAGATCCCGCAATTCGCCGCGCGCCTTGTTCGCGGTATGGCTTTGAACGAAGCGAACAAACCTGGCATGAGGTGCAGGCGCCTGTGGATGAAGGCGCCCATCGCCACGTTCCAGGCAATAAGGGCTACCGTCATGACGAGGGCGACCCCTGTCATTCCGAGCGAACCGATCATCAGTATGCAGATGATGAAGCTCGAACCGGCGCAGATGGCGAGCATCGCCGCGCCAGTGCGCTCGTGTCCGGTCATCGTAATGAGGTGCTGTTGAGGTCCGCATGCGGCGGCGAAGACATGGCCGAGAACGAGGATTGTCACGATCGGGGCGCCTGCCACGAAATCACGACCGAACCACGCGAGGAGAGGCTCCGCGAGCAGCAGCAGCGGGATAGCGGAGCAGGTTGTACCGAGAAGTGACAAGCAAGCCGCCTTGGCGCTGAGCGATTGCAGCCCCGCCTGATCCCCCCGAGCGAACAACGCCGAGACCGTCGGCGCGAACACGGTGGCAACCGCCATTCGCGGCAATGCCGTCAGGATCGCCATGCTGAACGCTACTGCGAAGATGCCTGCGTCCCGCGTATTGCCCGCCAGACCGAGCGCGATGACGCCGGAGCGGCTCATCAGGTTGTCCGCGGCCATGATCACCGTGAGCGGCAACGTTGGCCGCCACCAATCCGCGGCCGCATACGCCGGCTTCGCCTGGTCGAGGGACGGCGGACGCAGACGGCGCAAGAAGATGCGGACCAGGCCGAGCATGACGAGCGAGCTGACGAGCGTCGC
This sequence comes from uncultured Alphaproteobacteria bacterium, assembly GCA_963732455.1. Taxonomy (GTDB): domain Bacteria; phylum Pseudomonadota; class Alphaproteobacteria; order Rhizobiales; family Xanthobacteraceae; genus Bradyrhizobium. The sequence goes on along the minus strand of CAVSZM010000007.1, from coordinate 353,994 downwards.
GCCCATCGCCAGTGTGGCATCGAGACGGCAGAGGTTGCCCAAGAAGGCGATGGCAATGATCGCCAGCAACAGACTGTCGCGGACAACACGTTCCGGCGCGAGGGCCGCTACAACTCCGCCGAAGGCACGAACGACCGAAGCGCCGATGAGATGCAGCGAAAGAAACGGCACCGCTGCGATTCCCAGGAGGAACGTATGGGCGAGCTCGGGTCGCATCGAGCCGTGCAGGGCGGCGATCCCGCAGACGCCGATTAGAACGATGCCGACCGCGGTGCCCGCCGCGCCGCGCTCCGAATACTGGATTACGCCGCGGACCAGTCCCCATTCCTCCCTGGCCTGGTAGGCCGGCACGAAGCGCAGGAGGGAGACGTGGAAGCCCAATGTTGAGGAGTACCCCAGCAGCGTAACCCAGGCCAGGACGTAGGCGTAGACACCATAGCTGTCCGGGCCGATGATCCGGGCGGTTACGAGCTGCGCCACATAGCTTAGCCCGGCGCCGACAGCGAACACGGCGAACGCCGCAATGCTTGCACGCCCGAGCGACCGGCCCGTTCGCTCTTCCGCAGACACGGTCTTGATGGAGGCAACTCCCACGGCCGGCGCGAAGCCACCCTTGATCGTCTCTCCGGCCGCCGCGGCATCGATCCCGATAAGGCGTAAGTTGGAATTGCGTGTCATCTGGCGACTCGGACGGTGCGCCGTCGCTCAACAAGCGATCGATTGACCGGATAGATCTCCTCGTCCCAGGACTTCGCCTCTCGCACGATCCGATCGACCGCTTTTTCAAGCAGGCGGCGGTCGAGGGAGCTCACGTGCATCATACGGCCGCCTTGCTCCTGAAGCATACGGGCCACGTCACTGGTCGTTTCGATTTGCTGAAGGTTTGTTTGCAGGTCGAATTCGAACAATCGCTCAACCGCGCCTTGGCGGCCTAGCCGCGCGCGAAGGCGAGCCTCCAGTGTTTCCCGGGGCGCGTCGAGGCGAATGAGAAGGTTCGGGCGCGGGATCAACGCCAGCCCGCGCGCAATGACGCTTCGATCGACGGACCGGGACAGCAGTGCCATCGAGCATAGCGCCGTCAGGAAGCCCTGGTCGAAGATGACGATCCGATCAGATGTGCTGGCGACCTTCCAGGAGCGGGATAACAAGGAAAGAAACCGGCGATAGCGAACCGACCACAAGAGAGTGCGAGGCGGCAGGAGGTCCATCAAGCTTGCGGTGAGCTCGTCGCTCCGCGCGCGCCCGAGCAGAACAGGCACCGCACTGACCAGCTTGGCCGCCCTGCTCAGAGGGGCGGCCAACGCAGTTCTGAACCACGATAAGGCTCGTGTGCTCTCGACCTGGATCGAGCCACGTTCCGCCGGTCGGGAGCTCACAATCAGCTGAACGTCGAAGCCATTGTTCTCGAGTGCCGTCGCCAACGCGTGTGCGAGAGTGGTTTTTCCTGCGGCAGGTGGGCCAAAAAGCTCTATGATCATCGGTCGATCCTTGCGTGGATGCGATCGCGATACGAACGTCAAATGCACCGCATCGCGCAATGCAGCAGGCCTCGTCACGCCGCAGCCGATGGCGCGCCACGCTAAGAGCAACCCATCAGCGCCCGTTCCACCGTCCAGCAGGTCGTTTCCGGCCCCGCCATGGAGCTGGTCATCGCCGCCGTTGGCGTAGAGTTGGTTGTTGCCGCCAAAGCCATAGAGCTGATCACGCTTGGCGGCGCCGATGAGATCCTCACCGACTTCGGTTCCGAATTTTGGTTGAATTCGGGGACTTTCGCGGGCGCATCTCTTTCCGACGGTACAAATTACAACCGAGCCGGACGCGAGACCAATTGCTATTACGGGTTAGGGTTAGAGGACCCCTTCAGGATTACACATCCAACTTCGGCGAATGGCCGTGCACGGCAACGCGACGCCAATCAAGAGAGGCTCAAGCGCGCGGTGTCTATTGCGCGGCGATATCGACGCCTTCCGGACGCAGGGCGACCTCGATCACGTCTCCAGGCTGGAGCTCGGTATCGGCGTCGGCGGTAAGGCGTTGCTTCCCGTTTACGCTGCTTCTGAACACGGTGAAATCGGCCTTGCTGGCACCGTCCGAACTCCGGGGAGGCCTCAGGCCAGCCAACTGGAGTTTTTCCTCCGCGCTCCGCAGCTTTGCGCGCTCGCCGGTCAGCTTCACGGTGGCGTCCTGCAATTCCGCCAGCAAACGTATCTTGCGCTGATCGTCGATCTTCTCGAGCTCTCTTGCGAACTCGGCGCGCGATTTCTTCACTTGCATGAGTTGATTGGTGGTCTGCAGTTGGCGGGTCGCCGAGTACAGCACAGCTCGACGGAACTCGGCCACGCGGAAACTCGGCAGGGAGCCGTTGCCATAGGCTGCCCTGGCCTTCTGGAGCTCTTGGGAATCTGCCTGAACCCCGTCCTCTTCGTTCTGCTGCTGCTCGGACAAGACGAGAGCCTGCTTGTCCGCCTCTTCTATTGATCGCCGAAGAAAGTCTTTTGTCCGCTCGTAGTCCGACGAACTTGCCGTGCGGTACTCGATTTCGAGGTTCACAATTTGCGAGATCGTCGGATCTGGAACCGGCGCCGGCGGAATGGCTTTTTGATCGAGGTCGACATTCTCCCCGAGCTCCGTCTTGATGCGCCAAACCCGCGCGTGCTCCCGCGCCAAGGTCAACCAAACCGTGATATACTCACTGCGGAGATTAGCCGCATCGAACGACGTCGCGTTAGCCCGGGCCAGGGCAGAAAATCCACCGGCTGACGCCAGGGTCTGGCGCACGGTCATGCGAGGGCGGAACGTCTGCTCGCCAGGGCGAGTCACGTCGCCGGTGATGAAGACGGGCCTATACTCCACGATCGTCGCCGCGACCTCGTCCCGTTCGAACATCCGCGAGAGCTCCCGGCCGTCCGGTGTCCGGATACGAAATATCTTGCTGGCCACGGCGGATTGAATTTTGCCTCGGATCTCGGAAAATTCGACGCCCTCGACCATGAACGTGCCGACGACAGGGAACGTAATGCTGCCGTCGAGCTGGACCGGGGCACGCTGTTTCAACTCGGGAACGCCGGACACAGAGATTTCGACAACGTCTCCGCCCTGCAAGCGGTATTCCGCTCGCGCCGGGCTCAGCGAACAGCACAGCGCGGCCGCGAGCAGGCCGGTCTTCAAGGAAATTATCGAGCGTCGGAGGCACATGATAGCCGACAAGAAAATCATGGATCATATGCCCGGGTCAAATGACTTCACGTCGCTGAAGCTGAACCATGCGGAGTATACTTCTCCTTAGAACCAAGCGGAATACTACTCCTTAAGAGACCGGCGCTTGTACGATCGGGGCTTGCCCGTATGCCGTCACGAGCCTCCTCTCGATGCGAATCTCATACATCTCCGCACACGAGTCTCGGCTTGCTGCGCGTGATCTCGGGCAGATCGTCGAGCCAGCCGTGATTGTCGCGCGAATTGCAAAAAGGGTGAGTGCCGCAAAGATTCGCCCCGCGGCCGGTGAGCATGTCCGTCGGATGCGCGCCGATTACCCAAGAGGAGGCATAATACCGATTTGCCGCTCGCGGCATGATCCGCTGCTTTACAACAACCATGCATCGAATTGCGGCTCTGTATCGCTTGGCGATGTTGATCGTCCCCGAGCCATGCGGAACCAACAGGTGTCGAGGGTAAAGTGGTTTGAAGCTGTAGGACACGCAGTGCAATTCGTCGTCCTGCGTCTGCGCGTAAGGTGTCGGCTCGACGTCCATCGAAAGGTCTGGAGAATGAGCGACATTGTACAGCAAATCCTGCACAATGATTGCGGTCACGACACTGTGCATCGGACCCGTGGCCCGGAAACTCCGGGCTTGTTCCGCGTTTCGGGTGCTTTCTCACGGCAGAGAGCATCACGCGCCCAGCCGCATTCATTCGTGCCGCGCGGCACCGACGCAAATCGCGCGTTGGGCGAGCCTGCGCGCCCGGCTCTGTCTATTGCGGGGGCAATCCCATGATTTCGGATTCGCTGCTCGCGCTCGGGCTGCTTTTGTCGACGGCGACCGAGCTGCGATTCGGCGACACGCCGTTCGGGCCAGGCGAATTGTGCCTCGCCGTTTGGCTCGGCCTGTTCCTGTGCCTTCAAGTTCGACGGCCGGCGCCGACATCGAATGCAGCGCTCACCCGTGTGGCCACTTTCTGGCTGGCCCTGATTTTCGCCGAAAGTGTCGGGGCGATCGTGGGATTCGCAACCGAGTTGTTCTTCGATACCCCTCATATTATTCACGACGTCATCGCCTATTTTTTCCTCTTTGGCGTCGCCTGCACCATGGCTCTCGAGCTGGCGAGCGAGCACCGCCGACGACGCGTGACGTGGCTGATCGTGTTGTTGGGCGCTGGGTTTCTGAGCTTGCAGGTGGCTCACGCATACGGATTGATTAGCCTCCCGATCGCGGTCGATCCTTGGTTCTTCGATCGCTTGAAAGGTTGGTCGCACGACGCAAACCAACTCGGCCTCGCATCAGCAATGCTCACAGTGCTTTCGATCTATCTCGCGGACACTGCGACCGCGCGTGTGGGGATGATCGCGGCGGCTGCCTGCGCCCTGCTCGCCTTCTCGGTCGGCGTGCTCACCAAGAGCGATTCTTTCACCGTGGGCATTTTGGCCGCGGGCGCTGTCTTTCTCGCAATGAAGTCCTCGCAGTGGCTGGCAACGTTCAAACAACGCGTGACCTTTCGGGCGGCGTTAGTAAGCCTCGCTCTGCTCGGGTTGCCCGTGCTAGCAGTCGGTGCCATTCCGCTTGCCCCCGCAGCGGTCGATCTCGTGGAAGCCAAATCCGCGGCGGTCTATGACGAGGATGGCCAGGGGGACTTGCGGTTTCACCTCTGGGCGGAGGCCTTCAATAAGGGCATGGGCGCCGCGATGCTCGGCCTTGGACCGGGCCCGCACTTGACGCAGAAGGCATGGAAGCTTTCACCCCCCGCCAAGTTCGAGGCTCATAACACTCCCCTCGATCTGTTTACCCAGGGAGGGCTATTGGCGCTTCTCGCTATCGCTTGGCTCTATGCGTCGCTGCTTCTCGCGACCACGAGAGCCAAGCTTCCGGCTCTGGCGGCGCTCGCTTGCGCCTCCGTCGTATTCAGCATGTTCCACTTCATCATCCGCCATCCAATCTTCTGGTTCGGAGTCGTCCTCTGCCTCTTGGAAGCCGCCTCCGTCTCGAAGCTCTCGTTTGATGGGAAACACGCGGATGTAGCTCGGCTATGACAATCCGATCTAATGGAGGACACGAAGCTATGAACACGCAACAGGCGACGGGACTTCACGTGCGCCAGCTCATCAACCTTCTCCGTCGGCGATGGAAGCTGATCATCATGGCGGTCGGGGTCGCGGTTGGCCTGGCCGGAACCATCTGGTTTTTCTTCCCGCCCCGGTATACCGCGACCGCTCAGGTCATCGTCGATCCGCCGAGAGGTATCAGTGGCGCTGGGGAGCCCAGCACTCCCGGCGTGCTTGATGATGCCGCAGTTCAGACCCATGCCGCGGCGCTCCTCTCGCAAAGGCATCTCCGGCGCGTATTTGACAGCCTTGTCAGAGAACAGGGACCTGGGCCGAAGGAGAGCCAAGGCGTGCTTTTCGTCGAAGAGTTCTCCATCGATACTTTCACGGACCGCATTAACGCGTTCAAGGACACTCGCTCGCGGATGGTCGGGATCACATATACATCTACTGACCCAGCCTTCGCCGCAGCGGTCGCGAATTGGAGCGTCGAGCTCTACCTGGAAACCCTCACGGAGCGGAATCTCGCCGACCGTAACGAGGCTCTGCGCAGCTTGAGCAAGCAGATCCCTCTGGTCAGAGCCGAGGTCGTGCGCGCCGACGCTGCACTGCAAAGCTATCGCATCAAGCACGGCTTCACCGAAGAGAGCCGGACGGATTCGGTCGACCAGCAACTCGTCGATCTAAACCGCCAGCTGGCCGTCGCGAGATCGGATCTCGCGGAGCGGCACGCGCGACCGAGCACTTTGAGGATCGGCCAAACGACAGATCAGAGCCAATTGGCCGAGGAGAGCAGCAGTCTGGAAACACGGGCGCGACAATTGGAGCGACGGATCGCAATTTTACAGGACGCCAGCACCGAGGTGCGAGAGCCCGAGGCGCGGCTGCGCGAATTGCAACGTGAAGCAACGGCTTTCGCTCAACTTTATGATGGCCTTGTGCAGCGGAAAAAGGCAATTCTCGAGGAGGGGAACGTTCAGCCGGACGTGCGCGTATTATCGTCTGCGCCTATCCCGACTCGTCCGAGCTCGTTCAATCCACTCCTATTTATTCCACCCGCCATGGTGCTCGCCTTAATCGGAGCCGGTCTACTGGCGGTCCTGCTCGAGCAACTCGACGGGGCATTGCGCACCGAGCGAGACGTGACCGATGCCGTTGGCATCTCTACTATCGGGGTCATTCCGAAGCTCACCCGCCGGAGGAAGCTCCGCCCGCATCTGCTAATTCCACGAGCTATTCGATCGGTTGTTGCCGCGGCGCGGCAGCTGGCGAATCACGTGACTCATGCCGTTGGCATTTCCTCTATCGGGGTCATACCGCAGCCCGCCCGCCGAAGGAAGCTCTGCCCGCATAAGCTAATTCCACAAGACGCGCGGTATACTGAGGCCATTCGATCGGTTGTTGCTGCAGCGCTGCAGCTGGCGAATCCACAAAAGTCGCCCAAGACGTTCCTGGTCACCTCTAGCGTGCCCGGCGAGGGAAAAACGACGCTGGCAATCAGCTTCGCGGTTTACGCTGCGCGGATTCAGCGCCGCGTTCTGTTGATAGATCTCTCTTTCAGACACCCATCAATCGCGAGCGAGCTTGGAGGAGAGATCCCCGCAGGCGGCGGGATCTTGGATGTCCTGCAGGGCCGGCCGCTGGCTGAGTTGATAAGGGCTGCCCCAGGCTTGGGATTCGATTATCTGCCTCTGTCGCGCAACTCGGCGGATCCCGTCGCGACACTTGCAAGTGAACAGGTGCCGAAGCTTCTGCGCCAACTAAAAGAGAGCTATGACTGCGTGGTGATCGACAGTGGGCCGGTGCTCAGTGCGACGGAGGCAAGGCTGCTCGCCTCGATGGTCGATAAAGTCCTTTTTGCCATCAAGTGGGGAAGCACACGGCGGGAGGTTGCACAGAATGCGCTGGGACTAATGCGACGCTCCGCATTTGGAGGGGACGATCTGCGAGATACCATCACTGCGGTGATCACCCAAGTCGACCTGGAGAGGCATGCGCGTTATCGCTACGGCGACTTTAGTGAAAATCTCTTGCACGTGAAACCCCATCCAGCGTGAGGAGGCGCTGGCTGCGTCGGAGCAGAAGCATCATGAGTGATCCTGCTACCAGAAGGGCTTTCGGCGCCTCAACCACCGCCGCTGTCGGTGGCTGCGCCTTAAGGAGGATCGGGTTGCTGGTGATCTCGGTTACGCTCGGGGTCACGGCCCAGGCTGTTGCTACCGAGCCGCGCGAGCATTTGCATTTCACCGTCAGCTTGCGCGGCGACTACACCGGGGCGGCTTCGGCCGGGTTCAATCTTGCCGACGTGAGCACTCAATCCGCACTCAGAGCGCTACCGGAAGGGATGAAGGGTGTCTACTGGCTGGGCAATGGCTACAATCTTGTCTGTTCGTGGCAGCTTAGTGATAGGCAGATCACCGATACCGTCATGGCGATCAAGGACAACCCGAAGTTCAGCGGCATCTACTACATCTCGGATGAGCCCCATCCGGCGCTGTGCCCGGACGCCCCGCAGCGGTTGGCGGAACGCACCGCGCTAATCCATTCCCTCGATCCGCGCGGCCAGACGTTCGTGGTGGTCCTGAACGGTTCCACCGCCCCGACCGAGTTCGCGCAGTTGAAGGACGCGGCCGACTACATCGGCGTCGATCCGTATCCTTGCAATGTCAGGAACGAGCTTACCGGGTGCACCTACGCCGCGCTCCGCCAGCGCATCGACCAAGCGCTGGGGGCTGGCATTCCCAGCACCCGCATCGTGCCGGTCTTCCAGACATTCGGGCAAGTCTGCACAAGCTCTGGCCGCAAGTACTCCCCCTACTACCGATTGCCCACGGTGGCCGAGACGGAAATCATGCTGGCCATCTGGGACGAGAAGGTCCCGGTGAAAGACCGGCCCTTCGACATGGCATACTCGTGGGGAAAACAGCCGACCTTGGCATGTCCTACGCTGCAGATGGCGGATGGCGGTTCGCATCCGGACCTGCGCTCATTCTACAAGAATTATTTCGCACGTATGAAGGATATCATCCCTCCTCGCTGACACTTCGCCCGAGTAGCCGATACTTCGCGTGTCGCCGCTTACTTCCACGTTCCGTAGAGCTTGGTGGGTCGGTCTCGCCGGAATTTTGCATCCAGAATCTTTCGCACATTCGATCATGCGGCGGTTCCAAAGTTGTCCTGCGACTTATCACCCGGCGCAATATTTCCGGGTTGAACTCTAAGCATGGAGAATAAAATCGCCGGCGTGAAGGTTTGTGGCCGTAACGTTTGTCAGCAGCAGGGTGTCGTGGCTGTCGAGCGTGACCAGCGTATTGCTACCCTGCTGGGTTACGGTCGGAAGAACTGAGCTGGACAGATTGCTGAATTGCCTGACGTCGATGTCGTCCAGCCCCGCTACAAAGTCGGTAATTGTGTGCTGCACCGATGGACCCGCAGAAGTCGGCGCGAACACGAACTGGTCCTGTGCGGCGCCGCCGGTAAGCACGTCCTGACTATTGGTCGCGAAAATCACGTCCTTGCCGGGTGTACCCTGCAGGGAGATGTTCGGGCCCGTTCCTGCCTCGTTGAAGACGAAATTCACCGTGTCGGCGGCACCAAAGGCGTCTGCGACGGTAACGGTAACCTTGTCGGTGGACGGTGGCGTAACCCCCGGGTGATACGTCACGCCCGTCGCCAAGACACTGTTAATGCCGGTCAACGAACCGGAACTCGTCGTCGGCGTTATGCTGGATCCTGACGCCGCAGCTCCGGTTGTCGCCGCAAGACTGAAGGTTCCGGTTGAGGCAAAAGCATCGGAATCGGTAACCTGCACGCCCGACACGGTCATTGACCCGTCGGGATTTTGAACAGTCGTTAAATTGTTGGTCAAGATGGTCGGCGCCTGGTGGTTCCAATAGAATGGGTTTGAAATCTCGAACAGTCGGCCATCGTTGACGTGCGAAACCCCAAAGTCGGCGGCGTAAAGGCTCATCACCGACGGGTCGTCGTTGGGGTCGCTGCTCGGAGCAATGGTCAATCCCTTGAGATTGACGCTGCCGTTGTTGACGGGATTGCGGTAGTTGGCGAAAATGTTGATGTCGTTCAATAAGTTTCCGTTGTGGTCGACCATCCAGATATCATGGCCGTTCTCGATCCCGACAAAGAACACGTCATGGGCGACATCGTAGTAGACCGCCTCTGGATCCTTGATGACCGCCGGCAACGGGATGTTCCTGATAACCTGCGTGCCGCTGCTGTCGATCTCGATGATCTTGGGATGAGCGATGTCGGCGCCGTTGGCGATGTACAAATGTCCGTTGACCGGATTGAACGAGATATCCTCGGGATCGTCGCCACCAAGGGGTTTGGTCGCGAATTGCGCGAGTTGGACCGACGGATTGGCAACGTTGGTGACGTTTACCTTGAAAATATCGTCGTCGGTTATGTACATCTTTCCGGTGGCTGGGTCGAACGCGATGCCCGTCGGCTCGGTCGTGTAAGCATAGAGGCTTGTCGCCCCGTTCGGCTTGAGAGTGCCATCGAGGTTCAGCGCCCACATGTCGACCGTACCGCGAGGGGTGACCTCGTCGACCTCCGAGTCCACAAGATATAGGGTTCCGGTTGCAGCGTCGTATGCAAGCCCCGATGGATCCCAACTGCCAATCCCGCTAGCGATCGCGCTCATGTCGTGAACCGCAACGACGGCTGGTCCGACTGGTGCCGTATCGTCGTTGGCGATGGTGCCGAGACCCGCGCTCTTGGTGATGGTGCCGCCGTTGGTCGCACCCGTCAGATTGACAAAGAACGTCTCGTTGGGCTCATAGATCGTGTCGCCTCTGATCGTCACCGACACCGTCTGCGTCGAGGTGCCGTCAGCGAAGTTGAGCGTACCCGAGGTCGCCAGGTAGTCGCCGCTGGTGCCGGCCGTCGCCGTGCTGTTCGCCGTGGCGTAGTTCACGGAAAAGGCTGCGCTGCCGGTGTGGCTGACCGTGAAGGTGGCGACCTTGGTTCCGGAGTTGCCCTCGGTGATAACGACGTCGTTGATCGAGATGTTGCCGACGCCCCCCGTGGAGTCGTCGTTGGCGATGGTGCCAGTGCCCTGGCTCTTGACGATGGTGCCGCCGTTGGTCGCGCCCAACAGGTTGACGAAGAACGTCTCATCGGGTTCGACGGTCGTGTCGCCGTTGATGGTCACCGAAATGGTCTTGGTGAGATCGCCGGCGGCGAAGCTCACCGTGCCGGTCGGCTGCGCGACATAGTCGCTGCCGGCCGTCGCCGTGCCGTCCGCCGTGGCGTAGTTGACGTCGAAGGCTGCGGTTCCGCCGGTCCGGGTTACGGTGAAGGTAGCAGTCGAGGTCCCGGCATTGCCCTCGGCGACCGTGACATCGCTGATCGAGATGTTGCCGACGGAGTCGTCGTTGGCGATGGTGCCAGTGCCCTGGCTCTTGACGATGGTGCCGCCGTTGGTCGCGCCCAACAGGTTGACGAAGAACGTCTCATTGGGTTCGACGGTCGTGTCGCCGTTGATGGTCACCGAAATGGTCTTGGTGAGATCGCCGGCGGCGAAGCTCACCGTGCCGGTCGGCTGCGCGACATAGTCGCTGCCGGCCGTCGCCGTGCCGTCCGCCGTGGCGTAGTTGACGTCGAAGGCTGCGGTTCCGCCGGTCCGGGTTACCGTGAAGGTGGCAGTCGAGGTCCCGGCATTGCCCTCTGCGACCGTGACATCGCTGATCGAGATGTTGCCGACGAAGTCGTCGTTGGTGATGGTGCCAGTGCCCTGGCTCTTGACGATGGTGCCGCCGTTGGTCGCGCCCAACAGGTTGACGAAGAACGTCTCATCGGGTTCGATGGTCGTGTCGCCGTTGATGGTCACCGAAATGGTCTTGGTGAGATCGCCGGCGGCGAAGCTCACCGTGCCGGTCGGCTGCGCGACATAGTCGCTGCCGGCCGTCGCCGTGCCGTCCGCCGTGGCATAGTTGACGTCGAAGGCTGCGGTTCCGCCGGTCCGGGTTACGGTGAAGGTGGCAATCGAGGTCCCGGCATTGCCCTCTGCGATCGTGACATCGCTGATCGAGATGTTGCCGACGAAGTCGTCGTTGGTGATGGTGCCGATGCCCTGGCTCTTGACGATGGTGCCGCCGTTGGTCGCGCCCAGCAGGTTGACGAAGAACGTCTCATCGGGTTCGACGGTCGTGTCGCCGTTGATGGTCACCGATACGGTCTGGGACTGCGCCGCTCCGGACCCGGCGGCGAAGTTCAGCGTGTTTGAAGTCGCGACGTAGTCGGAGCCGGCGGTCGCTGAACCGTCGGCCGTGGCATAGTCGACGGAGAATGCCGCGGTGCCGGTGTGGCTCACGGTGAACGTCGCCGTCTTGGTGCCGGAGTTGCCTTCGGCGATCGTGACATCCCTGATCGAGATGTCGCCGACCACGGGGGTGCTGGTGACCCCGGAAATCGCGAAGTTGCCGGCGGTGACGACGGCGCCTGTTTGCAGCTTCGCCAGTGGAATGCCGGTGGCGGCACCGGAGCCGTCCGGGTCCCACATCATTGAGAGGGTAGTGGTGTTGTACAGAAATTGGCCGTGGCCGGCGACCGTGCCCTGGGTCCCGGTCACGGTGGCGAACCAGGTCGGGTCCAGGACGAGTGTACCGGAGCCATTGTCGACGAGGCCGCTGCCCTGGTTCAGCCCGTAGTCGCTGGCGGTGATGCCGAACTTGTCCTCGGCCGCGAAATCCGTGATGGTGACGGTGTTGGCGGCATTGGCCGGGCCGAGCACGAACGTATCGGCGCCCAGGCCGCCGGTGAGCGTATCCTTGCCACCGCCGCCGCTGATGATGTTGGCGTTGGAGTTGCCGACGATCGAGTTGGCCTGGGCGTTGCCGGTGGCGCTGATGGCGACCGCGGATTCGAGCAGCACCAGCCGCTCGAGGAATGGGCTCAGGGTATAGCTGACGGTGCTGTAAACCCTGTCATTGGTGCCGCCGTCGTCGACGCCGGGCACTGTCGTCTCGCTGACGACGTCGTTCACATCGTCGACGTAGTAGTCGTCGTTGCCGGACCCGCCGAACATGATGTCGGCGCCGGCATCACCGTGCATGGCGTCGTCACCCGCCCCGCCATACAGCGTATCGTTGCCGGCGCCACCGTAAAGGTGATCGCGCCCGCCAAGGCCCGAGATGGTATCGGCTCCCGCTGTGCCTGTGAGATTGGGATCGTCAAGGTCGGTGCCGATAATGTTTGCCATAATCCTGACCTCCGGGGGAGCGCAACTGGGTTTGCTGCTAGGCGCGCAAACGGATTGCCCTATCAAGTGTGACAGGGACTGCTCGTTAACCATGCCCAATACAATCTAGGCGCCACCCAATATCTTGGGTAAATCCCAACGTGGGATTACCTCTTAATTTCCAAGTGATTTACCTCTTAATTTCCATGTGATTTTGAATCGATGGCCTTGTTCGAATTGGATGTAGTCGCGTTGCTGCTCTGCCGTGCCTGCGCGTGCGACTGGCTCCTGGCGCCGCAGCCGATGGCGCGCTATGCGTACAGCAGCCCGTTATGGAGATTGATCTCGATCAGCCGGCCGTCGTTCGTGTCAACAAGGCCCTGGTCGGCGACATAAAGGTCCATGCGGGTCGGATCGTCGCTAGCCGGTGCCAATGTCAATCCCTGGATGTCGACCCCTATATTGCCGGTGGGGTTGCGATAGCCGGCCAGAGTAGTGATGTCATCCAGCACCGTGCCGGCGTGGTTGACGACCTTAATATCGTAATTGTTGCCAGCGATAAAGAACACGTCATGGGCGGGATCGTAGACCGCCGCCTCGGGACTGCCGATAGGCTGCCCCTTAACCGCTGCTGTGAGGTCAATGGTAGAGAAGATTTGCGAGCCGGTGCCGTCGGTTTCAACGATCTTGGGGTGTCCGAAGTCTCCGCCATTCACGACGAAGACGTGACCGTTGTTTGGGTTCACCGTCACGTCTTCCGTGTCGTCGCAGCCCAATGCCGTGAGTGAAAAGTGCCCAACCTCCACGGTGGGATTGGCCGGGTTGACGATTTGCATCTCCAAACTTTGGTCGTCGGATATGTACATCAGGCCGGTCGAGGGGTCATACGCCAGACCCGCCGGCTTAATGCTGAAGCCCAGCGGGACCGCGCCGCCGGACTGCAGTGTGCCGTCAAGGTTCAACCCGAACAGGGTGTCCACGCCGGACAAATGCTGCACCCTTGTTAGTTCAAGCTGTGGGTCGGCCAGGAAGAGAGTGCCCAGGCCGGGCACATAGGCCAACCCCATCGGGTCAGGGCTGCCGTACGTCGTCGTGTCGGTGATTGCGACAACTTCGGGGGGCAGCGGCGCGAGGGAGCCGCTCGCCGTGCTGCCGGCAATGGAGAACGCCGCGCTGCTGGTCACGCCCACGGCCAACTCGAGTTGGAGGCTGAAGGAATCGACCTGTGACGGATTACCATCGAGCGCATTGACCAAGACGGTGGCGCTGGTGCTGCCGGCAGGAATCGTCACCTGGCCATGGGAGACGCCGACGAAGTCGCTGCCGGCGTGGGCCGTGCCGTCCACCGTCGAGTAGGTCAGTAGCACGTCCTCGTTCCATGGCGCAGACAGATCGATCGTAAAGCCGACGTGTGCGTCCGCGCGCTCGTCTATCGGACCCGGACCGCTATGCACCGTCACGGTCGGTTGCGTGTTGAAGACGAAGAAGTCGCCGGCGCTCGGCGTGGCGTTGAAGGTGGCGAGCGCGACGCCGTGTGAGGGGCCCGCGCCATCCGCATCCCACATCAGCGTATGGGTTGAGGCCGTGGACGAGAACACAAACTGCCCGTGACCAGACGACGTGCCCTGGACGGTGCTCGCCGAGCCGGCCACGGCCACGAAATAGGCGGGGTCGAGCACCAGGTTGCCGGTGCCGTCATCGACCAGACCGTGGCCCAGGCTGAGCCCATAGTCGCTGGCATAGATCCCGATATGATCATGATCCGCGGCTGAGAAATCCTTGACCGTGTCGGTGCTGGTCGCGTTGGCAAAGTTGAATACGAACGTGTCCGAACCCGCTCCGCCCGTGAGCGTGTCATGTCCCGACCCACCGATCAGGGTGTCATTGCCCGCCCCACCGTTCAGAGTGTCGTCACCAGCCCGTCCGCTCAACACGTCGCCCGCATCGTTCGCGACGAGCTTGTTGTTGAGGTCATTGCCTGTGCCGTTGATCGCCGCCGTCCCCATCAGATTCAGCTGCGCGACGAATTGAGGCAGCGTGTAGGTGATCCAGCTCTGCACCGTATCGGAGCCGCCCGCGGTCTGCTCGTTCACGACATCGCCGATGTTCTCGACCCGGAAGACATCGTTGCCGAGGCCTCCATACATGATGTCGGCGCCTGGTCCGCCGTCCAGCAGGCTGCCTCCGGGCCCGGCATAGAGTATGTCGTCACCGTTCTGGCCGTAGAGCCGCTCACCGCTGCCAAAGCCATCGATCAGATCACGCGCGTTGGTGCCGATGAGAGTCTGATTGTCGGCGGTACCGGTTATCGTATTGAATTGAGGGACGTTCATGCCCCCCCCGGAGTCGTCGTTGGTGATGGTGCCAGTGCCCTGGCTCTTGACGATGGCGCCGCCGTTGGTCGCGCCCAACAGGTTGACGAAGAACGTCTCGTCGGGTTCGACGGTCGTGTCGCCGTTGATGGTGACCGAAATGGTCTTGGTGAGATCGCCGGCGGCGAAGCTCACCGTGCCGGTCGGCTGCGCGACATAGTCGCTGCCGGCCGTCGCCGTGCCGTCCGCCGTGGCGTAGTTGACGTCGAAGGCTGCGGTTCCGCCGGTCCGGGTTACGGTGAAGGTAGCGATCGAGGTCCCGGTATTGCCCTCTGCGATCGTGACGTCGCTGATCGAAATGTTGCCGACGAAGTCGTCGTTGGTGATGGTGCCAGTGCCCTGGCTCTTGACGATGGTGCCGCCGTTGGTCGCGCCCAGCAGGTTGACGAAGAACGTCTCATCGGGTTCGACGGTCGTGTCGCCGTTGATGGTCACCGAAATGGTCTTGGTGAGATCGCCGGCGGCGAAGCTCACGGTGCCGGTCGGCTGCGCGACATAGTCGCTGCCGGCCGTCGCCGTGCCGTCCGCCGTGGCGTAGTTGACGTCGAAGGCTGCGGTTCCGCCGGTCCGGGTTACGGTGAAGGTAGCGATCGAGGTCCCGGTATTGCCCTCTGCGATCGTGACATCGCTGATCGAGATGTTGCCGACGGAGTCGTCGTTGGTGATGGTGCCAGTGCCCTGGCTCTTGACGATGGTGCCGCCGTTGGTCGCGCCCAGCAGGTTGACGAAGAACGTCTCATCGGGTTCGACGGTCGTGTCGCCGTTGATGGTCACCGAAATGGTCTTGGTGAGATCGCCGGCGGCGAAGCTCACCGTGCCGGTCGGCTGCGCGACATAGTCGCTGCCGGCCGTCGCCGTGCCGTCCGCCGTGGCGTAGTTGACGTCGAAGGCTGCGGTTCCGCCGGTCCGGGTTACCGTGAAGGTAGCAATCGAGGTCCCGGCATTGCCCTCTGCGATCGTGACGTCGCTGATCGAAATGTTGCCGACGGAGTCGTCGTTGGTGATGGTGCCAGTGCCCTGGCTCTTGACGATGGTGCCGCCGTTGGTCGCGCCCAGCAGGTTGACGAAGAACGTCTCATCGGGTTCGACGGTCGTGTCGCCGTTGATGGTCACCGAGATGGTCTGGGACTGCGCCGCTCCGGACCCGGCGGCGAAGTTCAGCGTGTTTGAAGTCGCGATGTAGTCGGAGCCGGCGGTCGCCGTGCCGTCTGCCGTGGCGTAGTTCACGGAAAAGGCTGCGCTGCCGGTGTGGCTGACCGTGAACGTCGCCGTCTTGGTGCCGGAGTCGCCCTCGGTGATCGTGACATCCGTGATCGAGATGTTGCCGACCACGGGGGTGCTGGTGGCCCCGGAAATCGCGAAGTTGCCGGCGGTGACGACGGCGCCTGTTTGCAGCTTCGCCAGCGCTATGCCGGTGGCGGCACCGGAGCCGTCCGGGTCCCACATCATTGAGAGGGTAGTGGTGTTGTACAGAAATTGGCCGTGGCCGGCGACCGTGCCCTGGGTCCCGGTCACGGTGGCGAACCAGGTCGGGTCCAGGACGAGTGTACCGGAGCCATTGTCGACGAGGCCGTTGCCCTGGCTCAGCCCGTAGTCGCTAGCGGTGATGCCGAACTTGTCCTCGGCCGCGAAATCCGTGATGGTGACGGTGTTGGCGGCATTGGCCGGGCCGAGCACGAACGTATCGGCGCCCAGGCCGCCGGTGAGCGTATCCTTGCCACCGCCGCCGCTGATGATGTTGTCGTTGGAGTTGCCGACGATCGTGTTGACCTGGGCGTTGCCGGTGGCGCTGATGGCGACTGCGGATTCGAGCAGCACCAGCCGCTCGATGAATGGGCTCAGGGTATAGCTGACGGTGCTGTAAACCCTGTCATTGGTGCCGCCGTCGTCGACGCCGGGCACGGTCGTCTCGCTGACGACGTCGTTCACATCGTCGACGTAGTAGTCGTCGTTGCCGGCCCCGCCGAACATGATGTCGGCGCCGGCATCACCGTGCAGGGTGTCGTCACCGGCCCCGCCATACAGCGTATCGTTGCCGGCGCCACCGTAAAGGTGATCGCGCCCGCCGAGGCCCGAGATGGTATCGTCTGCCGCTGTGCCAGTGAGATTATCGTCAAGGTCGGTGCCGATAATGTTTGCCATAATGCTGACCTCCGGGGGGAGCGCAACTGGGTTTGCTGCTACACGCGCAAATGAATTACCCTATCAATTGACAGGGACTGCTCGTCAACCATGCCCAATACAATCTAGGGCCACGCAATATCTGGGGTAACTCCCAACGTGGGATTACCTCATAATTCCCATGTGAGTTTAAATCGATGGCTTTGTTCGAATTGGATGTAGTCGCGTTGCTGTTCTGCCGTGCCTGCGCGTGCGACGCCGTCGCTCGCCGCGTTCAAGAATCCGCTTCTGCTCGACGACTGTCGTCTCAACAAGCTGCGAGACCGGCAAGGATTCGTCCTGCATCGGCGGAGGGCTCAATAATGTTGATAACCAAATAGAGGTATAGCCAGAAGGGAGTACTGCAATTAAGTAGATCACGCGCGCCTTTGGTGAAACGTTCTTGACCCGCTTATTCGTGCATGACTAGGCTGCGGCGTACACTTGAGCCAGCACACTCAAGGAGATCACGACCCGCATTTTCTGCATGTGAATCTGCGAATATCACGAGAGCCGGATCGAGAGACATCCCTCTCATCTCTCAAGGCAAAGGTTATCGATGCCGGAGCCGTCAGGCTCATGGAACTGCAAGCGCGAGGCGGGAGCTACCGACTTCAACAGCACGCTTGGAAGACAGAATTCGCATTTAATTTTGAGGTCGGCCTCCTGCATTCCTTGCCGCAAGATTTGGTCGAGGCGACATACTCAGAGAGCCACATGTGGAGAAGTCGCCCGGCATTCCATTTTACTTGCGATGGGCTTTTCCCTGATCTGCCTACCCACGCAGCTCATAGCGGGGATGGAGAATTCACCTGCATCGATCGATCAGGCCAGCAGATCCGGTGAACCGTTCGGATTTTCTACCACGAAAGTGACCACGGGCGCGTTGCTGCAGAAATGGCTTAAGATCGAACACGAAATTGATGCAGAACGGCTGGTGCTAAGGGACTGCGAGAACAACCGCGCATCTTGTCAATCGCGCGCAGCGATTCAATTTCTGGCCATTATTTACAACGGAAGAACCTTGGAGGGTCGCGCACGACTGGGTCATATCAATCGTGCAATCAATCTAAAAATAAAGCAAATGAGCGATTTAGCAATTTACGGGGAGGAGGATGTCTGGAGTTCGCCTCTGACCACACTCGCGATAGGCGCTGGAGACTGCGAAGATTACGCGATCGCAAAGTTCGTTGCCCTGCAGGAAGCAGGAGTTGCCGCTGACGACCTTCGGATCGTCATCCTGCGCGACGACATCCGGGAGGAAGATCACGCCGTTGTCGCTGCGCGGCTCGATGGTAGTTGGCTCATGCTTGACAACCGCCGCATGGTCATGGCCGAGGACCGGCAAGTGCCAAACTACCATCCTGTATTTCTCATCTATCATGATGAAGTCAAACGCTACCCTCAAACGCCATCGACCTCTGTGGGGGTGCGTGGATATGAGCGAGCCGTAGGTCAAATTCGGCGCTGAGGGCGACAGTCGTAGCGGTACATCTCTTTGGCCATTCCAGCGGTGTGTCGGGTCGCGCTGTTGGTCAGTACCTGACGCCTCAGAATGCCCCCAATAGACCCCCGGAGCTGCCAACCTCTGATTGCGCGCCGGACTATGCGGATTCCATCGGCAAGGACGAAAAGTAATGGTCCTCAGCTGGTCTCGCCGAGCGGGAGTGAGCGGCCGCTACCGTCGCCCAGAGCGGCATGGGGGATGACCCCGGGTGCCGCTTTGGGGCTGATTTGCGCTAGGCCTTGTTGCAATCAGCCGACGATACAACCGCCGGTATAATTTGGCAGAAGAATACGGATGTGACGCGGCGATCGATCGAGGAGACTGCCGCCGCAGTGCTGAAATTGTTCACCGATTGGGAGCGTCAGCGGTTTTCGCAAAGCCACGCAAGGCAAACGCTGTGGTGCCGCGTCAACTGCAGACGCTAAAGAAACCGCCTGTGGTGAGTCTCCGTGCGACGCCGGAGCGGTTGAACCCGCTGCGTCAAAAGGCCGCGATTGTGGTGGATTGAAGTATGGAAGTGGATTTCCTGGATTTTTTTCGGGGGTGAATTTGAACCGGCCGAGAATTAAGGAAATATCTCTAATGTTCGATAGCCGACTTTACAACTTATTGACGAAACCGGGTGGAATACTGTTAAATAGATTTACTCGAGGCGTATCAAACGAGCGGGGGGTGTTTCAAGAAGAAAACATGCGTCGGAGGGCGTAGCTATGTCCGTCATTCTTTTAATTGAGAAGAGGTTATTCCTTCGAAATTGCTTGCATGATTGCTTCGACAGATCGTACCCCGATCACGACATAGTTGGATTTGGCACCTTGGCGGAGTGGTGCGACTACATTGAAGAAAAAACACTAAATCCGGCAGTTATTATCTATTTCGCCTCGGCTGGAATCAGCCTGATGTTAAAGGGCGAACTTGAGCGCATCGAAGCTCTTTCTCCTAACACCCCCATTATCGTTGTTTCGGATGCCACAAGCTCCGACGAAATCAATCGGGTCGTCGGCTACGGCGCGCGGGGCTACATCCCAACAAGTATGCCGTACAGTCTTGCCGTCGAGGCCGTGCGCTTCGTCGAGGCTGGCGGCATATTCGTGCCAGCAGCAGGCAACCTCCCTACAAGTGGTGGCTCGCACGACCCGCGGGCGACTGCTAAAACTCTGACAGAGCAACAAATGAAGGTGGTCGAGGCGGTCGGTCATGGATTCGCCAACAAGCAAATCGCCCACAGGCTCAAGATGAGCGAGAACACGGTAAAAGTGCATCTTCGGCACATCATGAAAAAGCTAAACGTGAGGAACAGGACGGAGATTGCAATATTGACGCAAAGTCTCTTGAATGAGGCGGGTGGACAGAAGTTAACGGCGACGTCGGCGGCGTTCGAAGACGAACGAACGTCAATCTAGAGTACTTTGAGACATTCATTTGAAGGTTGGAGTTGCTTCGCGGCGAGTTCGTAACTGGCTGCCAATGTTGTGCTCGATGCTCTTCCGCAGGCCAAAAGCTGTGAGCGTCGCCGCGAATAATCCTGAACATCTCCAGCATCGACACGCGCGAATTTTTGCGAATACGATTTTCCGCTCCCGATCACCGAACCCTCCACATGGGCGATGCTGCTGATCGGTCTCGTCGGCATCGGCCTCACGGCCTATCGTCGGAAGTCAAAGCCCACAATGATGGCCATATGATTTCAAAACTGAAAGATTGAGAATACAGAGACGGCTTTCGCGGCGATCTCTTTGTTTGGCCGAGTCCACGTCCGATATTTTGTCGCATGCACATTTAGTCGCTTATTTGAATACAATTTTGCGGATCAAGCCTAATACGCGAGTTCGCTTGCGACGAAAATTTGAAATTCTATCATCCTCGCAGTCGTACGGTTTGGTCCGCCGGACTAACCCCCCGCCTGGCCAAGCGTACCGTGCGACTAGGGGTCGCCGCTTCGCGAGGGGCGGTGGCCCCGCCCCCAACACCGCGATCCTGCTCGTAAGAGAGCCCACACTCTTCAATGTGCCCGAGGGATCAACAGGTCGTCGATCTTCTTGCCCGTCCTTAGCTGTGTACCCACCCAGCGCGGTTGCTTGCCCCGCCCAGACCAAGTCTCAGAGGGCCGCTCCGGATTCCGATATTTTGGATGTACCTTCGGATAGGGTCGGCGCGCCTTTTGTTCGTCTCCAATGCGACCATTGAGTTGAGCCAAGCGGCGCTCTAGTTCATGCTTTCCAGCGTCCAATTTCATGGTCAGGATCGCACAGAGTTTTTCGTGCAGAATCCAAAGCTCGTCAGCAGACATTGACTCGAAAAGGTTGCTTTGCTTCATGACGGTCCCCAATCATGATTTGAATCTTAACTGGGCGATCAAGAGTAGAATTAATTGGGTTCAAATACTGACAGCAATTAGGGAGTATACTGCCGCTCTTAGTGGGCAATTGCTGCTGATCGTAAGAGGTAATGCTACAGCTTGGGCTTGACCGCATTGGCGGCCGCCGATCTGCGATCATCAGATTTGAATTGAGAAGCCGCCTTTGGTGTCCGAGGAGGGGCGGCTTCGCGCTTGCGAAATCCTTTGATAGGCGCTCTCGGTTCAACCTTCCGTCTCGGCGCCAATAATGTCGCCGGACAATTCCCATCGACCGCTCTTGAACTGCATCATTCTAAGCTGTTCGATCGGGGCAAGACCTGACGCGCTGCTGTTGATTTTGATGCCGGGAAGCACGGTATCCGTTGTAGCCGCACTGCTTCAGCACATGCGCCATGGTTTGCGATACGGCGCAGCCATGGGGCAGGCGCGGCAACTATTCCGGATTGAGTCCAAACGCCTCAAACTGCCGGCTCCGTCAGCCGGCGGATCGCGGAACCAATCAACGCCGATGCCGCGGGGCAGGCGGCCTTCGACGGCTGCTTTGACAAGATTGGGGGTTCCTATCGGCTCGCGAGCTTGACATCCGGCTCCGGGCGGCCGTGTGCAGCCACCTCCATCAGGAAAGTCCGCCCGTGCTCGGGATCGATGTCACGCGCCGCCTCATCCATGTCCTGCCAGGCCGACGTGACCAGCAAACGCGACAGATCTGATCCAACGAAAGCCGGGCAGCTCGCTTGGCGCGCGGGTACGCGCAAACAGCGCAGATGCTGCCCTTGCGGACTGTAGACATCGACACAGCCGGCGCCCCAGCGCGCATTCCAGATCCGGCCGTCGGCGTCGACAACCGCGCCGTCGAGGCCACCGACGCCGCGGTGCTGCAATAGCTTTTCGGGCGTGCCGCAGGGCAACCCAGTCGCCGGGTCGAGCACGACGCGATACAGCACATTCGTAGCCGTGTCGGCGAAATAGCCGAGCGCTCCGTCGGGCGAGAAGCAGATCGCGTTCGGAATGCTGATGCGGGGGAACAGTTGCGAGATCTCTCCTCGATAAAGCGCATAGATCGCGCCGGCTCCAGCCTCCGCCTTGCGTCCCATGGTACCGATCCAGAACGTTCCTGAAGGATGCACCCGTGCATCATTTGACCGGGTGAACCGATTGTCCGATTCAAGCGGACGATAGAGTGTCATGCTGCCGTTGGCGACGGATCGAATGTAAAGGCCATCTTCCGCAGCGATGAGCTGCCGCTTCGCGTCGATGCGTCCCAGCGCGCTTGCCATTCTGCCGAGCAAGTGGCTGCGGATCTGCCCATTGCCGAGGTGAGCCTCGAACAACCGTCCCTCCAGGATGTCGAACCACCAGGCGGTGTCGGTGGCCGCATCATAGGTCGGCCCCTCGCCCAGATGGCAGCGCTCGGCTGATAGAATGGAAGTCGGGACCTGTTCCATCTTGTCAATCCGCCACATCATTGCACCAAGCCTGCAGAAACGAAGCGATAGACGCTGCGGTGCCGATAGACGCTGTCGGGTGCGAGGCGCGCGGCTGGAAAGTCCGGCCGGTTGGGCGCATCCGGCCAGATCTGCGGTTCAAGACAGATCCCAGCCGATTGCCGATACAGCCGTCCTCGCTTTCCGGAGATCGAACCATCGAGATAGTTTCCCGAATAGACCTGCAGGCCAGGCTGATCGGTCAGGAGTTCGAGGGTTCGACCGGACCGTGGCGCTTCGAGCCGTGCGGCAAACCGCAGTCCACGAACGCTATCCAGGCAGAAATTATGGTCGTACCCTTTGCCGTTCCGCAACTGCACGTCGTCGCTGCGGATCCGGGCACCGATCGTTGAAGCGGTGCGGAAATCGAAAAGTGTGCCAGCCGTCGCCCGAGGCGGCTCTTGCAGCGGGATCGCGTCAGGATCAATCGCGAGAAAGCGGTCGGCGGCGATTGTCAACCGATGGTCAAGGATGTCCGCGCCCGACGCAGCGCCATCGAGATTGAAGAAGCTGTGATTGGTCAGGTTGACGATCGTGGGACGGTCCGCCCATGCCGCGAAGCTAACCGACAATTCGGCGGGACCCGTCAGGCGATAGGTGACGCGAACGTCCAGCCGAGCGGGATAGCCCTCCTCGCCGTGGGCGCTGACATATGCGAGCGTAGCCGAAGGCTCTGCGCCGCGCTCGATTTCGGCGAGCTGCCAGAGCTGCCGGTCAAAGCCGGCGAGCCCGCCATGAAGCGCATGCGGACCGTCATTGGCGGGCAGGTGCACGACATCGCCATCGAGCACGAAACGCGCATGGGCGATGCGATTGGCATAGCGACCGACGGTCGCGCCGAAGAATCGCCGCTTGCCGAGATAACCTTCAAGATCGTCGTGCCCCAGCACGACATCATCGCAACGGCCCTCCGCGTCGGGCACGATCAACGCCTGCAGCGCGGCGCCGTACATTATGATACGCGCTTCAAAACCGTTCGCCGCACGGAGCGACACGCGCTCGACTGGACGGCCATCCGGCAACACGCCGAATACATCCATTGCAACACCTGTCGCTGCGTCAACCATGGTCAATCTTCGAAGGCTTCAACGATCTTGCGCCGGCCGAGCATGAAAGCATCGGACACGAGGCGGAGCGGCGTCAGGTCGACATCGCTGGTCCCGGTCGTCGCCAACTCGACAAAGCGGCGGTACAAACCCCGATATTCCGCTTCCGCCACGTCGACCACGACCTCGCCGCCTGCGACCAATCTAGCACCGCCGGCGGAGAGTATCAGCGGGCCGCCATCCGTTTCGACGAGGATGTCCCATCTCTGCGGACCGCTCTGCCGGAAGTCGAATTCAGCTGCGATCGGCAGACCCTCGCCATCTGCAAGCGAAAGATGCGCTGCTATCGGAGCCTCGCGATTGGTGGGGAAGCAAAGCTCGGCCGCTTTCACGAACAGCGGCTGAGGCAGGATTTTGGTGAGGATTGACAGCGCATTGATGCCGGGATCGAAAACGCCGAGGCCGCCCGGTTCCCAAATCCAGCTCTGCCCCGGATGCCAGACGCGGACGTCCTCCTTCCAACTGATCTTCACCGAACTGATGCGGCGAGGCGCGAGCCAGCGCCGCGCCGGCTCAACCGCCGGTGCAAAGCGCGAATGCCATGCCGCGAACAGCGTTCGGCCGACGCGCGTCGCCAACCCGATCAAGGGATCGATTTCACTGACGCTCGCACCAGGCGGTTTTTCCAGCATCACGTGTTTGCCGGCCGCCAGCGCGGTTGCTGCCTGGGCGCGCCGCACCTGCGGCGGCGTGCAGAGGGCGACCGCATCAATCGGCGGACCGTCGCGCAGCAACTCCTCGAGCGTGGTGAAATGCGGCAAATCCGGAAGCGAGGCACTGCGGCTGGCGATCGCGGCAAGCGTCACGCCATCTGTCGCGGCGATGGCGGGAACATGTTGATCGCGCGCGACCTTGCCCAAGCCGACAATGGCGAGGCGCAGCGCTGTCATGGCTGGTCTCCCGATTCAGCGTTCATGGCGGCTTCCGCCGCTGCCTGCGGAGCCGCGGCGCTTCGTGCCGACGCATTCCGTTGTGAATGACCTCGACAATGGCTGCCGCCGCCGCGTCGGCCTCCCCGGCCGCGATCGCATCGACGATGCGTTGGTGCCACAGCAGCACCGTCTCGCGATCCTGCGGCGCTACCGGCGCACTGAGCAGGAACGATGCGCGTAACGCCGCCTCGATCACGTTTCCGATCGAGCGCATGAACAGGTTGCCGGACGCGTTGGCGACGGCGATGTGCAGGGCGAGGTCGGCGTCGGCAAAGCCGACCGAGTCAGATGCCTCGCGCCGCATCCGATCCATACTGCGCCGCAGCTCCGCGATATCCGCATCCGAGCGTCGCGCTGCTGCGAGCGCCGCCGCCCGCGGCTCGACGGCGAGACGAATCTCCGCGAGATCGCCGAGGAAGCGCTTGTCGATGCCCGCGTCGAGATGCCAGGCCAGCACGTCGGCGTCGAACATGTTCCAGGCTCCACGCTCGCGCACCACGGTGCCAACCCGCGCCTTGGTGCTGAGCAGCCCCTTGGCAACCAGCGTCTTCACGCTTTCCCGCAGTACCGGCCGCGACACCCCAAACATCACGGTGAGTTCGGCGTCGCCGGGCAACCGCGTCCCCTCGGCATAGCGGCCGGCGATGATGTCGATGCCGATGCTGCGCGCGACTTCAGCGTGGTTGGAATGGGCACGTCGGGTGGGAATGACGACGAGGCGCGATGTCATGGTTTTGCTTCTGCCTTGCTGACCGCCGGGCGACGCGCGATGGCGATCATCGCCTGCTGCAGGGCAATAAAGGCGAACAGCAGGATTCCGGTCACGATCTTCGTCCACCAACTCGAGAGCGTCCCGTCAAAAGTTATGTAAGTCTGGATCAGGCCCTGGATCAGGACGCCGAGAAACGTTCCGATCACCGAGCCCTGACCGCCGGTGAGCAGGGTGCCCCCAATCACCACCGCCGCGATGGTATCGAGTTCGACGCCCACCGCGGAAAGCGAATAGCCGGCGGCGGTATAGAACGAGAAGACAATGCCGGCGAGGCCCGACAGCACGCTCGAGAGCATGTAGATCCGCACCGTCATCGAGCCGACCGGGATGCCCATCAACTCCGTGGTGACCCGGCTGCCTCCGAGTGCAAAGACATTGGCTCCGAAGCGCGTGAGCTGCAGCAGCAGCGCGCCGGCCACGACGACGACCAGCATGATCAGCGCGATCGCCGTCAATCGTCCGCCGCCGGGCAGCCGGAGCGCGAAATCCGAGACCGCCGAATAGACCGGCGCAGTAATGGGGATCGATTCCGTCGACAGCAGAAAACTTGCGCCTCGGGCGAGAAACATGCCGGCGAGCGTGACGATGAAAGGCGGCAGGTCGAAGACATGAATGACGCTGCCCGTCGCGGCACCGAACGCAGCGCAGATGACAAGGATGGCGGCGAAGGCCAGCGATGGCGGAATGCCCAGCCGCTCGATTGAGAGAGCGACGAACACGGTGGTGAAGCCGATCACCGAACCGACCGACAGATCTATGCCGCCGGAAATAATCACGAACGTCATGCCGGTCGCGACAATGCCGAGAAAGGCGTTGTCGGTGAGAAGATTGGCGACCACGCGAGTCGACGCGATATGGGGAAACTGCATCGCGCAGATCGCGAAACCGGCGACGAGCACGATGGCGGTGATAACGGCGGGCGGCAGGCGTCTCATGCTTTTGCTTCCCGCAAACGAGCGGCAAAGCGGGTGATGCCGACTAGGCGCGGTGACTGCAGTAACAGCACCGCGAGTACCACGCCCGCTTTGAGCAGGAGATTGAGTTCGGGAGGATAGCCGGACAGCAGGATCCCCGTGTTCATCGCCTGGATGATCAGCGCCCCCGTCACCGCGAGCACCAGGCTGAAGCGCCCGCCGAACAGCGAGGTACCGCCAATCACCACGGCAAGGATCGCATCGAGCTCAAGCCACAGGCCGGCATTGTTGGCATCTGCGCCCATGATATCGGCCGCGGCGATAACGCCGGCAAGCGCCGCGCAGAGGCCGCACCAGGAATAGACGGCAAGAATCATCGCGCGCGTCCCGATGCCGGCGAGTTCACTGGCGCGCGCATTGCCGCCGGTTGCCTCGATGAGAAGCCCGAGTGCCGACCAGCGCACCACGGCGCCGGTGAGGATCAGCATGCCGGCGATGATGAGCACCGGCACAGGCAGGCCAAGGACACTGCCATTGCCGAGCCAGACCAGATCGGGCGAACTGAAGGTGACGATGCGTCCTTCAGTGATGAGCTGGGCAATTCCCCTGCCGGCAACCATCAGGATCAGCGTGGCGATGATAGGCTGAATGCCGAACACGGCGACGAGAATGCCGTTCCACAGGCCGCAGATCAGCCCGGCGCCGAGTGCAGCGGTCAAGACCAGCGGCAGCCCATGGCTATCCGCGAGGCTCGCCGCAATGGCGCCCGCGATCGCCATCACCGCCCCCACCGACAGGTCGATGCCGCGCGTGGCGATCACCAGCACCATTCCGAGCGACAACAGCGCCACCGGCGCGCCCCGGTTGAGAACGTCGACCATGCTTCCGAATAACCGGCCATCCTGCAGGCGCAGGTCGAAGAATTGCGGCGATACGGCGCGGTCGAGCAATATGATGACGACGAGCGCGAAGACCTGGGCGAAGCCGCGGCGTGGCAGGCGAGGCATCATCGCCGACCCTCATGCGCGCGCGCCGGACCGTCGGCTGCGATGGCTGAGAGGATGTTTGATACGTTGATCGCGTCCCCGTGCAACTCATCGACGTGGGCGCGATCGCGCAGCACGATCACTCGGTCCGAATAGGTTACGATCTCGTCGAGTTCGGAGGAGATCACCAGCAGCGCAAGTCCTTTGTCGCAAAGATCGCGAATCAGGCGGATGATCTCGGCATGGGCCCCCACATCGATGCCTCTCGTCGGCTCGTCGAGCACCAGGAGGCGGGGCGCGGTAGCAAGCCAGCGCGCCAGCAGCACCTTCTGCTGGTTGCCGCCGGACAATAGCCCCATCGGCCGCTCGGGCTCCGGCGGCCGGATGTCCAGAAGCTTGATGAAGCGCATGGCGATTTCGTCCTGCTCGCCGCGCGAGATTAGCCGGTGCAATCCGCGCTTGGCCTGAAGCGCCAGCACGATGTTCTCGCGCACGGTGAGATCGGCGACAATGCCCTCCGTCTTGCGCTCCTCGGGGCAATAGCCAAAGCCATGCCGCACGGCGTCGCGTGGCGACTGCAGACGCACCGGCGCGCCCTCGACCCTTGCTTGCCCGATATCGGCGCGTTCGACGCCGAACACCAAGCGCGCCGTCTCGGTTCGGCCGGAACCGAGCAGCCCGGCGAGGCCGACCACTTCGCCGTGGCGCAACTCGAGATCGAACGGGGCGACATAACCGGTCTTGCCGTATCGCTCGAAGCTGACGCAGACGTCACGGGTTTGATGAGTGCGGGCGGCGGCACGTTCGCTGGTGGTCTCCGCGAGTTCCCGACCCAGCATCATGCGGATCAGTTCGAGGCGCGGCAAAGACGCAGTCTCGCGCTCTCCAATGAGAAGCCCATTGCGCAGTACGGTGATGCGATCGGATATCTCGTAGACCTGATCAAGAAAATGGCTGACGAAGACGATGCCGATGCCGCGCCCGGCGAGCTGGCGCATGACCCTGAACAGGATCTCGACTTCGTGACGGTCGAGGCTCGAGGTAGGCTCGTCAAGGACCAGCACGCGCGCCGACAGATCGACGGCTCGCGCGATTGCGATGACGTGTTGTACCGCAACGGAATAGTCGCCAAGGGACGCGGCAACGTCGATGTGAAGGCCGAACTCCGCCAGCAGCACCTTGGCTTGCCGGCGCATCTCGTTCTCCTGTACCACGCCAAAGCGCGTCGGCTGGCGGCCCAGAAACAGATTCTGCGCCACAGAAAGATTCGGCAGAAGGTTTACCTCTTGATAGACGGTGGCAATGCCTGCATCGAGTGCGGCCTTGGCCGAGCGTGGGGCGATATCGACGCCGTCGAGGCGGACAACTCCCGCGTCGCGCGCGAGTACTCCGGTGACGACCTTGATCAGCGTGGATTTGCCGGCGCCGTTCTCGCCGAGCAAAGCATGGATCTCGCCGGTGCGGAGGGTGAAATCGACATCGTGCAGCGCGCGCAGCGGCCCGAAGCTCTTGCTGAGCCCGCGCACCTCAAGAAGAGCCGGAGCAAGATCGGGGCTGTCCATGGCGTCATTACTCCCACCGGCGTCCGCACAGATGCGGACGCGCGACATGTTTACCGACGAGACGGTTTCGTCGAAAGGGATTGCGCCGGCGGGCCTAATCGATGGCGGACGGCGGCGCCACTCGGGTCAGTAGCCGAGACCCTTCTTGCTCTCGTAGATCTTCTGCGGATCGTCGGCCGCCGTATAGAGTTTCGATTCGGTCTGGATCCACTTCGGCGGCGCGCTGCCCTTTTCCTTGTAGGCGATGATCGCATCGAGCGCCGGGCCGGCCATGTTCGGCGTGAGTTCGACCGTGGCATTTGCTTCGCCCGCGGCCATGGCCTTGAAGATGTCAGGCACCGCGTCGATCGAGACGGTAAGGATATCCTTTCCCGGCTTGAGTCCTGCCTCCTTCATCGCCTGGATCGCGCCCACCATCATGTCGTCATTATGGGCATACACCGCGCAGATTGATTTGCCTCCGTTTTCGGCCTTGATGAAACTCTCCATTACCTCCTTGCCTTTGGCGCGGGTGAAGTCACCGGTCTGGCTGCGCACGACCTTGATATTCGCGTGCTTGGCGACGACGCTGTCGAAGCCCTTCTTGCGGTTGGTCGCGACGCTCGCGCCGACCGTTCCCTGCAGTTCAACCACGTTGCATGACTTGTCGCCGATCGTCTTCGCCAGCCATTCGCCCGCGACCGCGCCCTCATGGACGCTGTCCGAGGTGACGGCGGTAAGATAAAGCTCCTTGCCGGACGGATCGATATCGCGATCGAGCAGCACCACCGGGATCTTGGCTTCCTTGGCTTCCTTCAGCACAGCGTCCCAGCCGCTCGCGACGACGGGGGCAAGGAAGATGGCGTCGACACCTTGAGCAATGAAGGAGCGGATCGCCTTGATCTGGTTCTCCTGCTTCTGCTGGGCATCGGCGATCTTGAAATTGACCTGTCGTTTGGCCGCCTCCTGTTTCGAGACCGACGTCTCGGCGGCTCGCCAGCCGGATTCCGATCCGATCTGGGAAAAGCCGATGGTGAGTTGAGCGGCGCTGGCTGGCAGCGAGAGCAGTAAGGCGGCCGTGGCGGTGGCCGCAAGAAGGGCTTTGAAAGACATGAGGGCGTTCTCCCTAGATTGTTAGTCCGGGGCCACCTGCACCGAATTTGCGGTGCCATGGCAACCTTCCGGCCACCCGTTGTGGGCCGCAGCCGTCATTATTTCACGGACGCGAGCCAACGACTAGTAATATTATTTTACTATTGGGATTCATCGGTAAAGCCGCTACGAAAAGGGCAGTCACCTCACTCGGAGCGGTTTGGCTCAGTGCGGAAACACCATGCGTCCCTGTGGATAGATGGATCGGCTGATCAGGATTTGTTCAAGCGGGCACGCGTAGCATACTTTCCAAACCGGCGGGCTTTCCTTCACCCGATCCACCCTGGTGGTTTGCCATGCAGGACGGCGACGATCTCGCGCGCTTTGTCGACGTCCTCTTTCAACCAATTGGTGGCTTTAGTCAGTCGTTTAGTTGCATCTTCCTTGGTTTCATCTTCAGGGGTATCCGTTTGCACGGTGGCAAGTAAGTCTTTCAGCGTTACCGGTTGCTCCGGCACTTTAACCTCAGGCATTTTGATTTCAGGAGCGTTGTTTTCAGGTACGATTTCAGGTGCCTTGATTTCAGGTATTTTGATTTCAGGAGCGTTGTTTCCAGGTACGATTTCAGGTGCCTTGATTCCAGGTATTTTGATTTCAGGTGTCTTGTTTTCAGATACTCTGATTTCGTCAGCTATTGGTCTGCGATCAGGTTTTATTCGTCGCGGTTGAGCAAGCTCAATCCTCTCCCGCAGTAGCCATCCCTTTATCTCACTGATGAATAGCCGCTGCTGAGTGACCAGTTCGCGCAGTTTCTTGATTTCTCTATCGCGACCGATGGTGAGAAGTATCGTCAGTGCTTGCGCGACCGCGATTGCGATAACGGCAATGGTTAGATTGTTCATCCGACCTTCTCCGGTGTAATGCAAAACATTGCTCTAAGCCTATCATCAAATTCTTTGTGAGTGCTTGAGCACCGCGGTTGATTGAGTTCGTTCGAAACCGGCCCCTCCCGCATTCCTAACTTAAAGGCAGACGACGTTTCGGTGTCAAGCATCCAGGGGGTTTGCAGGGACGCGGCTAGATTATTTCCACTCCTCCTCTCGTTCCCGCCGCACCGCCTCGCTCAACGGGTTTTTCGCCAAGTCTTGGACGGTCCGCTTCGATAATAGGGGTGGTCCCTCGGCTTCACCTTCGTTTGACCGGCTTGCCAAGGTTCTTGATCGAACGAGTGTCGGCCCGTTTCAGACGCGACTTCGTTTTCAGCGCCTTCCGCTTCGGCTTTATCGGGTTTTTTGGACGTATCATTTCGCCTTTACCCTCCGGGCGGCTAGTATTGAGCCAGCCTAATTTCGAGTTCGGCACGCCTTTCTTCCGGCGGTCGATCAAAGTAGTTATCCCTTGCGTATAACCCGCGCCCTTCGTCTTTCTCGAGCTTATCGATATTGCAGTCTTTATACACGCAGCCGGGGCAGGGAGCGTTGCCGGCCTTGTGCCTAAATCCCCTCGGTTTCATTTGCGGCAGACATTGGGCGGGCACCCCCCCTCGGTAAGGATTGAACCAGGCGACATTGAGCGCAACTTCGGTGCAGCTTCCGATGCTGGTTTTAGCTCTATCAAAGTAATCGGTTGAGCAGTTACAATGCCGTCTCCTGGGCGTGGGGCGGGAATGAGACGGCGGGAATTTCTAGGTCTCGCAGCGGGCGCAACGGCGGCGTGGCCGCTGGTAGCGCGAGCGCAGCAACCGGCCATGCCGGTTATTGGCTTTCTTGGCCTGGGAACGCTGGACGAGGCGCGGAGAGTTTTCGCTTTCATCAGCCGGGGCCTCGTTGAAGCAGGGTATGTCGAGGGCCGTAACCTGTCGGTTCAGTTTCGCTTTGCCGACTATCATGCCGACCGGCTGCCGGCTCTGGCGAACGAACTGGCGCAAGCCCAGGTCGCGGCGATCATCACCGGCTCAGGGCCGGCATTGTCGGCGACCCGCGCGGCCACCGCATCAATTCCGGTCGTTTTCTTTACAGGTTTTGATCCGGTGGCGAGCGGCTTTGTCACCAGCTTGAATCGGCCCGGCGGCAACGTCACCGGTATTTTCACCCTCAATCCGCCTCTGCTGATCAAGCGCATTGAGCTCTTGCACGAGTTGATTCCCGTGGCCCGGTCAATCGCCTTCCTGTTCACCCCCACCGGCAACGTCTCCGCCGACGAGGCTGTGGTCCGGGACATGAAGGCGGCCGCAAATACGTTCGGCGTCAGGCTGTTGTTTCAGAAGGCCAGCGCGCCGGGTGAATTCGAGGATACTTTCGACGCGCTGGTCCGCGAGCGTATCGATGCGGTCATGATAAGCGCTGACGCCGTGTTCACGAATAACCGCGGTCAGCTTGTGGCGCTGGCGGCGCGCTACAGGATCCCAGCGATCTATCCCATCCGCGAATTTTCCGAGGCCGGCGGCCTGCTGAGTTATGGAACGAACTATCCTGACGCCTACAGGCAGGTCGGCCTTTATGCCGGCCGCGTCCTGAAGGGTGACAAGCCTGCTGATCTGCCGGTGCAGCAGGTCACGAAATTCGAACTGGTCATCAACCTCAAGACCGCCAAAGCGCTTGGCATCTCTGTGCCACCAACTCTGCTCGCCCGCGCCGACGAAGTGATCGAATGAGTGTGGTCACTTCACGAAATTGGCACGAAGCTGCCGAACCGGGATGTCCGCGTTTCGGCCGCTGTCGGAATGCCGGATCAACGGACCTAGCCTAGACGAGGCCAAGGTCTCAGTTTGACGCGGAACGGACACTCGGTCGCAGCGTCGGAAGCCGATTGTTTGTCCATTCTCACTCGCCGCCCCGTCGCAAAGTGTTAGGCTTCAAGCATCGATCGGGCGTTTCCCTCGGGGGCTCAATGAAGCGGCGCGAGTTCATTGCGATAGCTGGCGGCGCGGCTGCGGGGTGGCCGCTCGCCGCGCGCGCTCAGCAGCCAGGGCGGGTCTACCGCGTAGGCTGGCTCTCAATCGGCTCTCGGGAGCAAACGATCCATATCATCAAGCCATTCGAGGAGGGCCTGCGGAGCCTCGGCTACCGCGTTGGAGAGAATGTAGTCATCGAGTACCGCTTCGCCGACGGGGAGATGGATCGGGTGCCCGCGCTTGCTGCGGAATTGGTCCGGCTCGGCGTGGACGTCATTACCACCGGGTCTAATGCGAACACGCTTACGGTCATGAGGTTAACCACGACCATCCCGATTGTCATGACCAACAGCGTCGATCCCGTCGGCGTTGGTCTCGTCTCCAGTCTCGCGCACCCCGGGCGCAACGTCACCGGGTTTGCTCAAGACACCGGCGGCGAGCTAAACGACAAGCGGCTTGAGTTGTTGAAGGAAGCGCTGCCGAACCTATTGCGTGTCGGCATTCTGTGGAATCCGGACTTTACGCCCAATCGAAACAGGCTAACGTCGATGAACAAGCCAGCCCAAGCAATGGGGTTGACGCTAGTCCCGGCCGAAGTGCTCGGACTGGACACCCTAGAACCTGCGTTTGCGACGATGGTGAGGGAGCGCGCGCAGGCGTTCGTCGTGTTGTCGGAGCCTCTGCTGGCCAACTATCGCGGCCAGATTGCCGCCATGGCCGTCAGAGACAGGCTACCGGCAATCTCTACGACAAGGGAGTATGCCGAGGCGGGTTTGCTTCTGACTTATGGCGCTAATTTACCGGATCAATTTCGTCGGTCCGCCGCCTTCATCGACAAGATTTTCAAGGGTGCCAAGCCAGCTGATTTGCCTGTCGAACAGCCCACCAAGTTCGAACTGGTGGTAAACCTCAAGACCGCCAAGGCACTCAGCCTCACCGTGCCACCGACGCTGCTCGGCCGCGCCGACGAGGTGATTGAATGAGGCGGCGCGAATTCATCACGCTTGTGGGCGCCGCCGCGGCTGCTTGGCCGCTCGCGGCAAGTGCGCAGAACGCCAGGATGCCGGTGATCGGCGTGCTCTCCTCGACCGGCGTGTCCGATGTTCAAGTCAGGGCTTTCCACAACGGTGAGTCGCACGTCGGAACATTCCAAAATGTCGACCGTGTTGGTCGTTCAATTTGTCCTTTTGGCAAGAATTAGCAGCGCCCCCGATCAGCGATCATTGGTTCGGTACGAAATGTTCGCTGAGGGAAGGTTCGCCATCGCCGCGCTTGTCGCGCTGAATTTTAGCGCGAAACGATAGCCCGAAATGACGAGTCTCAAGTCACGGCTTGGTCTCAAGGTGCGTACACCTCAGTGAGGCATGGTCGGCAGGGACACCCGTATTCTCTGCGAGAAATCGGGGGCGCCATCGGCCGCCCGCGCCGCATCATTGATCAGGGAGCGCCGCCGGAGTTCGTCAAACGGTAACGTGGTGTCAATTCGGCCCGAAGTTCATAGAGGTAGCCATCGACCAGACCGTTGAGCAGATGGCGCAGCTCGAACCCGCCGCCCCGACCGGCGGCGTTCGCGTAACGCACGATGTTGATGGTGCAGCTGTTGGTCAGCAAATGATAGAATTCGGGGTGATCGGCGAGTTCGTTGATCCGCGCGAGGTAGACCAGGAACAGCCGGCGCGCATCGACAGCCGAGCTATTGAGCCGATAGAGATACACCGGCTCGTCGCGGTGATTGGTGCGGACGCCCACGATGTCGCGTTCGTCGCCTACCACGTAGATCAGTTCAAACTGCTTGAACAGGGAGGCGACCGGCGCGAAGCCCTCGCCGACCTCGGGCCGGGTCTCGATGGAAATGCTCAGCGGCGGCGCGTTGTCGAAGATGAAGCTCAGGAAAGTATGTCCGACCGGCCCCTCGGTAAAGTAGGACACGTAGAAATCGAGCGCGACCAGATGCGACAGCAGCACGTCACGCTCCTGGTAGCCCACCGTGAAGTCGTTCCGGGAGCGGTACTGGAAGTTGCGGACGCCGGTCAAGTGCACGTGATCGCCATCGATCGTGGCGCGCGGCATGACGGCGACTTCCGGTCGCCAGTTGCGATCGTGCGAGGGACGGATGGAGATCCACCAGGCCACTACTCCGAAAAACAGCACGACGGCCAACACGAACATGCGGCGTTGGCGGGAGAACCAGAGCGCCCAGATTGCGAACGCCGCGAAGGCGATCGCCAATCCAATGCGCACGCCGGCCCACGGCAAATTCGAATAGTAGATGACCAGGGTAGCCCAGGCGAGAGGCACGGCCAGGCACAAAAAGCCGGCGACCGCGATCAGCCAGCCGAAAGGTCTGGTGAGGAATCTGCGGAACGAACTCATTGCTTCTCCGGCTAGTTGAACCAGCGCGTCGCCGCTCGGAATGGCGCCAAGGCGTGTATCATGTCACAATGGACGGGTTGGCGGGAAAGGTATACCGACCGGACTTCTCTTGTTAAGAGCGCTCGGGTAGATCTGGGCTCGTTCATGCCTATCCGGGATTACTTTGAGTCCTTGGCATCGATCGTTATCCGCGAAGATCTGGTGCGGTCGGGCGCGATCTTGGAAGGCAAATTGTTAAATGACCATCGGAAGCATCGTCCGAACCCGTCCCGTCCCGGTTCTGTACGGATTGATGATTGCCTCGCTGGTGGCATTGCTGCCGCTTCCGCCGCTGTTACAGGATCAGGCCTACCATCAGTTCGCCGACCAGCGCGAATTGTTCGGTATCCCGAACTTCTGGAATGTTGTTTCAAATCTGCCATTCGTCGCTGTGGGCGCAGTCGGTTTGCTGCAATTTCATCGCGACGCGACGACCACCGTGCTTTTTGTCGGAATATTTCTGACCGGCTTTGGCTCGTCCTACTATCATCTGGATCCGAACGACAGCACCCTGTTTTGGGATCGGTTGCCCATGACCATCTGCTTCGCCGCCATCCTTTCCGCCGTCGTCGAGGAGCGCGTCGATGCGAGAGCGGGCGCGATGCTGTTGCGGCCGCTGCTGGCCATCGGCATTTTCAGCCTTTTGCTATGGCGTTGGACCGACGATTTGCGGCTTTATGCTTGGGCGCAGTTCTTTCCTTTTCTCGCCTTGGTCCTTATCCTCCGGCTGTTTCCGCCGAAATATACCGGCACCCGCTATTGGGTAATCGCCGCGGCGCTGTACGCGCTGGCCAAATTGCTGGAATTCCTTGACGAGAAAATCTATTCGCTCGGCTCGATTGTGAGCGGGCATACGCTCAAGCACCTCGCCGCGGCCGCCGCCAGCTTCGCAATCCTGAGACTTTTACAGACCCGCCGACCGATCGCACCATAATTTTTCAGTTGGAGTGATCGCGACGTTATCGCTCAGGCTGCTAGAGTCCGCAGCATCGGGCAAATTGCCGCAATACGTACAGTAGGCTTCCTGGTCCATCGCAAATTGCGTGGTCCCTCAAATGATCGTTCGATCGCCGCGCCTACGGCCCGGAAAATCGTGAGACTCGATGCAAAAAGATTTTGTAACAACGGTATCGGCACATAGCTGACGTAACTGTCGCGTTTGAGTGAAAACTGGATCGGTTTGAAGGTCGCAAAGCAGCAGCGTAGCTTGCCAAGCGTTATGTCATCGATTTCGTCGGGGGCTTTGAATGGATATGACGACGTGAACAACACTCACGAGAAACGGTTTTACCGGGGCCCTCATCTGCACACCCCGGTCGACGTCCGAGAAGGGTCTCAAAAGCGAAAAAGCTCATAGCGCGCAAATGTTTTCCGCTTTGCGCCAGGAGAGCGGCTTCGCGCAATAGAGGCGGCACGTTTGAGACGTGCCGCGATGCCTGCAATTCGGTCGCTATCAGGAGGAAACCGGACATGGTGCGGACAGCCCAATTTGGTCGCGAATGACCCGGATTCAGACATGGTCGTGAGGAATGGCCCGACCGTCGGAGCGTCTCAACGTTGAATGATTTCTGGTGGAAATGGCCGAACAGGGCGGCCTGCGCAGACATTGTCGCGCGCACTTACCGCCTCGCGGTGATATTTCTCGAACTCGCTCAGCGACCGGATAGAAATGTCACACAACTCGCGATGGTCATTCGCGTATTGGACCATTACACCCCATGCCATAGAAGAACGAATGTACGCTTCGCAGCGGTCCGATGTTAGGGCGCGCTTCGTCGGTTTTGAGGCGTCTGCAGCCTCGCTGCGCAGGCGGGCCAATTCGGGGCATTGCGTCTGCGCGTTGGCCTGACTGCAAAATCCGACTAGCGCTAACATCGCAAGGGTTGGCATAGGCGTCCGCATCGAAGGATTTTTCTCGCTCCAATTGCCACGACCGCACACGGATGATATCTGCACATTGCAAGAGCGTATAGCTGCTTTTGATTTCCGCCCGAGGATCTTTAGACGTCGATCACGCGGCCCTTGCGATGCGGCCGTCGATTTCATTGCGAAGCAAAACAAAATCGATGGGCTTCGTCAAAAGTGTCTCCGCGCCGCCTTCCAGAGCGTTTCGCTTGGTCTCAGCGTCGCCGTAGGCGGTGATCACAATGACGGGAACGTCCGGTCGAGCGGCTTTCGCCTTCGGCAAAAGTTCAAGGCCGCTCATTCCGGGCATGTTGATGTCGGAAAGGATCAGGACCAATGATGCGCCCGCCGCGCCGCTGATGCGTCGAAGGGCGCTATCCGCCGACTGCGCAAAATCCATCGTGAAGCGGCCGGCGCGGAGGTCGCGCCTAAACTGCTGGCGAAAAAGCATTTCTACATCAGATTCGTCGTCGACGACGAGAATAAGGGGACTCACATGCTTAGTCCTGCTTTGCGGGGGCTTTGGAAATCTCGCTATCGCGCCGCTTTGTTCTCAATCGGCGGTAACGAACGAAATCTGTTCTATACTCATACGGCAATAAAAAAATGTGAAATGCTTCACATGGCTTGAGCATTAATCGCAGCGTTTCAGGATCGGCGCGAACGCGAAAGGGCTGCGTGCCGGTTTGTCCGGCGCAACAGGGAGCTAATGGATATCGGTACTACGCGCGGCGAGATCGACTACATCGCCTCGAACCGCTCGGTCGACCCGCGAGGCGTCCGATCCAACCCTCCGATGAACGTTTGATATTGGCGCGAGAATGACCGGCATCGCACATTTTCCGGGAAATCTGGCTATTCAATCACCTCGTCGGCGCGGGCGAGCAGCGTCTAGGGAACGTTGAGGCCGAGCACCTTTGCGGTCTTTAGATTGACCATCATGCACTGCATCTGGGTTGATGGCACCGAGTTCCACTGGACCAGGGAAACCGCAGCAGCAGAAGGGGGCACATAAGATCAATGCGATAGGAGGAAACTCTCTAGTGGCGGCGTCGTCCCGATTTCTGAGGACTACGGCCGTGCATGAGTCGGTTTCCAGCGCTTTGCCTACGTCATGCATGTCGGCTAGCGTGCTCTCCAAGCGCAACACATAATCGTGGCCGGGGCATGGAACGCACGCAAGTCGCAATCATCGGTGGTGGTCCGGCCGGAATGCTGCTGTCCCACATGCTGCATCTCGATGGCATCGACAGCGTCGTTCTTGAGCGGCAGACCAGGGATCACGTGCTCAAGCGCATCCGTGCCGGCGTGCTCGAATACGGCACCGTGAAGCTGTTGCGCGAAGTCGGGCTCGGCGAGCGGATGGAGCGTGAAGGCCATGCCCATGACGGCACCTGGATCGCGTGGGAAAACCGCCGTCCCTTTTTGATCGACACCAAACGGCATACCGGCAAGCAGATGTGGTCGTTCGGCCAGACCGCGATCACCGAGGAACTTTATCGCGTGAGAGCGCGCGACGGCGGTCGCGTGATCGACGATGTCAGGCAGGTTACGCTTCACGATCTGACCGGCGAGAGGCCCTGGATTGGCTTCGAGAGGAACGACAAAACGCAGAGGCTGGAATGCGAGTTTGTCGCGGGCTGTGATGGTCATCATGGCGTGTCGCGCAACGGCATTCCGAAAGAACGTCTCCGGACCTTCGAGCGCGCCTATCCATTCGGCTGGCTCGGCATCATGTCCGAGACGCCGCCGCTCGGGGACATCATGTACGCCCAGCATAGCCGCGGTTTCGCGCTGGCCTCCCAGCGCAACCCCATGCTCAGCCGCTATTACATTCAGTGCGACCTCGCGACCGACCCGGACGAGTGGCCGGACGAACGGTTCTGGGAGGAACTGAAGCTCCGCTTTCCGCCCGACATTGCGCACAAGATCGTCACCGGCCCGTCGGTCGAGAAATCGATTGCGCCTCTACGCAGCTTTGTCTCCGAACCGATGAGCTACGGCCGTCTGTTTCTGGCGGGCGATTCCGCGCATATCGTCCCGCCGACCGGCGCGAAGGGCTTGAACCTAGCGGTTTCCGACGTCTATTACCTGCATCGCGCGCTGATCGCGCAGATCAAAAGGAGCGACGGCCGCTATCTCGAGCGCTATTCCGAAACGGCGCTGCGTCGTGTTTGGAATGCCGAGCGGCTTTCGTGGCAATTGACGCAACTGCTTCATGTCTTTCCGGACGACGACGACTTTACGAGAAGGGTCAGGCTTGACGAATTCGATTATCTGCAGAGTTCGACAGCGGCTCAGGCCGCGTTAGCGGAGCAATATGTGGGACTGCCGTTCGAATAATAGCCGCAAGCAATAGATTTGTCCTTGGCAGTCGGGGGTGAATAGCCAACCATAACACCAGCCGACCGCATTGAACGATGCCCGCGATCAGGAACAAAGCGTCAAGACCAGGCCGAACTCCCGCGCGCTGATCGAATGGCGTGGCGCGGCGACAACTACTCCGGAGCGTGAAGGAAGACTTAAACTGGCGATAGTTGTATCAGGCGGCCATCAATGCTGGCTTCGACTTCCGACGATAGGCCATGAAGCCAATGCTAGCGAAGCCGAGGAGCAGCATCGCCCATGTTGAGGGTTCGGGAACGGCGGGTTGAGGCCAGGAAAA
Source organism: uncultured Alphaproteobacteria bacterium (assembly GCA_963732455.1). GTDB lineage: Bacteria > Pseudomonadota > Alphaproteobacteria > Rhizobiales > Xanthobacteraceae > Bradyrhizobium. The sequence continues at coordinate 314,436 of CAVSZM010000007.1, read as the reverse complement.
CTACCGCGTTAGACAGGGAGCCGCCGGCAAAACCCGACTTCTTCGCTCGTCTCGCCGCGCCGTGTCGCAAGAGAGCAAAGAGCGCGCCGCCGCCCACAAACGTTCCGCATTCGCCGAAAACCAACGAAGCGAGCGCCAACCGCTGTTCAACCAGGCCGCTCCAACCAGTGCGCCGGATCAGTTCTGCTACTTCCCACCAAAAGAAAGCAGCCAAGGTGAGACCAACGCCGCACTGGCTACCCGGATCATCCCGACAGATCTTCCGCGCCCTCTAGCAATTCGTATCGGCAAGTTGCAGACTGAATTGGCAAACTGCGGATCGGGGGGCCAATGACAGCCATACATGCCGCTGCATCAAAACCCTCGGGGACCCTCCCGATTGCGGCCACGCTTGGCGCTCTTGGCGTGGTCTATGGCGACATCGGCACTAGCCCCCTTTACGCGCTCAAGGAAGCCGCCAGGGCCGCCGCCCATGGCGGTGATCTCGTACCCGAGGCGATGCTCGGCGTCGTATCACTGATCCTCTGGGCGCTGATCCTCATTATCTCACTCAAATATGCGCTTCTGATCCTGCGCGCCGACAACCGCGGCGAAGGCGGCATCATCGCATTGCTAGCGTTGCTGTCCGCCAGAAGTGCGGAGCAGGGAACCTGGCGCGCCCACCTTCTAGTTGTCGGTCTTGTTGGCGCAGCATTGCTCTATGGCGACGGGGCCATTACGCCGGCGATCTCCGTTCTCAGCGCTGTCGAGGGCCTGAAGGTCGACGCGCCGTCGTTGGCGCCAGTCGTAGTGCCGCTCACGGTCATTATCCTGGTTGGGCTGTTCGCAATTCAGAAGAAGGGCGCGGGTTTCATCGGCAACATCTTCGGTCCGGTGATGCTGGCGTGGTTTTTGCTGATCGCCTTGCTCGGCATCCACGGCATCGTCAAATCGCCCGGTGTGCTCGTGGCAGTCAGCCCGCTCTATGCGTTCAATTTTTTGATCCACCAGGACTTTCACATCAGCTTCGCTGTCCTCGGCGCCGCGTTTCTTGCAGTGACCGGCGGAGAAGCCATGTACGCCGATATGGGGCACTTCGGCCGGGTCCCGATCCGGCTCGCATGGTTCGCTGTGGCCCTTCCTTCCCTCGTGCTGAACTATTTTGGGCAGGCTGCGCTGCTGATTACCGATCCTACCGCGCTTGACCATCCGTTCTATCAGCTCGCGCCGGACTGGCTTCACTTTCCGCTAGTTGGCTTCGCGACCCTGGCGACGGTGATCGCCTCGCAGGCGATTATCTCGGGGGCATTTTCGCTGACGCAGCAAGCGGTTCAGCTCGGATTTCTGCCGCGTATGCATATTGAGCACACCACCAGTCATTCTATCGGCCAGATCTATGTGCCGCTGGTTAACTGGTTGCTGGCGGCGGCGACGCTCGGCGCCGTGTTCGGCTTTGAAACATCGGATGCGCTCGCTGGCGCTTACGGAGTCGCGGTGTCGCTGTTGATGGCCATCACCACGCTGCTGGCGGCTCTCGTGGCAATCCAATGGGGTTATCCGCCGGTGATCGTCATCGCGGTCAATGGCTTCTTTTTCATCATCGATTGCATCTTCTTCGCGGCGAACTCAGCCAAGTTGTTCGAGGGTGGCTGGTTCCCGCTGCTGCTCGCAGGCGTCATAGCTTTCCTGATGCTGACATGGCGCAGCGGTGTCAAGCTCGTGGAGCGAGCTCGAGGCAAGTTACGTCAACCGGAAGAAGACCTGATCGAGACCGCCGTCAGCAGGTGTCGCGCGAGACTTGCGGGCACCGCGGTATTTCTGGCGTCGGCGGCAAAAGGTGTGCCGCTCGCGTTGACGCAGTTCGTCAAGCACAATCATGTTTTGCATCAACGTGTAGTCCTCGTCACCGTGTTGATCGATGAATCTCCGCGGATTGCGGATGAAGATCGCGCAGAGGTCATCGAGGTGATCGAGGGTATCACCCGCGTCATCCTGCACTTCGGCTTCATGCAGTATCCGACGATCGGGGAGGGACTGAAACTCGCTTGTCATCAAGGCAAGCTACCCGGCATCGATCTCACCGATGTAACTTACTACATCGGCCGCGAAACCATCATTCCCAGCGAAGATGTCCCCGGCATGTGGGTTTGGCGCGAGACGCTGTTTGCGTTCCTGCAACGCAACGCCGAGCGTACCGCTGCATTTTTCGGCGTGCCGACAGGGCAAGTTGTTGAATTTGGCACCGAGATCGAGATTTAGAGTCAGACAGACTACCGCAGCAAACCGATTGTAGCATTACCACCGAGATACAGACGCCTCTCTCCGGTTCTTAGCCAATTCTGTCAGATTTGCGTTAGCTGCCTCTTGTGGATCGCGCCACCGTTCTGCGTGAGCCGCATCGTGAAAATCGGCCTTGTTTACAATTGCCGTCCGCTCTTGGCGTCTTGAGGCAAATTCATTACCCTCGCTGCGTTCGCATGACTCATTGTGCGGAGGTTGTCATGGGACGGTTCACGCGACTTGTTATGCTCGTTCCGCTGATCTTGTTCGCGGCTGCGTCCCACGCGGTTGATCGCGGACAATATGAAAATGTCCCCGACGACGTTCGTTCGTGGTTCAAAGGCGTGCACAGTCCCACCGGAGTTCCCTGCTGCGATATCTCGGATGGGCACCGTACCGAATACGACGTGCGCTTGGGCGCATACTGGGTTCCGATTAATGGTTTGTGGTGGCAGGTACCCGAGAGAGCGATCATTCGGAACGCGGGCAACCCGCTAGGCGAGGCGGTCGTATGGTATGTCAATCTTCGCGGCAATATCGAGATTCGCTGCTTTGTGCCGGCCGATGCCGCATGAGTGGGGTTCGGATAATTCTGCCGAGAGGCTACTAAGCGCTTTTGGTCCAAGGCAAGAATCGGCGCCGGTCACGGGACTGCTGCTGACGATTGGCCGGTGTGTAGCGAAGACTCCATCCTTGTAGGTGACGTGGCGGAATCACCTGAACCGGGGCGGCGATCGCGTGCAAACTCGATCGGCAACAGATGCCATACGGCCCAATAATAAGCCCACACGGATGCTCTATTCGTAAGCTTTCGAGCAGCTTTGGCAGGTGCTTAGCATCATGAGTGTCGTGGCATTTGGGCAATAATCCCGCCAATTTTGCCACCCGGGATCGGCGACTTCGTCCGCGAGGTCTAACGCGCACCGTCCACGCGCCTTACACCTTATGCAGCGCTGCCGAAGTACTTGGAATGTGTCAGGCTCTATGTGGGCGACTTCGTCGGAATTGAGCGAAAGCGCTTCCATGCGGCGCACCAGGAGACTGATTGGCTCTGGGCCATCACTTGGAACCCAACGTAGCTGGGCAACAGGAATACCCAGGTAATCAGCACAGCGTTTCAGTTCGGCTTCGCTACAAACATCAGAATCGGGAAAGCCCAAGCAGGCTGCTTTCCAGTCTTTCCACGCTTTGAAAATCGACCAGTGATGATTGTGTGAGGCTGGCATCTAACCCCCCTTCAGCGTGGATTGAATTTGGATAGCAAATGCAGTCGATCGCATTGATCCAGATCAAATTGACCAGCCGGCCCGGGGCAATGACGCTCCACGACGTTGCCAGTCCGCCCTCTCGCGGTTCCGATTGCGGCCGATGGCCGATGTGCCCGGGGTTGGCTAGATTTCGGTTCCCTCGCCCTGTAAATAGCCTTTGACCTTCGGATCGGGCATCAGGATCGAAGCGACAAGAGCGATCGCGCACATAAGGGTGACGTACCAATAAAAGTTTGATTCCGCGCCGCTGTTCTTGAACCAGAGCGCAACATACTCCGCAGAGCCACCAAAGATGGCGTTGGCAATCGCATAGGCGAGGCCGACGCTCATCGCGCGTACCTCGGGCGGAAACATCTCCGATTTCACCAGCCCGCTTATCGACGTGTAAAACGATACAATGGCGAGCGCCACAATGATTAATCCGAACGCTGCGAGCGGGCTCTTGACGTCAGCGATCGCATACATCAACGGCACCGTACACAGCGTCGCAAGTCCGCCAAATAGCAGCATCGAGGTCTTGCGGCCGAACCGGTCGGAAAGCATGCCAAATGCCGGCTGCATAATCATGTAAGTGAACAGCACCACGGTCATCACCACGTTTGCGGTGCGGTCGTTCATATGCGCGGTATTGATCAGATACTTCTGCATGTAAGTCGTAAAGGTGTAGAAAATCAGCGACCCGCCGGCGGTAAAACCGAGAACTATCAGGAATGCCCTCGTGTGATGTCGAAAAATCTCACGCAGAGAGCCCGCCTCCTTGCGTGAGCGACTTTCAGCTGACGAGGTCTCGGTCAGTGAGGCTCTCAGGAATAACGCGACAATTGCGAAAGCCGCACCAATGAAGAATGGTATGCGCCAACCCCACGCCCGCAATTCCCCATCGGTAAGAGACTGCTGGACCAGGAGCACGACCAGGGAAGCCAGCAACTGGCCGCCGATCAGCGTTACATATTGGAAGGACGCGTAGAAACCTCGTTTGCCCGGCAACGCCACTTCGCTCATATACGTTGCGCTGGTGCCATATTCACCGCCGACCGACAGGCCCTGCAGCATTCGCGCTAGAAGCAGCAGAACCGGCGCCGCCGTCCCGATCATCGCATACGTCGGCAACACTGCGATGGCGAGCGAGCCCGCGCACATCATCAGCACCGAGATCATCATTGAATTCTTGCGGCCGTACTTGTCGGCAACGAAGCCGAAGATGTAACCGCCGATCGGCCGCATGAGAAAGCCGATTGCGAAAACGGCTGCGGTCTGGAGAAGTTGCGTGGTTTGATTGCCGTTCGGAAAAAACGAAGGCGCGAAATATAGCGCCGTAAAAGCATAAGCGTAAAAATCGAACCATTCGACAAGGTTGCCGGACGAGCTTCCGATTATCGCCCAAATTCGGCGGCGACGGTCAGCACGATCGAGGTCGTGTCCAATGGCTATGGTCATCGCAATTTCCCCCTATATTTCCTTCTATTTTTTGATGACTGTAGCTCCGAAAATTTCGGTCAGCAAGGATCGTCACAAGCGACCGGGTGGCGGGCCTAACGACGGAGCGCTTGCCAGCGGTATTCTCTATTCCTGAGCCCCAAACGAGAAGCCAGTTGGGTCTTTTGTATACCAAAGCAACGGAGTAGCATTTGCATCCATTGTTGGTCGTTGTTCGCAATCGCTAACCTCCCTGGATGAAGTCATGACAAACACCCCATCGTCCGCGGACGCACAGACATACCTCGAAAAACTCATGCGGGCGGGCCAGGATGCGACGAAACAATTCGACGACGCTTTCGTATTGGCTATGGGTCTGCATCTCGAGGAGGGCGCCAGCTCGGTGGGACAGTTGCTGGGTTTACTTGTACCGAATTGAGTTCAAACTGCTTTCATGACACCGTCCGATAGCGTGTACCCTTGCAATGTCTGAATAATTGGTCGGTTAGGGAGGAAGCGATGACGGAAATCCCATCGGGCCCCCTGGTGCCGCGGCCGGCTGACAAAGCAAGCGACGGGAACTTGGCATGACGTGCGATCGGCGAGCATTTGCGACCGGCCTGGCCGGCTTGGCTCTGTGCACTGCCTTTCCGCAGGTCGGCAGCGCCCAGCGACTTGAAAAGCCGTCAATCAGGCTGGGCGTGGCCAACAAGTCGCACCTTTATTATCTCCCGGTTACTCTGGCCGAACGCCGCGGCTATTTCAAAGACTACGGACTCAATGTCTCGATCGTCGATTTCGAGGGTGGGTCGCAATCGCTCGACGCGCTGCTCGGCGGGTCTGTCGATCTCGTCACCGGCGCTTATGAGCACGTCCTTCACATGCAGGCGAAAGGTCAGGACATCCGCGCGCTGATTGAGCTCGGCCGGTTTCCGGGCATTGTACTCGCGGTGCGGAAGGACAGGCGCTACAAGTCACCCGCCGATCTCAAGGGCATGAAGATCGGCGTGACCGCTCCTGGCTCGTCGTCTCATTTCTTCGTTCTGTATCTGATGGCAAAGGCCGGCCTTCGGCCGACGGAGGCGACGATCGTCGGCGTGGGCGGTGGCGCGGCGGCGGTCGAGGCGATGAAGAACGGCGAGGTCGACGCAACGGCGAACTTCGATCCGGTGATCACGCGGCTCGAGCAGGACGGAATTATCCGGATCGTGACCGATACGCGCTTCCCACGGGTCAATTACGAGATCTTCGGCGGCGCCAATCCGGCCGCGGTGCTCTACGCCAAGCAGGACTTCATCGCCGCGAACCCAAATACCGTACAGGCACTCGTGACCGCGTTCTATAAAACGCTGAAATGGATCGCCACGGCGACGACCGATGAGGTCGTGGACACGGTGCCCCCCGATTATTTTCTAGGCGACCGCGACATCTACGTGAAGTCCCTCAGATCGAACTTGCTGATCTATTCGAAGACCGGCGTGGTCACGCCCCAGGGCATGAACAGCGCGCTCAACATGTTGGCCAGATTCGATCCGGAGCTTGAAGGGGCCAAGATCGATCTGCAGAAAACATTCGACGACAGGTTTGTGAAGCGAGCGGCAGTCCTGTTCGACGACCCGAACAATGCCACCCTGGAGAACGACGACCGGCGGCCCGAGGTCGATCTCGGAACGACGCAGGACTGATGGAGCGCGGCGCGCAATGTTGGCCCGACCAAGGGTCGCAAAGAACGAGAACGGAATCGGTGGGAGGAAGGAATTCAAATGAGCGACCTGGCTCCAGCAACATCCGAACCGGCAAATGTTTCAGTTGCAGCGTCGAACTCCAGCCGGGGCGCCGAACCCTGGTGGCCGAGAGGGTGGTGGAAGATCATGGATACAAGGATCGGGATCATTCCAGTCCCGGTATTCGTACTCCTGTTCGCGCTCCTGGCGGGGTTCACCTATACCGGCGACATCAAGGGTGACATCTCGATGATGATCGCCGTGCTGGTCATCGGGGGTTTCACCTGCGCCGAAATCGGCAAGCGTATTCCGGTGCTGCGGAGCATTGGCGCCGGGGCGATCTTCGCGACCTTTATTCCCTCGGCGCTTGCCTATTACAAGCTGATCCCGCCCCAGATCGAGAAATCGATCATCGAGTTCACGAAATACACCAACTTCCTGTACCTCTTCATCGCCTGCATCATCGTCGGCAGCATCCTGGGGATGGATCGCAATGTTCTCGTGAAGGGCTTCGTAAAGATATTCGTGCCACTCGCCCTCGGCTCGATCGCGGCGGGCGTGGTCGGAACCCTGGTAGGGACCCTGCTGGGCCTCGGCGCCCACCACAGCTTCTTCTTTGTCGTGCTCCCGATAATGGCCGGCGGCGTCGGCGAAGGCGCGATCCCGCTTTCGATCGGGTATTCGGAAATCCTGCATCAACCGCAGGGCGATGTGTTCGCGCAGATCCTGCCGCCGATCATGCTCGGCAGCCTGACCGCGATCATCCTGTCCGGTCTCCTGAACTACGTCGGCAAGCAATACCCGAGTTTAACGGGCGAAGGACGCCTTCAGCCCGCCGAACACGACGACATGGATTCGACCAGGGAAGAGGTCGCCTCTGAAACGGGCGGTCCGATGGACGTAAGTACGGTCGCGGCGGCTGGGTTGGCCGCTATCACCTTGTATCTCATGGGCGTGATGTGCCACCGCCTGTTCGGCCTGCCGGCTCCAGTGGCCATGTTGTTCCTTGCCGTGCTGGCGAAGCTCACGAGCGCGGTGTCGCCCCATCTGCAGCAGGGTGGGTTCGTGGTCTACAAGTTCTTTTCAACCGCGGTCACTTATCCGCTCCTGTTCGCCATCGGCGTCTCGCTGACTCCGTGGGATAAACTGGTCGCGGCATTCAACGTCCCGAATATAATCACGATCTTCAGCACCGTCGTCACGTTGATGGCAACGGGCGCAGTAGTCGGCCGGCTTCTCGATATGTACCCGATCGAGTCGGCGATCATCAACGCCTGTCACAGCGGGCAGGGGGGGACCGGTGACGTGGCCATCCTGACGGCCGCGAACCGGATGCAGCTTATGCCGTTCGCGCAGATTGCGACACGGATCGGAGGCGCCATCACCGTGACGCTCGTGCTGATTATCTTGTCGCGGATCACGTAGTGACCTAAATCCAATTCGTTTTTTGTTACTTAAATCAAGGAAGGTCCACGTTCGCGGGCATAGGGCTACTAATCCTCCAGCGCTCATGCTCGCGGTCGGGCTGATGCTCGATCACATCGATCTATCGGTACTTTCCACTCGCCTTGGAAGGGCTATCGATCTAGTCTTGCGAAAGAATGGAGTCCGGACGCCAGATCTCGGTGGCAAGGCTTCGACAGGCGATTTTACTCAGGGCATCATTCGCCGGCTGGGATAGTAGCGACGCCCGGACCTAACGATGTACCCGCGAAGCATGGAAAAGACGGCTCGCGTTGAAAGAAAAGAGACTGGGAGTATAGACATGCCAAAGGGCTCGGATTTGCTCGTTGCCGCACTCGAGAACGAAGGTGTCGACCGCATCTTCGGAGTTCCTGGCGAAGAAAATCTGGATGTCGTCGAGAGCATACGAACCTCGTCGATTAAGCTGATTCTGACGCGTCACGAACAGGGAGCGGCCTTCATGGCCGCAACCTACGGACGTCTGACCGGAAAGCCTGGCGTTTGTATCACGACCCTCGGACCTGGCGCGCTGAACCTGACGACGGGAGCAGCCTATGCCCTGCTTGGCGCCATGCCCATGATCATGCTCACGGGACAAAAGGGCATTATGAGCAGCCGTCAGGCAAAGTTTCAGATTGTAGACGTAGTTAGTGCATTCAAACCTTTGACGAAGCTCTCTCTTCAGATCGTCAGCACAAGCAGCATCCCCACCTTGGTGCGCGACGCGTTCCGTATCGCAATGGAAGAGCGGCCGGGGCCTGTTTTACTCGAGTTGCCCGAAGACGTGGCCGGCGAAGAAGCGGAACCCATCGCGATGGTGGCTCAGCATCCAATCGAAATCCCGGTAGCGCATCGTGCGTCGCTTGATCGCGCGGCCGAGATGATCCTGAAAGCGAAGCGGCCACTAATCATGCTGGGTGCCGCCGCGTCCCGGCCGCGGAGCACGGCGGGGATCGGCGGGTTTGTCCGCCGCACAAAAATTCCATTCTTCACGACGCAGATGGGGAAGGGAACAGTACCTGGGGGAGGTAATCTCTACATGGGTACGGCTGCGCTCAGCGAACGTGATTACGTGCATGAGGCCGTCGATCGCGCCGACCTGATCATTGCCATTGGGCACGATACCATTGAAAAACCGCCGTTCATCATGGGTCCGAAGGGCCCTCAAGTGATCCATGTCAGTTACACGCCCGCTAACGTGGAGAGAGTTTACTTTCCGCAATGCGAGGTAGTTGGCGATGTTGGGCCGAGCCTGGAACTGCTGGCGGATCGTGTCGAAGGGCGACTTCACAACGCGGGGGCCTTGCTCGGCCTTCGTGAAGGTATTTTGAGTCGTCTCACCGATCGCGCCACCGAGGATCGTTGGCCGCCCACCCCGCAACGCATCGTGCACGATGTACGAAAGGTCATTCCCGAGGACGGTATCGTCGCGCTCGATAATGGAATGTACAAGATCTGGTTCGCGCGCAACTACCGAACTTATGTGGCGAATACCTTGCTTCTCGACAACGCTCTGGCGACGATGGGCGCCGGGTTGCCGTCGGCGATGATGGCCGCAATGCTTTACCCTGAAAGACGGGTGCTCGCTGTCTGCGGCGATGGCGGCTTCATGATGAATTCGCAGGAAATGGAAACAGCGGTTCGTCTCAAGCTCAACCTCGTCGTGCTGATACTGGAAGACTTTGCCTATGGCATGATCCGCTGGAAGCAGGCAGTCGATAATTTCCCCGATTTCGGGCTGACCTTCGGAAACCCGGACTTCGTCAAATACGCCGAGAGCTACGGTGCGAAGGGTTCGAAGGTTGAAAGCACTGACGATCTAATCCCGACGCTTGAGCGGGCATTTGAGAGCCGCGGGGTACATCTTATTTCCGTTCCCATCGATTACAGCGAAAATTCCCGCGTGCTGATCGATGAACTTCGCGAGAAGCTGAAACAGGTTGAGGAGCCCGTGGCGTGAGCCACTGAACTTTTCGGACTAGCATCCATGGATCCAACATAGGAGAGTGCGATGAGTGATAAAATCAACGAGCAGACCGAAAAGATGCGCGAAATGGCGCAGACCACGCTCGATAAAGCGAAGGATGCCGTGTCGAAGTACATGGCCGAGTCCCAGAAGATGCGTGAGAAAGCGGACAGCAGTGTTCGCGCATCTTACTCAACCGTGAAAGAGATGAATGAAAAGGCAGTCGCATTCGCTGAAGCCAACGTGCGAGCTGGCTTCGAACTCGCAGAGCGGTTACTGCAAGCGAAAGACCCGCAGGAAATGGGCACGGTCTATCAAAATCATCTGAAAGAGCAGATGGAAAAGATGAATGCGCAGTTCCGGGAACTCGGAAACCTGATGAGCAAGCCGGCACCGATCGATCTGAACAAGTAGCAATTCCAGGCCTCGCGGTAATTAGTGCCGTGTACGTTTGACCAAACCCAGACGGCGTTCAAGCCGGTCAGGTCTATCATGTTGAACGATGGGCGGCGGCCATTGCGGCCTTACCGGTTCAGTAGATCAGGAGACAGAAATGAAAGCCTTCACATTCCAGGCGCCGCCGAACATTCTTTTCGAGGCGGGAGCTTCGCGGAAACTGGCAGAACTGGTCGCGGGATATGGAGTTACGCGCGTACTGCTGATCACTGATAGAGGCGTACGAAATGCGGGACTGACCCGGAACGCCGAAAAGGATCTGATTGACGCTGGCTGCGAATTGACGGTGTTCGAGGACGTTGAGGCTGATCCGCCATCCCACGTGATCGAGCGAGCCGTTGCGCTCTGTCGCGACAAGGAAATTGGACTTGTAGCTTCGATCGGGGGAGGTAGTGCGCTCGACACGGCGAAGCTGGTGGCTTATCTCGCAAAAACCCCTGAGCGGCTTGATGACATTTACGGCGTGGGTCTCGCCAAGGGAGAGCGGCTGCCGTTACTTTTGGTGCCAACGACCGCCGGCACCGGCTCCGAGGTGACCCCGATCGCGATCGTGACAACTCCGACGACGGAAAAGAAGGGGGTCGTTTCGCCACGTTTGCTGCCGGACTGGGCGATCCTCGATCCGGAACTGACGCTGGGTCTGCCCGCGCACGTCACGGCAGCAACGGGCATTGACGCCATGGTTCACGCGATCGAAGCCTACACCAGCCGGCACAAAAAGAATCCGATGTCGGATCAATTGGCGCGACAAGCGCTCGCCTTGTTATCGGCGAACGTTCGCATCGTCTGCGCAGATGGCTCGAACGTAGAAGCGCGATCGCAAATGCTGCTCGGCTCCATGCTGGCCGGGATGGCATTCGCCAATTCGCCGGTAGCCGCTGTCCACGCACTGGCCTATCCGATCGGTGCGATTTTTCACGTTCCGCACGGTTTGTCGAATGCGCTGGTCCTGACTCAGGTACTGCGGTTCAACCTGCCGGAGGCCGAGGCGCTTTATGCAGAACTGGCCCCCATAGTCGATCCCAAGACCGAGGGCCTGTCGGTCAGTCAAAAGGCGCGACTTTTCGTCGATGCCATTGCCGCCATCTGCAGAGACTGCAAAGTACCGGCGTCGCTTGCCGACGTTGGCATAGCCTCAAGCGATCTGAAGAAGCTTGCCGAAGACGCGATGAAACAGACGCGGCTTTTGGTCAACAATCCCCGCGAGGTGAGCTTCGACGACGCCCTGGCGATCTACACGGAAGCGTTTGGAAACAGAGCCGCAGCCTGATCAGGCGGCTCATCCGCATGATGCCGGGTTGCGTCTTCGTACGAGGTAAGAGATGAACGAAAAAAGCGAACCGAAGGTAGCCCCGTCTGAAGGCGCTCCGCAATGGGCTGACCTGTGGCAATCGTTTTCCGAATCTTCCACACGCATGGCAGAAGCATGGTCGAGCTCGATGGCCCCGTTCATGCTGACCCGGTTGCTGGAACAGCCAGGTGGTTTTGCCGTCGGCAACGAGATGTCAGAAGCCATCGAGAAAATGGCACAGGGGCCGCGACTCGCCGACGTCTGGGACATCGATCGAAAAATGGCGCTGGTATTCGGCGCATGGATCGAAATGCGCCAAAGGCTGGCGAGCTACAATGCCGTGACGGCAGCGCCATGGACGGAAGCCTCGAAGAGATTTCTCGAAGCGATGTCGGCGGCAACGGCCGGCGGAAGCAATGCGGCGCCAAACTGGCGCGAAGCCTTTGCGAAGTGGAGTGAAATCTCCAACGAAGAGTTGATCCGAAATCAGCGCAGCGATGGCTTTCTGCAGGCTCAAAAGGAATTGCTCCAGTCGGGATTGAAACTTCGCAGCCGGCAGGATGATGTCGCGGAAGCTGCTTCTGCGATGTTTGGCATGCCAGGACGCAAGGACTTCGACGAAGTGACGCGCCAGCTCACCGAACTTAGGCGAGAGGTCCGCGCTCTCGGCCATCGGGTAAGCGCGCAGGAACGAGGTTCCCGCTCGGTGCGCGCCAGAGCAGCTGACCCTGTCGCCAGGTCTGACAGCCAGCCGAACACGCAATGAAAGACCGGATATGACCGAGGAGAACCAGGCAGCCCGGTTTTTCAGCGAGATCGCCGCCAACACCGAAAAGCTGGTCAAGGCGACGCAGCTATTTGGACAGACCAGGGACGAGGATGTCGCCATCGGCACGACGCCGAAGCATCTGGTCATGCGGCGCGACAAGGTAGAGCTGTTTCGATACGAGCCAGCGGCTGAACCCACCGCAACCACGCCGGTGTTGCTCGCTTACGGCCTGATCGGACGCTACACCATGGCCGATCTGCAGCCGGATCGCTCGCTCGTGCGAAGCCTTCTATCGAAAGGCCTCGATCTTTGGCTGATTGATTGGGGTCAGCCAGGACGAACGGAACGTTGGCTCACGATCGATGACTACGTCGACGACTATATCGACGCCGCCGTCGACCGGATATGTCGGGAAACCGGCCACGATCAGGTCACGCTTCTTGGGATTTGCGAGGGCGGCGTCTTCACCACCTGCTATGCGGCCCTGCATCCGGAGAAGGTGAAAAACCTGGTCCTTACGATCACGCCGATCGATTTTCACGCCGACGTGAAGGACACTGCTGCTCACCACGGCTTTCTGAATATCTGGACCCGCAGCCTCGACCCGGAAGACATCGACAAGCTCGTGGACACCTACGGCGTGCTGCCCGGGGAGTTCATGAGCTCCGTCTTCTCGATGATGACGCCGATGCGCTCATTGACGAAATACAACGTCGATCTCATCGATGTTGTCGATGATGAAGCGAAATTCTTGAATTTTCTGCGCATGGAAAAGTGGCTGGCCGACCGCCCGCATCATCCCGGCGAGGCGGCGAAACAGTGGCTCAAGGAGCTATACCAGGAGAACCGCCTGGTCGACGGAAGCTTTGTTCTGTCGGGCCGTCAGGTCGATCTAAAGTCAATCACGGCGCCAGTCCTGAACGTATTCGCGCTCGACGATCACATTATTCCACCTGACTGCTCGCGGGCGCTTGGCGCCAAGATAGGCAGTAAGGACTACACGGAGATTCCTCTTCCAGGCGGGCATGTCGGATTGTTTGTCTCCAGCAAATCGCAGGGAAAACTCAGCAAGAGCATCGCCGACTGGCTGTGCGCTCGCGACACCTAAACCGAAAGCCATCCCTGATGCGCAACAAGATCGTTGATGCCGCGGAAGCCGTTGCCATAATTCGCTCAGGCGATACGGTCGCCTCGTCCGGATTTGTAGGTGTCGGCACACCCGACGAAATCATCAAGGCGTTGGAGCGGCGTTTTGTCGAGACGGGAGAGCCCCGCGACCTGACGCTGGTGTTCGCAGCAGCCCCCGGCGATGGCCTGGACCGCGGGCTCAATCGCCTCGCTCATCCCGGCCTCATCAAGCGTTTGATCGGCGGCCACTTTGGATTGGTGCCTAAACTGGCGCGAATGGCCGTCGACAATCACGTAGAAGCGTACAATTTGCCGCTCGGATGCGTTTCACATCTGTTTCGCGAAATTGCGGGCCGCAAGGCTGGCCTTCTTTCAAAAGTAGGTTTGGGAACTTTCGTCGATCCTGCCAACGGTGGTGGAAAGCTGAACGAACCGGACCACCGAAGAACTGGTGCGATTACTGGAGATCGACGGCGAGCAGTGGCTTTTCTACAAGGCCTTTCCCATCAATGTTGCCATTATTCGCGGAACCACGGCCGATCGCAACGGCAACATCTCGATGGAAAAAGAGGCGTTAACTCTCGACAACCTGGCTCTGGCCACGGCTGCCAAGAACTGCAAAGGCTTCGTTATCGCGCAGGTCGAACGTATTGCGGCTTCTGGTTCGCTCAATCCGCGGCATGTGAAAATTCCGAGCGTTTTGATCGATTGTGTCGTCGTCGCGCAACCGGAAAACCACGCCCAGACATATGCCACCGGTTACAACGGCGCTTTCTCGGGCGAACTGCGCGCGCCGGCGGATCGTAACGTTCCGATGCCGCTCGATAATCGCAAGATTATCGCGCGCCGCTGTGCCTTGGAATTGCCGATGGGCGGTGTTGTCAACCTCGGCATTGGAATGCCCGAGGGTGTCGCTTCGGTCGCAGCCGAGGAAAAGCTATTTGATTTTGTCACGCTGACCGCCGAGCCCGGCATTATCGGCGGCATTCCCCAAGGTGGCCTCGACTTCGGTGCGGCAATCAACGCTGAATCTATAATCGATCAGAACCAGATGTTTGATTTTTACGATGGCGGCGGCCTGGACCTGGCTTGTCTCGGCATGGCGCAAGTCAATGCCAACGGTGATGTCAACGTCAGCCTGTTTAACGGCCGTCTGGCGGGCGCCGGCGGTTTCATAAACATATCCCAGAATGCCCGTGAGTTGATTTTCGCGGGAACGTTCACGACCGGGGGTCTCAAGACCGCTATCGTTGACGGCCAACTCAAAATACTTAACGAGGGAAAATCCTCAAAATTCATCGACAAGATCGATCAGATAACGTTTTCAGGGCGGCTGGCCGCGAAGAACGGGCAACCCGTCCTCTACGTCACTGAACGATGTGTCTTCAAGCTGACGTCCGAAGGACTGGAACTGATCGAGGTGGCGCCAGGAATAGACATCGAGCGTGACATTCTCGCGTTGATGGGATTCCGGCCGATTCTCCGCTCGCCGAAAGTCATGGACGCCACCGTCTTCAACGAAGCACCAATGCAGCTAGACGATAGGCTTCTCAACCGTCCCATGTCCGAACGATTGACGTTCGACGAAAAGCGCAACACGCTGTTTCTGGGTCTCGACGGCTATCGGGTTTACAAGCCGGCCGATGTGGAAGCGATACGTGAGGGCGTGTTTGCGATCTTCGCACGGGTTGGGCACCGTTTTTCTGCGATTATCAGCTACAACTCATCGGATATTGCGCCTGACATGGCAGACGAGTGGTTTTCCATGGCCGCGGATGTCGAACGGACATGTTATGATCATGTTTCGCGCTACACCACCAGCGCATTCATGCGCCTCAAGCTCGGCGACGCCCTGGCGCGTCGCAATGTCGCTCCGCATATTTTTGAAACCTCGGTCGACGCTCACCAGTTTGTCGTCGAATAGTCAGATCAAATGGCGCTCAATCACTCTCAGCCAGGGGGGCATCGCACCACGCTTAAGTCCTCGTCGTTCGGTAAATTGATTTAAGGAGACCTCGACGAGGGCATCAAACTGATCGGTTATCTATTGCAAAACTCCTCTGTCCGGTGGGATCCTTTACTTGATCCGTGACCTATTTCGGGACGAGGTTAATGCCTGTATTCCTCAAGCACCTGATCGCTTCGTTGAAGGCCCGGCGAGTCGAATTTGGATTAGGCGTGCGCGTTACCGTTGCAGCGGTCGGCGCGCTGGTAATTGGGCTGGCCTTGAATCTCAGGCTACCGTTGTGGGCAGTGCTGACATCTCTGATCGTAACTCAGATGAGCGTCGGCAGGTCGCTGAAGGTGACTCGCGACTATCTGGTGGGAACCGTAGGCGGCGCAATTTATGGCGGCGCGATCGCCGTATTAATTCCCCATTCCAGCGAAGGCGCGCTACTCGCTGTGCTGGTACTGGCGGTTGCCCCACTGGCGTTCATAGCCGCTTTTAACCCCAGTCTAAACGTGGCGACGGTTACCGCCATCATCGTGCTGCTGGTCCCCACCATGAGCCATGTCAATCCGCTGGATTCTGCAATCGACCGCGTGCTTGAAGTCGCTGTGGGAGCCGTCACTGGACTTCTGGTATCTTTCCTCGTGCTCCCGTCGCGGGCACACAACCAGATTCGCAATAGTGCGGCGCGCGTCCTCGAACTGATTGCGTCGGCGCTAAGCGAGTTATTGGCCGGGCTGACCCGAGGGCTAGACAGAAACGCGCTGCACGAACTTCAGGATGGGATCGGCGCGGCGTTGGTCGGATTGAATACAATCGGCGCCGAGGCGGAGCGTGAACGGGCCGCGCATTTGTCTACTGGGCCAAATACCGGGCCGCTACTGCGAACGGTGTTGCGCCTGCGTCATGATCTCGTGATCATCGGGCGCGCGACGGTGACACCATTGCCGGACGTACTGCAGTCCCGGTTGGCCGTGCCGGTGGCGAAAGTCAGCGAAACTGTCGTCTCATATCTCAAGACAATGTCGGCGGCGCTGCGGACCGGGCAGGGCTCCCCGCCGATTTTGCCGGTTCAGGCCGCGCTGGAAGCCTACGTCGCCGAAGTCGCTGCGCTCCGCAGTGAAGGCCTGACGCGCGGTCTGCCGGGAGACATAGCCGAGCGGTTTTTCACACTGGGATTTTCTCTTGAGCAGATGCGACAAAATCTTAGGGATCTCGAACGCTGTGTTGCGGAATGGGCGGAAGCTCCCGCCAATGTTGGCGATCAGGTGCGGCACTAATCGGCTATTGCGTTACCGGCGTCGGCGGAGTGAGCGACTGGGCAGCCCTGGCGGCAGCGCGGTCCACACATTGCAATGCAGGACGCGACGCTCGCCTTTCGAAAGCAGCGGCGCGGCTGCGCTTCGGCGAGCCGCGATGGAATTTGGCCGTAAGCTTCTGATCATACGTCAGAAGTAAGTTACAAATTCGCAGAACAGGCAGCTTTTCACGAAATTCCCTGCAGACAGGCCTTTATCAGGGAATTTGAAATCGAGACCGCTTCGTGTCTGACCGCACACACCACCAAGTTTTTCAAAGGCTTAGCTGACATTTAGGGTTTCCGTTCTTCGCGGAAAATGCTTCTTGAACACATCCGGCGCACACCGATCCTCTTACGCAATCGTGTCTTCCCTGGGTGTTTATTCGGCAGAGCGAAATCTGGGAATGCAATCATGATTAAGAATGGACTTTATTCATTAAGTACAACAGCCCTTGACGCGGTGGACGGAGGTTCTGTTGGCGTCCTGGTGCTGCTCGATGGCAAGCTGTACGGCGGAGACTCATTCTTTTATTTCATCGGCACCTACAGTTCATCCGACGGCAAATGGAAGGGTGAAATGACCAGTCAGGAACATACCAAGGCGCCAACGACACGACCGATGGCAGGAAGGATCGTGAACGTCGGATTCAGCGGCACCTACACCGATGAGGGTGCCCAAGCCGGTGTCACAGCGCTCGTTGGCAAGCGAAGTATCCGATACGATGCAATCTTGCGTCTGTTAGTAGAGGGTTGATTTCGGCTATGGCTGTCTGCCCGCGTTGCCCAAGAGCCTTGATGTGCGAAGGCGGCACCCTTTTGAGCCATCCGGCCTCCAAGGACGCCAGCGGTCTTCCGTCTGCTGTTGTTCCCTGTCGGTCCACAAACCGACAGGGATTTCTTCAGGCAAGAAGTTGGCTTTCTTGATGATATCCCGCTTAACCCTTCGCCTTCATTTTGTTGGTGTGTCCTTGAAGCCGTGACGAGACAAGGTCTGCTGGCCTATTCACGGCTTGGTACTTAATTCGGCCATCTCTTTCAAATGCTCCCCGAACAGGGTGATTCGCTTGCCTGCGAATTCTGCATTGACGTTGACAAACTCAATGGGCGACCGAATTGTCGCAAGCCTCTGCGCAAATTCCAAAGCAAATTGCATATTGGCTTGCGCCATTTCCAGTAACTTCGCCTGATAAACCTGCACATTTGCCAAGATTGAAGAAAAATAAAACCCTTTTCTTGAATTGCTGTCCTTCATCCGCGGTTCGCGGTCATCTGCCGGGACCATCGACAGGTTCTCTTCAAGGGGTGCTTCGTGTTCCGAGTGGTTATGAGTTTGATCCACGGTCACCGATCCAGTCGAACCTGCTGCGGCAGACGGCAGATCGCTGTTTGTTGGGCTTCTGACAACAGCCTGAGCGGCTCGTTGCGCCTTCGTGGTCGTTTTCGGGTTACTTGCGTTTTCTGACGTTGGTGGTTTACGTTTGCTCATCGCTGCTCCAGGGACCGAAATGGTTGTTTGTGCGGGGGACAGCAATGCTGCCAGCGGCACTTTCAGATGGTCGAAGAGGCAAATTTAAGACCAAATGTGGACGGATCGTACCGGGAGTGGAACCTTCATGCCTCCCGAAGTCAGACAGTCGATCCATTGTGCCGTTTTGAGATGCTGTCGTGCGACGCGAGCAAAGACCATCCGTTTTTCGACACGAAAAACTTGGGAACAGGTGATGTATTCGCGATCTTGTAGCCGATCGAGGTCAAGCAGGGATGACTGACGACGAAAGGCGGCACAAGGCTGCGAGCACATAACCAACGTCTTCCCTGGCGGTAGCTTTCGGTTACCCGATACCTCAGCGAAATGCCCGCCTTTTGCTATTCCTGGACAGCGGTATAAAGTATTGAAATTTCCCGCTGCGAGCACGCCATGGCCAGCACTCCACCATCTGTCGATGCGCAGGGATACTTCGAAAATCTGATGCGTGCCGGGCAGGATGCGATGAAGCAATTTGACGATGCTCTCGCGTTGGCCGCTGGCGTTGGCACCAAGGATCCGGTCTCCCCGGGACGCCAGCTCTTCCCCTTTGCAATGATCGCCGATCTCCAGCGTGACTATTTCAAGCAGCTATATCAATTTTGGAACTCTGTGTTTCTCCGGTCGTTTGCCGGTGGTGCGCATTCGGGCGTCGCGCTGGCTCAGGGTGACAAGCGCTTCAAGGACGCATCGTGGAGAGAGCAACCTTACTACGATCTTCTCAAGCAAACGTATCTATTGGGCTCAAGGCAGTTGCATGAGTTCGTCGACAAAGCGCAGGTCGATGACAAGACGAAGCTGCAGCTTCGGTTTTATGCCCGCCAATTTATCGACGCGATGAGTCCGTCGAACTTCCCCGCGACCAATCCCGAAGTGATTCGCATGGCGATCGAAACCCGCTCTGCGAGCCTCACAGACGGCATGAAAAACTTGATCGATGATCTTCACAAGGGACGCATCACACGGGTCGATGAGTCGGCCTTTGAAGTGGGGCGCAATCTGGCGACCACACCGGGCTCGGTGATTTTCGAGAATGAATTGATTCAGCTAATTCAATATGTTCCGCAAACGAGCGACGTCGAGAAGACGCCCCTGCTTATCGTGCCGCCATGCATCAATAAATATTATCTGCTTGATCTTGGCGCCGGGAATTCGCTGGTAGAATACGCTGTTGCGCAGGGTCACCATGTTTTTCTGATCTCGTGGCGCAGCGCGGTACCCGAGACCGGTCATCTGAGGTGGGACGACTATCTTGAGATGGGACCCCTTAAGGCGGTCGATATTGTCCTGGAGATCACGGGGGCCGAACGAACTCATGCGCTCGGCTTCTGCGTGGGCGGCACCATCTTGAGCTGCGCGGCAGCGGTATTGGCTGCGAGACAACAGGATAAGCTTGCGACCCTCACACTGCTGACCACCATGCTCGATTTCTCTGATACAGGCGAGATAGGTCTCTTGATCGACCAGGGCTCTGTCGCCTTGCGCGAGGCCACGATCGGAACGGGCGGCATACTTCCGGGAAAGGAACTGGCCTTCACCTTCGGCACGCTGCGCGCCAATGATCTGATCTGGCGGTATGTCGTCGACAGCTATCTTAAGGGCGCAACGCCCGACGCGTTCGATCTATTGTATTGGGATTCCGACAGCGTGAGCCTCCCGGGTCCCATGTACTGTTGGTATACACGCAATACGTATCTCGAAAACAATATCAAACAGCCTGGGAAGACGACGCAGTGCGGGGTGCCGGTCGATTTGTCGAAAGTAAAGGTGCCGCTTTTCGTCCTTGCTTCCCGCGAAGATCACATTGTGCCATGGAAATCGGCGTACGGCTCAAAGGATCTGATCGGGAAAGAGGCGCGCTTTGTCCTCGCCGCGAGCGGTCACGTCGCGGGTGTCATTAATCCTCCTGCCCGCAACAAGCGCAGCCATTGGTTGAACGATAATCTCGTATCGGATCCCAATATCTGGTTGGAACAGGCGGAGGAGAAATCCGGAAGCTGGTGGCCGGATTGGGATGCCTGGATGAAGCGACATTCCAGCGGAAGATGCCTTGCGCCCACTGAGCAGGGCAACGCTCAATATCCCGCGATAGAGCCCGCGCCCGGTCGTTATGTAAAGCAGAAGTCGAACTAGGGTCGTACAACCGGCTAATGCCCGAACGGAGAATTGATCAAAAATCACTGGACTGACAGCATGATCGCGCCTGGCGAACCGCGTCAACGCGACTTGACCGGCTCGCGGCGGCAAGGCCCTGTCTTCATTTTTCGACCAGCTCACCGTACTGGATCGGGACACGTTGCCCGCCGCGCCGGGACCCAGGCAAGAGGTATACGATGAATATCGAATTGAGCCGCCGCAGCTTGCTCCACCTCGCAGGTGCTTCCTCGCTCGCCATGGCTGCCGCGGCAGCAGCGCGCGCCGAAGGAAGCGGGAACGGAGGCGGGCCGACCTTTGCCAGCCGAACGCCGATGCGGGTCGGAATGGTGACGCTCCGAGTCCGCCAGCTCGATCCGGTCGCGGACTTCTACCGTGACGTGATCGGGCTGACCGTCATGGAACGCACCGCAACCGGCGCGCAGCTTGGCTCCGGCGGGGTAAGGCTGCTTGCGCTCGAGGCGTATCCGGAGGCCAGTGCTGAATCGCGGAACGCGGCAGGGCTCTATCACACTGCCTTCCTGATGCCGATGCGCAAGGACCTTGCACGCTGGCTTGTCCATGTTGCGATGAATCGTATTCCGTTATCCGGTTTTGCCGATCACCGCGTCAGTGAATCCGTCTATCTCGACGATCCGGAAGGCAATGGCGTGGAGGTCTATGCCGATCGGGATCCGTCAGTTTGGCAATGGAGTGCCGGATCAGTGACGATGGCCACCGACCAACTCGACATTGACGATCTTCTCACGCTCACCGATACACACGTCAGCGACTACGCCAAAGCTCCCGATGGGCTACGTATCGGACACGTTCATTTGCGTGTCGGCGATCTCGGGCAGGCGGAGAGCTTCTACCAGGGCGCCGTCGGCCTCGACCCGACGCGCCGCCGAAACGGTGCCTCGTTCCTGTCCTCCGGAGGCTATCATCATCATCTTGGCATGAACGTCTGGCAAAGTGCGGGTGCCGGCCGTCGCGATGAAAGAGTCACGGGTCTTGCGTGGTTTTCGCTGGAAGTCGAGAAGCCGGACATGTTCGCGGCACAAGAGGAGCGCTTGCGCCAAACCGGGATACCGGTCGCCACACTAGCGAACGGAATCGAAGCGATCGACCCATGGGGCACGCGGGTGCGGCTCATCAAAGTCTGATCCATACCCCACTGGCGAAAGGGGAGTCCGCCTCAAGCTGTCGGCTCCACTATTCGCCCATCAGCCGACGGGCGTGCGGCGATGGGTCGAGGGAATGCAAACCTGTAATTTTTTGAAATGTGAATTGAAAAGACTCTCTGTCATCACTCTGCAATGGTACCGGGGTAAATTGGCTTCGCTTGGGGAGTGAAGTGAATGAACAAGCTCATTGAAATCCGCAATAAGGAAATGATGTGCCGAGAGCGCGCCCTGGTGGACCCGGAACGCAGCGAGTTCTGGCTGGCGAAGGCAGAAGAATGGGGACAGCGCGCTCTGGACGAGATCGCTCTTCAATTTCGAGAGAGCAATGGTGGAAGCTTCCTGGGTGCCGAGCCTCAACTGGCAATTAGCGAAGGTCAACGTCTTTAGAGCTTGTCGTTGAAGGCCACAAAGCGTCGTCCCGGCTAACGTCCATCAAAAAGCGCCATCACGCAAACCGTCCTCGGCGAGCCGCACGTCAGGGCTGTTAGTGATGGTGAGGAACGCGGCCGTGCCAAAAAGCAAGGACCAGAAGGTATCCCAATAAATCCAATTCATGAATGCCGACCCTCCTAATGTTTGAAAGAGCGATCCCGAGTTCATCATCGAGAGATAGAACGCGATAACAGGCGTGAGACCAAAGATCACTGCGACATAATTGCCATTGGCCACGACACTATCGAAAAGCCGCCGTTCATCATGGGTCCCAAAGGCCTAAAGGTGATCTACGTCAGTTATACGCCCGCCAACGTGGAGACTCGTTTTGCTGAATGGCGCGCGCGATGCAGGATGTCTTGAGGGCTCCGGCGACGGGTCGGCCCCGATGGCGTCTGATTATTGCCGGGAGCGGAAAGGCGCCAGATCGGAGGCCATGTTGTTCATCGCTGCCTTTCTGTCTGCAACAGCACGATGAAACTGTTCCAGCGCAAGACTGAATGCCGAGAGATCGCCTTCCTCGATGGCGCCATCATCGTAGGAGTTCAGTGTTTCACGAAGAATGCCGTCGACCTCGCGTTGCATTTCGTCCAATTCATCCTCGGAATTTCCCTGGCGTGCCTGAGTGATCAGGACCAGCACTCGATCCCGCATCCCCGTGCTTTGGATCTTTTCGCCCCTTTTTAGATAACTGCGAAACCACGCTCCGGCGGACCCGAGCCCGGACAGCAGCAGTACCGTGCCCCACATATAGTCGCTGTATTTTTCAAGGAATGTTCGCTCGGTCCCATCGATGTAGGCCGCCGCTCCACGGTGAGCCGGCAGAGCCGCATCCTTGTCGGTATCTGGCGTCTCGATCCTGGCAGCACCCGGCAATTCCTTCGCGAGTGATTGACGGACGGCGAACAATTGGCGGGTGAACTCACCCACGGTTGTTTCATTTAGCGATCGTCGCGCCACGATGAGATGATTGACACTCACCGTCTCAATTTTATCGTCAGGTCGCGCCGGCGACGAACTAAACGTACTACCGGGAATTTCCTCGGATTCGTAAAGCGGATGTTTCTGGGCAATCGTTTCGGAAACATCGACCGGAAGGAATTTGGGTTCGCCCCGATCGCGAGCAGTAGCGGCGATCGCATCGGTCGTGATTTTACTGTTTAGAGGGCCAACCGCCATGTAGGCGGCGATCGTTGGATCACGCGCCATCTCGCCGATCTGATTTATGCCGAATTGAACGACTTCGACTTTTTCAGGAACGATTCCAGACTCCGTGAGAATAACGCGGAGTAGCGTCACGTTGGCTTGGGTTCTTCCGATGACGCCGACCCGGTGTCCGGGCAGATCTTCGAGGCTTTTGATCTTGGCAGCAGGCGGCTTCTTTGAGCCCTTAGCCTGCTGACCCGTGGGAGCCCAGAGAACGACGACGTTTTTGCGCAAGATTGCAACCGATTCAGCGTCAGCCGGCATCTCAAGATCACCGCGAGCCACGGCAAGATCGGCTTTGGACGCGGCCAGCAGCGAAATGCTCTCGGCCGCGCCGTCAGTTAAGATCGGAGACAGCCGGACCGCACTTCTGTCGCGCGCAAATGTCTGCGCCAATGCTTGAATTAATTTCTGATCGTCACTTCCAGATGGCCCCACCGCAATACGCAGGGTCACAGGTCGCAAGGCCACGTACAGGGCGCCTGCGGCTGCCGCGAATATCAATATTCCCGCAAGCAAGACGAAAAACCAAAATTTACTCCTCCGCTGACGAGGAGGAGGCGCCCTAATTGCTTCGTCCGGTTCGTCGGATGCAGGCATAAATTTCTACCGTCCAGTGGGCATCCCCGCAGCTTACTCCTATTTCGCTGTCAATATGCCTTGGAACCGGGTTGTTTTTGAAAAGAAGTGAGTTCTACAAGAGGCCATTCCCACGATCTGCGACATGGGGCCGCCGTGGCTTCTTTGAGCGCCCCGGTATCGGTCACGAAGCGCTGGGCTTAGACATCCGCCGTCGGCAAAAGGCGC
Source organism: uncultured Alphaproteobacteria bacterium (assembly GCA_963732455.1). Lineage (GTDB taxonomy): Bacteria > Pseudomonadota > Alphaproteobacteria > Rhizobiales > Xanthobacteraceae > Bradyrhizobium. The sequence goes on along the minus strand of CAVSZM010000007.1, from coordinate 290,154 downwards.
GACTGGGCAGCTCTTTCAGCAGCGCCATCAAACTTCTCTTCAAGCCAGGGAGATGTACCACGTATTCCCGCAACGACGCTGTCGGTCCCCAAAGTGTCTAACGCGGAAGCTGGCAGACGTCGCTCGAATAACTCCTATCCGGCGGCCGTGTTGATGGACGTCCCCTGAATTGCTGACCAGATTCGAGTTGGCGTCATCGGCATGTCTATATGCGTTATTCCGAATGGTGTCAGAGCATCGAGCACGGCATGAACCATGGTAGGCGGCGCCGCAATCGACCCGCTTTCACCGATACCTTTCACGCCAATAGGATTAGTAGGCGAGGGCGTTTCTTGAAACAACGAACGAATATTGGGCACGGTGTCTGCTCGAGGCACCGCATAATCGAGCAGCGAACCCGTCATCAGCTGTCCGTTATCGGGGTCGTAACAGGCCTCCTCGTACAGGGCCTGTGCGATTCCTTGGACCACGCCGCCGTGAATTTGCCCTTCGGCCAGGAGCGGATTTATGATCGTTCCGACGTCGTCGACAGCCACGTAGTCGAGGATTTCGACGGCGCCCGTCTGCGGATCGACTTCGATATAGGCCAAATGGATACCTGACGGCGCGCCCATACCGGTCGGATCATAAAACATGGTCTCGTCGAGTCCGGGTTCGAGACCGTCCGGCAGACGATGGCCTACGTAAGCCATTCGGGCCACTTTCTCGAAAGAGACCGACGCGATATCGGTGCCGGGAACGGTGAACCGGCCCGCGTTATAGGAGATGTCCTTTTCGTCCACTTCCATCATGCTCGCGGCGATTTTCCGTGCCTTCGTGACAATCCGGAGCGATGTGATGTGCACGCTTGACCCGCCGACCGCCATCGAACGCGAATTGAAGGTGCCGTGGCCCGCTTGCACCTGTCGCGTGTCGCCTTGGACCACATCGATATTCTCGACCGGAATCTGCAGGGCATCGGCGGCGATCTGCGCCAGAGAAGTCTGGTGGCCGTGGCCTTGGCTCATGGAGCCCGAGTAAATCGTGACCTGGCCGCTTGAATCCACACTTACCCGGGCGCTCTCCCACCCGCCGCGGTCGAAGCCGCTCAGAGCCAGCCGCCGCGATGGCGCCATGCCGCACATGTGCGTATAGGCAGCAACGCCAATGCCGCGATAGCGCCCTTCGCGCCGCAATTCGTCGCGCTCGCGGCAGCGCCCCTCGTAGTCGAACGCGGCAAGTGCCTTGTCGAGGCAGCCCTCGTAATCGCCGCTGTCGAAGATGGTGCCCTTGCTGTTATAGGGACGAAATGGAAAATCCGGCTTCTGAATGAAGTTCCTGCGGCGCACCGCGATCGGGTCGAGCCTCAAGTGGCGTGCGACCGCGTCAATCGTTCGCTCGGCGATATATGCGCCCTCTGGGCGCCCGTAGCCGCGATAGGCATCGACCGGCACCGTGTTGGTCACGATGACCCTCGCGATTGCCTCATAGTGCATGATCTTGTAGTTGCCGGTTCCAAAATTCACGGTGTTAACAGTCGGACCGCCGGTCGCCATGTTCGAAAGGTAGGCACCCGCATTACCAAGCGTCTCGACTTTCATGCCGAGAATTGTCCCGTCATTGCGAATCGCCGCCTCGATGATCTCGGTGTGCGCGCGGCCGTGACTGGTCGACTGGTGGCTCTCTGAGCGCGATTCCCACCATTTGACCGGTACGCCAAGTTCACGCGCAGCATAAGGACACAGCAGTTCCTCGGGATACAGGTGCATCTTTGCACCGAACCCGCCGCCAATATCCGGAGCGACGATCCTGATACGATTTTCGGGAATGCCGACCGTCTCCGCGATCCACCGCCGATGCATGTGGGGAACCTGACTCGGAATATGGACCGTGAGCATGCCATCAGCGTTCGGGTCCGCGATGACGACACGGGTTTCCATGCATGTCGGAATCAAACGGTTGTTAATGAGACGCAGGCGAATGACCTGATCGGCATCGCTGGCAGCTTTTCGGTAATCTCCACCGCCAACTGTGTACACTGTGGTGACATTACCGGGGACATTGTCGTGCAATAGCGGGGCGCCATCTTCAATCGCGGCGACTTCATCCACGACCGCCGGCAGGGTCTCATAATCTACCTCGATCAAGCCGAGCGCGTCGTAAGCCATGTGCGGCGTTTCCGCGACCACCAGCGCCACGCACTCGCCGACGAACCTGACGCGATCGACGGCGACGACAGGACGATGCGGAACCTTTGTCCCCGGTATGATCCAGTTCGGAACCATCGGCCGCAGTTTCCCCACGAGGTCGCCGCCCGATACCGCAAGGCGCACGCCAGGCGCCCGCATGGCCTCCGACACATCAATACGCGTGATTTTGGCGTGAGCATGAGGCGATCGAAGGATTGCCATGTGCAGCATGTCCGGCAGCTTCACGTCATCGACGTAGCGGCCCTTGCCGGTCACAAACCTGAGATCTTCACGGCGTCGCAGCGGCTGACCGACGTAGCGAAGAGGGCTTTCTTCGATCATGTCGCGCTCCCGATAGGCCCTGCGGCGGGCATTTCTTCTCGATCAGGCCGGATTACATGATGATTATAATTCAAACAGCCGGCTCTGACAAGGCGGTTTGAATCATGACTTGCAAAATGCAAGTCATGATGTAAGCTGGCCTCAAGAAGCCGGGGCGCGGCGTCGCGTCGAAAAATGGAGGCATGTCGTGTCCGAGGATGCACTGATTGCGCGCGAGCAGCGCGGCAATATTTCCGTGTTGACCATGGTTTACCGGCCCTACAACCTTTTGGGACCGAAGCTCATCAATGCCATCGTCGAACAGATCGGAGAGGCGCAAAAAGCCGGTAGCCGCGCGATCGTCCTGCGCAGCGGCCTGCGGCATTTTTCGGCGGGCGCCGATCTCGATATTTTCGACAAGCGCGTGGAGCAGGGCAGTGACGATTCAGCCAGCGAAAACCGACGCTTGAGCGGTGTCGAATTTCTTCGCTTCATGGAATTGCTGCCGATCCCGCTGATCGCGAGTATCCATGGCGTCTGCCTCGGCGGCGGTCTCGAACTGGCGCTGTCGTGCGACTACATCATCGCGGCGTCATCGGCAAAGATAGGTTCAGTGGAGGCAACGCTTGGGCTGCATCCACTGTTGGGCGGTATCCAGCGTCAGGTGCAGAGGGTTGGCGCTTTGCGCGCCAAGGAGATGTCCATGCTCGCGCGCCGCTATGATGCGCCGACGCTTGAAAAGTGGGGCCTGATCAATCTTACCGTTCCTGAGGAATCGCTGGAAAAGGCGACCCTGGCGATCGCCGAGGAATTCGCGCAAGGGCCGACACTGGCCCATGCCGCGACCAAGGAGCTCGCCCATATCGCTGTGAATGAAGGTGTCGCCGCCGCCGACGAGGCGATGGCGAGGGTGCAGGCACCGATCTGGGCATCGGAGGATCTGAAAACCGGCCTCGCCTCGTTCCGCAAGAACGGCCCCGGTCTCGCCAAATTCGCGGGGCGCTGATCATGAGTGGCCCTCTCAGCGGAATTCGTGTCGTCGATTTCTCTCGCGTGCTCGCGGGGCCCCTTTGCGCGCGGACATTGCAGGATCTCGGCGCCGAGGTCATCAAGGTCGAACCGCCGAGCCCGGATGTCTCCCGGTTCGCCTTTCCGTCGACCGACGGGATGTCCGGCTATTATGCGCAGCAGAATGCCGGCAAGCGTAACGTCAGCATCAATCTAAACGTTCCCGGAGCGTATGAATTGGCTCTGAAGCTCTGCGATACCGCTGATATCGTGGTCGAGAATTTTCGCGCCGGCACGCTGGGCTTCTTCGGCCTGGACTACGAAACCCTGTCAAAGCGTAATCCGCGACTGATCTACGCCTCGATCACCGGTTACGGTCAGGGCGGTCCCTGGCGCAGCCGAATGGCATACGCGCCGACGGTGCAGGCCGAGGCGGGCTTCACCGAGAATAGCGTTCGCCACTATGGCGCGGCTTTGACGGAACCGCGCACCGACAGCCTGTCGCATGCCGACGTCTATGCCGGGTTGCAGGCCGTAGTGGCCATCCTCGCGGCGCTCAACAGCCGGCAGACGACCGCCCAGGGCCAGTACATCGACGTCGCGATGGCCGCGACCTTGCTTGCTGTCAACGAACGCGCGCATGTCGATCTGTCCGACGACGATATTGGAGCAGAACCGGCGGTGCTTGGCGCAACCGATTGCTCGTTCTTCACAGGGCCGCATGGCGAGCATTTCACCGTCGCCACCAGCATTATCGGCAGCCGAACGTTTCCGTCCTGGTTGCGCGCGATGCGGCGGGCCGATCTTATGGACGACCCGCGCTTTTCGAGTGCCGCGGCGCGGCGGCTGAACTTCGGCGCGCTGCATCAGATCATCCAATCCTGGATGCTGACATTTCCGGACATGGCGACGCTCGATGCCCAGTTCGATGAGGCCAAGATCGCCATGGGCGAAATCCGCTCGATCAAGGAGCTGACGAAATCGGCGTGGAGCGACTACTGGGGCGCGGTTCAGCTCGTTCCGGATCGCAGCGGCGGTGAATACAGATTGCCGGGCCGCCCTTGGCACTTCTCAAGGGACGAACTGACGCCGATCGGCGCGCCGGCTTTCCAGGGCGAGCACAACAGAGAGGTGTTTCGTGAGCTCGGAGTGAGTGAGGCGGAGCTGCAGAGACTTTCCGAAGTCGGCGTGCTCGTCGCGCACTCCCGTGCGCTTGAGCCCGAGGCGGCGGCCAAGCCACCGGAGGCTCCAGGCCAGGCCGCTTGACTGCGACGCCGCCTGGCAGAGAAATCTCACCGTCGAAAAATTGTGGACGGCAAGCACGGGTCGCCTGCTATAAGTGATGAGGAATCGTCGAACAAAATGAACTGTGAGACATGATTTGAAGCGTTCCCGTTCTTTCAACAAGGAATGCTCCATCGCCCGAGCCATGGACGTGGTTGGCGACCGCTGGTCGATCCTGCTGCTCCGGGAAGCCTATTATGGCACCAAACGGTTCGATGAGTTTCAATACTATCTTGGCGTCGCACCGAACATTCTCAGCACACGCTTGAAGAAGTTCGTCGATCTCGGCATGATGACACGCATACCGCTGCCGGAGCACTGCGGTCGCTACGAATACGTATTGACCAAAAAGGGACGCGATTTCTTTCCGACTTACCTGGCACTTAAGAAGTGGGGGGATGACTGGCTTGCGGAGCCCGAAGGGCCGCAGGTCGTTTTCAAGGACCGCACGACCGGGCGCCAAATCGAATACCCAACCTCCATGTCAGCGCGCGGCAAGCCTTTGCAACTCGAAGACATCGAAATTGTGCCGGGCGCTGGCGCCGTCCCTTTCAACCGAAAGCGATTCGGCGGTCAACCCCTGGTTAAACGAAAGACTGCAAGTCGAGTTCTGCGCAGATCTATAAGCCACAAGAAAAAATGATACCGTTTGCCGATAACTGGACCTCGAAGCGCGAGCTTCTCGCCCTGACGCCGCAAGCTTAAAAGCTCTTGCATCGTTCCCTGGCATCCAGAATTGCTCTACCATCCTGCCGACAGGCTCTAATCCGGTCGAAATCAGCGTCTTCAATTTTCATCGAGGACGACATGTGGCGCAGCCTCACTGAGAGGGCCTTATTCCCGGGAGCAATTGTTGCAACCGTGGAGCGCGATCTGATGGTTCAGCCTGGATGAGTGGGAGTTGCAACGGGCACGTTCTTCGCGGCGGAGCCTTTAGCCGAAATGCTCAAGCCGCCAGATCAGCCGCTCGCAGATGGTACGGCTCGCCCAATCGCCTCGTCTATATGCGCGTCCGCGTGGCCCGCACGTTGGCCCGATAGCCGGCCTCGGATCACGCTGTACCTATTTTCTTCCAGTCCAACGATTGAGCGTGTTTATTTCGCGCGATAAGATGACGTTTGGCGGGCGTAGCCGGAAACGATGCCATCATGCTTGGGGGCAGTTGCTGGCCCATTTGGGTGAAAACCGCCGGGAGGAAGCCATGCTCTGCTCACGTCATCTGTGGCGGCTTGTCGCGTTTGCCGCCGTATTGGTTTTTGCCGCGCCTGCGTCTGCCGAGACAATCATAGACGAATGGCTAAATGTGAAGGCGCCGCCCGCGCCCGAGCTCAAGGCCGTCACGGTAGACCCCAAGACAACAGCTCTACTGATGATGGACTTCGTCCCGCAGTCCTGTAGCCAGCAGCGTCGACCACGCTGCCTCGCCACGCTGCCGAAGGCGAAAGCGCTTCTTGCCAAGGCGCGAGCCAAGGACATGCTGGTCGTCTATAGCCTCATTCCCGTCGGCACGATCGGCGAAACTCTTTCCGAGGTTGCCCCGACAGGTAAGGAACCCTTCGTTCAGTCAGGGGTGGATAAGTTTTACAAGACCAACCTCGAGCAGATCCTGAAGGACAAGGATATCAAGACGGTTATCGTCATAGGAACCGGGGCGAACGGTGCCGTGCTGTACACCGCGAGTGGGGCGGTGTTACGCGGCATGAAGGTGATCGTACCCGTGGACGTCGTATCAGACGTGAATGTGTATATGGAGCAGTACGTCGCCTACCACCTGATGAACGCGCCGAACATCGCCGGCAACATCACGCTCACCCGCGTGGACATGATGAGATTCTAGGAAAACCGACTCTGGTCCAGGCGACTTCCGAATCCGGAAAATTTCTTGGCCTCCTCGGCGGATCGGTTGCTTCGTTACCCATTGCGGGCGCTGCTGCGCTGATCGCGTCAACGTCAGGCAATCATTGTTCGCGGCAGCCTTTAACGCACTTCTGCAACAAAATCGGCACGAAACGCACTTCGGGCGATGACCGCTGTCTGGTCGCTATCGGGGGGAAGCGGACGTCGCGCGGGCGTCCGTTTCGGTAGCGAATGACCCATAGCTGACTTCATAGCATCGAGTTACATTTCCCTCACGGCCAACGTACTTTGGAAAGTCTGGTTACGGTCAAACATGTCTTGCAGTAGGAGGCATAAAAATGAACCAGCAAGGACAGTGGCAGGTCGCGGGCAGCGCGCCCGAGGTATACGAGCGTGAGCTTGTGCCGGCTGTGTTTGGGGCGTGGGCTCCGATACTTGTTGAGCTAGCTGAACCTCGGCCGAGCGAACGCGTTCTCGATGTCGCGTGCGGTACCGGTGTCGTGGCGCGCATCGCCGCAACTCGCGTCGGTCCAACTGGTACTGTGGTTGGGATTGATCTCAATCCCGGAATGTTGAGCCTCGCGAGATCATTGGTATCGCGGGACTCGCGGTCCGGCGGGCAACTCCAGTGGCAGGAAGCTAGCGCTGACAAGCTGCCATTCCCGGACGGTTCATTTAATGTCGTATATTGCCAGTTGGGCCTGCAATTCTTCGCCGACCGGCCCGCGGCCCTGCGCGAAATGCGTAGAGTTCTTGGTACCGAAGGAAGACTCGCAGTGATGGTGTGGCGCGGCATACACGAAAGTCCCGGATTTGCTGTGCTGGCTGACGCATTGCAACGACACGTTGGTCAGGCGGCGGCAGCTATCATGCGTGCGCCATTTGGGTTGACCAATGCCGACGAATTGGAAGCTCTCGTTCGTGCCGCAGGTTTTCAGAACGTTGCAGTTCAACAGCGGAGTGGGACCGTGCGCTTTCCTTCGGTCGAGCGATTTGTGTTGAGTTACGTTGCGGGCTCGCCGTTGGCTGGTCCGGTATCGCAGGCAGACGATGCGGCGCGCGCAGGTCTAATCACTGACGTCAGGAACGCCTTGGGAAAATTCACGAACAATAATGAACTGGCCTTCCCCATAGCCGCCCACCTGCTAAGCGCAAGAGTGTAGGACAGTTCGATTTTGCCTCGGTCCCAACGCTTGCCGCCGGGTGCTGGCGCGTTTCCGTGACGCGAACAAGAATTGCGACTTCCGTTGTTGGCACGATAAGGACGCGCCGAAATATCTTGGTAATGTCCGTTCTTGGCAGCAGGAATCGCAAAAACGAAACCTGCGGCAGACTGATTTTCTTTTCGGCCTCGCCTAGAGCTTTGTTGTGTCGCTCCAAAGCGTGTTTACTGCCAATACGAAAACCGTGGCTCCACAAGCCAGGGTCCAGGTGGCGGCGACGGCGATTGGACCGATTGCGGGGTGGTATGGAATTCCGACGGCGTTGCTGATCAGAGCGACAATGATGAACGTTGAAATGGCAACGATTGGCATCCACCGAACGCTGGGCAATGGTCCCGCCATCATTGCACGGCGTCGCATGGGATAAGTCGCGCCGTAGCCAATCATCACCATCGCGGTGATCGCGCTTGATGTTCGCCAAGCCGTTCTCTCCGCTACTCCACATACCGCCAGCAGCGGAGGCAACATGCAAAACGCCGCTGCCCAGAGCCCCGATTCCAGATAGAGCCGCATCAGAACGATGTGAAAGCCCGATACTTCCCGGCCGGTCGTTTGTCGTAAAACGATCACGATGGCGCAGAAGCCAGCGAACGTCATTGAGAGAGTCGCGAGTGTGTACAGGTAGGCTGACCCGGGCAAATCCATGGGTTTCCTCATATGTAAGTTGACTCTTTCGTAAGCGTCAGCTTTGACGGCCGCCTGATCCACGCCCGATGATGTTTATCCACCAAGGCTGTACTCGCGGCATGGCCAACTGGACCAGGTGCTGATGCTTGTCGGAGGCGTTCAAGCAACATCATCTTCTTTTTCGCTTTGGCCCGCGATCGCCAATTGCCGGCTAAAGTCCGCGACTTGCTGCAGAAGTTCCCGGTCAGAAGCGCGAACAGTCCATGGATTTGTCAACGCGCCGTGACCAATCGCGCGTGGCTCATTGTCATGGCATGGGGCGAACCCATGTTGCCCGGATTGCAACGCCCAACGGAATGGCAGCAACGGCGAGCCTGATAACGAAATTCGCATTCACGGATTCACCCTCATTAGAACAAATATAGAACAATTTAACAAGTCTCCTGTAAGGTATCCTCCCCCGAATCGCCTGCGGATGGGTATGGACATGCCAAAAGTCACAAATGATCCCGCCAGTTTAATCCGCATCGGGACCTTCACCGACGAACTGGAATGGCTGCACTTGTGGGGGACCGACGAGGACATCGATGCTGAGTTCAACTCGGTTTGTCGAACAATCTGGGGCTACACTCTGGATGATTTCGACGACGACTGCCTGTCTAAGGCCGATCATGATTGGCTGGATGAACTGACTGCCCGTAGGGCTTACAGGTTTGCCGCCGAGAATGGCTATGACCTTGGCGACTATGCCAACGGCGAGATTGTCTCAGACTGGTGGGGATTCACGTGGATGATTGTTGCGGAGAAGCGAGGATTGCTGACCCCCGAACAACGTGCCTTAGCCTGGAAGAAGCACGACGAACGATTGCTGACGCGAGAGAATCTCGCCGGGGTTATTCGGAATGTCAGAGACTGACGTTAAGATCAATTTCGCTGCCCCGGCGGTTCTCCGAAAATGGCCGTCACTCGACCATGAGCGAGTCAGCGCCGATCTTGGCGCACGTCCAGTTTGATTGGAAAGGTGGCGCCGGTCCCGTAATCGACCTGCACCCAACCTTCCTCGCCACGAGCAGCCCAACGGGCATAGGCCTTTCTCCCTGTTTAAGCATAACGCTGAAGCGAACTCCGGGGGTTGGGTAAGTGAGGGTTGGTAAGATTGGTTCCGTGCTTATGTTCACGTCATGACTATCTTTTCCGTGCTTCACAAAACCGTATATCGATACAAGAACCCGGTGCGGCTGGGCTTGCATGAGCTATTGGTTCGACCACGTGACAGTTTCGATCAGCGCCTGCTAGATTGTCGGCTTAAAGTCACGCCTGCACCAGCGGAAGTGAGATGGATACACGACGTGTTTGGTAACTGCGTTACACTAGTAGATTTTGCCACGAGAAGTGATGCGCTGGAATTTGACTCCACTATTCGTCTTGACCATACGCCAGAGAATGCCCCTGATTTCAGAATTGAAGATTACGCTCGGTTGCATCCGTTTTCATATTCGGCCGACGAACTGCCTGACCTAGGTGCGTATGTTCGTCGACATTATCCGGAGGAAACTGAGGTAGAGGCTTGGCTTTCACGGTTCGTGGCAACGGGCGTGTCCCAACCAACCGGCCGACTTCTTATGACGCTCAATGAAGCGATAGCTGAAAGCTTTTCATATAAAACACGGACGTCGCCCGGAACCCAGACGCCTGCCGAGACCCTCGAAACCCAGCAAGGCACATGTAGGGACTTCGCGCTGCTTATGATGGAGGCTGCGCGCTCGTTGGGTTTTGCGGCGCGATTTGTGACCGGCTACATTTATGTACCGACGCGCGATGGACCCCACCGGCTGGGAGGAGGGTCAACCCACGCCTGGTGTCAAATTTATGTACCGGGCTCGGGTTGGGTCGAATTTGATCCGACGAACGGGATAGTGGGTAATCGCGATCTAATCCGTGTTGGTGTCGCGCGAACCCCTCAACAGGCGATTCCGCTGTCGGGTACCTATTGGGGTGATGCTGACGACGAACTTGGCATGGAAGTCAGCGTCAATGTCAAAACCGAAGTGACAGGAGTTTCAAAATAAGTAACCCCCCGTACGAAAGACTTTCCTCACTCCATCGCTGCTGCAGCTAGCCAGTTAATCCGCAAACAGAGGTAGACCATCTATCGGCCATGGCGAATGTCGCCTGTTGGGCACTTTTCGGACCTGGCCCTCATGGTCGGCAGCGTCCGATTATTGATGATCTAATGCGGACATGACCGCGACACGACGTTACCAGGGAGAATGGACCACTTGCGAATGCAGAGGAGATCAGCATGACAATTTACATTTCTCAAGGTCGTTACACCCCCGCGGCCATCAAGGGGATGTCTGCGAAGCCGGAGGACCGTTCCGAGGCGGTCGCGGAGTTGTTCGCGGCCGCCGGAGGTCGACTGATCAGTTGGTATCTGACTTTGGGACCCTACGATTGGCTGATCATAGCGGAAGCGCCGGACGAGCCCACGATGATTTCAGCGGTGCTAGCCGCCGCGGCTGGCGGAAGCCTTTCGGACATAACCACTACCGTGGCGCTCACGGCGAGTGATACGACGAAGGCCTTCCAGCGGGCAGGCGAGCTTACTCTGAAATTCAGATCGGCGGGCCGAGCCGACTACTACGGAGTAGGGATCGATTCGGGTCGTGAGATCGGCGAGGCTTGAATACCAAATTGGCCAGACTAGCGTCGTATCGCGTGCCTCGAAGTTTCGATATCGGAATGTGGAATTGGGTGCCTACTGCAACAACATGATGGGCAAGACAGCGAACATCGATCTGACCAGACATCGGCTGCCCAATACGCTCTTTCGCCTGTCAACCAAGACCCGCCGCGTAGCGCCGATTGGCTTCCTCGAAAATCTGGCGGGCGCGGTTGCCGTCGAAAGGATGCTCGGACAGTGTGTCCGGGTCCCATTCGCTGCGGTGGGCGGCGAAGAAATCGCCGCCGTAGACATGGATCGCGGCGGTGAACTTGGACGTCGGATTGGCGACCGAATGGATGATGTCATCGCCAAGTGGCTGGGCCTCCCTGACGGCGATAGAGCGCGCACCGGCCGCCTCGAGCTGGTTCTCGCCCGCCTCAGCTATTCGGCGCCAGAAGATGTTGTCCTCCCGCCCGCCATACACGCCGATGACCGCCCACATGTGATGATTGTGCGGCATGACCATCATACGCGGCGCCCAAACCACGTTGAGGATGCTCAGGTCCGGTGAGCGGTAGATCTCCTTAATACCCGCGCGGTCTGGCTCGCCCAGCGACTTGAGCAGGCCGGTCGGGTCGGATACCGCCCGCTTGACGACCTCGCAGATGGTTTTTGATGAACGGTCTGCGGCGCGCGCGGCGCAGCAATCGGCGGCAAATTGATCAAAATCGAACATCGCAGACGCCCCTGATGGTTGGCATTGCACGTGTTCAAGTCCTCTAGTTTAAACTCTGGCGGGCTTGATTGTCCAATGCATTGGTGGTCAAGATATTCATGTGATTTTTGCATGAGCTGCGGAGCCGCGATGAACCTCCGACAACTGCAAACGTTGATCACCATCGCCGATGCCGGCGGTTTTGCCGGTGCCGCCGGGCGACTGAATTTGAGCCAACCGGCGGCCTCGCGCCAGATCCAGGCGCTGGAGGCCGAGCTTGGCGTGCTGTTGTTCGACCGCATTGGCCGTCGCCTTCAACTCACCTCCGAGGGTGAGGACATCGTGCGTCGCGGGCGCCGTCTGTTGCAGGAAGCGGATTCATTGCGCGACCGCGCCGACGCGCTCAAGGGCGGGCTCACGGGGACGCTGCGGGTAGGAGCCAGCCCGCAGAATATCGAGACCGTGCTGGCGCCCTTCGTCGCCCGCTTCCGCAGCAAGCATCCCGGCATCGAGGTGCACTTTGTCGAGGATGGTGGAGCTCGCATCAGCGACCGACTCGCGCACGGCGAGGCGCAGATCGTGCTTACCACAGCCGGCAAAGAGCTGTTCTTCAGTCGCTTGCTCTATCCGTCTTACGCCTTGGCCGTAGTCGCGCCATCGCATCCGCTTCGGCGGCGTAGCTCCGTCGATGTTAGTGAGCTTGCGGATGAACCTTTGCTGCTTCTGCACCGCGGGTTCGGCTCGCGCGGCTGGTTCGACGCCGCTTGTCACAATGCGGACGTCAGACCGTCAATCGTTCTGGAAAGCGCCGCCCCGCATACCTTGATGGCGCTCGCGGCCAACGGCGAAGGCGTGGCGATTGTGCCGTCGAATGTCAGCATTCCGCGCAAGGGCGTCAGGGCAATGTCGGTGACGCATCGCGGTACACCCATCGGGCGATGGGTCTTGGTCGCCTGGGACAGCCGACGGTTCTTTCCGTCCTTCGCCCAGAACTTCGTCAACGAGCTAGTCGCCCAAGTGCGCCGCGATTATCCGAACCGCGAATTGACGAAGCGTATGCCTGCATTGCAGCGGCCGAAATTGTCGGAATAATAGGGCCATGCCATATTCCGTAGATAAGCGATTAGCCGCTAAGACCACGTTTTGCCGGTCGAGAATTTCCAAAAGCTGGCTGATCGTTTCCCCCGCGTCACGGGGTAGCCCGATTTGTTCTGCGAGCAATGACTGAGCATCGCGCCTGGCTCGGACAGTCAACCCTTCGCAGGAAGTGCTAAGAATCTGGTCGCTGTCGGAGGCCCGGGGGACATCGATCAACCCACGCGATTTATGAGTGCACGCCCCTAATCACGTGTGTCTGACTGGACTTTGGTCCATCTCGATTGTTCGATCAATTTCCTGAAGATTGCACCAATCAGAACTACCCGACCTGAAAAGGTATTTTACTACCGGATTTTCTCCGACGTGCAAGGAAGCAGCCGTGGACGACTATCTGTATTTCACTGCTTGGGAGGCGTTCGTTGTCGAATAAACCCGATCGCGGTGCGGTGGTCGTATCGTCGTCCGTGGTGCTGTTTCCGCAGCAGCCTGCCCTGCAACTGATCTACGACACGGCGCCGATCGGTCTCGCTTGCCTCTCGCCCGATTGCCGCTATCTGCAGATCAACCAGCGCCTGACCGAGATATGCGGCATCTCCGTCGAGGATCATCTCGGGCGCTCGGTGCGGGATTGCGTACCAGCGTTGGCAGGCGCCGTCGAAAACATCGTCAGCTCGATCATGGAAACCGGCGAGCCGGTGACGGGCATCGAGGTTGCGGGCCAGCGCGCCGACCAGACCGGCGAACGGTTTTGGATCACCTATTGGCATCCGTTGCGCAGCCCGAGCGGCGAAATTGTCGGTATCAACGTTGCTGCGGAGGAAATCACCGAGCGTAAGCGTGCGGAAGCGGCACTGCAGCGCAGCCAGCAGGAGTTACGCAGCGCCAGGGATGCCGCCGAGGCGGCGTTGGAAAATCTGCGCGAGACCCAGGACTCGCTGATAGAAGCCGAAAAACTCGCCGCACTTGGTCGGTTGGTGGCCGGTGTCGCGCACGAGATCAACAATCCGGTCGGCACCAGCCTGACCGTGGCCTCCTCGCTGGAACGCAAGATTGCCGTGATCGCGGCAGAGCTCGCGCACGACAATCTCAAGCGATCAAGTCTGAGGGAGTTTCTCGAGACCGGCCGCGAGGCGTCCTTGCAATTGGTTGCCAATCTCAATCGCGCGGCTGAACTGATCCAGTCGTTCAAGCAGGTGGCGACCGACCGCAACTATTCGAATCAACGCATTTTCGAGCTTGGCGATCTGACTGAGCAGATCGTATTGAGTTTGCGGCCGGGGCTGGATAAGCAGAATCTGACCCTCAACGTCGAATGCCAGCCCGATTTGCAGATGAACAGCTATCCCGGACCCTACGGACAGGTGCTGACCAATCTCTTCCTCAACTCGGTCACGCATGCGTTTTCCGACGGCAAGGGAGGTACCATCTCCATCAAGGTGAGGGCATCCGGGGATGATTATGTCGAGATTCTTTTTTCCGATGATGGCCGCGGCATGAGCCTCGATGTCAGGCGTAAAGCATTTGATCCTTTCTTTACGACAGGTCGCAACCAGGGCAGCACGGGTCTTGGCCTGCATATTGTCCATAGTATCGTCACGAATTGCCTGGGCGGTCGACTTAACCTCGATAGTGAGCCCGGCCAAGGAACCAGTATCCAGCTCATCCTACCGCGAACGGCACCGGCAGCGCTCGCCGCACAATAGCGCGGTCGCCGACTTTTTTGCGACGTCCGCTCTCACGGGCAAATCGGACCTCAAGCGAAGACCGACCGGGGTCGTTTAGCGCGCCGCATCTCAGCCCTTCTCAGTGGTGCAGCGGCTGAATGCTAGCGCAAGGCAATAGATGGGGCGTACAGGTGTGGTCATACCTGTCGACGGCGGCCTGCATACGCGCATAGCCTGGAGACCTGCCGCATCAACCGGCCAGACAGCTCCTTTTGGATCGTCACGGGTTGCAAGGCCGGCGTCTGTACGAGGGCAAAGTAGGCAAAAAAACTGTTAGAAGCTGTTGCGGATGAATAAGGGCTGTACTTCAATGACGAACTGCGACGTCACTCCAAACTCGCGGTGTTTTTCGACCTAAAGGGGCTGGGCCATGAAATGTAGCATGCGGTTGTTTGCCGTCATCTCCGTACTCTTCGCAGTGTTTTTGTCATTGAGTACGGGAACACTCAATGCGCGCGACGCCGAACTCGCCTCTGTCACCTTCGCGGCGGCCCAGACCGCTAAACAGCAGTGCATCAATACCTGTCGTGCACGATATCACTCCTGCCTGTCCCTGAAGCAAATACCATCCTCCGAGTGTCGGGGCGTATACCAGGATTGCAGGCGTTATACTTGTAATGCTGTACAGGGATGACCGACGACGCGGCTTTTGCCGCGGTCGGCGAGCCGGGGGCGGCGCCAGCGCGCCTTGGCCTCACCATCCCGCAGACCCCCCGCTCATCCGCGCCGACGAGGTGATCGACGGGAGCGGCGATGTCCGCTCCTGGGCCCGAAGCGGTGTTAGGTCGCACAAGATGCCCGGATTGGAACGGTGGCGATATTTTTAGCGAAGGTCTGCTCGTTCAATGAAAAAACCGGACCGTTATGCAGCAGCCATCTGCATAAGGGTCCGGCCTGATTGTTTGTTGCTCGGATATTCCGTCAGAGAGAGCTGCCGCCTGTCAGTATTCGAAGGCGGGACGAACCTCAGACGCTATCCGGTGCATGAGGTTTTCGTGGAACGGGTTACTTCTTTTTCTTCTTGGCTGTCTTCTTTGCCTTCTTTGCCTTCTTCGCTTTCTTGGCCATGTTACCCTCCGTGGTCCCTAAGTTGGCTCAATGCAAGTCAACATTTGACGTGCATGCATTCAGACTACACCATAATTGCAAAATTGATACTGCGTGCTTCGAAGAAGGTAAACGACGGTCGCGCCGTCGAGCCAGTGACCGGCCGAAGCCCTCGCGTGATGCGTGGACATAGCGCGCCTTGCCGGATCAAGACGGGAAGAAGTTCTCACGTGGTCGGAAGACGAAGCCGACGAAAGGAAGCCGAACGAACCCCTGGCTCGTTCGCCCGCATGTTGGAATCGAAAGTCTGCGGGGAGTGTTTTTGATGGCTGCAAGCCACCATCACCCATCCGAACGTTGAGCGAGTGACGCCCCACATGCGGCCTCCAACCCCGGCGAACATAGGGGATCAACGAACGGGTCTCCAGGTGGGGACCTCCCACCCGAAGTGCGGCAAACATTGAAACGGCGTTGTATCGTTCCAGACGATTTAAGCGGCTCGGCTGGGTCTTGTTGCGCGCGATATGAGATTGTCGAATACTAGCGGCGCTACGATCCCGGCAGCAGAGGCAGCGCGACGCCGCTTATCGATGACGGTGCAGTGCTGCGATGCACCGTAGACTGAGGCTGAGGCCCATGGAGGAAGACCGATGTTATTTTATCGAGGCATGACCTGCGAGAACGTGACCATCAAAGGCGACAAGGGGACCCCGATTACCGCGTATGTGGCCAAGCCGTCTGGTCCGGGCCCCTTTCCGGGCGTTGTGCTTGTCCACCATCTCCCGGGCTGGAGCGAGTTCTACATCGAGACGACGCGCCGGTTGGCGCACCACGGCTATCTCGCGATCTGCGCGAACCTCTACGAGCGCGCGGGCGAGGGCAACCCGGACGACGTCGCCGCCAAAGTGCGCGCCGACGGCGGCATTGCCGACGCCCAGATGGTCGGCGATACCGAAGCCGCAGTGAAGTGGATGCGCGCGCAGTCTAATCACAACGGCAAGGTCGGCATTTTTGGCTCCTGTTCCGGTGGCCGGCACGCCTTCATCTATGCCTGCCAGAGGAAGGACGTCGATGCCTGCGTCGAGCTCTGGGGCGGCCGCGTGGTGATGGGCAAGGAAGAGCTCAATGCCAAGACGCCCGTCGCGCCGATCGAGATGACGAAAGATCTCGGCTGCCCGCTGCTCGGCATATTCGGCAACGACGACCGTGCGCCGAGCCCCGAGCAGGTCAACGAGCATGAGGCCGAGCTCAAGAAGCACGGCAAGATGCATGAGTTCTACCGCTACGACGGTGCCGGCCACGGCATCTTCTATTGGCACCGGCCGCTCTACCGGCCCGAGCAGACAATGGATGGCTGGAGCAAGGTGTTCGCCTTCTTCGGCAAGCATCTGGCGAAGTAGGAGGCCCGGACATGTGCACGTCCATTATCGAGATCGCGCGTGCGGAGGGCATGGCAAAGCGCGGGGACGAATGGTTCCCGCTCTCGCAGGCGGTGGTTGCCTATGACCACGCTCGCCATGCGCCGCTCGGCGACGTCATCACGCTCGACTTCATCAACACGGGCCTTGAACCCGGGGCGCGGGCCGGGATTGAGCTGACGCTGGAGACGGCCAGGGAGCTGCGCGGGGCTCTCGACCGGGCGATTGCCGCCGCCGAGTTCGAGGAGGCGGAAGTGAGAGGCAAGGGCGCCGTGCCCAGTCTCCTCCGGGCAGCGTCACACGCGAGATGAGCCGGCCGCGACGCCAGCGGCGCGGTAACCCTGACTAGTTAGGTTAAGGTGAGGATTGGGTCGCGCGGTCGCGGCGCCGCGCTATCATTCCTTGCGCGGAGTTTGGCCGAACGGCCCTAATCTTACGCGCCGAAGCTCGCGGGTAAGGAGTATGACAGTGAAATCACTGGCGATGAGATCATTGCTGCTGGCCGCGTTCACGTGCGCGAACAATACTGCGTGTTTCGCGCTTTGGCCGGAGGCCGAGGGATTTTGGGTTGTTGGCAATCATGCGACAAACAAGTGCGAGATTGTGACCAGCAACCCCGTCATCGATTTCGACGGCAGGGTCATATGGTTCGGGGACGGTCCCTATAGATCGCTCGACGATGCCAACTTCGCCCGCTCGAACATTGGAGCTTGCCCAAAGGAGGATCCGTCAGTGAACGGGTCCGCTCCAGTCGTGGGAGCCGGAGGGTAACGAGTACCTCTCACTGATTTGATGGTCCGTGCATGCCTCGAAGCGAACGCGAGGCCGTCGAAGCAGCCTCGCGTTCTACGCCCGTTGTTCGGGTCAGAGGTGCGGGACCGCGACATGCGGGGGCGGAATTGATCCCAACTGAATGGGATGCGCGACCCACAGGGCCGGCGCCGGCAGTGAATTCTCGACCGTCCAAATATAGATTTCACGCGCCGGCGAAGCCAAGCTTTGATCTAATCTCCTTGACGCCAAAACCAACATGGCCTTACGCCTCACGGTTCGGCCCGAAGACCTTTAAGTGAGGAGAGATGCCATGCGTATTGCGGTTGTTGGCGCCGGGGGCGTTGGAGGAGGATTCGGCGCATCGCTGGCCAGGGCCGGCGCCGATGTCACGTTCATCGCGCGCGGCCCGCATCTTGCCGCCATGAAGAGCCGGGGGCTGAGAGTACAAGGCGGCCGCGGCGAGATCCATCTGGTGCCGACCCGGGCAACCGACGATCCCGCTGATATCGGCAAGGTCGATATCGTGCTGTTTTGCGTCAAGTTATGGGACGTCGAAAGCGTCGGACAGCACATCAAGCCGCTGATCGGCCCCGATACGGCGGTGATCCCGCTACAGAACGGCATCGACGCCGCCGAGCGGCTGATCCCGATCCTCGGCAGCAACACGCTGATGGGCGGCGTGGCGCAGATCAGTGCGTCGATCGTCGGGCCTGGCTTGATCCAGCAGGTCGGGAACTTCATGCGCATGGTATTCGGCGAACTCGACGGCAAGATCAGCAAGCGGGGCGAGGATTTTCTCGCACTTTGCCTGAAGGCCGGCTTCGATGCGACGTTGAGCGAGCAGATCCAGACGGAGCTGTGGATGAAGTTCATCCTGCTCGCTACCAATGCCAGCATCATGTCGGCGACGCGCCGGCCGATCGGCAGGCTGCCGGACGATCCCGACCTGCGCCCGATTTTCATTGCTGCTTACCAGGAAGCGATCGATGTCGGCCGCGCCAGGGGGGTGGCATTGCCGGCCGACGCACGCGACACGATTCTCGAATTCACCAGGCACTTACCACCCACCATGAAGGCGTCGATGGCGCTCGATCTCGATCGCGGCAACCGGCTCGAACTGCCATGGCTCGGCGGCAAAGTCGTGGAGCTTGGCCGCCAGCTTGGCGTCCCAACGCCGACGCACAGCATGATGTATGCGATTTTGAAGCCCTACATCATGGGTACGCCTGGCTGAGCAATCCCGATGGACATGTTCCGCGATCCATTTAATGTCCGTTGTCAGAGGAGCGCTTCTTGCCACCGCAGATGGGGCGATCGAATGAAGCGGCGCGCGAGTTCATATGTACGACGTATCCGGCGCCGAGGACTTCAACAACATGAGCAGCAAAATTATCTCCGCAAAGGCGGATCTCGCTGTGAAGCCGGGCAAAACGCTCACCGGATGGGTGGGACTTTGGGCATTGGCGCTGCTGTCGGCCGGCGGCAATGTTGTGCCTGCGCTCGCTGAGCCGCTCGCCTGCGACGACGGAATCAAAACCGCCTTCCATCCTGATGCCGACACGACCGTTGTCGCCGTCCGATTGGTGAAGAAGGGGGAGGAACTGGCAGCGCAAGATGTGCCCAAGCCTCCCATGGCAGCGGCGGCCGACTTGTGCCTGGTAAAGCTGTTGGTCGGACCAGGCGTTACTGCGGAAAAGGACAGCGCCGCGCGCTCGTATTCGCAAGGCATCGGCATCGAGGTCTGGTTACCTACGCTGGCCAACTGGAACGAGCGCATTCGCAATTACGGCGGCGGCGGGTGGGTAGGCGGCGGACACCGCTTCGCTGACAAGATAGGCAGCAAGGCGCCGGCGATCGTCAACGCCAATATGGGCTATGCCTCCGGTACAACCGATGCCGGGCAGCCCTGGTACCAGGATGGCTCGTTCACCTTTCTGTCTGACGGCAAGGTCAACGCGGAGGCGTTTCGCGATTTCTCGGTGCGTGCAATGCTAGAGCAGGCCGTCAAGACCAAGCAATTGGTTTCCCTCTATTACGGAAAGGCGCCGAAATACACTTACTACGACGGTCATTCCCAGGGAGGCCGGCAGGGCTTCAAGATCGCTCAGGACTATCCCGAACTCTACGACGGGTACATGATCGCAGCGCCGGCCTTGAGCATCCCGATGTTCGGAACGACGGCTCTGTATCCTCAGATCGTCATGAAGACCGACCTCGGATACACGGCCGCGAACAAGACCGAGGCTACGGCTTTTGCCGCGAAGGTGGAGGCTGCCAATAAACGCGCCGTTGCCGCTTGCGACAAGGCGGGACTCGGTTTTCTGCTCAATCCGTTCCAGTGCGGCTACGACCCGGCGCGCGATCCCGCCGCCCTTTGCGCTGGCGTGGCCGGCAACGGCGTGACCGGCAGCAACGCCGATGCCGCGACCTGCATGAGCCTGAAGGAAGCGATCGCGCTCGACAAGATCTGGTTCGGCGCCACTGCCGATGGCAGCTTCGACGCCGCGCAAACTTCCGACAGCCGTGGCGGCAAGTCGCTCGGCGCCGGGCAGTTGTGGTGGACTTTCACCAAGGGCACGGCAATCGGTCCCTCGATCATCAGCGCCTCCACGGACAGCATTGCTTTGGCGCTGCAGGATGCGCGCTACGCCGCCGACGCCAGCACGGCTTCGGCGATCCCGATCACGAACGGATCTACCACCGTAAGGAACAAGTGGCTGGAGCTCGACTATCGCGGGTTGGCCGATGCCGTGAACACGTACGTCGCCTTGCAGCCCACCTTGTTCAGTAATCTTGCCACGGACAAGGCAGACCTTGCAAAGCTGCGCGACCTCGGCCGCAAGGTGATCGTGTACAATGGGTTGGCTGATGACGCTATCCCGCCCGCCGGCAGCATCAACTATCACGAGCGTGTGGCGGCGGCGATGGGCGGACATGCCGAGGTGCAGAAGTTTATGCGGATGTACCTTCTCCCGGGTGCTGCGCACAGCTCGCAGGGCCGGGCATACACCGTCAGCGGCCAAAACAACTCCGTGCCGCTGCCGAAACTCCCCGGCAACTCCAACCAAACGCCGACGCGCGAGCAGGATCAGTTTTTCACGGCCCTGGTCGATTGGGTGGAGAAAGGCGTGGCTCCGGGAGAGATCATGCTAACGTCGCGCGACAATAGCGTAAGCTTCCCCGTCTGCGTCTATCCACAAATGACGACATGGAACGGCAGTGGGCCTGTTACCGCGGCCTCCAGCTTCAATTGTCGATAGCTCATCGCCTGTCAGGAGCAACAAGCGGCAAAGGGCCGATGTCTTGCCGGGTTGGTTAAGTGCAGCTCGTTAGCAGCAGCGTTGGGCCGAGCGTGAAAACAATAGTCACGAAGGCCGCAAGCAAGGTCCACACGATCACCCAGTGCAGGAACGAACTGGTCGGGCCCAGCGTCGGGTCCGGACGGGGCTTTGCATAATTGCGCCATAGCCACCCGATCAGGGCGAGATGGACGAGGATGGCCAGGCCGAGGCCAAGACGAAGCGTGCCCGCCGGCCAAGCGAAGGCGCAACCCAAACTGTGGAGGACATAGACGGTGATGAGGGCGCTGCACCAAACGCCGAAGCCCAGTACGAGGAGCCAAAGCCTGCGGGCGGGGATGGGACGCGCGCTCATTGGACCACCCCTCCGCCTTTCGCGCCCTCACTCTGTTTCCGGAGGACGGGCGCCATCACGGTCGCATTCCCAAGATGCCCACGAGCGCTGGCAAAGCCAATACAAGACCGATCGCGAGCGCGCCCGTGACCGCCGTGTAGTCAAGCCAGAGCCTGGTCAAACGCAGATCGACAAGGCGCCGGGGCGATACGAAGCCCGTCGCAACACGCATGAAATTGCTGAGAAGGAAAAGCAGGCCGATGCCGGCATGCAGCGCGACGTAGCCGAAAAGCGCGGCGGCTGTCGCACCGAGCGCATGCTCGCGCGGATGCGGAATGACGTTCCCGATCAGGACCACGATCGCGCCAATCGCCGCGAGCAGCACGAGGGCCGCGAGCCCGATCCAGGCCTGCGGCGCGCGGTCAAGGGCCAGGGCGCGCAACGAGCCGCGCCCCCCGGCAGCCGCGACGAAAAGGGCCGCCACACAAACAAAGGCGAGCGGAAGGTTGGTCGCGGGCGTCATCGCTGGGGGCCAGTTCGGCGCAGAGATCCAGAGATAGAGCACTCCGAAGATCAGCGAGGTGAATAGCGTGCCGTCGGCAACCAGCGCGAAGATCAGCGCCCACCAGGGCGGCGCGCTGGCGACCTCCGTGTGCGGCGGCAGGCTCAGGCCTCTTCCGACCGGCAGGGGGCCGTAATCGCGGGCATGGCCCGCGCTCTGTCCCCACCGCACGAACAACCCGGCTACCACGAGCGCCATGAAAAGCGACAGAAAGTAGAACTTGAACAGCATGGCCAGCACCGCCGCGGCCGTGGAAAGCGCTGTCCACAGCGGCAGGTAGGTCGCGCGCGGCAGCACGATCAGTTGTTCCGGCGCGCCGGATGTGACGTGAACGCCCAGCGTCTCCTGCCAGCCATTTCGCGTAAATCCGAGA
The DNA here is from genome assembly GCA_963732455.1 of uncultured Alphaproteobacteria bacterium. GTDB lineage: Bacteria > Pseudomonadota > Alphaproteobacteria > Rhizobiales > Xanthobacteraceae > Bradyrhizobium. The sequence goes on along the minus strand of CAVSZM010000007.1, from coordinate 267,657 downwards.
TAGCCCTCGCCACGCGCCAGCGAAGGCGCAAGTTCGCCGACCGCAATCCGGTCGGCCCGGGTCTCGATGCTGGGGAGCGAGGCAAAGGCGTAAGGGGTCGGCGGGATCGGCATGGCCCATTCGAGCGTCGTTGCCTTCCAGGGATCGCGCCTGACCCGGCGCCCATAACGGATCTGCGCGATGAGGTCGATGACCACCAGCGCGAAGCCGATCGTCATGATGAACCCGCCCACTGAAGACAGCAGATTGAGCCAAACCCAGCCTTCGACTACCGGGTAAGTATAGATACGCCGGGGCATGCCGAGCAGGCCGACCAGATGCATCAGGAAGAACGTCAGATTGAAGCCGACGAAAATAAGCCAAAAGGCAGGTATGGATAACCGGTAGACCGCCGTGCGGCCGGTCAGAAGCGGCAGCCAATAATAGAGCGCCCCCAATAGCGGGAAGGCGAGGGAGCCGCCGACCACGTAATGGAAATGGGCGACGACGAAGTAAGTGTCATGCGCTTGCCAGTCGAACGGCACCATGGCGAGCATCACGCCCGTCAGGCCTCCGATCACAAAGGTCGAAAAGAAACCGAAGATGTAGAGCATCGGCACGCTCCAGCGCGGCCGGCCATGAGCCAGCGTGGCGAGCCAAGCGAACAACTGCACCGCGGTCGGCACCGCGACGATCGCCGACCCCGCGGAGAAGAAGGCGAGCGCAAGATGCGGGATTCCCACGGTGAACATGTGATGCACCCAGATGCCGAAGCTCACGAAAGCAAGGCCGATGATGGCAACGACGATGGCACGGTATCCGACGAGGGGGGTGTTGGCGAAAACCGGAATCATCGTGGACAGCATGCCCGCCATCGGTAGAAAGATGATGTAGACGTCCGGATGGCCGAAGAGCCAGAACAGGTGCTGCCAGAGGAGCGCATCGCCGCCGCGTGTCGGGTCGAAGAAGGGCAGGCCGAAGGCGCGCTCGGTTTCAAGCAGGATCGAGCCCAGGATCAGCGGCGGAAAGGCCACGACCATCATCAATGCCGTGACCAGCATGTACCAGCCGAAGATCGGCATTCGGTCGAGCGACATGCCCGGCGCCCGCATCTTGAGGATCGACACGATGATCTCGACGGCCAGCGTGAGCGCCGATATCTCGACGAAGGTCACCCCGAGCAGCCAAACGTCGGCGTTAATCCCGGGTGTATAGATGTTCGAGCTCAAGGGCGTGTACATGAACCAGCCGCCGTTGGGCGCGACACCGGCGACCAGGGCGACCGTAAGGATGGTGCCGCCGAACAGGTAGCACCAATAGCCGTAGGCGGTCAGCCGCGGGAAGGCGAAATCCCGGGTGCCGAGCATCTTGGGTGTGAGGTAGACCGCTATGCCCTCCACCATGGGTATGGCGAAGAGAAACAGCATGATCGACCCATGCATGGTGAAGACCTGGTTGTAGGTCTCCGTGTCCATGAATGTCGCTTGCGGCGTCGCGAGCTGGACGCGAGTCAACATGCCGAGCACGCCGCCAATCGCGAAGAATGCGAACGCCGTCGCCATGAAGCGGACGCCGATGACGGAATGGTTGACCGCCGCAAGACGCTGCAGCCCGGGGCCTGTGGCCCAGATCCGCGCGAGTTGGCGGTGCAATCCTAGCGCCGGGCCGCTATTCGATGATTCTGCGATCGGGGTATTCATTGCGCTACCTTCCCGGTTGCATCGGGCTTGGCGATCGCGGCCGAGAATTCCGCTGCCGGATGGACCGTGACGTCGAAGCGCATCCCGCTGTGGCCGCTGCCGCAGAACTCGTTGCAAAGCCCCTGGTAACGGCCCGGCACATCAGCCTGGATGCGCAGGAGATTCGCATGTCCTGGTACGGCGTCGATCTTGCCGGCAAGCCGCGGAATCCAAAAGGCGTGGATGACGTCGAGGCTGGTGACCACGACGTCGACCGGAACGCCCGCGGGCAGGTGCAGCACACCCTCGGTCTTGATCCCGCCATTTCCGGGGTAGCGGAACGTCCAGATCCATTGCCGTGCCTCGGCCTCGATCCGCAGCGGCTGGACACCGTGTCGCGGCAAGAGCCGCTCGCCGGTGATGAGCGCGTAAGCGACGAGGGGAGTGAGGACGAGCGCCGGCAGGCACAGGCCTCCGAGCACAATCCAGCGCGTGGCCGACGTTCGGGCTCCCCATCCCGGGCGCAACATCACCAGTGCATAGAGGGCCATGACGAGCACAAAGAGCACGACGGCGCCTGCGAGCATCGCCCACCACAATGTCGCGATCGACGCTGCGGCCGGCCCGGCGGGGTCAAGCGTCGATAGCGGTCCTGTGCAGCCGGTGAGTGCCGCCGAAGATCCGACGTAGACCAGCGTGCGCGGAACGCTATGATCGGGACGGAACGTTTGTTTCGGACTTGGAGAATCGGCACCATGGCAGAGAGCAAAAGCGATCCCGCCGCGACGAGAGAAAGCCCGGTCATGCTGGAGCTGCTCCGGCTTGACACCGGATCCGCAGTGGCGCTGGTCGGGCATCCAATCCACGTCATGATGGTGCACTTCCCGATCGCCTTCGTGATCGCCACTCTTGGCGTCGATATCTTCTACTGGTGGTCGGGCGACGATTTCTGGGTGCGTGTTGGTCTCTGGGCCGCCGGCTTCACTTTCTGGACCGGTGTGGCGGCCAGCATTGCCGGCACGGGAGAACTCTTGCTGGTCCGCGGTATCCGCGTGCGAGAGGCGAGCTGGTCCCATGCCATTGCGGCGATGACTCTGGTCGCAATCGCGGGGGCGAACTGGGGACTGCGTCTGCACTACCCGGAATCGATCCTGCCGCATGGTCTTGCGCTCTCGGGTCTCGCCTCGGTGATGGCGGGTTTCGCGGGCTGGCATGGAGGCAAGCTCGTGTTCGATCATGGCATCGGCATTTTGATATCGCCCAAGAACTGACGCAGCCCGCCGGGCGCGAACAGTTTCTTGGCGATCTGATTGGAATCGATGTGCGGCTTGCCCAGCACCACCCAGATAATCGCCGTGCTCAGCACAAGATAGGAGGCAGTCAGCGCAATGTACGAGAAGCGGCCGAAGTGCCCACCGGGCTCGAACAGATGCATGAGGATCAATCCGGCAACGACGTGCAGCATCACCAGGATTCCGACGAGCACCATTTTCATGGAGAACCACTCCAGAAAAGTGGTCTGCAGGAAGATGAGCGCGGTTCCGGTGCCGATGGCGACAAAGGCCGCCGGGGAGGTCATTCCCACATAGACGAACCGTGTCAGCCGGTGCAAACGATCAAGCTCCGGTCCCACTTCGATGCCTCGGCGCTGCCAAAACAGAAATGGCAGAACGATCAATCCACCCGACCAGATGGCGATCGTTCCGAGGTGGATGAATTTGAGCAAGGTTGTCATGCGGTCGGCTCGACTGGTCGCAAGCTCGACCAGGCCGACCAAAGTCCCACCCCGAGATAGGGCAGGGACGCCGGCACCCACATCAGCAGCCCGGCCAACTGCTGGTCAGCGAGCGGATTCATTCCCCAAGCGGCCGTGCTGGCAAAATGCACCGCATAAAGTGGCCGGGCCGCGAAGACGATCAAGGCAGCCAGAAGTCCCATCTGGGCAAGTGTCGCCACGAGCGCAACAAGTGCCGAGCCGGGTTGCGCCGTCGACGCGAAAATTGCGCGCCAAAGGAGCCATGCACTGACGAGAAGGGAGGCCTGCATCAGCCAATAGGCAGGCACGCTGGCGAGCCCCCACTCGTAGGGTGCGGGCATATGCCAGACCCACAGGATAATCGTGTGAATGCCGACGAGCGCGGCAAGCGGCGGTGACGGCAAGCGCCGCACCGGGAAGGCCAGCGCAAGGAGCGGCGCCACGGCGGCGATCAAGAGAACATGGTGCAGCACCCTTGCGGAGAATAGCGCGGAGGACAGCGCGCAGAGCGGCGAGATGAAGATCATCGCCATCAGCACGAGCGAAGCCCAGCCCGCGCGGGTATTGGCAACGCGACCGCTGGCGATCACGATTGCCAGTGCAGCAAGCGCTGCCACGAGCAGCGGATCGAAATTCCAGCGCGTCAATAGATCGCCCGGCACCGCAGCGGGACCGCAGTAAGCGATAGTGGCAATGTCGCCCATTCGTCGCCTCCGTCTCGGTGATAATTGCTTCGCGATGCACAAAAACTTCGTGACGATAGCGCCGCGATCGAATCCGGCTACTCCCTACCTTATATTTACCTCTCCATGTCGCCGCGTCAAAATGCTCCAAACAGCTTGCCCAACGCGATAACCACAATCAAGGCGATCAGCGGGCCGATCAGACCCACCATCATGATTTCCCGATAGCTCCCACGCTGGGTGGCCCCGCAGATGGCAAGCAGGGTCACGACGGCTCCGTTATGCGGCAGCATGGCAAGTGCGCCGGAGCTGATGGAGGCAACACGATGCATCAGGTCCGGGTGAATGCCCGCGGCGGCAGCAAGCTGGGCGTAGGTTTCACCCAGGGCATTCAGCGCGATGGTCAATCCGCCGGAAGCAGAGCCGGTGATACCCCCCAACACATTAGCCGCCACGGCGATCGACACCAGCGGACCGCCGGGAATCGACAGGATTCCGTCTCGCACCACCGCGAAGGCGGGCAAAGCCGCCACCACGGCACCGAAACCAACCAGGCTCGCGGTGTTGAGAACGGGGAGCGCCGAAGCATTGGCGCCGGCATCGAGCGTCTTGCGGAGGTGCGGCAGGCGCCTGCGCATGATCACCGCAAGGACCAGCGAGGCTATCGCCAGCGCCGTCACGACGGACCACACACCGCTCACCGCGGAGAGCGAGGTTTCACCGAAACGCGGCTCCGCCAGGAAGCCGAGGTTGGCCCGCGGCAACACAACGAAACTCATGATGAGGTTGACTACGAGTACAATAAGAATGGGCGCCGCCGACAGTACAAATGACGGCAATTGCTCGCTTCGATGGCCGTGCGTTAGCTCTGCCTGATCGAAATTATCCGCATTCGCTGCACGTTCTCGAATGATTTGTTCATCGACATTCGCGGGGGTCGCTATACCGTAGCCCTCGCCTGCGTTTCGCGCGCGCGTTTCTATCACCCGCAGCCACCACAACCCGAAGCCGGCGATGATCGCAGAAGCGAGAATACCGAGGATGGGCGCGGCGAACAGGGTTGTGCCGAAATACCGCATTGGAATCGCGTTTTGAATGGCCGGAGTGCCGGGCAGCGCCGTCATCGTGAAGGTGAAGGCGCCAAGCGCGATCGCCGCGGGGATCAACCGATGCGGGACCTCAGCTTGCCGAAACAATGCCGCCGCCACCGGGAATGCAACGAAGGCGACGACGAAGAGGCTGACACCGCCATATGTGAGCGCGGCGCTGGCCAGCACCACCGACATGACCGCACGTTCTTCGCCAAGCCGCTCCGTTATGCCGCGCGCGATCGAAAGCGCGGCTCCGCTGTCATCCATAAGCTTGCCGAATACGCCGCCGAGCAGGAAAAGGGGAAAGAAACTTATGATGAAGCCCCCGGTGCCCTGCATGAAGGTCAAGGTCCATTTGGCGAGTATCGGCTCTTGCGAAAAGGCAGCGGCGACGATCGCGGCACCGGGTGCGGCCAACAGCAGGGTGAACCCCCGAAACGCGAGAAAGATGAGCAGGCCGAGGCCAACCAGAATGCCTGTCAATCCGAGGGTCTGCTCGCTCATGACGCCTCTCTTCCGAATGTCGCGGCACAAATACTGCTGGATCAGGAACCAAGGTCATCCGCGGCAGGTCGGGGGTACGGCTCAGGCGATGCTCGATGGTGAGAGCGCATCGCCGTATTCCACTTCGGCTATCAGATCACGCGCGACAGCGCGAACAGTACGGACATGAGAATGACGGCGGCGCCCGTGGCGAAGACCAGGCGGTCGGCAAACAATCTGCGCATGGCACCCTCCCTAAACGAAACTGTAGCGCTCGGAATGGTATTTGGACATGGGCACGCCCAGTTCTCCGAGGGTCCTTTCGATGGCATCCATCATCACAGCCGGCCCGCAGATGAAATATTCGTGGTCTGCGTAAGGCCGCGGCAAATGGCGCATCAGTACTTCGGCTGTCACAAAGCCTCGCTCGCCAGTCCAGCCGACCGGGGGGTCGGCGAGGACGTGAACAACCGTCAGGTCGAGCCGCGCCTTGAGTTGCTCCAGTTCTTCCCGGAAGGTGATCGAATCCCAATCCTTGCTGCCGTAAAGCAGGACCACGGCACGCTTGTCGCCCGCATCGGCGAGCGTGCGGATCATGCTCATCATCGGCGTGATGCCGACGCCGCCGGCGATCAGGACATGCATATCCGCCGGATTGCCGATGGTGAAGGCGCCGTAGGGGCCGTCGATAAAAACACGCTGGCCGACCGGGACCTTGGGAATTTCGCCGGTGAAGTCACCGAGATTTCGGATGGATATCTCGACATGGCCATCCGATGCCGCCGCACTGGACGAGAATGAAAATGGATGGGCCGTGATCTTGAACGGGCTCCCCCACACGGTGAGCCAGCCGAACTGGCCCGGCCTGAAACGGAAGCCGGGATGGCCATCCGGGCGCATCACCAGCGTGGTCGTATCGCCGCGCTCGCCGCGCACCTCCTGCACGCGATAGGGGCGACGCAGTATGAACAGCGGCTTGACAATACGTACATAAAACACCAGCGCGATCCAGAAGATCGTCAGGGCAATCCATAAAGACCGCTTCCAGGGGTCCACCAAATAGAAGCTCCACCCCACCATATGCAGGAGCCCGCCCGTGACGGCGATGATCGCCAGCGCGATATGTGTGATGTGCCACACCTCATAAGGAATCTTTCAGCTCGGCGCGCCACAGCGCGCTCACCACCAATGCGAGCAGCGAGAAGACAGATATAAAAGCGAAGACGGCGCCCCATGGCACCTCGCCGTATTTGGGGAACGCAAGCAATTCAGGGTGGACGGCAATCATGATCAGGGGATGCACGATCACCAACGCGACAGCGAAGAGCGAAATCCGCCGATGGAAATGATAGATGACATCCTCACCCCACGGTTCGGTGACGTAGCGGAAGCGCGCCGTGAGACCGAACTGCAGGCCCATTATCGCCAATCCGGAATAGCCGAGCGCCGCCGAAAATTCCGTCCAGAAATCGCGCGCCGGCGGCAGCGATCCCGCCAGGAGCGCGAACAGGGGAAGCAAAATGAAAAGCAGATATATGACGATCCAAACGATGCTGCGCGCAGTATATGTCATCGATTGGCTTTCCCGGCTTTTCCGAAGCGCGAACAAAGGTAAAAAGTTCTCCGAAGCGCGCCACCGTCAACAACCTCAGTCCCGACTTGATTTTGTCATCGAACCGGAGGGTTGTCATTTGGATTTTGCCGTTTCAGCGAAAGCAACCTTACATCCAATTTGGACGACAGTCGTGCCGAACTGCTTTTTCGGATTGAAAACCTGCAAAGGTCGTTTTTTCACTGCTGATGATGCAATGCTGCTGCAATTGCTACGCGAGCCGCGGATCGTCTTTCAAGTTCATGTATTCAAGGCCAAGCGATCCAATTGCCGTCGCTTAGGTTGCGAAGACGAACGGCGTAACACTTCGACATTGCGTCGGATCAGCTTCGTCTCCAGGGTGATCGTGACGCCCGGGACTCTTGCGTCGAGCGTTCGGCTCATCCCGGCGTCGGCTGCGGTCACTTTCTCCCGGAGGAATGCCCTGACGAACTGACCGAGGCTGTCGTGCGCGTGTGAATCTCCCTAGCGTCGTTTGCGCGGATCGTCAGTGGGATCGAGATATTCAAGGCCGAGCGGGCCGATCGCCGTTACTTGCGTGACGTACTCGCCGGATTTCGCCCAGTGGAAATGAGAAGTGTTGCCGGGCAGCACGATCACGCTTCCCGGCGGAAAAGCCTGCACCTTGTCGCCGTCGAACCGATCGCCAAGGCCGATGTAGAACACGCCTGACATGACGGTGTAGATCCGGTCCTCCGGATGCATGTGCGGCATCAGTTTTGTGCCGCCGGGCGCCTTCACTCTGATGACGTAAGGGCCGGGCTCGGAGGGATGGCCGACGATGACGGCAAGACGCACCGCAGGCGGAAAGGCCGGGAAAGGCTGCCATTCGATGTCTTCAGGCAGCACCGATCTGAAAACCGCCTGGTCTGGCTGATGCGGGCGGGTCATGTAAGTCTTCCTTTCGTCTTCTGCAGCGGCGATCGACTTACGCCGATTGTTTCAGCACGCTGGCGTCCGGTGAAGTCCCCGACTACCGCCCGCTGAGCACAGGCGGGCCAAATTCTGCGACAGTGAGAAGCACGTGCGACAGCGGCCATCGATCAACTGTCGGCGACGTCGATGACAGCTTCGGCAAAGGCCTGCGGCGCTTCCTGGGGCAGATTGTGCCCGATGCCGCCCTTGACGGTACGGTGCGAATATTTGCTCGAAAACATCTTGGCGTAGGAACTCGGCTCCGGGTGAGGCGCGCCGTTGGCATCGCCTTCCATCGTGATGGTAGGCACGGTGATGACCGGACCTCCGGCAAGCCGCTTTTCAAGATCGTCATATTTCGGCTCGCCTTCAGCCAGCCCGAGCCGCCAGCGGTAATCATGGATCACGATGGCGACATGATCCGGATTGTCGAAGGACGCGGCAGAGCGATTGAACGTGGCATCGTCGAAGTCCCATTTCGGCGACGCTATCTGCCAGATGAGCTTTGCAAAATCGTGCCGGTATTTGTCGTAGCCGGCGCGGCCGCGTTCCGTGGCGAAATAATATTGGTACCACCATTGCAGCTCGGCCTTTGGCGGCAGCGGTATCTTGCCGGCTTCCTGGCTGCCGATCAGATAACCGCTGACGGAAACCATGGCCTTGCAGCGCTCTGGCCAGAGCGCTGCGATGATGTTGGCCGTCCTCGCGCCCCAGTCAAAGCCCGCGAGGGTCGCCTTCTCGATCTTGAGGGCATCCATCAAGCCGACGATGTCGACAGCGACCGCCGACGGCTGGCCGCTGCGGACCGTTTCACTTGAAAGAAAGCGCGTCGTGCCGTAACCGCGCAGATAGGGGACGATCACGCGGTGGCCCGCCGACGCCAGCAAGGGTGCGACATCGACAAAGCTATAGATATCGTAGGGCCAGCCGTGCAGAAGAATGACGGGAGGACCATCGGCAGGGCCGGCTTCCGCATAGCCGACATTGAGAACGCCGGCATCGATCTGCTTCAGCGAGGCGAACGACGTGTGTGTCCCAGGCTCGGTTCCGCGCGGCCCTGTCGATTTGTCCTTGCCCGGCTGTGCCCGTGCGGATTCGATCCCGCCCAATTCTGCGGCGGCGATGGTGAGCGCTACGGCGCCGACGAAGCTGCGTCGTTGCCGGTCGATTGCTTCAGATGTCTTGATCTCATCCATGGCTAGTCTCCATCTTTCGATAGTGCGTCACTTTATGATACCGCCGGCGGCAGTTTCGATTAGCGATATTCGATTCCAGAATCAGCTGATTTCCCGGCGAACCAATGTCGCGGCGTCGCACATCGCCTTCAGTTTGCCGAAGGCGATATGGCGCGGCATGTATTTCATGCCGCAATCGGGCGCGGGAACAAGCCTCTCCGCCGCCACGTATTTCAGGCCGTGACGGATACGGTCGGCGACGATTTCGACCGTTTCGATCTCCGGGTTTCCGAGGTCGAGCACGCCAAGCATGATCTTCTTCGACGAGAGATCCTTCAATACACCGAGATCGAGTTTGGGTTGCGCCGCCTCGATGGAAATCTGTTCGGCGCGTGTGTCGGCAAGCTCCACCAGAAACGAATAACCGGCCGGCTTCGTTGAGCCCGGCACGACGGCGGCGTAGCCGAAGCACAAATGCACCACCGTCGGCACCGTAATGCCCTGCAGCGCGCGGTTGATCGCCTTCACCGCATAGCGCTTGGCCAGTTCGGGATTGTTGCGCACCCAGGGTTCATCGAGCTGGATGACGTCAGCGCCGGCCCTTTGCAGGTCCAGCGCTTCCGCGTTGACGGCTTCGGCGAAAGCCATCGCCAGATCTTCATCGTCCTTGTAGAATTCGTTCTTGGCTTGCTGGCTCATCGTGAAGGGGCCGGGCAGGGTGATCTTCGCCGCGCGATCGGTATTGCGGCGGAGAAATTCCATATCCCGCAACTCGACCGGCTGGGTCCGGCGGACCTTGCCGACGACGCGAGGCACCGGCGTCTTCTGTCCCGACCGCGCCACGATGATCGCGGGATTGTCGATGTCGATGCCCTCAAGCGCCGTCGCGAACCGGTTCGAATAGCTCTCCCTGCGGATCTCGCCGTCGGTCACGATGTCTATGCCGGCGCGCTCCATGTCGCGAATGGCGACAATGGTCGCATCGTCCTGGGCTTCCTCGAGGCGCTGTTCCGGAATGCGCCACATCTCGTGCATGCGCGTGCGCGGAACGGATTTCGACAGCATGGCGCGGTCCACCAGCCATTCCGGCTGCGGATAGCTTCCAACAACCGTCGTCGGCAACAGGTGCTTTGGCATGTTCATGATGCTCTCCTTGTTCTTGGTGACAAAGTCGAAAAGATTTTCTGCCGGCTTTCGAGGCGCGCAACCGCGTCCGCTTCGAAACTTGCGACCTTCATTGCGCAACACTTTCTTCGATGGTTGATACATAGGGCTCTATGGGCAGCACGATCTTGCCGGCACGGACCGGAACGCAGTCCGGCGGAAATTCCTGACGGAAGCGGGCGCCGGCTTTTCCGGCGGAATCGAGAAACGTTTCGAGATGACGCATGGCGCCGCTCGGCAGGTCGTGCAGGACCATCAGGCTCCAGGCCCGTGAGCGGCATTGCGCCAGCGCGCGATCGGTCCATCCCTCAGGGTCGTTCCAGTCGCGTGGGATGGAATTCCACAACACACAGCTATATCCGCCTGTGCACAGATGATCGACAACCGACGGCTTTAAGAGACGGTGGTCGAGGTTGCCGCCGCCGCCGAACGGCCGGAACCAGCGTTGCGGGTGCGCAAGATCGCCGATCAGTTCCTGGGTGCGCGCGATTTCATGCTCGGCTGCGTCGGGATTGGGCAGCAGGCCGAGAGGCACCGAATGCGTATAGGTATGGTTGCCGATCCAGTGGCCTTCCTCCCAGGCGCGCTTCGCGAAGCGGCGGCGCCCGGGATCGGCGAGCTTTTCTCCGATGACAAAGAAGGTGGTCTTGATGTCGCGCCTGCCGAGGATGTCCAGCACGTGCGGTGTCACATCCGGCTCGGGTCCGTTATCGAACGACAATGTCAGATCGAACACGCGAATTTCTCCGTCAGGTCGCCGGCTGTATTGCGGCGACATTAATGGCCTGCGCCGCGCTCTGGCCGGCTCGTGTTCCGGTCTGCCAGATCGATGCTTTGCGCTCGATCCACTTGATCGCGGCGTTGAAGGCGATTGCCATCGCGAGCACCAGCAGCACGCCAGCGAACACGTGCGGGCTGTCGAGAATGGTGCGGTAGCGCGAAATCAGGTAGCCGATACCGGCCGACGAGATCAGCATTTCGGATACGACGACGCCGACGATGACAAGCGCGCCGCCGACTCTCAGGCCGGACAAAACCGTCGGGATTGCCGCCGGAATGATGACGCGAACGAGTCGCTGGCTCAGCGTGGCGCCCATGCTGCGCGCGGCCAGCACGAGTTGCGGATCGATGGTCTGGATGCCGGCGGCTGTCGCCAGCATTGTCGGTAGAAAGCCGTAAACGGCCGCGAAGGCGATCTTGGATTCCGAGCCGATGCCGAGCCACACGGTGAATACCGGATAGAGGATCACCAGCGGCACCGCGTAGATGCTGGAGATCATGGGCATGATCAGGACGCGCGGACGCGGCAGGCTGCCGACGATGGCGCCCGCCAGAATGCCGCCGCCGCAGGCGAACACCATTGAGATCGCGACCTCGTAGAGCGTCACCGCCAGCGCGTGGCCATACTCGCCGGCCTCGTTCCAGCCCGCTGCAATCGTCGAGGACAGCGACGGCAGGAACAGCTCGGGAATGAGACCGGCGCGCGGCAGCGCCTCCCACAACACGATGAGGGAGATCACGATCAGGCGGCGCAGCGTTGTCGACGACATCGGGGCCTCACGCTGATTTACGGATATGGCGCCAGATACGGTCGCGCAGCGTTCCGAACGTATCGCCGCTGAGCATCTCGTAGGTGCGCGGACGCGGAAGCGGGATCGTCAGATGATCGACGATGCGGCCGGGCCGGGCAGACATCACCAGCACCTCGTCGGCGAGATAGACGGCCTCGGTCAGGCTGTGGGTGACGAATACGACGGTTTTTCCGGTCGCAGCCCAGATGCGCAGCAGTTCATCTCCCATGGTCATGCGCGTCTGCTCGTCGAGCGCCGCGAACGGTTCATCCATCAGCAGCACCGGCGGGTCCTGGACCATGCCGCGCGCGATCGACACGCGCTGCTTCATGCCGCCGGAAAGCTCGTGCGGATGACGCTTGCCGAAGCCTTCGAGACCGACCAGCTTCAGCGCATCCTCCGCCTTGGCGCGCCGCTCGGATTTTGCCACGCCGCGCAAGGCCAGCGGAAATTCGACGTTTTCCTCGGCCGTCAGCCACGGAAACAGGCTCGGCTCCTGAAACACAACGCCAACGCGGTTCGGATCGGGTTGCGGGATGGGCGCGTCGTTGATCAGGATCGTACCGGATGTCTGCTGAAGCAGGCCGGCCATCATCATCAGCAGCGTCGACTTTCCGCAGCCGCTTGGTCCGACCAGCACCAAGAAGCGGCCCGGCCTTACCTCAAGCGAGATGTCCGACAGCGCCGCCACATCCTGCGTGCTGGTCTTGAAGATCTGGCCCACATTGCTGACCTTGATCGCGCCGGCGCGCGCGGCGGGCTTGAGCGGGGTTATGTTCGCCAGTGGCTGCATCGTGTTTCTACCGATCTGACCAGTTCGTTGAACGTCATGGCAATCGCCGCGATCATCACCACGCCGGCGAGCAGTTGCTTCATCTGGAAGTTCTCGCCCCAGGTCGCGATCTGATGGCCGATGCCGTCGCGCGAGGCATACATCTCCGCGAGGATGACGCCGGTGAGATTGAAGATCATGGAAATTCGCAGCGCTTCCAGGAGCACCGGAAGCATGCTCGGCAGATAGACGCGAAACGCCGTCTGCAGCGGCGTCGCGCCATAGGAGCGGGCCACGGTCAGATGCTCGACCTTGACCGACTCGACGGCCGTTGTGGTCGACATGATGACGATGAAGATCGTCGAGAAGAACCCGAACCCGACCTTCTGGGAGAAGCCGACGCCGAACACCAGAATGAACATCGGCAGGAAGATCGATTTCGGAATGCTGAAAGCGAAGAACAGCAGCGGTTTCACCACTTCCGCGAGATAACGGTTCTCCGCGATTGCAAATCCGATCAGGGCGCCGCAGGGAACGGCGAGGATGAAGGCAGCCAGCACCTCGCTCGCCGTCACCGCAAGGTCGTTGCGCACGCTGGCTCGCTGCAGCAGCTCCCAAAGCGTGGCCAGCGTATCGGAAGCCGAAGGCAGCAGGCGCGGATTGACGATTCCCGCCCGCGACAGGATTTCCCACGTTGCGAACGTGGCCACCACGATCGCCACGCGCGCCGCCTTGACTCCGAGTGTTCCGGCCATCGCGGCTGCCTCAGAGTTTGGTCGGAACCGGCTTGAACTGCGTCGACACGATTTCCGCGGCCGGCACGAGATCTTTCATGCCGCCGAGCCTGGCCATGTCGAGTGACAGTTGCAGCGCTTCCAGGGTGTTGGGAGCGCTCATGCTGCCATCGATTTCCAGCTTCATGATCGTGTTCTCGTATTCCAGGGCGGCGATCTCCGCGGGGATCTCATAGAGATCGGCGATCAGCTTGACGGTGGTGTCCTTGTTGCCGCGCATGAAAGCCAGCGCGCCGTACAGCGCGTTCAGCGTCTTCTGCACCATCTCCGGCTTTTCCTGCGCGTATTTGTCGGGCGTGATCCAGCCGGCCGTGAGGCTTGGCGGCACCTCTTTGGAATAGTCGAGAATAGTGCGCGCCTCGCCCGATTTGGCGATTTGAAAACTCAGTGGGGAATACACTACGGCTGCATCGACGTTGCCGGCGAGAAGGTTCGGAACCAGACCGCCGCCGCCGACGGGCACGCGGGTAAAGTCGATCTTCTTTTCCTGGATGGTCCACAGCGCCAGCAGATCCGAACCGGATCCCGCCGAGGTGATGGCAACCTTCTTGCCGTTGAGATCCTTCACGTCGAGCGTCGATTTGGCGAGCACCATCAGCTGCCAGCCGAAATTGCCCATCGCGGCATTCGCCACGACTTTCGACATCACGCCTTTCTTGCGACCCGCGGCGGGCAACGACGGCGCATCGAGAATGACGTCGGCGGCCCCCGCCGCCATGGCTTCGAAGGTCTCCGCGCCGCCGCGATAGATCGTGAGCTCCGCGCCGATGCCTTCCTTCTCGAAGAGTTTTTGCCGCACCGCCGTTTCGGCGATGGTCGTCGGCCAATAGGTTTTGGTAGGCAGACCGATGCGGACCTTGTCCGCGGCTTTTGCTATGCCGGGCATGACAAGGGCAGTCGATGCGGCAACGGTTGCCAGCAGGTGGCGGCGTGTAATGCTCATTTCGCGTTTCCTCTGTTTTTCCTTGTGAGTTGGCCGGAGTCTTTGTGCTCTCGGTTCAAGCGGTTTCGCTTACCCCCGAAATTCTGGGAGCGGCGAGTTCGACGAGATGCATCGTCGTCAGGAAATGCTGGGTAAGGGCCACGACGGCGGCATCGGCATCGCGCCTGAGAACGGCATGCACAATCGCGGCGTGTTCGGCTTCGACATCCCGGGACTTTCCGGTTTCGCGGCGGATCGAAAGCCGGCGGTAGCGCTCGCTTTGTTCGTGCAGGACGTCGCGAAAACCCAGAAGCCACTGCGAACCGCACGCATTCACCAGCGCGCGGTGGAAGTAGCGGTGACGCACGATCCACACCTCGTTGTGGTTCGTCGGATCGTCCGGATGACGATAGGGAATGGCACTGAGCGCCACGAAAGCCGATTCCACCGACGCCAGCCATGTCTGATCGCCACGCTCGATCGAGCGGCGCAGCGCAAGGCCCTCGATGTCGATGCGGGTGTGCGTCACATCTTCGAGGTCGGCAGGCGACACCGGGCTGACCCGAAAGCCGCGCTGGTCCGAGGCCTGCACCAGCCCGTCGGCGACAAGCCGCGACAAGGCTTCACGCACCGCCGCAAGGCTTACCGAAAACTGCTTGGCCAGGCCTGCAATGTGGAGTTTCTGACCGGGAGCAAGCTTGGTCGACAGGATGTCGGCGCGGAGACGTTCCAGCACGGCTGAGGTGAGGGTTCTCGGCCCTCCGCCTCCCTTCATATCAAAGCCGACTGCAAGGCTGTCCATGGTGGGCAGGATGGGGGGACGAGAAACAATCGTCAATCGAAAATCGATTTTTTACGATGATGAGAGCGGCTTTCACCGTGGGAATCCGTGTCATGACAAACCGCGCGATTTGGCTTGCAAGAAGCCCTAAACCCCGGAAGCATAACTACGTGTCGCGTATTGAACGACGCTGTTCAAACGACGCATGGCCAGCCAAACCCACGTTGATTCGAGCCAATCTCTGACATGACGATACCTTCCGTGCGCCCTGGCGAATGCCGGAATCGACATTAGTTTCTCATGGTTGACGCTGAAGAGGCGTTCAACGAGAAAGAACTTAAGAAGTTCGCCAACGACAAGAGCCGTCAGGCCGAGCGCGATGTGGTTAGTCGCCGCCAGATACGCGACCACAGGCTTTACCGGTTCCAGAACGATGAGCGGCAAAGCAAAAAGCGCGAGGGTAGGATAGGGCGGCAGCGCGACGATCCATTTTGCCAGGCGCTCGGAGATCCAATGCTCCGCAATCCAATCGGCGATCGGATTGACGACAGCCCTAAGGACCGCGCTCATCAGGACGTAGATGGCAACAAGAACAAAGACGACGAGTCTCAACAGGCGCTTCACGCGAATACTCCGACGACCAAAATCGACTTTCTCAGATAAGCGTCCGCGCCTCATTTCACACAACGCAGAGAACATTATGTCCGCGCGGTAGCGAGGGCATTTTGCCGCGTATTACAATTTCGTAATGACGACGCGGAGGAGCAATCGGATTTCGTCGGTTAGCTCAACCCGGCAAAACTGCCAGCGATCTCCACTTGTCCTTATCGCAAGGCCCAGGCATAGCGTGCTGGCGCGAAGGCCGACGGGTTCCTTGGATGCTGAACCTCTAGGTGAAGATCAGTGTGCACGTCCGGCCGGCAAGCGATTCAACCAGCGGCGCCGCCAACGCTGCGGAATTGAAGGGGCCGATGCCGGAAAGCTGGCGGCGCTGTTGCTTGAGCTTGCTCACATAGGCGGTCCCCAAGCCGAGCAATATCACGGCTAACAACAAGCTAATGACGAAAATCAGCATGGTCCGCGAACTGAACTTGTGCATCAAATCAGCCAAACAATTTCGCCAGCGGGGATTAACGAGCCGGCCTCGCCGTTGCATGAAGCCCGGGACCGAATGGTACCACCGGTTTTAGTTTCTCAGCTTGTCCAATATCGGCGCGGAGCAACCGCGCCGATATACTCTTGCAGGTTAGTTCAACCTCACCAGCAAGCGTTTACTGGTACCACGCGCCAACCCCAACCAGTCCATACCTGCTGCCAGCGCACACACGGGTCGGCTCCGCCCCAGCCCGGACCCCAGCCAGCGCCCCAGCCCGGACCCCATGCGCCATAAGCTCCTGCAAACCCCAGACCCGCGCCGATGAGCGCCGGTCCACCCCACCCCCAACCACCTCCGCGCCAACCGCCGCCTCGCCAGCCAGCTCCTCGCCAACCGCCGCCCCAGCCGCCGCCGCGCCAGCCGCCGCCAAATCCGCCGCCATGGAAACCGCCACCATGGAAGCCGCCGCCGCCAAAGCCGCCACGCGCTGAAGCACCGGTTGGCGCGATCGCGATCGCCGCGGTCGCAACTAACGCGATAACTGTCTTCTTAAACATGAGAACCTCCCTCACTTACGATCGTCCAACGAAAACGCCTGACGATGTCTTTGGTTGCGTGGGACTTTTCCACACGTCGACGATCCTATGACCGACGCCCGCATGGAAAGGCAAATTGACGTGATCTCCTTGGCGTTGGCGCTATTCACCTTACACCTTTCGTCGTTTTCAGTGTAACGGGATTTCTGACCTGCATCGCGAAGGATGGCTATTCCGCAATCGCCTTCCCCGGTTTGGCCTCGTAGTCTTCAGCTTTTGCCACCTTCGTACCAGGCGTGATGCAGTGCAAAGTCGGCGGAATTCAAAAAATACTGCGGCTCTTCGCCGGAAGAAAAAATGATGAACCAAGGGTCGAAATGGAGACGATATCCGCGCCGGTTTGAGTATCATCGAGGAGATCCAACGCAGTCCGGAGTGCGGCATATCGCTCGGGACGAGTAGACACCTCATGTTTGTAAGCACAAGATGCCGGTGGCCGAGGGCCGGTCGGGAGGCGCCTGGCGTCGCCGAGATCAGAAAGGACACGATCCATGTCGAATTACGATCCAAATCCAGCGGCGCCCGGCACCTTTACCGACCGTGCGACCACGTTTGATGCGGGCCTGCGCGCCTACATGCTCCGCGTATATAACTACATGGCCGCCGGCGTGGGCCTGACCGGCCTTGTTGCGCTGCTGACCTATCAATTCACCGGTGATGCGCTGCTTCAGAGCCCGCTGATATGGGTGTTCATGCTGGCGCCACTCGCGCTGGTGTTCTTCATAAGCTCCCGGATTAACACGTTGTCGGCGGAAACGGCGCGACTGTTATTCTTTATCTATGCGGCGTCGGTTGGATTGTCGCTTTCGACTATCTTCCACGTCTATACCGGCGCCTCGATCACGCGTGTGTTCTTCATCTCAGCCGCCGCCTTCGGAGCGCTCAGCATCTGGGGCTACACCACCCAGCGCGACCTGTCGGGATTCGGCACGTTTCTGGTCATGGGTGTGATCGGCATTGTGATCGCGAGCATTGTCAACATTTTCCTGAAGTCGAGCGGTCTCGACTGGATGATCTCCATTATCGGCGTCGGCGTCTTTGCAGGCCTCACCGCTTACGACACCCAGCGGATCAAGGGGATGTATGACCCCGGCGACGACACCACTTCCTCCGGCCGCAAGGCTGTGATGGCGCGCTGTCGCTATACCTCGACTTCATCAACCTGTTCATGATGCTGCTGCGCCTGGCAGGCAACAGGCGTTAGATCGGCGGTTGTTCGTCCGGGGGTGACGCGGCCCGCGGGCTCGAGCAAGCGCCTTAAGCGGATTGTCATGCCGGACTTCGCGCGCGAAAGCTGACGCGATCGCGGCGAAGTCAGATTATTTGCGTTATGGATTTTTGGCGCGGCCGCGATCTTCTTCCTTCAGCGCATTGGTGACGGCAATGGCAAACCTGTTATTTTCCATCAACGGCCGGATTTCGCGGGGACCGTTTTGGCTGGTCTATTTGCTACTTTTCGCGGCAACCGCTGCGCTTGTTCTTTTCATCGAAACCAGGGCAAGCAACAATCCGGTGCTTGTGCTGATTGCGTTGGCTCTTCATGTCTGGATCGCAATTTGCGTCACGGTTAAACGGCTGCACGATATCGACGCGGGATGGCTTTCGATCCCTATCGTTCTCATCCCCATTGCCGTAATTCTAGTCGGTTCGTTTCCTGGTACCGTTGGCAGCAATCGATACGGTTCAGATCCCCTGGAAAGGCCGTCATCAAATCCATAACGCCGGTTGCGCGACGCACGGCCCTCCGGAAAACGACCGCTCAAATCACTCGCCGTAAACTGGCCGTCGCATTAAGGTGATCTTATCGAGGTCATCGATGTTGCGGATATTTGGTGCTTTGCCGCTCCTTGCGGCGGTTATTGCCGGCGGGTTTTATTATTACGACCTCGAGCAAAATGTGACCAAATTTGCGTAGCTGAATCTGCCGAAGAGCCGTAACCGGATCATCTCCGACGGGATGCCAACCTGCTTGACCGCCAGGCGGTACGATCATGGCAGGAAAATCCTGTTTCCAATAGACTTGACTGCTGCCGCAATTCAGGAGGGCAAGATACAACCGATCTCTTCCGACGCTTCGGCTAACCTCGAGACCGTTCTGGTTGACTTCGCCTTGCAGGGCGGAGGTTCGCATGGCGCGTTTACATGGGGCGTCCTCGACAGGCTTCTTGAAGAGACGTGGCTGCGGATCGATGGCATTTCCGGCACGTCGGCCGGTGCAATGAATGCCGTGGTGCTGGTCGATGGTTATGAAAAGGACGGACCTCGGGGAGCGCAGGCTGCGCTTGAAGGATTTTGGCGGCGGGTATCCCATTCCGCCCGGTTCAGCCCTATTCGGCGAAGTCCACTGGATGTTCTCTTTGGCAGGTGGACGCTGGACACGTCGCCATTTTTCGTTGCGTTCGATCTGGCAGCGCGCTTGTTCTCGCCTTATGACCTGAACCCGCACGGCGCCAATCCCTTGCGCGAGGTTCTTGCCGAATGCGTCGACTTCGGTCGGGTGGCGAACTCGTCAATCCGATTGTTCGTGACCGCGACCAATGTTCGCACCGGCCGGGGCCGCGTGTTTAGAAACAAGACTGACACGGCCGTACAGGAAGCCCGCCCAGTACCGCAACGGTTGAGAAACGCCAAGCCGGCGTGCCGCTTACTTTGCGCTCGGCGCAATTCTGCTGCCGTGGGCGTTTTATCCGGCAGTCGACGATGTTTCGAATGCGCTGGGATTCGGCAAACTCCTTGATGGGCTCTGGCCTGTGGCGCTCGGTGCGGGCCTCGCCCTCATGCTGCGACGGCTTGACTGGTCCTTGCCCGACGCGCCGGCGGGCGACAGCATCGTCCTGGAGGAGGGCGCTTTCCTCCGCCTCCTGAAGATTGGCCCAACACTCGAAATGCGCCCGTCTACGACAGTGGCCGGCGGCGGGCGTCTCGTTACTTTTGATTATCCTGGCCCTGCTCACGGCGGGCGTCTCAGGAAGCTAGTGGTTGGGCAGGTTCCCTGACGCAGAAGAAAATCACATAAAGCGCCGGCAGGACAATGAGCGTGAGCAAGGTCGCCACGAACAGGCCGCCCATGATCGCGAAGGCCATCGGACCCCAGAACACGGTCGGTGCAATCGGAATAAAACCCAGAACGGTCGAGATTGCAGTCAGCATGATCGGCCGAAAACGCGAGACCGCGCCCTCGACAACCGCATCCCACATTTCGCGCCCCTGCGCACGCTCTGCCTCGATCTGCTCGATCAGGATGATCGCATTACGCGCGATCATGCCCATCAACGCCAGAATTCCGAGAATGGCCACAAAGCCGAGAGGTCGCCCGGAAATCAGCAAGGCCCCGACAACTCCGATCAGTCCCATCGGCACGAGGCTCAGCACCATCGCGAGCCGGCTGAAACTATGCAGCTGCGCCATCAGGAACAGCAGCATCAGGAAGAGCATTGCCGGGACCATGGCAAAGACCGAGGCCTGCGAATTGGCGCTTTCCTCGACCGTGCCGCCCACGGCGATGTGATATCCCGCCGGCAAGCCTGCCCGCAGCTTTTGCACCTCCGGGGCCAGTGATGCCACCGCCGCCTCCGGAGTCGAGTTCGGGGGAGACATCGGCCTGGACGGTGAGGGTCGGCACCCGGTCGCGCCGCCAGATCAGCGGAGATTCCTGGTCAAACTCAAAGCGCGCGATCTGGCTCAGGGGGACCGTGCGACCGCTTGGCAACGGCACCTGCAAGGATTGCAATGTGTCGAGCGAGACGCGTTGCTCGTCCTGGGCTCTGGCGATGATGTCGACAAGATAGATGTCGTCGCGCAATTGGGTGATCGAGGCGCCGGTCACGACTGAATTCAGGCTCGACGAAAGCGAGTTCGAGTTCAGCCCAAGGAGGCGGGCCTGATCCTGATCGACCACAACTCGCACCTTCCGCGCCGGTTCCATCCAGTCGAAATTCACCCGCCGCAGATTGCCGTCGGAGCCGAGAATCTGGCCGAGCTGCAGGGCTATCGTCCGGACCTGATTCAAATCCGGGCCACTGACGCGATATTGCACCGGCCATCCCACAGGCGGTCCAAGCTCCAGCGGCGAAACGCGGGAAACGGCGCCCGGGAATTCCTCGGCCAGCTTTTTCTCAAGTGTGACCTGCAGCCTTTCACGGGCAGCGACATCCTTGGCGATGACCACGGCCTGCGAAAAAAAGTCGTTGTTGAGCTGCACGTTCAGCGGAAGATAGAAGCGGATCGCGCCGCGCCCGACGTAGGTGCTCCAGCTCGCGACGTCGGGATTGTCCTTGAGTACGGCGTCCAGCCTGGTCGCCGCCGCGTCGCTGGCGAAGATCGACGCATTTTGCGCCAGGGTCAGATCGACCACCAGCTCCGGACGGTCCGAGGCCGGGAAGAATTGCCGGGGCACCAGCGGCATGGCCAACAGCGACGCCACGAAACATCCGAGCGTGATTGCAACGGTGATCCAGCGACGGCGCATGGCCGTCAGCAGAAGCGCGCGGAAAGCGCCCATGATCCGGCTCGGCTTCGGGTCTTTTTCCTGCTTGGGGACTCTGAGCAGCCAGACCCCGAGCAGCGGCGCGAACAGCACCGCAACGAACCAGGAGACGATCAGCGCAATCGATACGACGGCAAAGATCGAAAACGTATACTCACCGGCCGAGGACCGCGCGAAGCCGATTGGCACGAAGCCCGCAGCGGTAATGAACGAGCCGGTCAGCATCGGAAATGCCAGCGTGTCATAGGCGAAAGTCGCCGCCTTCTCCTTGCTGTCGCCCGCCGCCATGCGTGAGGTCATCACATCGACCGTTGTCATCGCGTCGTCCACAAGGAGACCGAGTGCGATGATCAGCGCACCGAGCGAAATGCGCTGCAGGTCGATCCCGATGAATTCCATGATGGGAAAGATAATCGCCACCGTCAGCGGGATGGACAAGGCGACCACCGCGCCAGGCCGGAATCCGAGACTGACGATGCTGCAGGCCATGATGATGGCAATGGCCTGCCAGAGCGATTCCATGAATTCGCCAATGGCGTTTTTCACCACCACCGGCTGGTCGGACACCAGCGTCACGTCGATGCCGATCGGCAGATCGGCGATGCCGGCATCGATCACTCTTTTTGCATTTACGCCCAACGCCAGAATGTCGCCGCCGTCGCGCATGGCGATCGCAAGGCCGATCGCCGGCTTGCCATTGACCCGGAACATCGGCTGCGGCGGATCGGACAGCGAGCGACGAACGTCGGCGATGTCGCGCAAGCGGATCAAGCGTCCGTTCGACAGGAAGTTGACATCGAGCAGGTCATTCTCGGATTTGAAGGCGCCGGTCACGCGGATCAACAATTTCTCGTCGCCGGTCTGGATCGAACCGGCGGGGATCACGGCGTTTTGCGCCTGCAGCGCCGCGATCAGCGCCGCGCGGTCGATCTCGAGGCCCGCAAGCTGGCGGGTCGAGAATTCGACATAGATCTGTTCGTTCTGCGCGCCAAGTAGCTCGATCTTGGAGACGTCCGGCACCTGCAAAAGCTTCGAGCGCATGTCCTCGACATAATCGCGCAGCCCGCGATGGCTGAAGCCGTCAGCAGTGAATGCGTAAATAAGGCCAAACGTGTCACCGAAATCATCGTTAAAGCCAGGACCGACCACACCCTGTGGCAAGGTCCGACGCATATCGGAAATATTCTTGCGGACTTGATACCAGATGTCCGGCACTTGTCTTGCGGAGGTCGAGCCCTTGAGGTTTACGAAAATCGTCGTGAGACCCGGACTGGTATAAGAGCGGAGGAAATCGAGGCCCTTTGTTTCCTGCAGCTTGCGCTCGAGACGTTCGGTAACCTGGGTCAGGGTGTCGTCGAGCGTTGCCCCGGGCCAGGCCGCCTGCACGATCATAGTGCGGAAGGTGAAAGCGGGGTCTTCGTTGCGTCCGAGACGGTAGTACGACGACAAGCCCGCGATGACGATCGAGATCATCGCAAAAAGGATAAAGGATCTATGTTTCAGCGCCCAGTCGGAAAGATTGGGGCCAATCATGACCTCACTCCCAGCGGTCTGACCTTTTGACCCGGGTGCAGTGCCTGCACACCCGCGGTGACAACGATCTCGCCGCCGTCGAGACCTCCCGAAAGCACCACTGTCCCTGGGTCAAAGCGTAAGACCTCGACAGGCTTGAGAGCGACGGTCAAGCTGTCCGGATCGACCACCCAAACTGCCGGAGTCTTTTCTTTGGACGTCAAGGCGCTCGCTGGAAGTGAAATTCCGTGGCCGTGATCCACTTCCACCCGGCCCGATACTGTCGCACCAAGCCGCATGGCCGGCGGCGGATCATTGACCGTCACGCGGACCCTGAATGTGCGGGTAACAGGATCGGCCTGCGGATCGACCTGCCGCACCCGGCCCTTTGCGGTGACAGCGGGGTCGTCGGTCAGCGCGATGATCACATCGGCGTCTCCCCAGCCGGTGCGCAACACTTGAGCCGGAACATCGAAGACGGCGTCCCAGCCGGTTTCGCGCGCGACTATGAACACCGTCTGCCCCGCCTGCACGACCTCACCCGATTCCGCCGCGCGGCGGGTGACCGTGCCGTTCAAGCCGGCCTTAAGTTGCGTGTAGCCGACGCGGTCCTCAGCGATTTCGACCTGGGCCTTGGCGTCATCCACTGTCGCCTGTGCCGTGCGCAGTGCTTGCTGGGCCTGGTCGAAATTGGCGCGGGTCGTCCAGCCTTGTTGCAGCAGGGTTTCCTGGCGATCGAAATGATTGGAATCCTGCTCCAACCGCGCCTTGGCAGCAGACAGCGTGGCGCGCGCGGAGCGAAGCGCGTTCAACTCGTTCTGCGGATCGAGCTTAGCCACCACCTGCTCCGCCTTGACGCTGTCACCCGCATCCACCGAGCGCTCGATGATCCGACCGCCGATACGGAAGGCAAGGGCGACCTCCTTTTCCGCCTGGATCTGTCCAGTCAGGACGATTGACTGGCTGAGGCCTCCCCTTTCGACCACGACCGTACGGACGGGACGTGGCGGCGGCGCCTCTTTTGCAATCTCCTGCTTGCAGCCACAGAGCATCAGGACGAGCGCAGGGGCAGTAACGAGCAGCAGGCGCTGGGGAAAAAAAGAGGAACTGGATAAAGACAACATTCGAACCTCGGTTGGCTGCGGGAAAGTGCCAGCGGGAGCTTTTAGAATGTACCGACAAGAGAGCCGAGCACGGTGACGATGACAATCGTGGCGGGACGGCCGGCCGTGAAAATGTCCTTGCAGCTTGCGCCACGGTTTGAGCCGCCGGCAGAAGCGGCGTCACGACCGCACCATGGTACGGCATGTTGCCGAGCAGGCCCGATCAGATCATTCGGTCCCAAGGTCAGCACTCCGCCAAAAGCACGTCGAGATCCGCGGTCGAGCGTTTGCCCAAATCTGCTCCATGGGACTTGAGGAAGTGCGAAGTGCTCCGCCGTAGTCCGGCCCTCGGTCTTGAGCAGCTCAGGAAGGGCAATTCGGCATTGAGCTTGGAGGAGGCGCCGAACTCAGCCAGCTTGTCCGTGAGGATGTGGTGCGTGGGCATTCCTGGCGACGCCCTTCGCCCGTGCCGGGAGCGATAGCCGCGGTAGATTCGGGGTCTGCGCCAAGATTCGAAGCTCTTACAATCGTTCATTCGCGGCTTATTCAAAATTATCGCAGCAAACTGGCAAGCGTGCAAGCTCTTTGCATCGTTTGCGATTCTCGGTATTCTGGCGCTGCTGGGCATGATCACCAAGAATGCCGTGATCCTGATCGGCCGGATCGACCCCGAATGGGCAAAGGGAGAGCGCGTCTGGGGGGCGGCGATCGATGCCAGCAGCTCGCGCTTCCGGCCCATCATGCTAACAGCGGTGTCGACGGTGCTTACCATGACCCCGATCGCTCCGACCGTGTTCTGGGGACCAATACCTTTGCAATCATGGGGGGTTTGCTGGTAGCCACGATTCTGACGCTCATTTTCTTACCGACACTTTACGTGGTCTGTTCAGAGGAACGGGGGGTTCCGCTTCCGAACTTTCGCCGGCGCGATAAGACCGCGATGCCGGTGGCGAATTCTGAAATGAAACCGGGGATCAAGGTCTCTCGGAGGACGAATGTCAAAAATCTACTTTGCAAGTCTTCTATCGGCGCTCGCCATCGCTTTCGCCATGCCTGCGCAGGCACAACGGGCTCGCGTCGGCGGCCTGACCTGCGATACCGATCCGAGAGTGGGATTGGTGTTAGGCTCGCGCCAGGATATGAGATGTGTTTTTCGCTCAAGCGCAACAGGGGCGCAATACGCGTACAGAGGCAAGATACGGAGGATCGGCCTCGATCTTGGGGTCACCAGAGGCGGAACGTTATTCTGGGCAGTCTTTGCACCGGATTCGCATATTGGTCGGGGCACGCTGAGAGGAAACTACGTGGGCGCGAGCGGCAATATCGCGTTAGGCGTCGGCTTGGGCGCCAACGTGCTTATCGGAGGATCACGCCGTACCATCTCTTTGCAGCCTCTATCGGTTGAAGGGCAGATTGGACTTAACTTGGCGTTGGCGGTAGCTAGTCTGTCGCTTCGATGACGCGCGAGATGGACCTTCACCATATGATCTCCCGTCAGAGATCAAAATCGGCAACGTAAGGCAGTCGTTTCAAAAGACCATCAGCAACCAAAGTCATAGGTATGGGAGATCATGCCATGACCAGGTTGCCTTCAGCTAGGGCGTGGACCCATTAGCACGCAACCATGGTCAGTGGATCCGCTAATGCTCTGAAGTTACTTCCGCTCCGGGCGGCACAGCGGACACGGCCGGACTTGCTGCTCGTTTGCCCCTGTCGCGAATGACCCTTCTCGACCAGGACCGTCTGGCCGCTCTGCCAGGAACCCAGCCGCATGCGTCCACGCAATTTTGGTTCAGTCGTATGCGTCAACGCCCTTGCGTAATTGGTCCCATTGGGCGGCATCGTGGCCGCATATGACCTTGAATCCCGCCGCCTCCAATTTCTTGATCTCATCAAAGGAGCGTGCACAAAGCTCTGCGTTCCACGTGTTACGGGGAATGATCTCACAATCGAGGTTCTGCCGGATGCTGAGAGCGTCCGACGCGAGCAGAAAACCTCCGCTTCGATCCAGCTCTATGAGGGCGCCTATCGTGCCGGGCGTGTGTCCGGGCAACGGTATGAGGACGATCCGCCCATCTTCCATGACATCGGTCTGTTTCGAGATCGTGGTCATAGGCATCGGATGATCCCAATCCACCCTGAGATAGCCGATCCCAGCCGCGTCGGACGCCTTAGCCGCCTCGATCTCCAGCGTATGGACGATTACGGTAGCCTTGCTGAAGAAGGCGTTGCAGCCGCAATGATCTGTATGGAGGTGCGAACAGACTACAAGATCGATGTCGTCGGGAACAAGGCCAACCGTCCTCAGTTCGCCTATCACGTTGTCGTCTCCCGCCATGATGGGGACCATGAACTTGGTGAGCGGCCCCCAACGCGGTTCGGGATTTTCTGCAATTGACGGATGGCATCCGGTGTCGAAAAGAACATTACCCTGAGGGTGTCGGAGTAACACGCAAGAGACTGGCAGCTCAATCATCTCGCCGCGATCCGCATCAGGAATATAAGTGCTTTTCCTCATCTTGAGGCGACCGCCGGAAAGGAAATGCATCCTCATGACCACCAACCTCCTGTAAGCCGATCTAAAGCTGTCGACAGGTGCCGCTTTTGCCGCGACATTTCGGTGCGCTGCGGAATTTTGGTCGCTATCGCGGGCATAACGGACATCAATCAAGCTCGATTTGCGAGTACGTGCCCTAGACTGCTCGGGCGACGCCAGGGTTTGTTCCTGCGCCCCAATGGTTCCAGGCATCTAATTGTCGGCCTCGGGCTGGCCGGGCACCACGATCCGCTCGGCGCTCAACAGACCGAACTGCCCGTCGGCTCCTGCCGCCAGAGTATGGATGTAAAAGTAGGTGCTGACGTCATCGGTCGCCTCCATCACCGGTGACGGAGCCGACAGGATTACTAGCCCGGCACATCTGCCGAACCAGTCGATGTGCCGGTGCCCGTGCATGATGACGGCTCGGCCTCCCAACGCCTGAAGTCGGCGGACGAACCAGTTGCCGTTTACCAGGGCCGTACCAATACGTTCGGAGAGTGTCTTTGCCGCCTTGGGATATTCGACGACGTGGTGATGAAGAGCGATGATCCAGTACGCCTGCGGGAACTGCGCAGCAGCAATGTCGATACCCCGGACTTGCTCTGCTGACACCAGTCCGAGAGCATTCGTAAAAGAAAAATGCGTGTCCGCGTTCGAGTTCAACAGGATAACACCAAGACCGTCGTTCCGGTCGGGGGGCAATATCATCGGAAAGGCTGCTGCCCATAGCTCATTCAAAGACCTTGATAACCGTGGCCTCCCGACATCGGCGAATCTCGCAATTTCCTGATGATGCGGCCTCAACGCCTCGGAGAGGCTGCCAGCTACTCGGCCTCCGGTTTGATCAACCAGGCGAACGCGCTCGCCGTGAAGAGCATCGACGCCCGACAAGAAGCGAAGCCGGCGCAACTTTCTGTTCGGGCTCATCGGAAGATCGAGTCGGGCCGGATTGGCGCGGTCGACGATATTGAGATCGTGATTGCCGGGCAGCATCAGAATGCGCTCCGCAAGCCGCGGATAGGCCGCAATGGCCTTTAGCAACTCCGACCATTCCGCAGAGCGTCCAGCATCTGTTATGTCGCCGGTGATGAGAATGGAGTCGAGAGGATTATTCGTATGGATGACATCCAGCAACTCAAGCACTCGGTTCAGTCGCCCGTTTCCGCGCGGGCCGGATCGGCCGCTTTCGATTCGAAAACCGTAGCGCTCGCCTACGACATGAATATCCGACAAGTGAGCGACGCGCCACGTGCGGCCCGTGACCGGGTTTGCTGGAAACGGGCCGAAATCAAGCGGTTGAGGCATCGTCGCATCAGCGAAGGCCCAGACCAGTGCAGCGACCGCGAGATAGGCGCTCACCAGCACGATACTGTTGGTTATGGCGACGGAAGCCAGGTCGTGCGGCGAAGCGAGGTCGACAAAATTGCCCAACCAGCGCGAGCTCGACCAGAAAACCAGTATTACCATCGATGCAATGCCACAGATAATGATACCAGACGCTGCTGCGATGACCGCCCGCAACATGGCAAGCTGAGATTTGCCAAGTCGCGATCGCAGGATCTTCTCGGCGAGATGCCGTAGGCCCTCCCGGCACGCAACATAGATAGGTTCGACGGCAAGCGAATTCAGCGACCAGAAACTGTTCTCGGCCATGCGCAATAGTGAGCGCGCCCCAAACAATCCAACGGCAAGCACGAGCATAAGGAGCAGCGCCGGCCAAATTCCGATAAGCGGCGATGCGATCTTGTCCTTGACCAGACTGACCCAGGCCGAAGCAACAAGCGGCGCAAGCCCAAGCAGAAGACCGGGGACGAGGAACAGCAACGTCCAGGATAAGGCCAGCTTGGGTAGGCTGATCTCCGCGAGCAGACTGCCGGCAAGCGACAACAATGAGCGACGTTTGGTGCTCGACGCGTCGTCCTCGAGATCGCCATGACGAGGATCGATCAGGGGCTTCATGACAGGCGTCGGAAAATAACGGACATAGCTGCGTAGCTTTCCCGATTCAGTTTGCAACCTTGCCGCGGAATCACCGGTTCGGTCCACGCCGGATGCTAGCCGAGCTTATCTCCCAGCCAGTCCTCGACATACCACCGCAAAACGGCGATACGTCCAACCGCCAGCAAAGGCATCGACAGCGCGATACCCAGCACGCCGAACAGGGAGCCAAACAAGACAATGGCGACCAAGGTCCACGCAGGAGGCAATTCAACGGCCTGACGCAGAATGAGAGGTCCTATCACGTAGCCTTCGATTGATTGTATGACGGTATAGATTCCAACCGCCCAAATCACCATGGAGGTGCCGAGAGGCATTGCTACCAACCCCACCGGGATCGCAGCCAGGATGGGACCGAGATAGGGGACGAAATTTGACACACCCGCCTGGGCACCAAGCAGAAAGGCCCCCGGAAGTCCCAGCAGATAAAGCGCAAGCCAGACGCATGCGGCCATGAGCACAATCCGGATCAATTGCCCGACAAGCCATAAGCGCAGGACGCTTCCCATTTCGTCCAGGACCGCACGCGCACGGTCTCGCGACGAGGGCTTGACCAGCAACAAAACGCTCTCGCGATAGACCCGTGGATCAAATGAGAAAAGAAGACCCAAAAACAGGATAACCAGAGTATTGGCCAGGATGCCGGACGTCGTGCCAAGGGCTGTCTGAGCATGGCCGAACAATCTGTTATAATCGGGAAACCAGCGGGAAAAATCGCGGCCACCGTCGGGGCCAAACAAGTCAACGCCGATGGACGCTAGGCGTTGTTGCAAAACATCAAGCTGCGAATCCATGACGCTTATCAGGAGGCGTGCCTGCTCCGGAATTTTCCCTGCTCCCCAGACAATACCCAACACGATGAGCGCCGTCAGGATCAGCACGACCAGGGTCAATCGCCACACACGATCGACGGGCAGAACTGAACCGAGCGCCCGAGCACATGCATCAAGAAAAGACGCGAACAAGATGCCTGCGAATATCACCAGTAGGTTGGCACTTGTTTCCCATACGAGGAAAAGACAAACGATTACACCCAGCACGATGAGCGCCGTCGCAAGTGCGTTTCGCGCCGCACCTTCGGATCGGGCGGCAATCTCGCGGGGCTTGATGCTTTGAGCAGGTTTTTCCAGATCGGTAGTCAGCTTGGCCATCGAATCCCGGGCCTTTCCATGCGATTGATGACAGGGCATGGTTCGTGGTTCAGATATCGAGATCACGTCACCTCGAACCAACTCAGCGCTTGAAACGCCACGCGGTTTGCTTCTGAATCCAAACCAAGTATTGCATTTGGAGACGGTGAGGTTACCTCGCAAAAGGTTCAAATACTAATCCATTTTGTTCGTAATGGTCCCCGTCGGGGCAAAGATGAAATGTCGCTCCTTTGCTCGCTTCTTCTTCCGAACCTTACATCTCAAGACTGACTTACGATTCAGAATCCAGGTGACAAAGCTCTCGATACAGAGTGGCGCGACTTATTCCGAGAAGCTTCGCCGCCTCGTCCTTGTCGTTATCGGACCGCACGCAGGGCTCGGCCGCGCGAAGTTTGCCGGCTGCGCAAATCCCGGTCTAGCGGCGGCGCACCATCGTTTTGGCAATTGTAGGAGTTTTTGTCGCCGATTGAAGATGCACTCCCCGGTAGATTGATTTTTCATCGGCCGAAGACTAGCGTCCGAGAGGCGCCGAAACATTGCGGAGATCTAGGCAGTGAAACTGGATCGTTCGAGCCTCGGGTTGCCGTGGTCAGAGCATTTCTTCTGGCTATGGGCGCTTTTGACATTCCTCTGGATCGCGGCAAACTCGTCGTTGGCGATAGAGTCCGTCGCTTCCGGCGCAATTATCTCGGCGGCGTTGGCGTATATATTCACGCGGAAAACCGGCGTATGGCGGGGAATTCGGTTCTCGCCTTCGCGCTTTTATCATTTTATTTTGTACACGGGCGTCTTCGCGGTCGAACTCCTGCGCGCCAATATCAACATGATGCGATACGTCTATGCGCCGCGCATCGATATCAATCCGGGCATTGTCAGGATCAAGACGGGCTTGAAGACCCCGCTCGGCCGGCTGGCGCTTGCGAATTCCATTGCACTGACGCCGGGGTCGCTCGTGGTGGACATGGACGGTGACACGCTGTTCGTCCATTGGCTCGACGTCACGACCAGTGATCCGGACGAAGCTACTCGCATTATCGCCGGCCCCTTCGAGGGATACCTGGAGAAGGTCTTTGGCTGACTTCTTTCTTTTCATCGCCGCCGTCCTGATCTTTTTTGGAATCATGTTCGGCGTCCTGCGTCTCGTCCTCGGCCGCACGGTCGTGGACCGCGTCGTCGCGGTCGACATGCTGACCATCATTTCCATTTCTTTGATCGCGCTCTACGCACATGTATCCGGGCGCTTCATCTATCTTGATGTGGCGCTGGTCTATGGCGTGCTGAGCTTTCTGTCCGTCCTGGCGGTGGCCCGCTATCTTGAGCGAGGTCTTTGAGCCGGCATGCTTGAGCTTCTGGTCCTTTTGCTGTGCGGCAGCATCCTTGCAAGCGGTATCCTGGCGGTCTGCCTGAACAATCTCATGGCGGCGATGGTTAGCGCAGGCCTATCGAGCCTGTTCGCCGCTGTCTGCTACGTGTTGTTGGCAGCACCCGACGTTGCGATGGCGGAAGCCTCAATCGGCTCCGGTCTCTCGACGCTTATCTTTCTATATGCGATCCGCAAAACCAGTAACGTGAAGGAGTGACCCATGGCGGAGCTGATTGGAAGCATCCTGATCCTGCTGGGCGCGATCTTCCTCTTTTCTGCTGGTTTGGGCATGCTGCGCATGCCGGACGCCTTCACACGCCTTCAGGCAGGCACGAAGGCCTCGACGCTTGGCAATATGCTGGTGCTTAGCGGCGTTGCCTTCTATCACCCGGGCTGGAGCCTGAAGCTGCTGATCGTCATCTATTTCGTGCTTCTTACCAATCCTATTTCCTCGCATGCGTTGGCGCGCGCCGCCCACGCCATCGGGGTGCCGATGACGCGCGCGACCGTGACCGACGCGCTACGTGATGCCAGGGAGACGGACCGGAGCGCCCGGTGATGCGGCGTCCCTTCATCATTTTAGCGGTGATGCTGTTCGCGGCTCTCTTCGCGGGCATTGCCATCGACTATACCGAGCGGCAATCCCTGCGGCCGCTGGCGGCAAATTATGTCAAGCGCGTCCCGCAGGAACTCGGCGCGCCCAACATCATAACCGGCATACTGCTGACCTATCGCGGCTTCGACACACTCGGCGAGGTCGCGGTTCTCTTCATGGTCGCGGCAGGCGTAGGCCTGGTGCTTGGCGAGCGCAGCCCGCGACGCCGGGATGCCGTTCCAGCCGAACCGGTAGAGATCATCCCGTCGAGCGAACTGGTGCAGAATGGTGCTGCTGTTCTCCTTCCGCTGATCTCGATCTTCGCGGCCTATATCATCATGAACGGTCACCTGTCTGCCGGCGGAGGCTTTCAGGGCGGCGCGATCATCGCGTCCGGCGTCATGCTGCTTCTGCTCGCCAGGCCTGAATACAGGATCGACCATGGTTTTCTCGGAACCACGGAATCGCTGGCGGGCGTCTTGTTTGTACTGGCTGGCATCGCGGGGCTGATTTTCGCGAGCGGATTTTTGGACAGCCGGATGCTTCCTCTCGGACAGTTCGGTGCCTTCTTCAGCGCGGGCGCCATTCCCATCATCTCCGTGTTGCTGGGTGTCAAGGTCGGTTGTGAACTTAGTGTCATCGTCGATCGGTTTCGCGGCTGAACCGAATCGCATTGGAGGGGCGGGTGAGCCATCTACCGATCTCAAACATCGTTCTGGCGACAGGTTTTATCCTCGTCCTGATCGGACTTTGGGGGATGCTGACTCACCGCAATATCCTCAGGATCATCATCGGCTTTTCCCTGATCGACACCGGCATTCATATCGTCATTGTGTCGATCGGCTACGTCACCAACGGGACCGCTCCGATCATCGATAGCGCGCTGCGTCCGTCCGAGGCGGCGTCCCGCGTCGTTGATCCGATACCGTCGGCGCTGGTGGTGACCGCCATCGTCATCGGCCTGTCGGTAACGGCGGTCATGCTGTCTTACGCAATCCGGCTCTACGAATCCAGGAGGACGCTCTCGATCGACGCCTTCATGGAGTCAAAATGGTAGCAAGCCTTTTTCATCCTCTTAATATTTTCATTCTCGGGCTTGGTGGGGGATTTCTGATTCCGCTATTGAACCGGCTCGGAAAGGCGTGGGTGTCGGTTGCCTTCGTCTTCGCGCTGACGGGAATGACGCTGATCTCAGGGGTCTCGCTGTTCAAATTGCTGGCCGGCGCGCTGCCCATCGAAATTGTGACTGGCGGCTCGGCACCGCCATATTCGATCAATTTGCGGTTCGGTCTGGCGGAAAGCGTCTTTAGCTTCGGCGCAAGCCTGATCGGCTTGCTCGGCGCCATCTATTTCGTGCGCGCCAAGTACGCGGTGATGCTGATCTACCTTATCATGGTGATGGGCATCCAGGGCATGGTAATGACGCGCGATCTTTTCAATCTCTTCGTGTTTCTCGAGATTGTCTCGGTTGCCACTTACGGGCTGCTCAGCCTGCAGAACACGCCGGCGGCCCTCTCGGCAACGTTTAAATATCTCATGGCCACCGTTATAGCGTCGACGTTTTTCCTGCTCGGCACGGTGCTGCTCTACGCCGTGACCGGCATGCTGAACATTGATGATCTGATTGATCGGCGTGACGCTATCGCCGGTCCGATCGGCTTCGCCGCGTTGATGTTCTTGCTGGCTAGTCTGCTTGTCGAGCTGAAACCCTTTCCTGCGAACGGATGGGGGCTCGACGTCTATGAAACCGCGCAGACGAGCGTCGCGGCGTTGATCTCGGTCGGCGTTTCCGCGGGCGTGTTTTTCGCCCTTCTCAAATTGCTGCCGCTTTTCCAAGACCAGCTTGAAATAGTTGCGGCATCTGGTGCGGTAACATTTCTGTTCTCAAATTTGATCGGCCTTCGGCAGACCAAGGCTCAGCGTCTACTGGGCTATTCGTCCATTGGTCAGATGGGACTGCTGATGATGGCCGTCGCGCTGCTGCGCAGGCTCAATCCGGGCGATGCCGTCCCGCTGGTCGTCGTCGGCCTGTTCGTCAATCACCTGTTCGCCAAGGCTGGCTTGTTCTGGCTGGCCGGGTTCGTCGAGAGGGAGCGTCTCAAAGACTGGCCGGTCCTGGCGGGGCATCCGGCCATGATCTTCGTATTTGCGATTCTTCTGGCCGCCATCGCAGGCTTCCCGCCGTTTCCCGCCTTTTGGGCGAAGTGGCATCTGGTGATGAATCTGGCCGCGGGCGAACGCTATCCCTGGATTGCGATCGTACTACTCGGTTCACTACTGGAAGCGACTTATCTATTCCGATGGTTTGGCAGAACAATCCATTCATCCTCCCAACCCGGCAATTTCGAGCACTCCCTGACCGAACTGCTTCCCGTGTTCGCGGTGGCGCTCCTGCTCGTTGTCAGCGGGTATTACGCGTCCATCCTGGCCGACCCGTCGTCGGCTTGGATATTCCTGCCGCTCGTTGCGGGTCTTGTGCTGTATTTTCTCGACGGACTGGCCGGGCAGGTCAAGGGCATACTTGTTTTCGGTTTCATCCTGACCGGCGGATTCTGGCTGATCATCGATATGTCTGGCATCAATTATCTGTTTGCGGCGCTTCTGTATGCGGGTGGGCTCGTTTTGTCGATTGCCTGCCTCTATCGCAGCGACGCGCGGCGTGGCTTCTATCCACTGCTCGCAATCATGCTGCTCTCGCTGCCGGCGCTTCCCCGGGCTACGACAAGCCTCGAATTCCTCTTCATCTGGGAACTGATCACGCTGTCATCTTATTTTCTGATCGTTCGCAGACGTGAGGCCGCGCCTCATGCCCTGCGCTACCTGTTGTTCTCGCTGGTCTCCGCATTTTTCCTGCTGGCGGGGTTTGGGATGGCCTATGCCATCAACGGAAACATCTCGCTTGCGGCGCTGCGCGCGGCCGGACCGGACAGCAGCACGGCCTTTGTGCTGCTGGCGATCGGACTTCTGATCAAGGCGGGCGCAATCGGCGTTCATGTCTGGTTGCCGGGCGCCTACGCGGAGGCCGACGACGACGTGTCCGCGATGCTGTCCGCCGTCATCAGCAAGGTGCCAATCTTCGGGCTCTTGGTCGGCACCCATCTCGCGATACGTTCCGAAGTGAGCTTGAATCTCGCGCAAGTCACGGGATGGATCGGCATGCTCACAACGTTGGCAGGCGCCATGATGGCTGTACGCCAGGACGACATGAAGCGCATGCTGGCCTATTCGAGCATGAGCCAGCTCGGCTATATCATAACCGCCATCGCGTTGATGAGCCATCTCGGCTGGGTCACAGCGTTGTACCTTGTGGCCAATCACCTGATGGTCAAAGGAATCCTGTTTCTCACCGCCGCAGCGGTCATTCTTCGCACCGATACCCGCATGTTCGCGGATATGGGCGGCCTCGCTGGGCGGATGCCCTTCACGTTCGCGGCCGCGGCCGTGGCCATCGTTGCGATGTCGGGCCTGCCACCGCTCACGGGCTTCGGCGGCAAATGGCTTCTGCTCAGCGCGATGATGGAGAAGAACTGGTACGGACCGGTTGCGATCGGAGTGTTGGCGACCTTTGTCGGGTTGCTATACATGGCGCGCTTCGTTCGGGCCGTTTTCCTTGGGCCGCGAAAGGCCGCGCATGACCACGTCGCGGAGGCGCCGCTGGCGCTGCTCATTCCTCAGTATCTTCTGATCGTGGGAATTCTGCTGATGTCGTTCTTCCCGAAATTGCTGATCGGGCCAATTTCCGAAGCGATCGATCCTGATTTCGCGTCAACCCTGGTTTGGCAGGGGATGTCGCTGGAAATGATCTACGGCTACTGGAATCCGGCGCCGACCATGGCGACCGCCGTTGCCATCTCGGCCGTATTATTCGTGGCGTTCTGGTTGTTCCGGCGCACCGGAAGCATCAGGTCGGCCGGCACGCGCGTGACTGCAAGGAGCGACACGACACTCGCCAGCTTCTATAGCTTCTACAAGTCCGTCTTCACCAAGCTGACGCCGCCTTTGGCGTGTGCATTCTGGGACGGTTTATCCGCAGGCACGGTGACGCTCGCCGAGCGAACGCGTAAGATTTACACCGGCAACGGCCAAACGTATGGTTTGTATATTCTATATTATTTTATCATCCTGTATGTCGCAGGCGGCGCCCTCCAACGTATGTGAATGGCAGCGGTTTATTTCAATTTGTTTGGATTTTGTTCGTACCGGTTTCGTGTGCTACGAGGTTACTTCAAGCCCACATGAAATGCCGCCCGCGCTTTAATGGACGCGAGGGTAGGTCACCTTCGTCGTGTGCCAAAAGCTTGACGCAAGCTGACGCGATCCAGGCATCCGCACCTTCTAATGCAAATCGGCTTGTCAGAATGAGCTGAAGGGAACGAAGGAACAAGAGTCGCTAATTCGGGTCGACGGAGGGATTTGCTCCATGAAACGCATACGCATCATCCATGAGACAGAGTATCATTACAGTCATCCCGTCGCGTTTGGTCCTCATCGAGCAATGATGCGGCCTCGTGAGGGGCACGATGTCCACATCGTGAGAGGGGCCGTCAATATTGAACCGACGGCGGAGGTGCGCTGGCTGCGCGACATCTACGACAACGCAATCGCCGTTCTCACCTTTTCGGAGCCGTCCGACAAGCTCATTGTGGCAAGCGAGGTCGACGTCGACCTTTATTACGACGACCCGATCGAGTGGCGCATCGCGCAATTTGCCCGGTCCTTCCCCTTCCAGTATCCCCCGGAAGAGCATGTCGATCTGATGGTATATCGCCTGCCCAGTTATCCCTATGACGACACCAATCTGCTCGGATGGCTGGGCGATCTGTACGGGCCGGGTCAGCTTGTCGACACGCTTGATCTCCTGAACAATTTGAACACTCACATCTTTCGATCGTTCAAGTATGATTCCCGTGACGCGCAGGGCGTTCAATTGCCTAACGAGACGCTCATGCGCGGCAGTGGGACGTGCCGCGACTTCGCAGTCTTCATGATGGAGGCGGCCCGATATTGGGGATTTGGGGCGCGATTTGTCACCGGATACATCCAGATGGCCGAGGGTCAGCATGGCGCCACTCATGCTTGGACGGAGATCTATATTCCCGGCGCCGGGTGGCG
Organism: uncultured Alphaproteobacteria bacterium; assembly: GCA_963732455.1. Taxonomy (GTDB): domain Bacteria; phylum Pseudomonadota; class Alphaproteobacteria; order Rhizobiales; family Xanthobacteraceae; genus Bradyrhizobium. The sequence goes on along the minus strand of CAVSZM010000007.1, from coordinate 230,729 downwards.
CGGCTACGATCCCACAAACAATAAACTCGTTGGCAGCGAACATATCCCCGTCGCCGTGTCACGCGAGCAAGAAAAGGCCTCTCCGCTTTCCGGGTCATGGGAAGGTCCAGCGGATGCCTTCAACCGGATGAACGTTTCCGTACAGGTCGTCCCGCTACCGTGAACCCAATTGCGGCGGCTCAAGGTTGGCCTCGGCGGCGGCGATGTTCATGGTGATGCGCGCTGGGTGTCTTTGGTGTGCTAACCAATCATTGTTGAAAATCTCGCGCTGACAGTTCGGGAATCTCACACTGCAAAAGAACAATAGGAGGGCCAGCGGGTCATGAATACGCGAGCCGGCATCGAGGAACAGAGCGACGATCCGTATGTGTCAACCGGCCAGTTGCCGCCTGCCGGAGAAGTCGTCAGGTTAGTCAATGAGGCGTATGCACGCTGCAAATCAAACCTCGACGGAAGGAATTCGCAGGTCTACCCGGCACTGGCTCAGGTGCCACGTGAACTGTTCGGCGTTTGCGTGGTCGGCACCAGCGGTGAAGTCTACGCCGTGGGCGATGCACAGTACGAGTTTACAATGATGAGCGTGTCAAAGCCTTTTGTCTTCGCCCTGGTTTGTCAGGCGATTGGCGCGGAACAGGCGCGCGATAAACTTGGTGCGAATGCTACCGGCCTTCCTTTTAACTCGCTCGCCGCCGTCGAACGGAGCGGCGACGGAAGGACGAATCCGATGGTCAATGCAGGTGCGATTGCGACGACGAGCCTCGTGCCAGGTGTGACAGCCGACGAGAAGTGGAAGTTTATTTACGAGGGGTTGTCTCAATTTGCCGGCCGGCCGCTCCCGCTCAACGAGGAGGTTTACGCCTCTGCCACAGAAACCAACTTCCGCAATCAGAGTATCGCTCGTCTCCTCCAGAGCTTCGAGCGCATTTATTTCGATCCGCTCCAGGCAACCGACTTGTACACCAAACAGTGCGCGTTGAATGTGAGCGCCAAGGATCTGGCGGTGATGGGAGCCACCTTGGCCGATGGCGGAGTGAACCCCATCACCAAGGTACGAGTCGTCGATCCGATCGTCTGCCACTATGCGCTAGCTGTTATGACAACTGCCGGATTGTATGAGACCTCCGGAGATTGGCTTTACGACATTGGGTTGCCCGGCAAGAGCGGGATCGGCGGTGGTATCGTCGCCGTCTCTCCCGGCAAGGGTGGCTTGGGAACTTTTGCTCCGCCGCTGGACACCGCCGGCAACAGCGTCAAGGGACAACTTGTTGCCAAGTACCTTTCGCAACGGCTTGGCATGGACCTGTTTGTATCAAAGCCGAAAGCGTAGACTCGGAAAAACAAATTGCGGCCCTGCCAGGTTGGCAAAATCATGATGACGCCAGATGCCAATTCGATCGTCGCGCCCGATTTTCTGACGCTTACTGTCGGAATTGTTGTCTATTTCGTCGGCGTGATCGTAACGCGAAGGGTCGAATTTCTGCGCAGTTACAACATCCCCGAGCCGGTGACCGGCGGCTTTCTCGCAGCGCTTGCCCTCTGGGCTCTTCATGCAGTATTCGGCCTGACAATCGATTTCGAGATGATCACCCGTGACAGGTTGCTGGTGATCTTCTTTGCGGCGGTTGGCCTTAACGCGCGGCTATCCGATCTGCTCGCCGGCGGACGGGCGCTGATTGTGCTGTGCGTGATGACGACGATTTTTGTTTTCCTGCAGAACGTTGTCGGCGTGCTCGGCGTCTCGTTGTTTGGTTTGCCCTCGGCGGCAGGCGTGATCATGGGCTCAATCGCACTTGTCGGAGGTCACGGCACGACGATCGCATGGGCGCCTGCAATCGCGGCGGAGCATGGCTTTCCCGCGGCGATCGAAACCGGAACTGCGGTGGCAACGCTGGGTCTGATCGTGGCGAGCGTTCTCGGTGGCCCGGTCGCTAAATTTCTGATCGAGCGCGGCAGCCTCATCTCGGGGACGGCTATGGTAGACGCTAAAGGCATTGCTCGTGTGGCGGATGACCCACCGATCGATAAGGCCAGCTTTATGTATGCGCTTCTCATGATCAATATCGCTGTGATCTTTGGATATCTGATGCACGCACTCATCACTGCGATGGGCGTCAGGCTACCGCTCTTCGTGCCGTGCCTGATCATGGGTATCGCGCTATCGAACACGGTGCCGCTTCTTTTTCCAAGACTGCCGTGGCCCGCGCGCACGCCCGCTCTGGCGCTTATTTCCGATTATGCGCTGTCGGCATTTCTCGCTATGTCGTTAATGAGCATGCAGCTCTGGACGCTGGCCGAAATTGCTGGGCCCCTGCTAGTGGTGGTCGCCATGCAGGCGGTGGTCGCCGTAACGTTTATTCTCCTGGTGTTGTTTCCGCTGCTCGGTCGGGACTACCAGGCTGCTGTCCTTAGCGCCGGCTTTACTGGCCTTTCCCTCGGTGCGACACCGACGGCGATCGCAAGCATGACCGCGGTGACAAAGCATTACGGCCCATCACCGAACGCCTTCATCATCCTGCCGCTGGTCTCGGCATTTTTCGTCGACATCATCAATGTGATCGCGATAAAGACGTTTCTTTCCTTCGTATGAAATGCCTAGAACTGACTTCGAGCATGCAGCGAAAGCGGTCATCCTTGAGCATGGCTTTGAGCCCGATGGAGCGTTACGAAATGCCAGCCAAGAAGAGATTGTCCCGAACTTGCGCCGGGTAGAAGGGCTGACTGCCGCAAACCAAACCGGCCGCTTACGTGAGTCGATAGGTGTGACCGAAGTTAACTTCGGGAAAAACTTCTCGACGGTAAGGTTTCCTACATTCTCGAGGAGGTCCAAGATCGTCATCGAAGATTGGCGGCGTCACTACACTTTGCTATTGGAAAAGTTGAGCATGTTAGATATTAGCAGATCGACAAGAGCAGACAGGCAGAGATCGCGATTGGATCGCCCATGAGTGAACTTAATTTGTCACCACGTCAGGGTGCTGATGATCATAACTTCAGCAAGGTTAGCTTTTTTCATCGGCAACTGCCCTTTCTTGCCATACTAACTTTGGCAATTGCGGGCGTCGCCTATGCGAATATTTCGCACCAACCTCTCGTCGGCTATTGGGAATTTTTGGCTCTTGCGGTGGGCGTTGTATGCGTCGTCACAGAATGGGCTGAGCTTAATGACAAGCAGGCTCGCCTTCGATTGATGTGGACGCAAGCGCTACACTGGGTAGCCGTCTTGGTTGCGATGAATATCATGCTGCTGTCCGGCGTTCAGCAACTCTTGCCAACGCCGGCTACCAGTCTCGTGCTTTTGATATTGCTTGCGCTTGGCACTTTTCTCGCCGGACTCAATCTTCTGTCGCTTCAAATCTGCTTTCTCGGCCTTGCTATGGCTCTGGCGGTTCCGGCGATCTCATGGGTCAAACAATCGGCACTCTTTTTGGTTTTAGCTGCAGTGTTCTTGATCGGCCTTGGCATGACCTTCTGGTCTCGTCGGAGCGACGCGTATCCTGCAAAATCCAAGCGCCAGACGAGCCCATACTATAGTGAGCCTAAAGACGCCGATAGGAACGGCACTGGGGCATCCCACGAAGACGAGCTTTAGCTCGTTCGGTGTTCGCAACCCAAAGCGGAAGCGTCAGATAGAGAACCTGCGGCGGCGGTGGGGTCTCTGGCCAGCCCCTATATCCCAGTTTTGCTACATTTCAAATCGACAGCCGCTATAAGTCAATCGTAGCGCGGGTTACTGAGCAGCGGGCCCTTACCGTACCTGCTCGGCCATTGCAAAACCAAAGTAGGAGTAGACCATCTTGGTCTCTTGTCTATGCATCTGAAAGGTCGCGGGGCATCCTACGTTCGGGCTTAGAGTTTTCGGTACAAACACACGCGCATCGACACGTCGCATTCTTTCGGAAGGGCCTGTATGTGAGCAATATTGACCATCCGGAATATTTGGCTTGGCTTAGGCTGCGCGACGCCGACCTTTCGCTTTTCAATCCGCGATCAAAATACGACTCTCAGTGAGAACGCGGGTTGGATAGCGCTGGACGACTATGAGCCTATGATCTTCAGTAGGGTGGTTGGGACCTATCGCACAGCATTTGCTCTGCTCCTAATCACCCCAGTTTGACCGCGCGAGATCCGCATTGCACTATTTTAATCGATTGTTTGAAGGATGACGATGAACAAAGCTAGTGCTGGATCGATGCCGACGTCACGGCCAGCCCGATCCGGGCGCGGTCTCGGCCCATGGTGGCGTACCCGACGTTCACGCGCTAATTCGTGAACGGCCGGCCGATCGGACGATCGCCGTCTTCGAGGATGGCGCCGCCGTAGGCATTTCGCGTGTCGTCCGGGAAAAGGGGCCGCGATCCTGCCGGTCGGCCAGTCAAAGCCGACATGAAGGCTATGCCCCCAGATCAGGGTATAGGTCTGCCCGTTTCTTAGGCTGATTGCAGTGCCCAATGGACTAAAATCGGTTCAATACGAAATAATTTGCATGATCGCGTCGGCACGTATCCCTCCGTCATAGCGCTTTGCTGCGATGCAAAAAGCGCACTAGCCTATTGCGCCTTACCGGTTACAAATCGTCCGAACTGTCGCCACATGTGGCGTCCGGGTGGGCGCGAATTGGCACGAAGCGGGAGTCGCAGATGGAACGACAACGGGTATTGGTCGACTTCGCCTTGCAGGGCGGAGGCTCCCACGGGGCATTTACGTGGGGCGTCCTTGATCGCTTTCTGGAGGAAAAGTGGCTCGACATCGAAGGCGTTTCCGGCACGTCCGCCGGCGCCATGAACGCCGCGGTTCTGGCTGATGGCTTTGCCGCCGGAGGGGCCGAGGGCGCGCGCAAGGCGCTAGAGACCTACTGGCGTCACGTGTCTGAAGCGGCACGCTTCAGTCCCTTTAAGCGGACACTCCTGGACAGGATGCTTGGACGTTGGTCGCTCGACCATTCACCCATGTTCATCATGGTGGACACAGTGTCCCGTATGTTCTCGCCCTATCAGCTCAATCCGAGCGGCGGCAACGCTCTGGCGCCGATATTGGACAAGGAGATCGACTTCGAGCGGCTGCAAAATTCTCCCATCAAAGTCTTCGTCACGGCGACGAATGTGCGTACCGGACGCCCGCGGGTGTTTCGCAACGCCGATATAACGCCGGAAGTCCTGATGGCCTCGGCATGCCTGCCCACCATGTTCCAGGCGGTGGAGATCGACGGCGAGCCCTATTGGGACGGCGGCTACTCTGGCAACCCGACGCTGGCGCCGCTAGTGGGCGAACTCAAGTCTGACGATACCATCCTCATTCCCATTAACCCGGTGGAGCGCCCCGGCACGCCGAAGACGCCGCACGAGATCCTCAATCGCCTGAACGAGGTCTCGTTCAACGCGGTGCTGATCAAGGAACTGAAGATGATGGCGATGTTGCGCAAGAACGCCGCCAATCTGTCGAATGGGGAGGGCGCCGAATGGGCGCGAATGCGGGTCCACATCGTGCGTAATCCCGTCATGAACAAGCTTGGATTTTCTTCAAAGCTAAACGCCGAGTGGGACTTCCTGAGCATGCTGAAGGAGGAAGGCCGCAAGTCCGCGGATGATTTTCTGGTCGCGCATGGCGACGACCTTGGCAAGACGTCTACGCTGGACATCGACCAACTCCTGGCGGAGCTCTGAGCCGTGGGTCTTCTGGGCATCTTTGTCGCGCTCGCTTTTCTCATTTTCCTTGCCTTCCGCGGGTGGAGCATACTTCTGCTCGCGCCGATGGCTGGCCTGATCGCCGCGACTTTTGCAGCCGAGCCGTTGCTTGCGAGCTGGACGCAGACCTTCATGCTCAACGCTGCGCAGTTCATGGCGCAGTTCTTCCCCCTGTTCCTGTTGGGCGCGCTGTTCGGCAAGCTGATGGAGGATTCGGGCTCGGTTTCTTCCATTGCCAACTACATGACGCTCAAGCTCGGACCGCAGCGAGCGATCCTCGCGGTGGTGCTGGCGGGAGCGATTGTGACGTATGGCGGCGTCAGCCTATTCGTGGCCTTCTTCGTTCTGGCTCCGATGGCGACCGAGTTGTTTCGCTCGGCCGGCGTGCCACGGCGGCTGATGCCGGCGGCGATTGCGCTTGGGACCTCCACCTTCACCATGTCGGCGATGCCCGGCACGCCTTCCATCAACAACGCGATCCCGATGCCGTTCTTCGGCACGACGCCGTTTGCCGCGCCGGGGCTCGGCATCATCGCTTCCGCCATCATGCTGGTCTTCGGTATGTGGTGGCTGAAGCGAGTGGAGGTTAAGGCACGGGCCGCCGGCGAAGGCTTTGGCCCGGACGAGTCTAAGTCGGCCGAAAGGTTGGCGGCGGAGGATCCCATCGTGCGCGAGCGCGCAACTACGGCGCACGAATTCGATCCGGCGGAAATCGATCGCAGCGCTTCGGCCGAACAGGGTCCTCCCATCCTCCTCGCCGCGCTGCCGATCTTCGTGGTAATCGCCATCAACCTACTGATGTCGTTCATTGTCCTTCCGCGGATGAACGTCGCGTTCTTGGCGGAGCCGCAGTGGGGGGCCACCAGCCTATCGGCGGTCGGCGGCGTTTGGTCGGTGATCGTGGCGCTCCTCAGCGCTGTCGTCGCCGCGGTCGCCATCAATTTCCGCAACGTGCCCGAACTGAGGGCGACCATGACCGCTGGCTCTAACGCCGCGGTGCTCCCCATCGTCTCAGTGGCGAGCCTCGTCGGCTTCGGCGCGATCGTCGCCGCACTCCCATCCTTCGCGCTGGTGCGCGAATGGGTGCTCGGTATAGAAGGAGGGCCGCTAGTCTCGCTCGCCATCGCCAGCAATATCCTCGCCGCGCTCACTGGTTCGGCATCGGGCGGTCTCACCATCGCGCTCGACGCACTCGGACCCACCTATATGAAGCTCGCCGCTGAGACTGGTCTCGATCCGGCTCTGATGCACCGCGTCGCGGTGATCGGCTCCGGAACGCTCGACAGCCTACCGCACAACGGCGCAGTGGTCACACTGCTCTCCGTGTGCGGGGTGAGCCACAAGGACGGCTATCTCGATATTGTTATGGCCGCTATTGTCGGCGCGCTTATTGCACTTATCGCGGTAATTTTGTTGGGATCTCTAGTGGGCAGCTTCTAACGACGCGGGCGAGACCTACCCGGCGATATGCAAATGCGGGTGGCCTGTATTCGCGTGATCGAACCTAACACACCACAAGCAATGAAGGCTCCTCGCTAACAGATCGTTTCAAATGGACAATTGAATTATTGATGGTGATATCCCGAGCTCAACGTCGCCGGCACTGGCACAGACTTCAAATTTTCTTCCCGAACGTCCGACCGAAAATTTCAGCGGTCCAGTGAAGTGTCTGCCGATTGGAAAAACTGCAAAGGGTGAATTGGTCTACGCGATGGAATGTCGTTCTATTCCGGCCTCGGGTGCCGAGGATAGTTCCTCTCCTCGAAATCTGCCGAGTGAGCAACCGGCGTCCCCACCTGCGAGCAAGTAATCCCTTCAACTCGAACGCCGACACCGCCATCTAGCCTTGTCGGCGCTGGTTCCAAGCCAACGAATGCTGCTTCGGTGAGACGCATGTGGGCGTCAGGAGTGTCGCAGGTGTCGCCGGTGCGAGACTTTCCGTCTCGCTCAGCTCTTCCTCCAGATTATGAAATCGATCACACGGCGCAAAAAGCCCGTGTAGGCGGTTGCATCAAGAGTTGCACCGCCGATATTAGGCCCTGCCGAAACACCGGACGCGGTCTGAAGAAGGCGTCGAAGCCCTCGCGTCCATGGTCATGTCCATACCGCTCGCTCCGACGCCGCCTAAGGGCATGTCATGGTGCGTGACATTGAAGGATCGCTTCGTTGACGGACACGCCGCCCGACATCACCCGCGAAATAAAAAATCGCGCGTTCGCGCGTTGTTGGTGAACGGGTACACTGCGAGCGGCCGGTCGCTCGCGTTGATCGCATCGACGACCTCCTGCGGCTGATCGTAAAGGCGGATCAGCAGAATTGGCCCGAAAATCTCGTGTCGCACTACGTTCATGATGGTGTTTGAGGAGGAAGGTCCGAGGCAATTCGCGCGGTGCCGGTGCAGGCTGGACGGGTTTAGGTCGTAGTCAGATGTGATTTGATTGCCCGGCTCGACCGCGGCCAGCCGCCGGTCGATCTCGGCCCGCTTGACATGCTGGCAGGTGCTGCACTTTCTAGCCATGTAACTCACCCCATCGAACGGCTTTGTCTATGCAATTTTCAGTTAGGTGCGCGGTGTGGCCAGTGATGGCGACGATAATCGGGAGCGGTGCGACCAGCAGCGCAAACGTAGCGAGGCCGACGGGATTAAACCCCGCTGCTTCCTAATGCTGCTAATGGGGATGGGATAATTGGCTTCTCAAGAGGGGCTTGTTCGTGAGCATTATTCAGAAGCCTTCGAAACTCGCTCAAACTTTCCATCAATTAGGGCATCTGACGATCTCGTCGCGCGCTTCGCAAACTCGCGTCGGATGTTGATTTCCCGAAGCAATACCATGCGCCGGTTTTGCGCGGCGTGCATGAGATCATCGAACATGGCAAAGGATTCTCGTGCCTGGATAAGCACCTCCGAATTGACGGCTGTCGCATCAAAGCCGTGTCGTCGCAATCTTGCCTCGATCTCAACCGCGGCGTTTGTATCGATACGCCATTCCGCAACGATCCGCCCGACTTGGAATTCAAGGTGTTGAAATCGTTCGACTGGCATCCCTTCGCCGTCCAGTCGCAGCAAGATTGCTCTGATCGCGAAGTGGCGATATTCCACCAGAACACGCTGCTTGAGGCAACGATAGCGCAGGATCTCCCAGGACAGTTCGATCAGGTCAAGGGTCCACAGCCATTCAATGTTGGTTTCGGGCTGGATGTCGTCGATCATCATTTGGCGGATGGCTTCAAAGTCGCTCCGGCTTTCGCCCGGGAGCAGGCTGCATGGCTCCGAAAACGCTTGCAGCTCCGCAGGCATCGAGAGCCGAGGATTGGATGGGTTATCAGTTTGGTCGGCCACGCCCGTGACTTCTTGGCAAGCGTTGGAGGTGCCAAAGGTTGTCGCTTTGGCCAAGCGATGGACGGCCGAGTGGGAAAACGAATGGCTAGGGTTTAGGCGTTATTGCCATTTCGAGATTGCTGACCATTCCGATCGAAGGATTTGGTTGGAGCAACGTCGTCTGCCAGAGGTCCCGTGCCACGGCGATCGGCGCAATCTGCGCATTGTTCCACGTTGCCATGGCGATGGAGTTCTTGGTGATGTTCGCGGCAGAGCGGGATTACGGCGGTCAATCGTCGCAAGCGCGCTCGCCCGGGCGGCTTCCAAACAGACCCTGCGGCAGCTCTTCGACGTCGCGAATTCCGAGCAAGCGTTGCCCGTACGCCTGCGGTCCCTGAGAAGGTCCCGGGTGGGGCACACCGGCCAGTCGGAGCAGATCCATTCGCCAGAGGTGTGGAGAAGGGTGGTCGTGAGCTTGATCAAACCAGTCTCGCGCTCGATTGCGGTTGCCTGCGCGATTGCGATCTCGTGCTTGCTGAGGCACTTGCGGACAATCTCTAGCCCACTTGCCAAGGAAGCATACCGAAATGTGTGGCTCTCGCCGTGTGGGAAAGGAGAATGGATGGTTGCCGTTAGCAACTTCTCCGGATTCTCTAATTCGGCCTGGGCTTTGGCCAAAGCTCCGGCGATTTTACCTATTGATTGGCTGTGCAGCACGAAACGCTCCAATTGTTTGATCTCGAAAGTTTCGGACGAGCTTTACCGATCGGAGAGAAGTTCGACCTTAATGACTAGAAGGATCCCTGCCGCTATCACCTGGTTCTCGACGCACGCGGTCAACTGAACGAGAAATTCTTCTTCCTGATACGACGATCGAAACGTGCGCAGTCGAGCCCAGAACTCGCAAAGCAAATCGAGAGCGGCGCCATAGACCTCTGGAGGATCGCGCGAAGTATCGAGGTGGCCGAAGTCGAATGATGGTTGCATGAGGAAACCGTACCCAACAAAAACGAGAACATTGGATTAAATGGTCAGCCGCTATGTGTTCGCGGGCCGCTCAATCCATGGCAACTAGATCAAAGCTAATCGCACCGGATTTTGAGCGCTTTGCACGCACGCCATGGCCACTGGCTTCTTTGGCGTCCTCCGGCACGAGCGCTTTTAACTCTGTCTTGGCGCGCTCATGATCGAGCGCGGCAGTCGGGGTCTGCCGCAATAGATTCGCAAACTCGCCCCACGAATTGGAGCCGATCATATCGACGGTGCGGACCGCTTCGACCCGCGGCCTTGGCGGCTCGACGCCGAACAAATGAGGGGTCTCGCCGGTCTCGACGCAACGCCAAAATTTCTTCTCGGCCGTCAGCAGAAGGTGCTGATAAAGCGGATCGGCCGGAATGGTCATCTCGACCCATTTGCCGCCACCGGTGATGATGGACAGCACGGCGGTTCTCGACGCGGTGACCCACATGTTATGCTGCAGCTGGGCCATGTGTTTTTCCGCGGCCGCTTCCTCCGAAAACGTCCAGGGCAGCATGAACTTGGCCTCGAATACGGCTCCATTGCCCTCGACCATGCCGTCGATGGTTGCCGCCATCCAGCGTTTGACCGGATGGAAGACCTGCCGCTGCACCTCGGTCACGACCTGGCCGGTGTTGCGCTCGTACCAGTGCCGGTTGAGGTGCTCGGTCACCACCCCAAGCTGAACGATCAAATTGGCCGAAAAGTCCTCGGGCTCGACTTCACCGCGTTTTTCCCGCCAAAGCCGAAGCAGGGCGGCTTCGTCATCACCCATGATTGTCCGGGCGTCCGAGCCGCCGATGAAGGCGCGGCGGTTAGACCAAGCCGCCCTGGCATTCGGGCTCGGAATTGCGTCAAAATGAGGGGGTTGTGAAAGGGAATTTCTCAACGATCCTCAAGATACAAAAGGCTCTTGAGCAGGCTGGCATTCACTTCACCGACGATGAAGCCGGTGAAATCGGAGTCCGTTTGCAAATAGGCAAGCGTTGAATGACTTGGTCCCAATGAAATCAGCGGCCTCTGGCTTAGCTAGGACCTCGCCTTGCGCCGAGTTCATCGACGAGAATGGAGGGGGACCGGCAAGCGAAAGACGTGACGACCGGAAAGACGCGCACAGGGTTGAACACCGATTGCGGCATCTGTTCAACTCGAACCCTGTCAAGGTGCACGACCGGTGAAGAGTACGTCACCGTGTCGCACCGGTAAAGAGTACGTCGCCGTGTCGCACGCACTCACGGGTTCAACGTCCGCATGAAGCGCGATAAGGAAAAAGTACGCCGCGGTGTCGTAGTTCAAACCAAATTTTGCAGAACGAACCCAATTTCTTTCAGCAGATTCAAGCCGCCCGTTATTTTTGCCGGCTGAAATTGACATTGCCGCGGCTGCCTCCGCCTGCATGAAATCAAGTTCAGCCAAACTGCTACATGGCAGTGCAGGTTAGGGCGCCATTAATATTTGTTGTACCTGCTCACGGCAGAGCTGAGCGAATCACGCCAGCTCCATTTTCCCAGCTGCTGCTTTCTTTGGGAAACTCGTCAAGGCACGGTGCCTTGACGAGCTAAACCCCGTTCTCAAAGGAGATGGAAATGAAAAGATTCGTCAAGTCGGCACCGCCTTTGCTCTTCACCGAATCGCAGGAGGAATTCGATTCTCTGGTCACCGCAATGCTGGAGTACATCAAACCTAAGAGCATTATTGCAGAAATCCTAGTCAACGATGTCATCGATGCGACCTGGCACAACATGCGGCTTCAGCGGTGTCGAACCGCGATGATCAATATCAGCTACCGCCATGCGCTTGTGAAACTGCTTGATGACGAGCTCAGCGAATTTAACGAAATAATCGCGGGAAAATATGCCGATGAGTGGTTCAAGACTAACGCAGGCAGGGAGGAAGTGATGAAAATACTTAGACGTTTTAATCTCGACGAAACCAGCATTGAGGCCGAAGCGATTAAGCTTCTTGGTTCAGAGCTCGAGGACCTGGACAGATTGCTGAGCTCTGCGGAGGCGTGCCGCAATAGGGCCTTGGCCACGCTTTCGGATGTTCAGCCAAGCGTTGCCAGTAGGGCGCGAGGAATTTCACAGCGCTTGATTGAGGCAGAGAGCGAGCCCGAGGGTGAACATTCTGAGGCTGCAGAATAGAAAATGACGAGCGAGCGACAAATCGAAGCCAATCGCGCCAACGCCCGAAAGAGCACGGGCGCAAAAACCCGCGCAGGCAGACAGCGGATACGGACCAACGCCTATCGACATGGTCTAGCCGCTGTCTTCAATGGCGAAGCTCTCGCCGAGATTGAAGCGCTCGCTCGCCAACTGGCGGGGGAAATTGCCGATCCAATCATGCTTCAGCAGGCCCGGCAGGCCGCGCATGATGAGTTTATTCTGGCAAGAATAAAGCTTTTGAGGATCGCTTGGGTCCCAGCGCACCTATGAGCTCGGGACGGTCGAGGTCCCACCACTTCGTAATGGTGAGCTTATGGCATCGTTAAACGCATGGATGACGGCAGTAAGGGCAGGCGACGAGTTGCGGCCAATTTCGCCTTTCCCGTCTGAGACGATGCCGCCACCAGGACCTGACCGCCTTACCGAAGCTATTCGCCGCGCGCTACCCGAGTTAGCCAAACTTGATCGGTATGAGGCGCGTGCTTCGGCGCGCAGAAATCGCGCCTTTCGTAAGCTGGCTCGCTCCCGTCGCGAGTAAGTTAAAACCTCCGTGACAAACGGCCGCGATCGGAGAAATCGGCGAGTTCTGCACGCGCGGCTATCACGTCATGCTCGGCTATTTTGAAATGCCGGAGGCGACTGCCGCCGCCGTTTGACCCATTACCGACATTGATGCGACGCAACAATCCTCGTTCCAATACCGCGGTGCCGTCGTCCCAATGGCTCGTCGTCACGCGGATCGGTAATGATCGCGTGTATTGACGTCGGTCGTTGCCTCGAAGGGGCGCCACGGTCGTTGCCGGGTCCGTACATCAAGTGGTAGATCGCATCAAGTGTCGAACCGGTATTGCCGATGACCGTCCATCTTGAGCGAAGCTGATTCAGCGGCCGGACGGATGAGGCGCGCACGCCGGTGAGGCGCATATAGCTGGGATCCATCGGGCGAAGTTTACCGTCCGCCACCGAGAAACATTCGATCCTGTCGTCCGGAGAAGCCGCCTATGCGTAATATTCGTGAAATTGTCTTGAAGTTCCTCCTCGCTGTTGCCTGCTTTCCTGCGACGCTCGCCCTTGCGCAAAATCAGCAGCCGGGCGCGGTACTTTTCGAGAATGTCCGCATCTTCAACGGGACCCGCGGCCAGATATCGGGACCTTCGAACGTTCTCGTCGTGGGCAACGTCATCAGCAAGATCTCCGGGGCAGCAATTGCCGAACCGGCCAATATGACGGTCCTGCGAATCCCGGGCAATGGACGCACCCTTATGCCCGGTTTGATCGACAACCACTGGCACACCATGCTGGCGCGACCCACGCCGGCGCAGGCCATCGAGGGTGACCTCGGATATACGAACCTGCTGGCCGGTGTGGAGGCCCAAGCAACCCTGATGCGCGGGTTCACGACCGTGCGGGATCTGGGCGGGCCGTCGTTCGGGCTCAAGCGCGCCATCGACGAGGGCCTGGTGCCAGGTCCGCGCATTTATCCCTCGGGCGCGATGATCACCATCACGGGGGGACATGGCGATTTCCGCAGTGCCTCCGAATTGCCCCGCAGGCTCGGCGGGCCGCTCTCGCGCATGGAGACAATAGGCGGCAGCATGGTGGCGGATTCACCGGATGAGGTGCGGGTACGCGCACGCGAGCAGCTCATGCTCGGGGCCTCGCAGATCAAGCTGACAGCGGGCGGGGGCGTGGCGTCCCCGCACAGTCCCCTCGACGTTGCCACCTTCACCGAAGACGAGTTAAGGGCCGCAGTGCAGGCGGCTGAAAACTGGGGCACCTATGTCACGGTGCACGCGTATACTCCGGTGGCAATCCAGCGCGCGATCGCCGCGGGCGTCAAGGTCATCGAACACGGCCACTTGATGGATGAGGCCACGGCCGAGCTGATGGCCAAGAAAGGCATCTGGCTGAGTTTCCAGCCCTTCACGGACGACGAGACCGCCGCGCCCCTGCCGGCTGCCAACCGCGTCCGGCAACTGCAGGTGTTCTCCGGTACTGAGCGAACCATCGAACTGGCGAAGAAATACAAGCTCAAGATGGCGTTCGGCACCGACCTGTTGTTCTCGCCGGCGGCAGCGGCGAGGCAGAATGCTGAACTGGTCAAGATGCTCAAGTGGTACAGCGCACCGGAACTATTGGTGATGGCGACCGGCACCAATGCCGACTTGCTAAAATTGTCAGGCCCGCGCGACCCCTATCCCGGCAATCTGGGCGTGGTGGAAGAAGGCGCGCTGGCGGATCTATTGCTGGTCGACGGCGATCCGCTCGCCAACCTCAACCTGGTTGCCGATCCGCAAAGGAATTTCCTTGTGATAATGAAGGACGGAAAGATCTACAAGAATTCACTACGATGATTTGCTCGAGCGCGGCAGGATCAACGATCCGGCCACGCGCTATGGTGTGTTGCACACGACAGCGCAGCGCGCTCGAGCCCGCGCGATCGCAAAGTTTCTGTGCGGCAAGAGGCCGACTGCGTGATCACAATTTCCATCGACAATATTGCGTGTCCTGAATGAAACATCATGCGCGACAACGCAAAGGGCAGGGCCGTCGCCAGTTCCGCGACCAATGTATTTTACCTTATTTGCGTCGGATTTCGCCGCGGGCGGAACGTCAACCCATTTGGCGTCAGGCGAAGTATTGCCTATCAAATTGACCCGGCGACACGCCCGCCGTGAAATCCGAAGCGTGACGTTGTTCAAGCATTGCTGCGTGACGGCGTCGTTCGCATTGTTTCTGGCTCGATCTCTGGCCGTTCCCTCAATATTTGATTTTTGATCTCCGGCGCAGGCATTATCATCTCCCCGCCGATTACTGCTGTGATTGAATTCAGAGGCGGTGAGTTCGACGCAATAGGCGGCCGCATATGCTGAACCTGATCCCGCAATCCGGACCAGCCGCAAAAAGCGCAGCAATCGCTAGTGCACGAGGAGCGATTTTCATGGGTGTCAATAGTCCTCGCATAAGCGCGATCGGCACTGAGTGCTCAAATACGGTTGGCCCGAGGTTGTATGTTCGCGGTATTAGCGGACACCGAGCCTGACGACGTCACTGGCACTGAGCCGACATCTTCACGGCCATTGGCCGCGCATGCAGCGTGCGTAGGCGTTGTCGAAAAGCGTAGATTTTTGAAGGCGGCGCGACCTATCGGCGGCCATCGCGCTAGCGGCGGCGCGCCGCCCTCCGACGCGAAAAACGTCGTCCCAGACGCTCCCGGCCGAATAGCGGAGAGAGTAATCCTCGGCATAGGCGCGGCAACCAGCCGACGACTCGGCGAAAGAGGGTGTCATCACTAGCGCAGATCCAAGCGTCGCCAAACCAGCCGCGACCAGCAACGTTCGCCACCCTGAGTTCTGGTGTTTCATTTTCTATCCTCCGTAACAGGTCGTAAGCGAGCCCGTCCGTACTTGGGTTTATAGGCAGTTAAATTGCATCGTGAATACACGCTCTTCCAGCCAAACCGATCCAGGTCAAACGGCGGATGAAAGGGTTGGGTTGATGTTTCAGTGCAGCTCGAGGCACAAGCTATCTCAATTTTTGAACACCGTGGTGGCATTGACGGTTACGGCGTTCCTGTGTTGCCCCCTCGTTAATATTGTTGGACGTTGAACAGCCGTAACTTCATCTGCCGCAATTGCATCGCGCTGCGCCGGTCTTCGGTTCGAGGCGCACCGCGAGACGGTGGATCAAGATTGAAAGGTCGTTTGATGTATGTCAATGAGTTCATCGCACTTGTGGTTGCCAATTTGCCCAAACAGTGTCCGTGATTTAATTGGAGTGATGTCTCGTTGGAGACATGCCGCGATGTTCACTCTTCGGTCGCTTTCGGGGGATAACGCACTCAACGTGGACTTCGCAAATCCTGCTTTTTTGACCCATCGCCGACATTGATGCGGCGCAACAATCCTCGGCGGGTTGCGCCGCGGGTTAATGAGCAAAGCGGCTTCAGATTCCCAATGGTGGCAGGTAGCAAAACACGCTATCGGCGCGATTCAAAAATATGATTCCGTGACCCACTGGATTGCCTTCATTCCATTTGATCTTGTTTTTCGGGACAACGATCCTCGTTCCAATATCGCGGTGCCGTCGTCCCAAGGGCTCGTCGTCACGCGGATCGGTGATGATCGCGATGTATTGACCGTCGGTCGTCGCCTCGAAGGCATCAGCCCAATATGCATCTGCTTCGCCGCAACACGACACCGCGGGGTTATCGGGTTGCTTTAGTTCCCGATACCATTTCTTCAAATCGGCGTTGGCCGGGTCGTCCCATTGGCCAAGGTCGCGAGCGTTGATGGTCGTGCCGGCAAGCAGCGCGATGACCACGTTCAAAGCAATTCCGATGACGCGTTTGCGATCCATGTAGCAGCCGGAATGACGAACAATGACGGCAATGCACGCCAAGTCGAAGTCAAAAGTTAGGCGTCGATCCGCCTCTGCCCGGGAATCGCTGTCCGCTTCTGATCGGCGTGCGATCCGCTGGTGGAGGCCGAATGGACTGGTAATGCCGCTTCGAAAATTCCGTAAGGCCGGTTTTTCAACTCTTTGAAAAGCGGTGGTCCAGCGAACACCGCCCGGGCCCCAGCGTAATAAGGAACAGAAGGCCACCGATGAGGCCGAGATTCTTGTAGAAGTGGGCCTGGTTGGCTGCACGCGCCGGGCCTTCCATCGTCCAGAAATTGTGTGCGAAAATGAGGGTGAGGACGATAAAGCCAATCAATACAATGGCGGTCCAACGCGTTTGGTAGCCTGCCAGAATCAATAATCCGCCAAACAGATCGATCGCGGCCACCAAATAGGCGATCACGGTTGGCGAGAGAATGCCGCCACTCATCGCAGCTACTTTCATGACCACTGGATTGGCGATGTAGTTGCCGATCTGCGTGAACTGCAGATATCCGAAGACGATGAAGACGGCCGATATCAGGACGCGGCCGATTGCTTGAACATAGTCCGACATAAGTAGTCCTCCCCAAAGTAGCCCCGGCAGGGGTTACCAGACGTTCTCCATCATGATACCTCGCAAAGGAGACCGCAACTCTCCGGGGCCCCTGATCCACTGCGATCACGGTAGGCGATCGCGACCGGCTGATGTCGTTACCCCCGCGGCTGATCAAGCCACGAAACGACATTTATCCCGTCCAACCTGTGCCTGCCGATGAGAGAGCTAAACAAACTCGGCGCGCACGTCGCCCGAGGAGTAGTCGTGAGACGGCGAACCTGATCGCATTTAAGGCCATTTGTTTCTCGCTTGCCGCGCGCAAAGTGCTAGGCTTTAGCTGGTGCACAAGGCAAAAATCAACCGCCAGTCCATGGAGCTGCGGACTGTACAAGGAGGAATTTACATGCCGACCATGTTCATCAGACACACGGTCTCGAACTACGAAGCCTGGCGCAAAGTGTACGACAATTTTAATTCGGTCCAGAAGGCGAAGGGCGTCGCGGCCCAGGCCGTATACCAGGCGGCCGACAATCCCAACGATATCACGGTGACCCACGACTTCGCCACGGTCGAGGCCGCACAAGCCTTTGTCAAAAGCGATGAATTGAAGAAGGCTATGCAGAACGCCGGCGTGGTCGGCGCTCCGACGATCTGGTTCACCAACAAGGTTTAAGACCTTCCGGACGAACGTGCCACGCTGAGGTAATAAAGCTTCGATTGTCTGGTGCAGCATTCGGTAGTTGTCGACGGTCATTGTTTGGCGTCGACGCTGAATGGACTGGTCAGAAACAGGAAGTGAGACGATGCCGGATGCCGGCGAAAGCCGGGATGGGAAGGCCAATGGCTTTGGCGGAATCTTACGTTGCAGGACCGGCGGCGCCTGCGGCGCGCGACATCACGCTCGGCCAGTTGCTCGAACAGGCCGCGAGGTCGGCGCCGGAACGGATCGCGCTGATCGCCGGCGTTCCCGACCCAACGCTTCGCCGCCAGTGGACCTATTCCGAACTTTACGCCGAAGCGCAGCGCACCGCGCGCGCCCTGCTCAGCCGCTTCAAGCCGGGCGAGCGGATCGCTGTCTGGGCGCAGAACCTGCCCGAATGGATCATGCTTGAGTTCGGCGCTGGGCTGGCGGGCTTGGTCCTGGTGACCGTCAATCCCGGTTTCAGAGCCAACGAATTCGAATATGTGCTGAAGCAATCTCGCTCAGCCGGCGTGTTCGTCGTCAATTCCTTCCGCGGCAATCCCATGCTGGAGACGGTGCACGATGTTGCCCCGCGTTGCCCGGAACTTCGGGAGATCATCTGCTTCGACGACTGGGCGGCCTTCATCGCCGCCGGCGACGACAAGAGTATCGCGCTTCCCGCCGTCAAACCGACCGATCCAGTGATGATCCAGTATACCTCGGGCACCACGGGCTTTCCAAAAGGTGCGCTGCTGCATCATCGCGGCCTCGCCACCAACGGCTCCGACGTCGCGGAGCGAATGGGGATCGACGAGGGCGACGTTTTTATAACGACCATGCCGCTATTTCACACCGGCGGCTGCGTCTGCTGCGTCCTCGGCGCGGTGTCCAAGGCGGCGACGCAGGTGCTGCTGGAGGCGTTCGAACCTGGCCTGGTGCTCGAACTTTTCGAGACCTATCGCGGCAATGCGATGGTCGCTGTGCCGACAATGCTGGTGGCGATGCTCGAACATCCTCGCTTCGCATCGATTGATCTTTCGTCGGTCAAAACGATCTGTTCGGGCGGATCAACCGTGCCGGCGGCGCTCGTCACATTGTTCGAGCAAAAGCTCGGCGCGCCCTTCACCATTGTATTCGGGCAGACGGAATGCTCACCCGTTGCGGCCATGACCCGGACCACCGACATGATCGAAGACAAGGCCGGCACGATCGGTCTGCCGCTGCCGAACATGGAGACGAAGATCGCCAATCCCGATACCGGCAAAACGGTCGCGATCGGCGAAATCGGCGAGTTCTGCACGCGCGGCTATCATGTCATGCTTGGCTATTTCGAAATGCCGGAGGCGACCGCCGCCGCGATCGATTCCGAAGGCTGGCTGCACACCGGCGATCTCTGCGCGATGGACGCGCGCGGTTATTGCACGGTCGAAGGTCGCCTGAAGGATATGATCATCCGCGGCGGCGAGAACATCTACCCGCGCGAACTCGAAGAACTGTTGTTTCGTCATCCGAAGATCGGTGAGGTCGCGGTGGTCGGACTGCCGCATGAAAAATGGGGCGAAGAGGTCGCCGCCTTCATCCGGCCCGCGCGTGGCGCGGTAATCGACAAGGAAGAATTGTCAGCCTACATGCGCGCCTCGCTCGCCCCGCACAAGACGCCGAAGCACTGGTTCGTGGTCGAGGCTTTTCCGCTGACGGGATCGGGCAAGATCCAGAAGTTCAAGCTGCGCGAATTCTGGGCGAAGGGCGACATGCAGGAATTGTGATGCCGGCAACACCGCCGCATCCAGGTCGGGGCGTTAACCTGCGCCCCAACTGGTGCGCGCGTTGAAGTCGGGCGAGTACAAATCAACGTTCGAACCAAGCCCATAGATATCTTTGACGAGTCATGTGCCGATTTTTTTCGTCGAGCTGTGTTTGCCATCGAACGTGGCTTTTTTCCCGGTACGAGGCATAGCCGCTTTGATTGCGACATCTGCAGAGATTGTTCCGGCGAGCTTCGCCTGCGGCAGTTCGTCCCAACGTAGATAGTGGATCGCGGCCTGGCTAAGTTCGTGGCTAGTCGCGTTGTCTGTAAGCTCGAGCGGACCGGGTCGATTGATGACGGCGTTGTGGAGGGTACCGAGGATCATCTGCATCGCGATGCGCAGGCGTCTCTGCCATTCATTGTCTTGCTGCACACCGGGAAACTGTTCGATAATCCTGATGGCGCCTTCGACGAGCTCGCGGCCGATGTTTTGAAAGGGCTGCCATTCCTGCGGACGATCGAGTGCACGGCGAATCTGCGCCCGCAATAGACCCCGGTTTCTGCCGAACTCTATCACCAACCATTTTGTGAGGGCCTCGATCACTTCGGAGGGAGAGGTTGCCTTGGCCTCAATCTCGGCCAAGAAATTCGACAGCCGCCCGCGTGCGTTATCGGCCTGACGCTGCATGACCTCGCTTACAAATCGTTCCTTGTTGCCGAACCGGAAATAGAGAGCGCCAACTGAAGACCCTGCAGCGGCTGCGACTTCATTCATGCTGCAGTGGTCGACTCCGCGCTGCTCAATCAGGTGCCCGCCGATTTCGAGCAGCGCCTCCGTGCTTTCGCGACTGCGCGACTGCGTGGGCTGGCGCAGGGTGGCCTTGCCGGTTCGAGCTGTGGATTCGCGTTTCTTCATTTTCCGCGCTGCCCTCATCCTACTGATTCCAGACCGAAATATCCCACTTAACGAAATCGCTTGCAATAGTCCAGAACTAGAACTATGGTTCTATTATTGCATTTGTTTAAGCCGCGGTCGTCAGGCAGCCGTGCGACCTGTCACCATCCGGCAAGACAAGACGCAAAAAGCGCTGATCCGAGAACGCAAAAACCGAGGGGAAATCGCCGTGACCGAAGTTCGGCCTGAAAAAGGCGCATGGGCAATCGTTGCCTTGTTATTCCTGTTCATGATGATCAACTTCGCCGACAAGGCGATTATCGGATTGGCCGGCGTGCCGATCATGACCGAGCTTAGTCTGACGCCGAAGCAATTCGGCCTCGTCGGATCGAGCTTCTTCCTGCTGTTCTCGATCTCCGCCGTCGCCACCGGCTTCATCGTCAACCGCGTGCAGTCGAGGTGGGTATTGTTGGTCATGGGGCTGATCTGGTCGCTGGTCCAATTCCCGATGCTCGGCACCGTGGGGATAGAACTGCTGATCGCCTGTCGCATTGTGTTGGGCGCTGGCGAGGGGCCTGCCTATCCTGTCGCCTTGCATGCGACCTATAAATGGTTCCCGGATGAGAAGCGCGCCATACCCAGCGCCATCATCGCGCAAGGAAGCGCCATCGGCGTTGTCATTGCGATTCCGATATTGAACGCCATTATCACGAACTACAATTGGCACTACGCCTTCGGCGCACTTGGCCTCGTCGGCCTCATTTGGGTCGCCGCCTGGGCAATCCTTGGCAAAGAAGGGCGCATCGAAGAGCGGGCGGTCGAGGCGGGTGCAGTTGCCGCCGCGCGGATTCCCTATCGCGATCTCCTGCTCAGCCCCACCAATCTGGCATCCTGGTGCGCCTATTTCGGAGCCTATTTCGGTCTCGCGCTGGTCCTGTCCTGGTTCACCCCATATCTGGTTAAGGGACTCGGGTTCGAGCAGGCCGTCGCGGGCAAGCTGACCGCATTGCCTTTCATTGTCGGCTTCTTTGTAGTGCTCGGCGGCAGTTGGCTTTCGCAGCGCATGATGCTGGCGGGATCAACGAGCCGGGTCGCTCGGGGTATCGTCTGCGGCGTTGCTATTTGCCTCGGGGGCCTTGCCTTGCTTGCCGCACCCTATGCACCAAATGTGACGGCGACGATCACCCTGATCATCGCCGGAACGACGCTTCCATCAGTCGTCTACATCCTCTCCCCGGCTATCCTTGCCGAGATTACGCCTGCTTCTCAACGCGGCGCGATGCTTGCGATCAACAGCGCCGTCGGTACGTCGGCGGGCATCATTGCCCCGTACATCATGGGCAGCGTAATTGAAGGCGCCGCATCGGCCGCGGAAGGTTACAGCAACGGCTTTACAGTCTGCGGAGTGGTGACGCTTGTCGGCGGTCTGATCGGGCTTGTGTTCTTGCGTCCGGAAACGGAACGGGCCGGATTTGCGTTGCGAGGAAATACCAGAGCCGTTGCATCGGCTGCGTAAGGGCCCAATCGAATTGAATCGCGTAGTCAAAACATCAATACGAAGGATTGAGTATGCCGAAAATCATCTATGTTGAGCAAAACGGGAAAAGGCATGAAGTCGAACTGGCGGACGGCGTTTCGCTGATGCAGGGGGCGTTGAACAATGGTATCCCCGGTATCGATGGCGACTGCGGGGGCGAGTGCGCTTGCGGCACCTGCCATGTCTACGTCGACAACTCGTGGCTCGACAAGCTTGATGCCGTCGGCGACGCCGAAGCCAGCATGCTGAGTTTTGCCGATGCCGCACAGCCCAATTCGCGGCTTGCCTGCCAGATCAAAATGTCGAGCGAGCTTGCGGGTCTCATTGTTGGATTGCCCGAAGGACAACACTAATTCTCTATCTTGGAAAGCCATGACCATGAATATGATCGCCGCTGCACGCCAACGCGCTTATGAGCTTCCGATCGATCAAATCGACGTGAGCGATATCGAGCTGTTTCGGGACGATACCATCTGGCCGTATTTCGAGCGTCTCCGCAAGGAAGATCCCATCCACTACTGCGCGGACAGCAAGTATGGGCCTTTCTGGTCGATTACCAAATACAAAGACATCATGAGCGTCGATACCAACCATCAGGCGTTCTCCTCGGCGGATGGAATTACGATTCAGATCCGCTCGGGAGGTCTTCCGACGCCTGGGTTTATCGCGATGGATCCGCCTCGTCACGATGAGCAGCGCAAGACGGTCAGCCCGATCGTCGCGCCTGCCAACCTGGCTAATCTTGAGAGCACAATCCGAACGCGGGTCTCCACGATATTGGATTCGCTTCCGATTGGAGAAACCTTCAATTGGGTTGACAAGGTATCGATCGAACTTACCACGCAGATGCTGGCGACGCTGTTCGACTTTCCATTCGAGGATCGTCATCTCCTGACCTATTGGTCGGATGTCGCCACCACCGACATCAATGCCGGAGGACCGGTCGACTCCAACGAGAAGAAGATGGCCGTGCTCGGCGAGTGCCTGGCCTATTTCACCAAGCTCTGGAATCAGCGGGTCAACGCCGAGCCGGGCAGCGACCTTATTTCGATGCTGGCGCATTCGCCTTCGACCCGCAACATGGAGCCGAAGGAATTCCTCGGAAATCTTATTCTGCTGATCGTCGGCGGCAACGACACCACGCGCAATTCGATTTCGGGCGGAGTCTGGTTTCTCAATCAGAATCCCGATCAGTACCAGAAGCTGCGTGAAAATCCGCAAATGATTCCGAGCATGGTGTCCGAAATCATCCGCTATCAGACGCCGCTCGCCCACATGCGCCGGACCGCAGTCGTCGATACCGAGATCGGCGGAAAAACCATCAAGAAGGGCGACAAGGTGATCATGTGGTATGCATCCGGAAATCGCGACGAGGAGGCCATCGAGAATCCCGACAGCTTCATCATCGATCGCGAACGACCGCGTCAGCATATCTCCTTCGGATTCGGTGTTCATCGCTGCGTCGGCAACAGATTGGCCGAGATGCAGCTGCGAATACTCTGGGAAGAAATTCTAAGGCGTGGCCGGACGATCGAAGTCGTCGGCGAACCGGAGCGCGTGCCATCGAATTTCGTTCGCGGATATAGCTCGCTGCCTGTTCGCATTAGCGCTGATGCCTGAATGCGGTTTGATCCGTTGGCGTCTTTAGCCAGCCGGCTGAAAATCGTCCGTTTGCCGTAAAACCCGATATAACGATCGCCTGGAGGAGGGAGAGTCACGTGGAAGAGTTTGATTACATCATTGTCGGCGGAGGGTCCGCCGGCTGTGCCGTGGCGAGCCGTCTCAGCGAAGACGCCAAAGTCAGCGTTTGCCTCCTGGAGGCTGGGGGCGCGGGCAACAATTGGGTGGTCAAGGCTCCGATCGGCATTGCGATCCAGGTGCCTTCCAAGACCAACAACTGGGCATTCGAGACAGTGCCGCAGCCCGGCCTGAACGGGCGCGTCGGCTACCAGCCTCGCGGCAAGGCGTTGGGCGGGTCGAGCGCGATCAACGCCATGGTCTACATCCGTGGACATCGCTCCGACTACGACGGGTGGGCCGCGTTGGGAAACACCGGCTGGGCTTATGAGGACGTGTTGCCCTACTTCAAGAAATCCGAAAACAACGAGTCATTTCGCGATACGTTTCACGGCACCGACGGCCCGCTCAACGTTGCCGACCTCAAGACCGCGAATCCCTTTCAGGATCACTTCCTGGAGGCCGGCAGGCAACTCCAGTTGCCGATGACCGACGATTTCAACGGTGCCGAGCAACAGGGTCTCGGAATCTACCAAGTTACCCAGAAAAATGGCGAGCGCTGGAGCGCCGCGCGCGCCTATATCGAGCCGAATTTGTCGCGCCCCAACCTGAAAGTCGTCACCGGCGCGCAGGCCAGGAAAATTCTTTTCAACGGTAAACGCGCGACCGGCGTCGAATTCGGCCGCGACGGCAAAACCGAGTCTGTGCGCGCCCGGCGCGAAGTCATTCTCAGCGGTGGCGCCTTTCAGTCGCCGCAGCTTCTGATGCTGTCAGGCGTCGGCAATGCGCCCGATTTGAAGAGTTTCGGTATCGACGTTGTTCACCATTCGCCGGGCGTCGGCCAGAATTTGCAGGACCATATCGACTTTGCCTTCAGCTACCGTTCGAAGAGCCTGGACAATTTTGGCGTGTCGTTTGCCGGTTTCCGCAAGCTCTGGCGGGAAATAGGACGTTACCGGCGCGAAGGCGTCGGGATGATCACGTCGAACATCGCGGAATGCGGTGGGTTTCTCAAGACGGATCCAAATCTTCCGGTGCCCGACATCCAGCTCCACTTCAGCATGGGCATGGCCGACAATCACGGCCGCACCCGGCATCTGGGTCACGGTTTTGGCTGTCATGTCTGTCTGTTGCGTCCCAAGAGTCGTGGCGCCGTGGCGCTCAACAATGCCGACCCCGCGACGCCGCCACGCATCGATCCCAGATTCTACGATCATCCAGACGATCTCGATGTGATGGTCAAGGCCTTCAAGATGACCCGTCGAATCATGGATGCAGAGCCGCTTGCAAAATGGCGGACGGCGGAAATGTACAGCGAGGGTGTGCGCTCCGACGACGACATCCGCACGATTCTGCGCAACCGTTCGGACACGGTCTACCATCCCGTCGGGACCGCCAGGATGGGTACCGACGATATGGCAGTTGTCGACCCGCAATTGCGCGTGGCCGGAGTCGAAGGGCTGCGGGTGGTTGACGCGTCCATCATGCCGACGCTGATTGGCGGAAATACCAACGCGCCGTCGATCATGATCGGAGAGAAGGCGGCCGACATGATTCGGGCCGCATAGCAGGTGACGCTTTTGTCCGAGTTCGCTACCGCGATCATGACCGCTGTTCTGGGCCCTATGCAGATGGCGCCACCAAGCTGTTTCCGGCCGCTCCCTGATGGCTTGCTCAGCCAATTCTTGCTGCCTTCGGCTTGAACGGCCGGTGGGCGCCCGTTACGCTCACCCCGCCAATTCAGGGGGGCCAGGATGAAGCAGATCAGAATCGGTGACATCATCATCGATGCGGTGATCGAACGCGAGGGCCCGTGGCGACGGCCGCAGGACTTCTTCCCGGCCTACGACGAGGCCGTGTTCAAACGTCACTTGCCTTCGATGGAGCCGGAGGTGTTCGACCCGGCGCTGGGAATGATGGTCATAACCTATCAGACGTTCGTGGTCCGAACGCCGCACCACACCATCCTGGTGGACACCTGCACCGGCGAGAACAAGGGTCATCCGCCGCCGTTCGATTTTCCTGGCAAGGAGCGCTGGCGAAACGAGCTGTTTGCGCTCGGAATCGCCTACGACGAAGTGGACTATGTCTTCTGCACGCATCTTCATATCGATCATACCGGCTGGAACACCACACTGCGCGACGGGCGCTGGGTGCCGACGTTCCCGAATGCGAAATATGTATTTCACAAAAAAGAATATGCGGTCTGGGAAGCCGAGCACGCGCGAGGGGCCAATCCGCCCGGCACGGTATTCCGGGACAACTGCCTGCCCATCGTGGAAGCCGGACAGGCGCTTCTGGTAGACGACGATTACGCGCTGGACGATACCATTACGTTGACGCCGACGCCGGGGCATTCGCCGTGTCATTGCTGCGTCAACATTTTCTCCCGCGGGCTGCGCGCGGTCGTGACCGGCGACATGATGCATCACATCATACAGTGCCGGGAGCCTGACTGGTCTCCGAGGGTTGACTGGGATGGAAAGCAGGCGGCTGTGTCGCGCCGGAAATTTTTATCCCTTGTCGCGGATAGCGATACGCTGATTCTGCCTATCCATTTCCCGGCGCCGACCGCAGGTTCGGTCAGAACGGATGGGGACCGGTTCAACTACCGGTTCAAGCGCGATTAGCCACCCGATACTCCGCCGATACGGAACGCGCGCATTGCATTGATGGTCGATGGCGATCCTCAACTCATGATGCGACGTCCTCTCCGACCGAGGCGAGCGCACGTTTGGCCGCAATCAGATGCGGCATATCGTACATCTTGCCGTCGATGCCGAGCGTTCCCGCGTTAGGCTGGGCCGCGAAGGCCGCGACGACGCGGCGCGCATGCGCCAGATCGGCCTCCGACGGCGTGAAGCATTCATTGATCGTCGCGATCTGATCGGGATGAATGGCGACGCGTCCGACAAAACCGTCGCGGCGCGCAATCCTGCAACTCTCGGCGAGGCCTTCCCGATCGCTGAAGTCCACATACACCGTATCGAGCGCCTGAACGCCCGCCGCACCCGCGGCAAACAGGCACTGCGCCCGCGCCACCTGATACGGAAACGTCCAGTCTCCGTTTGGCTCCTTGTTCGACAGCGCGCCCAGTGCTGCGCCCAGATCTTCAGCGCCCCAGGTCATGGCGACGAGACGGCGGCTCGGATTTGCGTAACCGGCAAAGCCGACCATCGCCGCCGGCGTCTCGGTCGCCACCACCAGCAGCTTGACATGACCCGGCCGGACGCCCGCGGCGATCTCCAGCGCATCGACATAGTTCGAGATCAGTTCGATGTCCTGCATGCCGTTGATTTTCGGGATCAGGATGCCGTCGAGGCCGGGCCGGATCACAGCCGCCAGATCGGCCAGTGTCAGCCCGCTTCCAAGGGGATTAATCCGCACCAGGAACGCCCAGTTACGCGCCGGCCCGCTCAGAAGACTTTTCACCATCTCGCGGGCGAGCGCCTTGCGCGGCGGCGCGACGGAATCTTCCAGATCAAGAATCAGCGCGTCGGCGCCGATACCGGAGGCCTTCGCGAACTTGCGCTCGCTATCGGCAGGTACGAACAAAAGCGATCGTAATTTCATGCTGGCCGCCTCATCATCAATCCGTTGCGACGGCAATAGACGATTTCCTCATTGCGCTGATTGAAGCCGCGATGCTCGAACGTGACGATACCTTGCGTCGGGCGAGACTTGCTCTCGCGAACCGCCAAAATCCTGGTTTCCGCCCGCAGCGTGTCGCCGGCAAATACCGGGCGTGGAAATTTGGTTTCCTCCATCCCGAGATTTCCCACCGTGGTTCCCAGGGTCGTGTCCTGGACCGACAGGCCTATGATCAGACCAAGCGTAAAAATCGAATTCATCAGGGGTTTGCCGAATTCGGTCGATTTGGAATATTCGTGATCGATGTGAACGGCCGCGGGATTATACGTCAACGCCGAAAACAGGATGTTGTCCATGTCGGTGACGGTACGCCGGATTTCGTGCACAAAGGTTTGACCGACCGAAAATTGTTCGAAGTAAAGTCCTGCCATTCCAGCTTTTCCTTGCTGTTCCAACCTGGACGCCAAATTACCGCAGCACGACCGAATGACAACCATAAGTTTAAGCGATGCAGGCAGGGGCCGGCTCTCCCGGCTGTTGCTTCTTGAGCGTCCTGTCTGACATTCAACCCCAAGAAGCGGTCAAGTCGTGCGATCGCTCGAACCGAATTCGGAGACGTGTGCCGAATGTGGTGAGGCGCTGATCGCTCCTGATTGGTCGGAATTCGCTACTGAGTGTCTGGTTCTTTATCTTTGGTCCTGCGCGAAAAGCGGTGATCGGTTCGAAACCGAGGTATGCGTGTCCGCCGATGCCAGGTCGAAGATGAGCGAAAAAGATCGGGAGCAGATGTTTCCCCCGCTGTCGGTGGCATAAGGAATTGTTTGAAAAACCAGACGCTGCTTGATGTGCCGATTACGGGTTCGCAATAGGCATACTTTTTTGTCTGGACCGCGCCGACGGTCGGCTCTAGTCTGGTAGGATGGCTGAAGGAAATCGGAATATAGACGTCCGCGCTGCTCGTCATCTGGAGAATTGCGGGAAACACCCTGCTCAGCACCCACATATGCCGAAACCGTTTCGGACGGCTGGTAAACTTTACCGACATCGAGGTTAGAATGGCTAGGAAAGCCGCGAAGAAAGTTGAAAAGAAGAGAGCGAAGAAGCGTGTTCGCGTTGAGTACACGAAGGCTGACGTGCGCGAGCTACGCGCCCACTCGAAAGCGAGGACGCCTGTAAGCAAGATCGCGAAAGCGATGAGGCGGTCGGAAGGGTCGCTGCGGCAGAAGGCCTTGAATCTTGGTATTGGGCTTGGCCACCGGCGTTAAGCCGCTATGACGGCATTCGAGCTAATTCGCGCTTATCCCTTGCTCGCATGCAGAATTGGCGTGCATCCTAAAATTGAAAGCAGTATATTTACCCAACTTTAGATTTCTGACCGTATTTTCAAATTTCGGACGATCAGCCAGGAAATCCAAAGAAAGCCGTATACTGCGGACCGTGCCGGGGAACCGCCCTCAACGGGGAGTTCTTCCCCATTAACAGCCCGCTGAAGCAAAATTCTCTCCTTCTCAGGGCGAGTATCTGAAACTCCATGGGGTCTGGCCCCCGCCGGATTCGGTCCGGCGGGGTTTTTATTGCGCAAGTGAAGCCGTCGGGGAAACCGGTGTTGGTGAAATCCTGTCCAACATTATCGAATATATCCAACTCGACCTCGAGGGCGGCTGCAACAAAGTTGTGTAGATCGCCATATTACGCAGTTTCTAGGCGGTATTCCCAAATACTGTTCGTGGAGCGAATCAACAGGCAGGAGGCAAAATGGCAGTGCAGATGACGAAGTCGCAGCTGATCGAGAAGATCGCTACCGAGACTGAAGTGGCGAAGAAGGACGTCAAGGGCGTTTTGGAGACGCTTGCGACCGTCGGTTATAAAGAGCTTAAGAAGGCTGGGGTCTTCCTTGTTCCCGGATTTGCCAAGTTCGTAGTGATCAAGAAGCCCGCCACCAAGGCGCGCCAGGGCACAAATCCATTCAATGGAGAGCCGATGATGTTCAAGGCCAAGCCGGCCCGGAAGATCGTCAGGGCCCGGCCGGTAAAGGCCGCAAAAGACGCGGTGTGAATGTCAAAAGGCCCCTTGCGGGGCCTTTTGCATCTCTTGCACGGCCAAGCAGGCGTTACGTATTCGGCCACGCTTGGTCTGTCGCCGTTCTGTGTTGCACTGCAATGTTTTCCGTGATCGCCGGGACGAGAATGTTGCCATATTCCACACAGCAAATTGAAACATTCCCGTCACGACTCTGCTAAGGTGCGCGTGTAAATTGGCTTCACACCGCAGGAGTGGAGTTCATGAACAGGCTCGTCGAAATTCGTAGCCAGGAGTTTATGTGTCGCGAGCGTGCTCTGTTGGATTCCGAACGAAGAATTTTCTGGCTGGCAAAGGCCGAAGAGTGGGAACAGCGCGCGCTTGACGAGATTGCGTTTCACTTCAGAGAATGCAACCGCGATAGTGCAGAGTCCCAGACAGCCACCCGTTGAGATCGCGACCTTAGAAGCGTTGTGCTCCGGTCAGATCGCTGGCCGCGCAGCGGGCAGCGATCTGCATCATCGAACGTCGGCATCCCCACTGCGGCGGTGGTCACTCCATCAATGACGCGCTCGCAGACGCGAGCGCGTCAATGATGTCGTTCGGGCTTTGTGATGGTCTGCCTGACTTCGGCCCCGCAGTCGGAGCATTCATAGATGAAGTCGATCTTCGCCATGCTCCAATGGGGCTCGACCTCTCTGACAAACATAGGAAGTAATCCTATGCAGCCGGGGCAGACGATTGGCGCTTTCTCAATGTCGTGGTGCTGGATGTAGGCTGGCATATCGGCACTCCTCACAGCGGAAGCACGGTAGTTTTCAACCCCGAGCCAGCCTACCGCGCCATGTTGGATGCCCATCATCAACTCTTTCGAACGTATTGAGAACATCACGCATATTGTTCGTGTGTGTTGCATTCGTGTAACATTTAAGTCCGCAAAAGGTCCGTTTTCCCTTAGGTATGACTCGCCGCTGTTCGCTCATATTGCAAATATGGCAGCACCGGGGCTAATTCCGCCGCGACGTTTCCGTCTGTTGTCATCACATTCGAGGAGTAATTCCATGACGCACGCCATCCGCTTTCATAAAACCGGCGGGCCCGAAGTTCTGGTCTGGGAGGAAGTCAAGCTCGGCAAGCCCGGGCCCGGAGAGGCGCGCATTCGCCACACTGCGGTGGGACTGAACTTCGTCGACATCTACAATCGTTCCGGACTTTATCCCGTTCAGTTGCCGAGTGGCCTGGGCGGCGAGGGAGCGGGCGTCGTTGAGGAAGTCGGATCCGGCGTCGCAGATCTAAAGCCTGGCGACCGTATCGCCTATGGCAGTGCGCCGCTCGGCGCCTATGCCGAAGAGCGGCTGATTCCTGCCGATCGTCTGCTCAAACTGCCCGACGGCATCGATGACAGGACTGCGGCGGCGATGATGCTGAAGGGCCTGACGACACAATATCTGATCCGCCAGACCTATCGGGTCAAAGCTGGCGACACGATCCTGCTTCACGCCGCGGCGGGCGGCGTCGGCCTTATCCTCGGCCAGTGGGCGAAGCATCTCGGGGCCACCGTCATCGGCACCGTCGGCAGCGACGACAAGGCGAAGCTCGCCAAGGCCCATGGGTGCGCCCACACGGTGGTCTATACGCGCGAGGATTTCGTCAAGCGCGTCGATGAGATCACGCAAGGCAAGAAAGTGCCCGTCGTCTACGACTCCGTCGGCAAGGACACGTTCCTGAAATCGCTCGATTGCCTGGCGCCGCTCGGTGTCGCCGCGCTGTTCGGCCAGTCCTCAGGGAGCGTCGATCCGCTCAACCTCGGCCTCTTGGCGCAAAAGGGATCGCTGTACGTCACCCGCCCCACGCTCAATACCTATGCCGCCAAGCGCGAGAGCCTTGTCGCCATGGCAAAAGAGTTGTTCGACGTGGTGAAGTCCGGTGCGGTCAAGATCGAGGTCAACCAGACCTATCCGCTGAAGGACGCGGCCAAGGCGCATGCCGATCTCGCCGCGCGCAAAACCACGGGCTCGACGGTCCTGACGGTCTGAGCCCTGACGTGGCGCGCGATGCAAAGACAGGCGGGCATGACTTGCCCGTCTCTCACGCCTGACCCTTGAAACCCATCGGGCGCCGGATCATCCGGATGTTGACATAACACCACCACCACCACCTTGACCTGGGTGTTCGAAAACAGTGCATGGTCGATTGCGCGCATCACGCGGTCGCTGCTCTCGCTGCCGTCAGGCTGGGGCAGGGTCAGAGGACCAGGCTGTTGACGGCCTATGCCGAGCGTTGAAAAACATCGCAGGCGAGACGCCGCTTGATGTCGGAATTTATGGACGCGGGGAACTGCCCCGTCCGGACGGCGCATGCATCATACCTCTTCATGCTTGCGGACGTCGCGGTGATAGTCGAAACGGTCGGCTTGCCGATCGGCGCCGGTCGTCCCGGCTTCGGGCATTGCAGCCTCCGCCAGAATCTCGGCCGTGATATCATCAACCGCGGAATCGGCGATCTGGTGAATGAAGCTGATGTTCTTGTACTCGCCGGACACAACGCGCGAGATGACTTCCCGCCGGGTGATTTCGGGATCGACGACGGCCTCGCGTCCGCGCCGTCCATAATCGACCATCACAACGAAATATTGCATGCGGCCCTTCATTGTCCCGGTATGGAAGCGGCGCGGCGTTCGCGGACACAATCGCGTTACACCGGTTGCAACATGGTATCCACTTATATTACAACGGGCGTAACAAAGAGATGATTCTGCCATGGTGTCAAGGCGCGGATATTGCGGAAGGTGCTCACCGTCAATCAGGGTAGCCGGCCGCGATTCCGGTTGCGCCCCGCTCCGCTCAGGTGCCGGTTTTGATGACGGATCTGACGATGTTTTCGATCATTTTGCGGTCCCCGACCTTGGCCTTGTCCCACAGCGACCACACCGCCTCCTCGTCGGTCGGGTCGCGCATCAAAAGACTCGCAGGATCGGTCCGCAGCGCGTCCGCGCAGGCCTCCAGGAAGTCCTGAGTGTAAGCCTGATGTCCGGCCTCGATCCGGGAAATGCTCGCTTTGGAGGTGCCCAAACGCTCGGCGAGGTCATCCTGCGTCAAGTTGCGGTATTCCCGCCACTGCCTGAGGAAGGTCCGCCGCCTGACCCGCTTGGGCCGATATCCGATTCTTTGTGACATCGGAGCATGTTACACCGGTTGAAACGCCAAGTCATCATCATCCGTTGAAACACGGTTGACGAATCGGTTACGGTGGGTGTAACAAACGGCAATGAACCATTCCGCGCTAAATCCCGTCAGATCATACCGGCTACGCACCGGAATGAAGGTCCGTCAGCTCGCCAGCAAGTGGGGCACCTCCTTTGCGACGCTGTCGCGGATCGAGAACGGAACGCAGCGGATTCCCGAGAAATTGCTGCCGGTCATCTCAAGGGACACAGGTGTAGGGGTGGCGGAGCTGCGGCCAGATCTGGTCGAACGCAGCGAAAAATTGACCGAGATGCTGGCGGAGGCATGCGGTCAATGAGCCGTCCCGTTCATTATCTCGGTATTGAAAACCCCCTGCGCGGCATCGGCTATTCGTCTCGCCGCCACCACAAGATTGATCGCGGGAATGATGATCTCGCATTGAGGAACGAGAAGTCCCGAACGATCGCAGCAATTCCAGATCCGCACATTGCCTCCCCCGGCAGGTTCGGGAACTGCATCGGTGGCATAGAAAACCGGAACCCCATAAGCATCGAATGTTTGCAAGAGCGTCCCCCAAGTCCAGGTGATGAACTATTTCGCCACAACTTAAGGGTGTCGTACAGATTTTATTTTCGCGGATTGTCGCGCGATCGCAGCCGCGAAAGTAACGAAAAATTAACGCTTGCAGCGCGACGCGCGGACCTGCCGGCGCGCCTAATTGACGACCGGCGCGATCCGCGCGCGCGCAGGCTGCGCGCATTCCACTCGTACCGATCATCGTCGCATTCGCAATCGCGTTTTTCCAACTCGCCTTGACCGGACGGCCTCCACGTTGCCGGCAGGCGTCGCAGCAAGGTGAGCCGGGCGGTCGAGAGCCAGCGCGGTCGTGATGTCGCGCAAACAAGCCCGCACGGAGAAAGCGAAAAGCAGGGAGAAGAAACGAATGCAATCGACAAACTGGACGCCCGAACATTCGAATGCGCTGCGTGAATATCTTGCGAAGGGCATGTCCTATTCCGAAATCGCGGCGGCGATCAACGCGAAATTCAAAACCGGCTATTCCCGCAACGCCGCGATCGGCCGCGCCAAGAGAATGGGGCTGGTCGGTCCCGATCGGCCCGAGCCCGCCCCGAAAGCCAAAGCGCCGCGGCTGCACAAGCTACGCGAGCGTTATGCATCCGGATTGATGCGGCCGATACCGGTGTTCGAACGCGTGGAGATCGTCAAACTTCGCTGTGTCGATATCGTACCACGCCACCTATCGCTGGCTCATCTCGAACCCAGCGATTGCCGTTACCCTTATGGCGGCGATGACGAGGGTGAAGCCATCACCTTCTGCGGTCACCCCCGCCGCAAGGATTCAAGCTACTGCGTTCCGCATTTTCATCTGACGCGCGGTTCCGGCACACGATCGGAACGGGCCGCCGGCACGGTCTCCCTCAAGCTCGTGGAGGCGGCATGAAACGCGGACCGAAGCTGACTTCAGCTCAGCGGCAGCAATTGCTGACCTGTTATCTCGAACAGGGATATGACGCGGCCAAGCCGCTGGCGGAATCCCTCGGCGTACACGCGAAATATCCAGCGCGACTGGCGCGCAAAAACGGTCACACCAACAACTATCGGCGCAAGGGCCGGGCCGTCGTCCGCAAGGGAAATTCGGGCGATCCGCGCTGGCAATGGGCTATCGAGAGGGGCCCGGTGGTGGCATGAAAAGCGCTCCCATCGACAGGGCTGTCGTGGTGGCCGCTGCCGCGACCCTTAGCGTCAGACTGAGGCGGTTGCCGCGCCGTCATCGGATTGCGCATTTGCGGGCATTGATCCGGCGCCAACCTTTCTACTCGATCCGCCGGGAAGAACTTACGGCATTATTGCACGATGAGATGACTGCGTCGCGCGGCAAAGAGAACCACGCCGTATGAACCGTCCCTGGATGCCTCTGTACGTCGGCGATTATCTCGGCGACACCGGCCACCTGACCACAACGCAGCACGGCGCCTATCTCCTGCTGATGATGCATTACTGGCGCAAGGGCGAGTTGCCTGACGACGACAGGCAACTCTCCAAGATCGCCAAGCTGCCGCTGAAAACATGGTGCGAATTCCGCTCGACCCTGCAGGATTTCTTCCATCAGGGGTGGAAGCACAAGCGGATCGACGCCGAGCTCCAGAAGATGATGCGCGTTTCCGAGAAGCGCGCGATTGCCGGGCAAAAGGGCGGCATCGGCTCGGCGCTGGCGCGCATGAAACTGGAAAACGCGTCGCGCTCCCGCCACGGCTCGTCTCCGGCAATTGCTGTCCAATCGCCTGCCCGGGCTGCGGCAAACGCTGACCACTCACACTCACACAAGAGTCTTCCTGAGGGCGAGGCGAATTCCGCCGATCCTCCAAAGCAGGGTTCAGCGGCACGCGGGCAAGAACCGTCAATCGTCGTCAGCCCGGAATTGGCGGCCTATGTCGCCAGGAGAACAACGTAGTCAAGAGAACTACGTAACGGGCGAACGGCACAAAATCGGCAATTTCCATTTCAATCTGCCAAGGGAGCAATCGAACGTGGCACGGGCAAAACGCGGCAAGCCGCACAAGCAGGCAAAGGTTCATGACCGGCGATCGAAGGATTTGCCGCGCAACGCGGAAGTGGCGGCCGTCGAAGTGGACGATCCGCTGGCGCTGGAGCCGGGAGAAAAAATCGTCACGCTCCGCTCGATCCGCAACGATCCGCTGGCGCGGCTGCATACCCATCGCCAGATCGACGAGGCGCAATACCAGGGAGGCCGGGCGTTTCAGGACGATTGGGAGAAGGCCGAGCGCGGCCCGCAGGCCGTCGATCCCACGCGCGAATATGTCGACGGCGCGCGGGCGCGGGAGCCGATTACGGAACGCCAGCGCAAGGCCGTGCTGCGGCTGAACCGCGCCGAGCGCGAACTTGGCGCCGATGGTTCGGCGCTGGTGCATGAAGTATTGATCCTTGGCATGACCATGGAGCAGATCGGGCAGCGTCGCGGGTTGCGCGGCCAGCGCTGGATCGACTACTTCGCGCGGCGCTTTCGCGAATGCCTCGACAGGCTGGCGCTGATTTACGGATTTGCCACGGAGAAAAGGTAGCGCAATCTAATCACATTCGCCTGTGCGCTTTTCATGACCTATCGCAAAAGCGAACCGCTCCTACCCTGCTAAAGCGTCAACGTTCGATTACCGACGCGGGGTAAACATGACGAAAGCTATTCCTGACAAGGCGGAGGTCGCGCTCGAGTTTCCCGACAAGCTCTATGTCGGTACGTTCGAGCACACATCGCGATTTGAGGCGCATCTCGACCCGACCGGCTTCACGCTGGTCCTCGAACGGACGGGCGACGAAGACGTTCGCAAGTCGATTCATATGCACATCAACTTCGGTTTGTTCGCCGGCATTTTGAGTGAGTTGGCATCGACGGTCGGCCGCATTCCAAAGGACGATCTGTTGCATCGCGATCAGCTTGCGCGGGCGGTCGATCAATTGCACCGGGCGCTGGCTCGTTAAGCGGTAGCCGAGATCACGTGCGCCCTGATGCGACCTTCGATCGGCCCGTCGCCAAATCGGCGGGCCAGCGCGTCACGGGCCGCCGTGGTGGCATCCTCAAGGCGCGATGCATCGCGGGCCTCGATCTCGCTTCTGAGCGGGGTTCCCTGACAGAACGCAACGGCTACATCCCTGGGCGACGCGGCCCTGCTTCTGTGACCCAGCGTTTCGATGGAAAAGTTTGCAAAGCCGGCGGCCGTCAGTTCCTCACTGATGCTTTCGACATTGTGATAGCCGTGCGGAGTGCGGGCCATGAATAGCGGCGGATCCTGCGGAAACAGCGTACCCACTGCTTCGCTTACGACGTCGGCAAATTCGTTTTCGGTGATGCGATCCCAGACGCTGAATATAAAAGTGCCATCGGGCTTCAGGACGCGGCGGGCCTCACCGTATCCCCTGACCTTGTCTGGAAAGAACATGACGCCGAACTGGCACGCGACGACGTCGAATTGTCGATCCTCAAACGGCAGAGCCAGCGCGTCGGCCTGTTGCCACCTGACGCGATCCGGCCGGGACTGCTGCGCCGCGGCTTGATCGAGCATCGGTTGATTGAGATCGGTCGCCACGATGCGAGCGCGCTCGGGAAGGCGCGAAGCGATGGCGCGCGTAAGGACGCCGGTGCCGGCAGCCGTCTCCAGCAAGTCCTGCGGCTCGGCGCGGGCGATCCGGTCGGCGAGATCGCGCGCGTAGGATTCGAAGATCAGCGGGACGAGGAGCCGCTCGTAAAGCGCGGGAATCGACCCCGCGAATAGTTTGTCAGTCGCCACCATGGTCTTCTCCCTTGGCGCGCCCCGCGGCTAGTTCATGGCCACGACGCCGATGTTGATCGTGGTCGCATAAGCTGCCCAGAGAAGATAGGGCGCCAGTAGCCACGCTGCGAGCCGCTCGACACGCGATGCCGCTATCATCGTCTCGGCAATGGCGATCAGCAATGCAATTATTATAAGAAGCGCAATTCTGGCGCTGTGCCAGCTCCCGAGGCCGCGACCCCGGCCGCACAGCCCTCCAAGCCGGCGAAGAAACGCCAGGCGACGCGGCGCGAAACGGATGAGGAAAAGGCCCGCAGGATTGCCGCGAAGTATGGCGTTTCCTGGTAAGCCTATCTGGGCGCAACCGTCCCGATCAAACGCCTGAAGTCGTCAATCGCGCCATCTGCAACGCGTCACTCAATTGGTGCGCTTGAGCCATTGGCGGCTGGCTCGAAGCCGTTAATTGGCAGAAGCAATCCTGCCTCGCGCTTGGCTGCCGGATTGCTTCGTATTGTCGGCTAGCGGTTCTCAATCGGCTTCCCGGCTTATTTTGAATGCGCGTGCTTTGGTTGCCAGGCATAGGCGCTGCTGGTGTCGGCCAGAAATGGATCCCGGTAACAACTGCCGCCGCGGCCGGACGACATCGCCTGACATTGCTCCATGGTCGCAAAGCTGCAGGAGCGCATTCCGGAAGTAACGTCTTGTCGGCAATATTCACCTGGGCTCGCCGCCGCCGGCGTCGCCATCGCGACAAAAGCCAGCGCAAATATCGCCGTGGTTGGCGCGGCGATCATTTTCAAAAGCTGTTTCATCTTGTTCTCTCTGTGTTGCCGTGAGCCCCGAAATCGACATGGGATGCCGAATTTGCCGGCGCTATCGGCATCGGAAAAAAGCAAAGGAATTCCCCCTGCGCTGGAGAAAGGATCGAAATACACTGCGTCACGGCCTGATTGAAGTATGATCATCATTCAAAAGTATCGCCTGCGGCGTCGGCGTTGAATTTTTGAGTACACGAATTCTTGAGCGTCGGCGGCGCCTTGGCGCTTGGTGCGCGCGCCTTCGCGTCGTGCAGGAGGCGGTCGCGCTTTTGTCAAAGGACTCGGCGTCCAGGTAGCACCGACATGGGGCGGCGCCGGTCAATGCTCGCTTGCGCGTATATCCGTGCCTTGCGGTGGCGCGCCCGCGAACGGAACGAGCAAAAGTCCGAGCAGCGCCGCGCAGGCGAGCAGGGCCCAGGCTTCGTTGGTGCTGAGCGCAAACGCCGCCTTTTCGACCATCGGACGAAGATAGGCTTCGACGGTAGCGTCCGACACATCGGGCGGCCGGTGCGTGAACAGCTCCAGATCAAGGCCGATCGCCTGCGCCGCGGTGATGTCGCCTGCGATCAGCCGGTCGCGCAGGGCTTCGGCGTGTCCGCCGGTGCGCCCGTAGAGAATGGTATCGATCAGCGCGATTCCGATCGCCCCGCCGAGGTTTCGCATCAGGTTGAACAGGCCGCTCGCGTCGGGCACCTCTCGCTCGCTCAGTGCGCCCAGCGCCAGCCATGTCGGCGGCAGCAGGCAGAACATGATGGCGATGCCGCGCAGCACTTGCGGCCAGAACATCTCGTCAAAATCGGCGACCCGGCTCTGGAAGGCGCTGCAACCCAGTCCGAGTGCGAACAGGCCGAACCCCGCCGCCGATAACCAGCGCGCATCAAGCCTGCTCTCCAGCGCGCCGGCGATCGGCGCGGTCACGAGTTGCGCGACGCCGGTGACGAGCATGATGGTGCCGATTTCGAACGCGTCGTGACGACGAACATAGGCGAGGAAGACCGGCATGAGATAGACCGAGCCGAACAAGCCGATCCCGAGGCAGAAACTCAGTCCGCAACCGACCGCAAATGAGGGGTTCTTCAACGTCGACAATTCGACCACGGGATGCCTGGCTCCGAGCGTTCGCCATGCAAAGAGCGATGCGGCGGCGGCACTCAGCAGGAACAGCAGCGAGCAAAGGGGAGAAAGCCAGCCATCATGCGGGGCCTGCTTCAAGCCGATCTCCAGGCTCGCGAGCGAAATAGCCATCAGCGTCAGAGAAATTCCATCGAGCGTGGCCAGATCGGCGAAGCGAGAACTGGTGCGGGGCAGCAGCAATGGCGTGGCGGAAGCCGCGACGATGCCGGGGACGACGTTGATCAGAAACAGCCAGTGCCAGGACCAGGTCTCGGTGATCCAGCCACCGACCACCGGCCCCACCGTGGGCGCCAGCACGGCCATGATGCCCGCCATCGTGGTCGCAACCGGATACAAATGGATCGGAAACAGCAGGAAGACCGCGGAAAACACCACCGGGATCAACATGCCCCCGGCGAAACCCTGAAGCACGCGGAAGCTGACCAGCATTGCGAAATTGCCGCTGAACGCACAGCCGATCGAGGCCAGGGTAAAGAGGCTGATCGCCGCAACGAACAGCCAGCGCAAGCTCAGCACGCGGGTAAGCAACCCGGTCAACGGTATGGCGATGATCTCGGCGATCAGATAGGCGGTTTGAATCCAGCTCATCGCGTCCCGCGATATCGCCAATGCGTCCTGGATCGCGGGCAGCGACGTTGCGACGACCTGGATGTCGAGGATCGCCATGAACATGCCGAGGCACATCAGGATGAAGCCTGACCAGGTGGCGACGCCGGCCTCTCTCAGCCCGGTAATCTGCTCGCTCATCGGGCGCCACGCACGACCGTCTCACGGGAAGCCGCAAGGGCGCGGTTTTCGGCTGCTATGCGGATCGCGATGACCGCGGCGTTGAGGACCGTAAAGACCGCGGCCAGCAGCGGCAGGCCGAGAGCCAGCGGGAGCACGGCGATCTCGCCGGCAACCACGGCATAGTTGGGATGCGACAGAAACCGGTAGGGCCCCGCCGACACCAGCGATTGTCCCGGCAGGACAACGATCCGCGTGGTCCATCGCGCGCCGAGCGTCCACATCACCCAGAAACGAAGGCCCTGCAGTGCGAGATAGACGAGCAGGGCGATCGTATTTACCGGCTGGCCGCGCCCCAGCACCCATAGCGATATCAGCCATCCCGCATGCACCGCGACGATCAACGGATAGTGCCGGGACCCCACCTCGACCGCGCCGCGGGCCGTGAGCTTGCGGGTGTTGTAGCTGGAAATGAGGAGTTCGCCGGCACGCTGCAGCGTGACAATCGCGAGAATGAGTTCGGCCGATGTCACGTGGCGTGCCGCAACGCGACGCAGCTTGCAGTGAAGCCGGGTCCGAGCGCCGTCAACAGCGAACGCGCCGGCAGTCCCCTGGCGCGGACTTGTTCAAGCACGAACAGGACGGTCGGGGACGACATGTTACCGTAGTCGGCGATCACCTGGCGTTCGCAGTCGAGCGTCCCCTGACCGAGTCCAAGCGCAGTCTCCAGCGCGCTAACGACCCTGGCGCCGCCGGGATGGCAGATGAACCGGTCGATGTCCGTCATCGAGAGCTGCATGCGCGCGAGAATTTGCATCACGGCGGGGTTGAGATGCGCGACAACGAAATCGGGGATGGTGCGGCGGAAGATAACGCCGAACCCTTCGGGGTCGACACTCCAGCCCATGATGCCGAGCGTATCGGGCCAAAGGTGTTCGCCGGCATCCTCGATCTGGGTCGCGCCGCCATCGCCGGCCCGCAATACGACCGCCGCGGCGCCGTCGCCGAACAGGCTGATGGCGACGATGTTGGCCTTGGTAAGTTGGTCGTGGCGAAGCGCAAGCGAGCACAGCTCGATCGCCACCAGCAGCACATTGGTACCGGGCCGCGCCTGCGCGAGCCGTGAGGCGATCGACAGACCCGAGGTCCCGCCCGCGCAGCCCAGACCGAACACAGGCACGCGCATCACGTCGGACCGGAAACCCATTCGGCGGGCAACGCGCGCCTCCAGGCTCGGCGTCGCAATCCCGGTGGAGCAGACGGTCACCACCGTATCGATATCGCCGCCGGCGAGGTGCGCGCTTGCCAGCGCCTTCTCGGCGACGTCGACAAAAAGCGCCTCGGCGCCTTCGAGAAAGGCCTCGGTTCGTTCCGGCCAGCCCCGCGGCTCAAGGTACCAGTCGAATGGCTTCACGCCGTGCCGCTTGATGATTCCCGTGTTGGAAAAAATGCCGGAGAACTGTACGAATTCCGGAAAGCGGGGGCCCAGCTCGTCCCATGCCGCGGCCAGGACATCCTTCTGCAAAAATAGGTGTGGAGGCACCGATGTCGCGAGGGAGACCAGGGCAGCCTTGGGCATCGCGAGGACTCTCCTGCCGCTTGCGTTATGGTAGGGAACATCGAGACCGATGGTTTATTTCGGGCCTATCCAAGAATCATCTGGCCGAACGGGTCACTAAAATGTGAAACTCACCCGCCGCATTCTGCGTCTCGTGGCCGGCGGCTGCGGCGCTGGAAGCCCTGATCCATCCCGGAAAGAGAGGCATTCTGCCCTTTTTGATCTCCCGCGCCGGCGGATGCATCGGATGCAAAAACACTCCTTCAGACGAGCAACGTCAGCCGATGTCAGCACCGTCAGGGAAATCACGCGCGCCGCCTATGCAAAATGGGTCCCGGTGATAGGCCGGGAGCCGAAGCCGATGACGGCGAATTATGAACAGGCCGTCGCCGACCATATCATCGATCTCTGCGAGGAGGCGGGCAGGCCGGTCGCGCTGATTGAGTTAATCCCCAAGCCCTCGCATCTGCTGATCGAGAATGTCGCGGTTCTGCCAGAGCGGCACGGTAGCGGAATTGGCGGCCTGCTTCTCGGGCGTGCCGAAGAAATCGCGCGGTCGCTCGGGCGCAACGAACTGAGATTGTACACCAACGCGAAATTTTCGACGAACATATCGTTTTATGCACGTCGCGGATTCGAAGAGTTCCTGCGCGAGCCGCATCCGGCCGGTGGCGAGGTGGTTCACATGAGAAAATCGGTCGGGCCCGGGATCCACACCCAACAGAAATCCCGCTGAGATCGCCGCAAAGCGCGATCCGGCGGCCAGCGCCGCGAAGCGACGAAGGCCACTCGCAGTGGCTTACCGAATTGCATCGCAGCGTTGCGCCAGGAGACTTCCCGGTGGAAGACGCTGCTACTTGCTGCCGCCGCTCTTGCCGGCGTTGGCGTCGGTGCCGGCGTTGCTCTGGCCTGCCGGACTGCGCGCGTCGCTCTTGTTGGAGCCGGAGCTCATGCCGGTGGTGGTGCCGGTCTTCATCTTGCTCGACTTCACGTGGCTGGATTTCATGTGGTCGGATTTCATCTTGGAATCGGTGGCGCCCGGTCCGACGTTGCCTTCGCTCGAGGCGCCGGGAGCCGGCTGCATCTGGGCCGATGCGATCGCCGTCGCACCAAACAATGAGACGACCACGAGGGCTGAGATGGCAAGCTTGGATCGCATGAGATATCTCCTGCTTTGGATAGTGATGCGGGGCTAAAAACTTGCAGTACGCAATTGGGTTCCCGCGCGGGGGCTTACTTTTCGATCAGGCCCGGCGAGCTGCATGCCAATGGAACCCTTCCGCGTGCATCGCGTTAGGCGGCACGTGAAAAGACGGGAATAGGTTGAAGCGCGCCAGAAAACGAGCTCTGACCGCGATCAATCCGGCGGCAAATCACGCGATCCGCGCGATGCGGTTTGCCGCGCATAATGCAGGCGCAGATATCCTCGTCCATCGGTTTGGCTTGTCGATTGAATTGTTCCTTGGCATACTTGCAACCTCGTCGGGTTGTTCGGCCGGTCAGTTTTCAGGCGTGCCATTCGGATTCTCGAGGTAACCAAGACGCTCAGCCCTATCGCAGACGATCGACCTTTTGGATTTTGCCCTGAATCGCCTTTACCGTTCTCTATCGAAGGTGCGAGATGAAAAATCCCACATTTGAGCCAGAGGTGCGTATGAAGCTGGGAGCCCCATCGGGCGAGGCCGTCGAAAGCCTCCGGCTCCTGAGAGCTTTTTTGAAACTTGCACCCAGGCAACGCAGAGAAGTCATCCGGCTGGTCGAACGTCTCGCCGCCGACCCGGCGCCGGCCGTGAACCAAACGTTGCAAGAGTAGGCATCGCGCCGTGGAACGGCAGCAGTGGGGTTGGGCGGGCGTTCCTGACCTCCACTGCTAGTGGTATTGCGTGGCTCCGCAAAGGCCGGTGAAATGGCCCAATGGGAGGCCGCAGCCGACAACGAATCTTTGGCGATCGCGTCAGGGGCGCGCGGATCAGCGCGCAGCATGCACGCGAAAAAGCCGGGCAGGCGATGCGTGAGGCGGACGCCGCCGAATGCCTGCTGTGGTCGGAACAAATGGAAGGCTTTGGCGGACCCGCGCAGCCGTCGCCCACGATCGCACAATGCCTCAATGGCGGATATGGCTGGCTGGAGGTGATGTGCCATCGCTGCGAAACGCGCGCCAGCCTGCCGCTCGACGCGATCCGGCGGCCGCGCGATACGCCGATCTGGAAACTGGAAGCGGCGCTCAAATGCCGCGCGTGCAAGACGCCCCGATACGCGCCGCCGGTGCACATGATCAGGCTTACCAAAGAGCGGCAAATTGCGCCTTACGCTTGGGTTCATCCGGACGACGATCGATGAAATCGCTTGAGGAGACCCGAAAATATTGAAGCCAGCCAAGCCAAACACAGCAAAGACGCGGTTGCGGAAGTATGATAACTCTCAATCCACATCGGAGGATGGCGACATGATTGAACCGAAACTGGAAGTGCCCGCCGAATTACGCGATCTGGCGGCAAAAACCATCGATCAGGCGGAAAAAGCGTTCGGGATGTTTTTCGATGCTGCTAACAAGTCGATATCGTCGATTCCGAACCCGGGAACGGAGATCTCCAAACAGGCATTATCGCTCACCGAACAGAACATGAAGGCCGCGTTCGAACATGCGCGAAAACTGGTTCACGCAACCGATCTTCAGGAAGCAATGCGAATTCAGTCGGAATTTTTGAAGAGTCAGTTCACGAATGCCGGAGAACATATGCGACAGATCACCGGCGGGGTGATGTCTGCCGCGAAGGATGCGTCGAAAGGCAAATTTTGATCGGGGCAGCC
This sequence comes from uncultured Alphaproteobacteria bacterium, assembly GCA_963732455.1. Lineage (GTDB taxonomy): Bacteria > Pseudomonadota > Alphaproteobacteria > Rhizobiales > Xanthobacteraceae > Bradyrhizobium. The sequence continues at coordinate 186,864 of CAVSZM010000007.1, read as the reverse complement.
TTGGTCGCGAGATGCGGGGAATGACCGGTTTTCCGCTCATAAAATAGTCTTGCATCAAATTAGAGGGTAGATTTTAATCATTGAGCAGGTCCTTGACGGGCCACCGGGTGATGCCACCCGCCGTCCGTTGACTTTTCTGCTGATCCCTGTCGGCTAAAACCGGCAGGGATTTGCATATGGGCCGCGTTTTTCAGATGAACCGGAGCTGGACTGCATCAAGCGCAATTTCCCCCGGCGCGGCGGTCCATGTCTCACCTGAGGCAACCGGCATGGCCTTCGTCAAGGTTCCGGTGCTGACGATCTCTCCGGCTGCGAGGGGCGGATTGACCGGATCGTTCGCCAACAAGCCCGCGAGATGACGCAGCGCCGAGAGCGGGCCGCCCAGCACGTTTTCGGCATGCCCCCGGTCGGCCAGCCGGTTGCCGCAAGTCAGGTCGATCTCGAACGCAGAGAGAGTTCGCCGCCATTCTGTCGCGCGCGGCGGGAACGGATGGCGCGGCCCGATCAGGAGCGCGCCGTGCACGCCGTTGGCAGCGATGGTGTCGGCTGCGGAAAATTTCCACCCCGGATAGATCGACTGCACGATCTCGAAGCCGAGCGCGACCCATGCAATGCAGGACGACAAGGCCGTCTCGTCCATCCGCGCCGTCGGAGCAGCCGCAAGACCAAAAATAATCTCGGGCTCGATGCGCGGCTCCGAAAATCGCGCCAGCGCCAGGGCTTCGACCGTTGCAAGATCGTGCACGCTTCGGTCGAAAACGTAGCCCCAGATCGGCGCGTAGACGCCATACTGCGCCCAGATCGTGCGATTGGTGAAACCGATTTTGCGTCCCATCGCCTTGGCTCCGCCTGCCTCGTACATTTGCCGCACAAGCGGCGTCACGCGGTAGGCGTCATCGACGCTCAAGCCCCGAGGGCGCGAGGAGAAGGGTGGTATTTGCCTGGCGCCTTCAAGCGCAGCGAAGGCTTCGGCCGCGATGGCTTTGAAGGTCTCTGCGTTTTCGCCTTGATCCATCTGGAAAACTCACTGCGGCTTGCCCGGCATGCCCGCTCCGGCTTGTCCGATCGTTGCACCCTTATTTACGCAGCGCGCCGATATAAGCGGCAAGATCGGCCGCCTCGCTCCGGCTCAGCGGAAAATTCGGCATCTTCGGGTGCGGGTCGAGCAGAAAGAAAGCCACTTTTTCCGGCGTGAAATCCGACTTGCGTGCGATTGCTGCAAACGGCGGAGCGTCTGTACTGGCCTGCTTCTGGCCGGTGTCCACCACGTGACAAGCGGCGCACCAGCGCTTGGCGAGATCTGCGCCGTGATCGGCGTCGGCCGCGACGGCAACTGAGCCGCTCAGCCCGGCGGTCGCAACAACCAAAACCTGAATGTGTCTGAAAACCGCTCGCATCCGATGCTCTCCTTCGATATCAAATGACCTACGCTATTCACCGTTCCCAATGCAATGGACTCGGCCGCCGGCCACGCAAATTGACAGGCGAGGCGGAGGCCAGCGCGAAGTTATCTTCGGGGATCGGGGCCAAATCGCTCCAGGCGTGTGAAGCAACCGTTACAGCGAATGATTTATAATGCTGCAGGTCTATTCGTGCGGCCAGATTCTTCAGAAAGCCCGGAGTGTGGCGGCAGACGTAGCGAACAAAATGCCGGGTTTGGGATCGTCGTTGCACACCCATTACTTCCCCTTGTCGCTTAACATCTTGCCGGTGGTTTTGTTGACCAGGTGGACTCGGGCACAGGCCGGGCAAGTCACGGCTTCATAACTATCCGCGTATTCCGTTTGACCGGTTGGCTTCTCATCGGGCAGCCAAACCTGAACGTTCAGACCGGTCCGGGCGCATCGAAAGATGAGGTTTGCCATCCCAGCATCTTGACGCAGCCGTCGCCGGGGCGCTTTGACCTGCCTCAAAGTCGCTTGGAACCGAGAGGGTCGGCGAACATTGTCGATAGGCTGCATCCAATGATACCCACCCAATTTGCTCGGTCGTCACCTGCGCAATCGCGACATCAGCAACTAATTGTTGTCCGCGATGCCTCATGCCACGCGCCAGATCTCGGAACTTTTGCTCCCGCGCGGAGTTGGCGCAACACAATCGGTGAATGGAGAACTCAAATGAAATTGTACTTTGCTGTTATAGCGGCGGCAGCCCTTATCGGCACCGCGTTGCCGGCTTGCGCGGAAGAAATTGCCGTGGGTGTCGGTCCGGTCGGCGTGACGGTCGGTCAGAGCCATCGTGACCGCGACGTCGTTCGCGAGCGCGAAGTGATCCGCGACCGGGACGATCACCGTGATCGCGACACCGTCATCATCAGGAAGGGCGACCGCGATCGGGATATCGATCATGATCGCCGCAAGGTCATCATCGATCACGACTGATTTTGCAAACGAAGATCCGGTTTGAACGGTTAAACGACAGGGCCGCCTTAGGGCGGTCCTTTCAATTTAGCGCGCAACTCGCGGGAACGAAGGTCATCGCATGCGGTTGACCCGCAACCAGGAATTCCCGCCATGCAACGCATCAAACATCCGCCCATTCGTAATAAAATTGACCTGACCGATCCAGATCAGGCTCGTGCCTGGACCCGGCGGCTCAGCCTTTCAGCCGATGCATTGAAGGCCGTCGTCGGAAAAGTCGGCAACTCCGTCGCTGCCGTGACCAAGGAACTTGAACTTCAGCGAATAAGTCACCAGCCGTCACCGGAGCCGATCCCGCCCGCCGAAGCCGAATTGCCGCCGCCGGTTTGAAAGCGTTCCGTCGCAAGCGTTGAGCTCGGCCGGCTTCTTAAACAAACCCCATCCGGTGATGTGAGAAATATGTTGCCAGGCGTTTCCGTTGGTGTGCGATGTCATGGATTCGAAGATACCGTTTCGGTCATACTCTTAGGCGGCGCGGATTGAGATTGTCTTCAACTCATCGCCAATCTCGGCCCTGGCCATTTCGACCTCATAGCGGGATTGGAGATTCAGCCAAAACTCGGGAGTAGTGCCAAGAGCGGCACTTAACCGCAATGCCGTGTCGGCAGTAATGCCGTTTTGCTCATTGACAATGCGCTCAATCCGGGTGCGGGGTACATGGCAATGATCGGCGAGCGCATAAGCGCTAAGTTTCATCGGCACAAGAAACTCTTCGCGGAGAACTTCGCCGGGATGAAGAGGTGCTAAATCAGCCATCTCTAACTCCTGTCTACTCGTCAGTCGTGGTAGTCCGTAAATTCCACGTCGTAGGCGTCTCCATCGTGCCATCTAAAACAAACGCGGTACTGGTCGTTGACCGATATCGCGTGTTGTCCCTCTCGATCCGCCTTGAGAGGATGCAGTTTATTGTTTGGCGGTACATTGAGGTCTCTCAGTTCATGGGCCGCGTCGACCATTCTTAGTTTTCGCCGTGTCACGTTTACTATTTCAGTTGGAAACCCTTTCGGGCGTTTCCCCTGAAAAACACCCTCAGTGGTGACGTCCTTAAAACTCTTGATCGCCATCGCCAATTCCATAACGTATCATTGAATGATACGTTCCGCAACCAAAACGTATCATAAGTTGATACCAAGTTAATTATTTGAAAATATTTGACTTATTTCATACGGGAATGCGGTGGGCTGCTTCCGGTTCTTGAGCATCGGCAGCACCGTCTCCGCATATTTGACCTGCACGGCCGGCGCGAATGCGAGGTCCAGGATGGCGGCGGCAAACCCATCGACCAACCCAATCGGAGGGTGATTGGTCATGAGATGTCCACCGCATTTGTTGCAATATTGCCGCTGACTTGTTTCGGTTTCTTGGAACGTGTCGAGGTTTTCGGCGCCCGCCGTAATACGCACCGCCTCGGGCTTCCAAAGACTGTAGGCGTTGACGGAACCGCCGGACCACGAACGGCAGCCATGGCAATAGGCCATCCCCTCCGGAGGGCCGCTGATTTCGAGCTCAACCGGGGCGCAGAAGCATTTATCCCCCTTGCGGCAGCCGCCATGGGCGGAAAATGGACCGGAGTGGATAGAGTTCGCAATGCAATTGCTGTAATACCGATCCGGTACCGTATCGGCTGATCGGTGGACGCGGTGCGGCACCATTGGAAGTAGAACCCTGTCTGGGACGGCCTCTTGAATCATCGGCATGACATCATGACAAACCCTTGCGTCCGCATTGTTGAATTTTCGACCGATTTCCTGCCGGAAACGGACCGGATTTCGTATTGGCGCGAACATTATGGACATGTCGTGCTCCGCGCTGACTTCGAGCCGGCCAGGGACGTTGCGTTTCACGCATGCATCGCATCCCTGTCGCTTCCCGGGTTGCAACTGAGCGAAGCCTCGTCGTCTCCGGTGAGGATCTCGCGCACGGGAGAATACCTTGCGGATGGAAACGATGACTTCGTGCTTACCATAAACAGGAAAGGGGGAATCGCTACGATCTCGTCGGGCGGACGCGAGCAAATTCTCCGCGAGCAAGAAGCGCTTCTGTTGATAGCTAGCGAACCCACGTCGTTTTGCCGAACGAATGCGGGCCAATCCTTTACCCTGCGGGTGCCGCGGGCCGTGCTCCGTTCGATTACCGCGGATGCCGATGGTGCCGTCATGCGTCCAATACCCCGAAATCGGGGTGCTCTCGGGCTTCTTTCGCGCTACGGCGGTTGGCTGCTCAGGGCCGGCCCATCGATGGACTCTGAGCTGCTGAATCTTTCCGTCAGGCATATTCATGATGTTTTGGCGCTGACACTCGGCGCTGCGAACGATTTCGCGGAAATCGCGCGGACACGTGGATTGCGGGCGGCCCGATTGAAGATCGCAAAAGACTATATTCTCGAGAATAGCCATCGTCGCGAGATCTCGGTCGGGAGCGTGGCCGCGCACCTCTGTGTGACCCCACGGTATCTGCAGCGTTTGTTCGAAGAGACCGGCACCACCTTCTCGGAATTCCTGGTCAAGCAGCGTCTTGCGCAGGCTCACCGGCTTCTTTCCGAGTCCGATTCCAATCATTCTGCGATCAGTACGATCGCCTACGACGTCGGGTTTGGCGACCTGTCGTATTTCAATCGCCGCTTTCGACGCCAGTACGGCCGCACGCCTCGTGATATCAGGGACGAGAAGGTTTGATGCGTCGCAAGCGGCCTCGCAGATAACGGCTGTCTCTTCAGTCCAACGAGATGTCGTTTTGAGACAAGACGCGTCCCGATCCCGCAATTAGTTTCTGCATGAAATTGACGGGCGTTCGCCCGCCACCGCAAACCGAGCGAGGAGCCCCCAACAAGGCGGGCGGCGGAAATTCATGAGTTTACCCGTCTTAAGCGACGAAAGCCTGCTGCGCTTTTACGAGAATATTCGCAAACAGACCGATGCCGATCTCGAATCGATGAGACGCGGTTACAGGCATCTCTTCGTCAACAACGACTCCAGCAAAAGATACGTGGCAAGCCTGTGCGAGGAGATGAACAGGCGACGCTTGCACTATGCGCCGATCGCCTGGTTGTAGCGCTGGCATTCTCGAGCTTTGGAGCCGCCAGGACCCGCGATCCAACTCAAGGCGCCGGCGCTCCGGCGTTGGAAACGATCGGATTGTCGGTATTCACCGGCGCCAGTTCGCTGGTGGCGCTGTCGCTCAGAAATTGATCGAGTGTCGCCTGAATCGTCTCCTTTACGGAATCAGGACCGCGGTCGCTCATATCGGTATGCTGATATTTCGTGTTGACGATATCGATACCGTCCGCCTTGGCCTGCTCAGGGGTGGGCAGAACGCCGGGATCGGTTTTGAAGTTCGGGTCCTTTGAGCGGAACGACAGGATCTTCAGCTTGTGGCGGAGCACGAAGGGAACGCGCAAATTGTCGAGCGTGACGACCTTGGACACCAGTTCCGGATGTTGCCTGGCGCAGTACATCGCAACGTCCCCGCCATTCGAATGTCCGACAAGCGTCAGGTGATCGTAGTCGGCGTTCGGCTGCAATTTTTTCAGTTCCCCAACCACAAACAGAATATTTGCTTCGCCTCGTTCATAGACGTCCGTCCGGCCGACGTATGGCAATCCGATCCTGGTCATCAATGGCGGATCGGTCGGAAGGTCCTGCTGAATGCTGGCAACCAGGTAGCCCCTTGCGGCCAGTCCATTGGCCAGGAATGAATACTCTGTGTTCTTCACGGTATTGCCGTTGCTGATGACGGCCACCGGAAGCTTCCAGTAACCGGCATTCGCTTTCATCTCGTAGTCCCGGCGCACCGCAAGATCGACGGCGACGGGCCGCTGCCGCGCGCTATCGAAGAGATTTAGCGTCTCATGTCGAATGGCCCACTTGCTGACCGTAAAATAGACGCCGCCAGCCAGCGCGCAGGCGCAGGCCAAAATCGCAATTGCCCTCTTCATCGGAATCCATCCCAATCGCTTTTCATTTAACGGGTAGTGTTGAAACGCTCATGCGGCGAGGCGAGCGCCGCGGGACGAAAATTAAATTTAAGAAAGTTATTGCCTCGCAGCATCGGTGCTTTCCGTGAACCACGGATCTGCATGGCGCGGCCCGCACTCTCGGACCAGGACGCTAGCGCTTTCTGTGCGACATGGCCCGGAGCAGGGCGCGCGAGAAGTAGTCCCTCGCGACCGCGTCCAGTGCGGCCGAGACCATTTCATCGGATTCAACCTCGCGACCTCTGTTCTCGGCTTCGAGCCGCTCGGCTTCCCGAATGTAGTCGATTGCAAGTTCGCGCAGGCGGCGGAATTCAACATCGTCGGGAACTGGATATACTGTCGCCAGCAAATTCCTGGCGCGCGCGCGGGCGCGGTCGTTTCTCATGCTGGCCATGAGCGCCTCCTTGAGTGGTCAATATTCCCAGCAGAAAGCTTGCGCAGCCGCCTGGACCGAACCCGGTCGGGAACCGAAACGGCCGGACAAGGCACTGTCTGAGCTAAGAATTTGAACTATGTTCGGTTCCGGACAAAGCTTGTGTTATTTGGAATTTATCCGGTTCCGCTCGGCCAGTTTCGATCTTGCCGAGGCCGCGCGCCAAACGATGGGCGCCGCTTACAACAGGGCCCCGAACTCGAAAGTCCGGGGCCCAATGCCAACGTCGTAGCTCCCCTCCTTGGGCAGTTCGGCAATGACAGTGTCTTCTTTACGCGAGCGGCGGCAGGCGCGCATTGAGTGAGATCAAAAGCGCGCGCATCAGTCACCGCATACTTACCTGCGGCGCGCCACCGCTATGCCGAACAAGAATGCGACGAACAGGCTCGCGAGCGGGGCCTCACGGGTGATCGCGCTGATGGTCGAAAGCGGCTTTCCGGGCTGTCGCGCGGTTGCGACGACCTCGCTTAGCCGGTCCACAGCCGCCTGAAGCGCCGCGGATACTTCCGTGATCGTGCGCGACACATCGGTTGCGGTATCGATAGCGCGCTCCGCCATGCCGGGCTGAAGTTCGGGTGTTTCGATATTCACTTGTCGATGCCTTCGAAGTTGAGGACCCGCCACCTGTCGTACCCCCGCCCCGGGGGAAAATGCCGGCCCGAGAATTTTGTTCCCCCGAATGCATTGCGTTGGCCCCCAAAATAACCGTGAAAACGAAAAATGATGACTTGCCGGCGGGCCGAAGACTTCATTTGCTGTCCTTGCGAGAGATTTGTGCAGATAATTTCCTCAGAGGGATTGTTGTGACCGACGTTTTCAAATCAGACCTGACGCGACGGATTGCGGTGCTGGGCGCGCCCATCGATATCGGAGCCTCGCAGCACGGAACCCTGATGGGGCCAGCGGCGCTGAGAACGGCCGGCCTTTTGACCTTGCTCGGTGGCCTGGGCTTTAAAGTGGAAGACCACGGCGATCTCTCGATTAGCGAGGTGGTCGAACTGGTTGATGCTCCGCCCGACAATGCGAGGCACTACCGAGAAATCCAGCGCTGGACCCGGGCATTGAGTGCGCAGGCTTATGGCTTGGCGCGATCCGGCGCGATCCCGATCTTTCTCGGTGGCGATCACACCCTGTCGATGGGTTCGGTGAACGGGATTGCCCGCCATTGGCACGAAATTGGCCGCGAGCTGTTCGTTATGTGGCTGGATGCTCACGCCGATTACAACACGCCCGCCACGACGATCTCCGGCAACATGCACGGAATGTCGGCGGCCTTCCTGTGCGGCGAGCCCGGGCTGGATGGACTTCTGGGCGAACAGCCGCGCTCGCCCATCGGTCCCGATCAGCTCGAACTATTCGGCACACGCTCGATCGATAAACTGGAGAAGGATCTGCTGCGGAATCGTCGCATCAGCGTCGCCGACATGCGCCAGATCGATGAGTTCGGGGTCGGGGTGCTGATCCGTCGCGTCATCGACAAGGTGAAAGCCCGCAATGGCGTGTTGCACGTCAGTTTCGATGTTGATTTTCTCGATCCTCATCTGGCGCCCGGCGTTGGCACCATGGTGCCCGGCGGGGCCACCTATCGCGAGGCGCATCTGGTGATGGAGATGCTGCATGATTCCGGGCTGGTTAATTCGGTCGATATTGTTGAACTCAATCCGTTCCTCGACGAGCGAGGCCGTACCGCGCGCACCGCGGTAGAACTCATCGGCAGTCTTTTTGGCCAGCAGATAACTGACAGGACAACCCCGACCAACGCGATTAGACCGGGCGATTGAAACACGATTTGGCATCAGGCAAGGCTTGGTCTAGAGCAAGCACATTGATCTAGCGCAAAGATCGCATCGAGTTTGCGCTTTAGTTTTATCTCTACGAGCTTGGGGACCAACGTCCGGGAGGCAAATCCGGGCTTGGTCAGATGCCCACGGGTAAAATTATCCGACGCGTGAAAAGTGGCCAATCAGACAGGCGGCCTGCAAATCAAAACAATTAGATCAGGGAGACGTGAAATGTCTATTACCCAGCTGCGGCTCGCCGCTTTGCCGGCTGCCGCCATCCTCTGCGTTGCCCTTTCCGGCAACGCACTCGCCCAGAAAAAATACGACACCGGCGCGACCGATACCGAAATCAAGATCGGCAACATCATGCCGTACAGCGGTCCCGCATCGTCTTACGGGCTTATCGGCAAGACCGAGGAAGCCTATTTCAAGATGATCAACGATCAGGGCGGCATCAACGGCCGCAAGATCAACTTCATCACATATGACGACGGTTACAGCCCGCCCAAGGCGGTCGAGCAGGCGCGCAAGCTGGTCGAGAGCGATGAAGTGCTGGTGGTGTTCAATCCACTTGGAACGCCGTCGAACTCGGCGATCCAGAAGTATCTGAACTCCAAGAAGGTACCGCAACTGTTCGTCGCCACTGGCGCCACCAAGTGGAACGATCCGAAGGTGTTCCCCTGGACCATGGGTTGGCAGCCGAGCTATCAGAGCGAGGCGCAAATCTACGCCAAGTACATCCTGAAGGAAAAGCCAAACGCGAAGATCGCCGTGTTCTATCAGAATGACGACTTCGGAAAGGACTACCTGAAGGGGTTGAAGGATGGGCTTGGCGACAAGGTGTCGATGATTATCACGGAAGAAAGCTACGAGACCACGGAGCCGTCAATCGACTCCCACATCGTCAAGCTGAAATCCACCGGCGCCGACGTGTTCGTGAGCATCACGACGCCGAAGTTCGCGGCGCAGGCGATCAAGAAGCTCGCCGAGCTCGAATGGAGGCCGACGCAGATCGTCGCCAACGTCTCGGCTTCCGTCGGCAGCGTATTGCAGCCGGCGGGCTTCGAGAATGCACAAGGGCTCCTCTCGGCCGCCTATGCCAAGGATGGCGCTGACCCGCAGTGGGACAACGATCCCGGCATGAAGAAATGGTCCGCATTCATTGACAAGTACATGCCGGGCGCCAACCGCTCCGACGGCAACCTTGTCTATGGCTACGGCGTCGCGCAGACGCTGGTTCAGACGCTCAAGCAGTGCGGCGACGATCTGACGCGCGCCAACGTGATGAAACAGGCGGCGACGCTCAAGGACTTCACGACCGACACGTTGCTTCCCGGCGTCACGATCAACACTTCAGCAACCGACTTCGCGCCGTTGTCCCAGTTGCAGATGATGCGATTCAAGGGCGAGAAGTGGGAGCAGTTCGGTGACATCATCAGTGGAGACGTCGCAACCAACTGACGGCTGACGCGCAGGCATCGCGGCGAAATCAAATCAGGAACAGAGACCGCCTTCGGGCGGTCTCTGAGCGACGGAGATGATATATATGCCGGGGTGATGCTGATTTTCGACAACGCAGGAGCGGTCAAATGAACGGCGCGCAATCATTGGTTCAAACGCTGGTCGATTGCGGTGTCGATACCTGTTTCGCCAACCCTGGCACCTCCGAAATGCATCTGGTTGCGGCTCTCGACGCCGTGAAGGGCCTGCGGCCGGTGCTTTGCCTTTTTGAAGGCGTCGTAACCGGCGCCGCTGACGGCTATGGCCGCATTGCAGGCAAGCCTGCCGTGACACTTCTTCATCTGGGACCGGGTCTGGCCAACGGCCTCGCCAATCTGCACAACGCCCGCCGTGCGGCGACGCCGATCGTCAATATCGTCGGCGATCACGCCACCTATCACCTGCAATACGACGCGTTATTGACCTCCGATATCGTGGGCTTCGCTCGCCCGGTATCGAGTTGGGTTCACGAGACCAAGAGCGCCAGGCTTGCTGCGAGCGATACAGCAAGGGCTTTGCAGGCAGCGCGCGCTGCGCCGGGCGGCATCGCCACCTTGATACTGTCGGCCGACGCCGCCTGGAATCCAGCGGAGCGCGCCGCGGCGCAATTGCCGGACATAGGGCCTGCGATCGTGGACGCCGGTTCGATCGAAGAGATCGCCAGGCTGATGATCAACGGCAAGAAGACGGCGATGCTGCTGCGAGGCCGCGGCTTGATCGGCGACGGCCTGGAGGCGGCCGGGCGCATTCATGCCAAAACCGGCGTACGGCTGTTATGCGACACCTTTGCGCCGCATGCCGAAATGGGCGCCGGCCGCGTAGCCGTGGAGCGAATTCCGTATTTCGGCGAGCAGGTCACGGCATTTCTCTCGGGGACGGAGCAAATGATCATGGTTGGAAGCAAGCCACCCGTGTCGTTCTTTGCATATCCGGATAAACCCAGTTGGTGTGTCCCCGAGAAGTGCGAGCTGATTTACCTCGCTCATCCGCACGAAAACGGCGTCACCGCCCTGCAGAACCTGGCTGAAGCCCTGGGAGCGCCGCACGAGCCCACGGCAAGGGTCCAATTGCAGCTGCCGGGCCTTCCAACCGGTTCGCTGAATTCACTCAGCATAGCCCAGATCATCGCGCAACTGACGCCAGACAATGCGATCTATGCGGACGAATCCAACACTGCGAGCCTTCCGCTGTTGATGACGCTGGCGCGCGCGCGTCCACACACCCACCTGCCGCTGGCTGGCGGTTCCATTGGTCAAGGTTTGCCGCTGGCCGTGGGAGCGGCTATCGCCGCTCCCGATCGCAAGGTGGTCTGTCCGCATGGTGACGGTGGAGCCGCCTACACCATGCAGGCGCTTTGGACCATGGCGCGCGAAAACCTGGATGTGACCACCGTCATCTACGCCAACCGGTCCTATGCGATTCTCAATTACGAGCTGCATCGGGTGGGAGTGACTGCGGTCGGTGAAAATGCGCGCTCAATGCTCGACTTGCATAATCCGGAAATGAACTGGGTGCAGATCGCCAGCGGACTGGGAGTCGAAGCCAGCCGCGCAACGACGGCCGAAGAGTTCGCCGCACAATATGAATCCGCGATGAAGCAAAAAGGACCACGCCTGATCGAGGCGATGATTTGAGGGCACCGGCCGTGGACGCAATCGCCGAGCTGCGGGCAATGGTTGGCGAGGCAGGAGTGTTGGATGCGTCCGATACCGCGGCTCGATCCGCCGGCGTGCTGCGCCCAGACACGCTCAAAGCGCGCGCTCTTGTGCGTCCGAAGGACACTGCGGAGGTTTCGAGAGTACTTCGCTGGTGCCATGACAACGGCATGCGGATTGTGACCCAGGGCGGTCTAACGGGCCTCGTTCATGGAGCCGATGCGTCGCCTGAAGAGATAATTCTTTCAATGGAGCGTATGCGCGTCATCGAAGAGATCAATCCGGTTCAGCGGATCGCCGTGGTTCAGGCTGGCGTCATTCTGCAAACGCTGCAGGATGCGGCCGAGGGGCATGACCTGAGCTTTCCACTCGATCTTGGCGCGCGCGGAACTGCGACCCTTGGCGGCAATGCCGCGACAAATGCCGGTGGCAATCGCGTGATCCGCTACGGGATGATGCGCGAGATGGTCCTGGGCCTTGAGGTCGTGTTGGCTGACGGCACCATCATCTCGTCGATGAACCGTCTCATCAAGAATAACGCAGGCTATGATCTCAAGCACGTATTCATAGGATCAGAGGGTACGCTGGGGGTCATCACCCGGCTCGTGCTGCGATTGCGCGAGAGGCCGCGGTCGCAAGATGTGGCGATCGTAGCGGTGCCGACTTTCGAGGCTCTGACGAAATTGCTCAAGCATATGGACAGTGCGCTGGGCGGATCGCTCTCGGCATTCGAGGTCATGTGGAAATCCTTCTATCTCCTGGTGACATCCCCGCCGGCACGGGGCAAGGCGCCAGTGAGTCAGGACCATCCGTATTACGTCCTGATCGAAAGTCTTGGCGCCAATGCCAGGCTTGATTCCGAACGCTTCGTTGCGGCACTGGAATCCGCGCTCGAAACAAATCTGATTTCTGACGCGGCGGTTGCGCAGTCCGACAACGACCGGCGCGCGTTCTGGTCGCTACGGGACGACGTTGCGCAGGTGGTGGTGGGCGGTATGCCGGTCGTGTTCGATATTTCGTTGCCCCTTGGCGCGATGGAGCAATATGTCGACACCTTAGGTAAAGAGCTGCGAGGGGAGATCGGTAACCACAAACTCTGGATCTTTGGTCATCTGGGAGATGGAAACCTGCATGTTATTGTTCAGGTGCAGCCCCAGAACTATGTGACGTTGCGTCCGAGGATCGAGGCGATCGTATACGGTTCACTCGGCAATTTAGGCGGATCGATTTCGGCAGAACACGGAATTGGGCTGGAGAAGAAGCCCTATCTGTCCGTCTGCCGAAGCGCGAGCGAAATTGAGTTGATGCGCGCGCTCAAGGTGGCCCTCGATCCCGCCGGGATTCTGAATCCTGGAAAGATCTTCTAACCGGGCTGGATGCGATGTTCTGCGAAGTAGCGGTCGAGGGCGCTTGCTGCGCCGGAGCTGTCGGCAAGCGCCACGTAAGTGTCAGGCCGGAGGAGATAAAGCGCATCTCGGGCGAACCCAGCCGTCTCATATTCGGGTCGCCAGTCGAAGACGTGTAACGGGACATAATGCGCCTCGCACCATGCCGCGAGTTGGGTGCCGGCAGAGCCATAGACATGGACTTGCCAGTCCATCGTTGCCAGCGAATCGAAATTATCGGCGCCATCGATCCGCGCCCACGGCAAACGATCGCCGCCATGCACATGGCCGGCCGCGCCGCGGCTCAGAGGACCCCCGCGATAATTCAGCGTGATCTGCGAGACGGTCCGGAACATAAACTCGCGGACCGGCTCGAACGCAACGGCCATCGGGATCAGCACGGGCGCGACGCGCGTGCGCAGGATGTCGGCGATCCGCCCCTCGGCGGTTGCGAAGCTGAATACGCGGTCGGTGGTCGCAACCAGCCGCCGCGCGAAGCCGATCCTCTCGGCCTCATATGATTCGAGCAGAGTGTCGGGCGCGCGGCCGGCCAGAACCGTCGCAAGTTTCCAGGCGAGATTGATGGCATCGCCAATCCCGGTATTCATGCCCTGGCCGCCTGCCGGGCTGTGGATATGCGCCGCGTCGCCAAGCAGGAACGCCCGTCCTTTGCGGAAATGCTCCGTTACCCGGTGATGCACATGATAGGTCGAAAACCAGTTGGCCTTCCTGACCTCGACCTTGAGGTGGGTGATCGCGCGATCGCTGACGTCGTCGAATGTCAAGGTTTCCGCGCGGTCGGCCCGCTCGTCGCGTACGGTTCCGATCAGCCGCGCTCGTCCTTGTCCGGCCAGCGGGAAGACGCCGAGGAAATCGGCCTCGTCGAGATCGATGTGCAGTTCGCCATTGAGCGCAGGGCCGGCTGCATCAACATCGGCGACGTAAAATACCTGCCGATAGGTGCCGCCTGGAAAACCTGTGCCGATCGTCTCGCGCACGATCGAGCGCGCACCATCACAGCCGGCGACATAATCCGCCGCAAAATCATACTCCCAACCATCGGGCCCGCGCAGGCGGGCCACCACGCCGTCTTCCCTGTCGGCGAAACCGATCAGTTCGGTGCGACGCTGGACCGTTATTCCCAGCGCCTGCAGCCGCTCGATCAATAGCCGCTCGTGCTGGTCCTGCGGAAAGATGTGCAGGAAGGGGTAGGGCGTCAGATCCGAGCCGACGGCCTCGAGCGAAAGTCGCGCCGCCGCTTCGCCTTTCACCCAGAGATTGACGGCGGGAACCTGGTTTCCCGCTGCGACCACGGCCTCGGTGAGATCGAGCTGCCGATACAGTTCGAGCGTGCGTGCCTGGACCGCCAAAGCGCGCGAGGTCGTTCCCGGCTCGGCGGTCTTGTCGATGATCTTCACCTTGACGCCGAACCTTGTCAGCCAAAGCGCCAGCACGAGGCCCGTCGGGCCCGCACCTGCGATCAGAACGTCGCTCCGCGGCATGTTGCTCTCCCTGGCGCGATGTTCGTACAGTGTAGGCCGGAAATCTGCTTCAAACATAGACCGCGGGATCTGCTATTCTCCAACCCGCCAATTCATCGCGCCAGCCTGCAATCGCGCATAACCCACGGGAAACGCCATGCGAAATCGAAATTGGTCCAGGCGCGGCGTGCTCAAAACCACGACCGCGCTTGCCGCCGGTGCGTTGTTCGCCGAGCCGCTCCGGGCAGCGCCGCCGCCACCGACGAGCGTGACGCCCGCATTGGTTGAAGCAGCCCGCAAGGAGGGCAAGCTCTCGTACTACTCCGCGCTGGAGCTGAACGTCGGGGAACGGTTGGCCAAGGCATTCGAAGCCAAATATCAGGGGATTTCCGTCCGCGTCGAGCGCTCGGGCGCCGAACGGATTTTCCAGCGCATCGCCCAGGAGCAGGCGAGCGCCATCAACGCCGTCGACGTCGCCAACAGCACCGACCCCGCCCATTATCTGGACTGGAAGGGCAAGGACTGGCTGGCGCCCTATGTTCCCGACGATGTCGCGAAGTATTTCCCGGCGGATCAGGTCGATCCCGATGGACTCTACGCAACCTCGTGCGGCTGGATCGAAGCCATCGGCTACAACACCAGTCTGGTGAGGGGCGAAGACGCGCCGAAGAGTTACGCCGATCTGCTCGATCTGAAATGGCAAAGCAAGATCGTCAAGGCGCATCCCGGCTACAGCGGCGCCATCATGACGGCGACCTTCGTGCTCTCTCGCGAACTGGGCTGGTCGTATTTCGAGAAGCTTGCCCAGCAAAAGGTGCTGCAGGTGCAATCGGCAGCGGACCCGCCGAAGAAGCTGCTGCTGGGGGAGCGGGCGGTGATGGCCGACGGCAACGACTACAATCTGTTGCTGCTGAAGGACCAGGGCAAGCCGGTCGAGGTGGTCTACGCCACCGAAGGCTCACCGCTCATCATCGTTCCCAGTGGTGTGTTCCGTAATGCACCCAATCCGAATGCCGCGCGGCTGTTCCAGAGTTTCTTTTTCAGCACGGAAGGACAGCAATTGCTGGTCGATAATTTCGCTCATCGCTCTTTCCATGCGCAGATCAAGGAGAAGCCCGGCCACCCGCCGTTGGCAACACTGAAACTGCTCAAGTCCGACCCTGCCGCGGTGCTGGCGCAGAGCGAGGATATCAAGGCGCGCTACGCCAAACTTTTCAAAGTGTGATCGGGCTCGGCTGAAAATGCCTCGCTTCGCGCCGCTCGCCGGGACGCTTGGCGCGATGAAGATGCCGAACCGGAGCAGGAACCATGCGGCTTCATCGGTTCATTGAAAAGAAAAAGGCCCGCCGTTAAGCGGGCCTTGGTCTTCATATCGCAACGCCGTAGTAGTCGTTTACGGCGCGGGTTCTCGCGGGGTCGCTCCAGTTCCAGGCATTGTCGTTACCGTATTTCGGCGCGCCCTTCAGTTGGGTTTCGGTGATACCCGTACGATAGCCGCCAAGGTTGGTGTCGTATTTCAGGGATTGCCAGGGCAGGGGATAGTGGTCGTCGCCGATTCCGAGAAAGCCGCCGAAGCTCAGGACGGCGTATGAAACCCTGCCGCTCATCTTGTCGATCATGACGCGTTCGATCGATCCGATCTTGGTATCGTTCGCGCCATAGACAGCTGTTCCTTCCACCTTGTCGCTGCCGATAAGGGAACCTGTCTCTCTTGTTTCCGTAGCCATTGCTAATTCTCCTTGGTTGAAGAACGTTGCAACAGGCGGCGCAACGAATTGTTCCAGCGGACAAGGTCTTGGCGAAGAGCTCTGCGTTCCGGATTGCCCCCGGGCTTGCCAGCTTCGCAGATCAGGAACAAGTTGCCCGGGAGCGAAGCAGCTCGACCACCTGGCGCCAATGGAAACAATGCAATGAGTCCGCTCGTCGTAGCACTCATTTACTTCGGATCATTCCTGGCCGTCGGGCTGGCCGCGAAGATAGCGATCGGGATGTGGATGAAAAAAAGCGGTGTCGATCTCCCCGATCTGCAAGCGCAAGCCGGACCCAACCGCAGGAAACACAAAGCGTTCTTGCTTGGCGCCTGGCGCAATGAAGATTAGCTTCGGGCGCACCCGCAGCATTTCATCGCGCGCGATTTGTCCCCGCTCCGGCGCGGCGCACTGCGATTCGAACCCACCTAGAACTAGCCGGGAAATAGCCTCCCGACAGGAACTTTCGTTGCCGCCCGCGACTTGTATCCATAAGAGGAAACAAGTCAGGCGCAACAGATGAACGACAACTGTTCACGGAACAAAAAGGATTCCGAGCGAACGGCAAGAAGTCCCGTCGTGATCGCGGCGGCGGTTGCGTTTTTCGGCGTGCTGGGCATGCTGATTGTCGATCATGGTTCGTGGAGCCGCCCCAAGGTCCAAACCGCCGAGGTCGCCCACTACAAGACAACCGGCGATGCCGCACGAGCAGTCGGCGCGACGGTTGCGCCAACAGCGCCCAAGCCGGAGATCGAACCCGTGGCACCCGGGCCGAAACTCGCCCAACCCGCAAACCCCGCCACACCCTAGACTCAAGCCTTCGGGGTTTCCCGAGTTGCGCCGAACCTCGCATGGCCGGCACGCTGCGGAGCGAGCCGCTATTCAGCCGCCTGCGACGGCGCCAAGCGCATGGTGTCAACGCCGTCGGCCTCGGTCGCGGAGATCGTCGTACGTACCATCAGCCGCGGCTCCTGCGCGGGCCACGGCCGTCCGCGATGCATGGTCGCGCGGTTGTCCCACATGACCACGTCGCCTCTGCGCCATTGGTGCAGGTAGGTGGTGCCCGGCGCGGTCGCGGCTTGCATCAGTTCGTCGATCAGCTTCTTCCCCGCTGCCGCCTCCATGCCTTCGACTGCATAGGCGTGCGAGGCAAGATAAACAGCACCGCGGCTGTTCACCGGATTCTTCCACACCATGCGCCAGCATTGCGGCGGCAGCGCCGCGCGCTCCTCGGGGGTTGCGAGGTCCGCCGCGATCTGGCTGCGCGAATGCGCATAGTCGTGCCAGGCAAAGGAATTCTCGAGCTTCACGCGCAGGCTTGCATCGAGCCGCTCGAAGGCAAGGCGGGTCGAGACGTATTCGGTCTCGCCGCCGCGCGCCGGGATGATGCGCGCCGAAAGGATCGATGTGAGCGCCGGTAGCGATTTGAACGATGAATCGGTGTGCCAGAGCTGGTTGGCTTTGCTGCGGAGCGAAAGCCGGTGATCAGGCGGCACCACCTTTCCGTCAGGCCCGATGGTGCTGAGGATCACAAAATGCGAACCGGTGCCCTGCGAGCCGACCTTGGTCACCTCCGGGGGACCGAAGCGGCGCGAAAAGGCGAGTTGAAGTTCGTCGGTCACCTCCTGGCCGCGAAAGACCAGAACGGAATGTTCCTCGAAGGCGGCGCGTGCAGCCGCATAGGCGGCCTCGTCGGAGGCGATATCCGCAAGCGTCACCCCGCCTAGTTCGGCGGCGAATCCCGGACCCAACGGAACGACGTCCATCGGCAAATCCTCCCCATTGTTTTGCTTAGCTTTAAGGCAAAACCCGCCGGCCGGCAACGAGCCGCGGAGGACGCGGTCAAGCGCCAGGGACACGGCCGTTGCGCACTCAATTCCATGTAAAACTGGCTGCCGTTGCAAGAGTCCTTACGACTGATTTCTTGCTTGCGGCAATGTGTAGGTACGGCTCTCCAGCTTCGCATGCCACTCAATTGGCGCCGTCCGCGGTTGCGGACGGCTGTGCGATTTTGTTTTGTGCGATAATTCTTTCGAGCCGCGCAATATTGTCCAGCAGGCGCTGACTGGTCAGGACGAGGAAGTAATAGCCAAATTGCGGGTTTTGAAAGTAGATTTCGAGCAGCTTTTCATAGGTTATGGTCAGCACATGTCCGTCCTCGATGCACTTGACCGTCGCCGTCCGCCGGTTATTGGGCGTAAGGAAGCCGAGTTCGCCCATTAGCCGTCCTGGCGGAAGTTCGACGCCGATTTCGGTGACCAGAAAGTTTCCGGTGACGGTCAGGAACATTTCGTTGGCTGCTTCGTCCTTCTTGCACAGTATATCGCCCCGGCGATATTTGCGCTCGGTCATGAACGGCTTGAGCCATTCCATCGACGTGTCGCCTTGCGTTGCGCTGCGCGCCTTCTTGACCAGAGTCAGCATCTGACGGAGACGATAGGCATTGATAGGGAGCAACAGGAAATACATGAGAAAGGTCTTGACGTCTCCGGCGAGTGCGCCAAAGCCGGCGAAGAATGCGCAGCCGATCATGTTCGCGACGCGCAGCGGCACCATGGTCTGCGTCAGCAAGGTGGCGACAAAGAAGATTGCGCCGATCAGGGCGAACATGTTGGCAAGCGTGATGTTGGCCAGCACGATCTCCAGAAGGCGGTTGAATATTGCGTCGTACGTTATGTTGTCAGGATCGAGACCCAGTTGAATCAGGATCTTCGCCACCCTGAGGTTGTCCGCCGCGGTGTCCAGAATGCGATTTAGCGTCGTCGACAGGTCTGCACTGCTCAAGTTCATCGGATCCCTCGCGCAACTTTGTCGGTAATCGCCGGATTTCCCGGAATAGTAAAGATCGGGTCGGGCAGCAATGGTTTGAGCCGAGTTACTAACGGTCTCGATGCCGACGATCAACTCTTGCTCTGAGGATCGGTTTCTGCAACCGGTTTTGACCTCATGTCCAAGCCGGCTTTCCCGCTCGGCGCGCAGCCGTTGCGCCATCGCATCTGATCGTGGCTGCGGTTGAGACCGCTTCATACATTATCTGAAGCGCAGATTTTCACGAGAGAGCTGGTCTATCCTTGTGCAGCCCATCAGCTTCATTCCCCGCTCGATCTCCGCCCTCATCAGGCCCAGCGCACGCTCAACGCCGGCCTGACCGGCCGCCGCGAGAGGATAGAGATAAAAGCGTCCGACTCCAACGGCTTTCGCCCCCAGCGAGAGCGCCTTCAGTACGTGGGTCCCGCGCCGGATCCCTCCGTCCATGATCACGTCGATCCGATCCTCCACGGAATCCACAATTTCAGCCAGCTGATCGAATGCTGCTCGCGAGCCGTCCAGCTGCCGGCCGCCATGGTTGGACAGTACGATGCCGGTGCAACCGATCTGAACTGCGCGTTTGGCGTCCGCCACCGACATAATGCCCTTCAGACAGAATTGACCGTTCCAGAGCTGAACCATTTCAGCGACATCGTCCCAGTTCATGGAAGGGTCCAGCATCTCGGTAAAATACTTGCCAATCGACACGGCCCCGCCGCTCATGTCGACGTGCTGATCCAGCTGGGGCAGTTTGAAGCCCTCGTGAGTGACGTAATTGATGCCCCACATCGGCTTTATGGCGAATTGGAACATCCCGCCAAGCGTCAGCTTGAACGGAATGGAAAACCCCGTGCGCAGGTCGCGTTCGCGGTTGCCGCCCGTGATGCTGTCCACCGTCAGCATCATCACCTCGACGCCGGCTTCTTTCGCGCGTTGCATCATGGCGCGATTGAGACCGCGATCCCTGTGATAATAGAATTGATAGACCTGCGGTGTATCATGCGCCTTGCGTAATTCCTCCAGGCTAACCGTGCCAAGCGAGGATACGCCGAACATCGTGCCATACTTCGCGGCCGCGGCCGCGACGGCACGTTCACCCTGATGGTGGAACAGGCGCTGCAGCGCGGTGGGAGAACAATAGAACGGCATTGCCAGCTTTTGGCCCATGACGGTCGTCGAAATATCGACGGCTTCCACGCCGCGCAGGACGTTGGGCACCAGATCGCAGCGCTCGAAGCTCGCCGTATTCTGGCGATAGGTCACCTCGTCGTCAGCCGCTCCGTCGATATAATCAAAGATGGGACCCGGCAGTCGTCGTCTGGCCAGCCGCCGGAAGTCATGAAAGTTGTGACAGTCGCGCAAGCGCATATTGCCCCATCGCATTCGCGTGAGCCGGTGGCGAGACCGGCGTTCAGAGAATGACGCTATACTCGCAAGCCCGCGTTTGCACCATGTCGTTATCCATCCGCGGCCTTATCCGATCCTCGCAACCCGGCTGTCGATTTCGCTGCGAAGCAGAGCAAAATCGATAGGCTTGGTCAGCAGTGCTTCGGCGCCACCCTCGAGAGCCTTTCGTTTGGTATCTTCGTCTCCATAAGCGGTAATCATGATGACCGGGACGTCCGGCCGTGCGGCTTTCGCTTTCGGCAACAGCTCAAGGCCGCTCATTCCGGGCATGTTGATGTCGGACAGGATCAGGATCAACGACGCGGCGGCGGCGTCTGCGATGCGCTGCAGCGCGCTGCCTGCCGACTGGGCAAAATCCATCGTGAAGCGTCCCGCACGCAGATCGTGTCTGAATTGCTGGCGAAACAGCATCTCTACATCGGCTTCGTCGTCGACGACGAGTATTATGAGGCTCACGTGGCTGCTCCTGCTTTGACGAGTGGCGCGGCTATCCGCGGAAGAACGACCCTGAATTCAGTGAACTCGCCCTGCCGTGTATCAACCTCGATCGTTCCGGCGTGTTGCTTGACGATGATGTCGTAGCTTAGCGAGAGACCAAGGCCGGTTCCTTCGCCGGGCGGTTTGGTCGTGAAGAACGGATTGAACATCTTGTCTAACACCCCGGGCGGGATGCCGTTGCCATTGTCGCGAATTCTGATCTCGACGCGATCGCCGAGGTTCCTGGTCGCCGCGGCAAGGGCTGGCTCGTAGCCGTCTCTCATTTCCGTCTTGCGCTTGATTGCCGCATAAAATCCGTTTGAAATCAGATTGAGAAGTACCCGCGTGATCTCCTGCGGGAACAGGTCGACCTCGCCGGCAGCCGGATCTAAATTCCGGTCCAGCCTGATTTTGAAGTCCTGCCTCTCGGCCCGCGCGCCGTGATAGGCGAGGTTGAGGCTCTCCTCGACGAGCGCGTTGACATCGACAGGCCTGCGCTCGCCGGAACCTTCCCGTGAATGCAGCAGCATGTTTTTGACGATCGAGTCTGCGCGCTTGCCATGCTGCACCACCTTTTCGAGGTTGCCTTTCAGCATGCGGGTCAACTCGTCGGTATCTTCCCGTGTCTTGTTGTCGAGCGCCGCGGGCTTGAGCACATCATCCAACTCGTCGACCAGTTCCATTGAAAGCGCCGAGAAATTATTGACGAAATTGAGCGGGTTCTTGATCTCGTGCGCGATGCCCGCGGTGAGTTGACCGAGCGAAGCAAGTTTTTCTGTCTGAATGAGGCGGTCCTGCGCGGTGCGCAACTCATCGAGCGATTTGGAGAGCTCTCTGGTGCGCTCTTGAACCTGCTCAAACAACCGCACGTTCCCGATCGCAATTACCGCCTGATCGGCGAAGGTTTGCAGTAAGGCAATCTGTTTGTCGTTGAAGGGACGGATTTCCGCGCGACGAAGTACGATCGCTCCGATGCTCTCACCCTCGCGCAGCATGGGTACGCTCAAAATGCTGCGAAAGCCATCGAGGCGCGACATCTCCTGTCCGATCGGGAGTTCCGCGCCTTCTTGAGACAGCAAGTCGTGAACATGCACCGGCACCCGGTCGACGACAGAGCGCCCGGTGACTGACTTGCGGTTAATCGGCCATCTCTCCAGACGGACCGGTATCGGGCCATGATGCGCGCCGGGGCGGAGGCTCTCGCCATCCTTAAGCACAACGGTGGCATCGTTGGCATTGCAGATTTCGCAGGCGCTCTCGACGATGGCCTTGAGAACCGGCACTACATCCGTCGGTGAGGACGCGATCACCTTTAGAATATTGCCGCTTCCGGTCTGGTAGACCAGCGCCTCGGAGAGGTCGTGGGTCTTGGCTTGAACCTCCTCGAACAGACGAACGTTTTCGATTGCGATCGCCGCCTGGTCGGCAAAGGTGGTGACCAGTTCGATCTGCTTGTCGGTGAACGGACGCGCTTCGGTGCGTGTCAAGGTGACGACGCCAATTGGCGTGCCTTCGCGCAGCATCGGAACGCCGAGAAGGGTGCGATAATTGCCCAGTCTCTGCGCCTGGTCAAAACGATAGTCCGGGTCTGTCTGCACGTCCGGAATATGAACCACCACGCCTTCGAGCAGGGCGCGTCCGGTGGCGGAACTGCGGTCCGGCGTGACGGGGATGCTTCTGACATGGTCCATGAATTCGCGAGAGAAGCCGAAGCTCTCCGCGCGATAGAAAGCCCCGTCTTTCTGCCGGGTGATGGTGGCCTTGTCGGCCTCGCAGAGCCGGACCGCAGATTCGACCAGCGTTCTTAGAACTGTCTCGAGATCGAATGTCGAGCGGCTGATGACTTTCAGCACATCGGCGGTCGCGGTTTGTTGCTGGAGGGATTCGCGAAGATCGTCGGTACGCGCCTGCACCTCGTCGAACAGCCGCACATTCTCAATGGCGATGACCGCCTGATCGGCGAATGTTGTGACCAGTTCAATCTGCTTTGGCGTAAAGGGATTGACCTCCGATCTCGACAGGAAGAACACGCCTGTGACTTCCCCTGTTCGGAGCAACGGCACACCGAGACAAGTGCGAAAGTGTCCGCGCGACTGATACTGGTTGCCGGTAAATTCCGGATCGCTCAAAACATCCGCGACATGGACAGTCTTGCCTTCAACCGCAACGCGTCCTGTGACAGTTCCACGTTGTGCCGTAATCGGATTTTGTCTCGCAAACTCCTCGAACTCCGGAGGGAATCCGTAGTTTGCCGCTTGTTTATAAACCTCGCCGGAGCGCTGAAAGATAAATGCTTTATCCGCCTCGCAAAGGCGAGCCGCCGACTTAACCAGTGTGTCGAGCACCGTCCTTAGATCGAATGTCGAGCGGCTGATGACTTTCAGCACATCGGCGGTCGCGGTTTGTTGCTGAAGGGATTCACTCAGATCGTCGGTGCGCTGGTGCAGCTCCATCAGCAAGCGCGCATTCTCGATTCCGATCACGGCCTGGGCCGCGAAATGTTCCAACAGTGCGATTTGCTTGTCGGAAAATCGACGCGATTCCTGGCGGAAAATCATGACGCAGCCGACCACGCGCTGGTCCTTGAGAAGCGGCACGGCAAGCAGGGTACGTGCCCCTCCAAGCTCGACCAATGCGCGTCGGTTGGGTTCGCCGGCGCGATAGGCATCCGAATCCATCAGATCCACGATATGAACAGTGAGCTCGCCGCCGAGAAGACGCGCGGGCGCGGTACCCGGACCGTAGTCCAACGAATTATGAAGCCTGTAAGCATCATATGCCGGAGGCAGACCTCGTGTCGCCGCCGTGCGAAAAGTGGTGTTGCCATCGTAAGTGTTCAGCACGCCGAATTGTGCCCCGCACAGCCGCATCGCCTTGTCGAGCATCGCATCGAACACCTGGGAAAGATCGCCCGACGAGCTGCTGATAACGCTCAGGACCTCGGCCGTTGCCGTCTGCTGCTCCAATGATTCAGCGAGGTCGCGGGTGCGCGCCTGCACCTCGTCGAACAACCGAACGTTCTCGATGGCGATCACCGCCTGATCGGCAAAGGTCTGCACCAGCTCGATCTGGCGTTCGGTGAAAGGGTCGGGTTCGGTGCGGCCGAGAGAGAAGACGCCTATGACCTCCTTCTCGCGGAAAAGCGGGATCGAGAGGATGGTCCGATAGCCGCCGAGCCGCTGGCCCTCGCTCGAGCGATAATCGGGGTCGGCCAGCACATCGGGGAAGTGGGCCACCTGGCCGGTGAAGGCGGCGCGGCCGGCGCCCGAATAGGGACTCGGTTCGACAGGATTGGCGAGAATATACCGCTCGAATTCGGGCGGGTAACCCAATTGCATCGCCGTTCGGTAAACGTCGCCGTCGCGCAAAAGGACCATACCCTGCGGCGCGTTGCAGAGTTCGCGCGCCGATTGGACCAGCGTCGTCAAGACGGCTTTCAGATCGAATGTGGACCGGCTGATGACTTTCAACACCTCGGCGGTGGCCGTTTGCTGCTGCAGCGATATGCCGAGATCGTCGGTACGCTGGCGCAATTCCTTCAGCAAGCGGTGTTCTCGATGGCGATGACGGCCTGCTTCGCGAAATTGCCCAGCAGTTCGATTTGCTTGTCGGTGAAGGGCCGGACCACCTGCCGATAAACCGAGATTGTGCCGACCAGATCGGCGCCTTTGAGCATCGGCACAATGACAAGCGTCCGAGCACCCGCCAAATCAGAGATGGCAACGACAGTAGGATTACCCTCGAGATAGGCTAGATTCTTCCGAACATCCGCGATGTGAACTATTTGTTTGGTCCTCAGTACTTGACCAAGGCCGCTTTCCGGATGGGGTCGAAAGCTCTGCAGCCCGGGTGAGTTTGCGAAAGCAGCGGACACGTTGTAAACCGCGACCTGGCGAACGATGCCCTCCTCAAGAAGGGTCATTGTTCCGAACTTGGCGCCGCACACACGCGTCGTGTTCTCCAGCATTTTCTGGAATACGGGTCCGAGCTCGCCAGCCGCCCCGCTGACAACCTGAAGGACCTCTGACGTTGCCTTCTGCCGCTCGAGCGCCTCCGCCAGTTCGCGCTTGAGATTCGCAATTTCCTTTCTTAGATCGATATGCGCAGCTGCTCGTGCGCGCATCGTCGGTGCTTTGCGGGCCGTTGAAGGCCTGGGCACCGTTCGTCCGCGCTTCGGCATGCAAGTAGGCTCCGGTCGGGGAAAAGCTTTAAATAAAAACTGAATATCGGCCCAAGCCTACCCAATTAGGAAAGGGACGTACAGCCACTCAAACGGCCGTGAGAAAGAGCCGCCGCGTCACCCAGCCGTCAGTTTCGCAGGCAGGCGGCGCCCCCCGGCCGCGTTCAAATGGCATCGGGCGCAGGGCTCGCCGGAGCGTTCTAAATGCACATGGCCTATCGCCGAACCCCTTTCAGTGCGATAGTTCGGGCCGGGACGATGCATTGTCCTGAGGGCCAGGGTCGGACATGAAGCGGCGCGAGTTCATTGCGGGGATCGGCGCGTCAACCGCTTGGCCGTTTGCAGTGCGCGCCCAGCAACCGGCGAAAGCGAAGCGCATCGCGGTTGTTCATCCGAACATTGACGTTCGCGACCTGACCATATCCAGCGAACATCTGGGTTACCGGACGTTGTTCGAGGAATTGCGCCGCCGCGGTTATATTGAGGGACAAAACCTCGCGGTGGAGCGATACTCCGCCGAGGGTCGAACCGACCGCTATGCCGACCTGGCTCGTGATGTCGTCGGCACAAATCCGGACCTGATTCTCATAATAGCAAATCCCCTGGTGTTGAGTTTCAAGGAGGCGACAACGTCGATCCCGCTCGTCGCCGTGGCGGGCAATGTGGTCGCCTCAGGAATTATGCCAAGCCTTGCGCGGCCGGGCGGGAACATCACCGGTATCAGTACGGATGTGGGGGGATTTGATATCTGGGGCAAGCGGCTGGGTCTGCTTCGGGAGGCTTCACCAAAATCGACGAACGCCCGGTTCCTTACCTTGCGATCTTCCTGGGAAAAGCTTCAAGGCGAAGCGGTTCGAAACGAAGCCAGGCAGTTGGGAATTTCGCTGGAAGGAGCTTTGCTGGACGGGACCGTCGATGAGGGACAAATTCGACGCGTGTTCGCGGCGATGGAGCAGGACCGAGCGGATGCGCTTATGGTCATCGATGACGCAGGTCTGTTTCCTTATCGTCAACTCATTGTCGAACTAGCCTCCAAAAGCCGAATTCCTGCGATTTATGCGCATCGCATTTTCGTCGAACCCGGCGGACTGATGACCTACTCGTTCGATCTTGCGGAGATGTACCGCAACGTCGCCGATCAAATTGACAAGATTCTCAGGGGCGAGAAACCCGGAAATATTCCCGTCTTTCAGGCCAGCCGCTACGAACTCATCATCAACCTCAAGACGGCCAAGGCGCTAGGTCTGGAAATGCCAGCGGCGTTGGTTGCCCGAGCCGACGAGGTGATCGAATGAAGCGACGTGAGTTTATCGTTGGGGTTGGCACGGCGGCGGCGAAGGTGGCAGCTTTCTGGCGCAGCGTGCCTTGATCGCCGAACTGGCCGGGACCCACCGGCTTCCGGTCATTTTTCCCTATCGCGATTATTTCGACCTCGGCGGACTGATAAGCTACGCGCCGGAGCTCAGTGAACTCGCCCAACGTCTTGCCGGCCCGAGCGGACGAGGTAATCGAATAGGCGTCTCCTTGCTGCCGCCACGATGTTTCACCTGTCCGACTCGAAAATGCGCCAAGATCTGACGTTTTTGGCCACAATCGAAAACGACCATCACAACATGAATGTTGGCCGCGATTTCGATTCTCGTATGCTCGCGATTTCCCGGGGCAGCTTTCGCGGACCAGCTTCTGACAAGCGATCAGGCCGCACAAAGGGCGAGTTGGGTTCGCCTTCTGAAGCATCCTTTGCAATCACCTTGGGGGGGCGATGACCATGCTTTCGGTGGATCAATTTCTTAGACTGATAAGCCTGCCAGCCGTCATTGTCGCATTCCTGATCGCATCGCAGATTTCTGGGGCGGGCATTTCCTACTCCTCGCCGCAGCAGCAAATGGCCGGCGAGTAGGCGGCGCCGAAGCAGCGTATCGGAACTGGCCGAATCGAGAGGCCTGAGCGGGTCAAGTTGCGCTGGAAGCGCTGGTAGCTGACGAACGGTCGGCACGCCCCGAACGGAACGTCATTCGCCTATCCGGCGAAGAACGACCCAAACAAGGCGAGTACGGCGAGCGTCATCAGGCCGGTGCCGAGCCAACCTAGAACGATCAGCCGGGGCTTCGCTCTGAACCGTCCCATAATTCTGGAATTGGCGACAATCACCATCATCATCGCCATGATCGGAACCGCGACAATGCCGTTGAGCACGGCGCTCCACACCAGCATGTGAATCGCGCTTATTCCGGTAAAGCCGAGTCCGAATCCGATCGCGGTAGCGGCTGCGATAATCGTGTAGAAACCGACAGCGTCCGGCGCCTTTGCCTCGAGGGTAGCGGGCCATCCGAACGCTTCGGACACGCCATAGGCCGCGGAGCCTGCCAGCACCGGTATCGCCAGCAGGCCTGTACCGATAATGCCGAGGGCGAAGAGCAGAAACGTAAAATCACCCGCCAGCGGTCTGAGAGCGTTAGCCGCCTCGGTTGCTGAATTGATTTTGGTGACGCCGTGGGCATTCAAGACAGCCGCGGTGGTCAGAATGATAAAAAAGGCAATGACGTTGGAGAACACCATTCCAATTGTCGTATCGATCTTGATGCGCTCCAGTGCCGGATGGCCGCCTCGGGCCAGATCCCGAAGCGGGCGATCTTTCCTGCCCTGGTTCATCTCCTCGACTTCTTGCGAAGCCTGCCAGAAAAACAAATAGGGGCTTATCGTGGTGCCCAGAACAGCCACGACCATCAGCAAATAATCGGCATTGATGGTGACCCTTGGCCAGATCGCCGCCAGCAGGGCCGTGCTCCAGGGAATTTCCACGGTCAACGCGGTCGCGACATAGGCGAACAGCGTAAGCGTCAGAAATTTGAGCACCGGAGCGTATCGGCGGTAGGGCACAAAGACCTGCAGCAAAGTCGATGTCGATGCGAAAATCAGGGCGTGCTCATGGTCGAGGCCGCCGATCACCAGCGAGAGAGACTCTCCCATCGCAGCGATGTCAGCCGCGATATTGAAAGTGTTTGCGGCGACCAGCAGAAAAACAAGCGTCAGCACCAGCCAGCGTGGCGCCAGCTCCATTACGTTGGCGGCGAGACCCTTGCCGGTTACCCTTCCGATCTGCCCGCTCACCAACTGGATGGCAATCATGAACGGCGTTGTGAGAAACACTGTCCATAGCAGGCCGTAGCCAAACTGCGCGCCGGCTTGCGAATAAGTGGCAATGCCCGAAGGGTCGTCATCGGCGGCGCCGGTCACCAATCCCGGACCGAGCGAACGAAGCACCCTGCCCAGGCTTTTGGTTTCCGAGCGTATGATTTCGGTCATGAAATCCGTTGGTGTACGAGATCAATAGTATCGATAAATTATTGCGTGAACCTTTCGCGGTTTTTCGCCGGCAATCAACAGAAATTCAAGGTTGCTCGATCGGGGACTTGTCCCGCCATGCGGCGTCAGTCTTAACGCCGACCTTCCGTACAGGTTCCCTCCTGAACTCGATCGAATGAATGGCGGGATGTTTGTTGTTGAGGGAAACGCACACACTCCAAAAATCAAGGGCGGTTGAGGATCAATCTGCGATGCCGGGCCTGGTCAGCTTTTCCGGGCGGGTCGTATGCCATTTCTGGCTCACTGCGCCACCGCCGAAGTGCTAGGCTTTAAGCTTCGCACAGGACATGTCGACAGGGGAACCAATGCATCGGCGCGAGTTGATCACGCTTATCGGCGGTGCGGCAGTGTGGCCGCTCACAGCGCTTGCCCAGACCGCAAAGATATTTCGTCTGGGGACGCTCACCGTCGGACCCGCGATCACTCCGACAGCGGGTAACGGTGCGATTCTCTTCGACGCGCTGGCGAAACACGGCTATGTCCTTGGGCAGAACCTGGTCCACGAGGCAAGGGGCGCGGCGGGCAAGATCGATCTGGTGCCGCAGCTCATGCAGCAGCTCAAGGCGGCCGACGTGGATGTGGTTGTCACCGTCAGCTATCCGGCCGCGGCAGCCGCCAAGGCATCGGGCGTTGCGACAGTGTTAGCGTCCGGCTCCGGCGATCCGGTCAGGACCGGGCTGGTCGAAAGCCTCGCGCGGCCCGGCGGAAACGTTACCGGAATAGCCGACGATGCTTCGACGCTCTCGACCAAGCGGCTTTCACTGCTGGCAGCATTGTTGCCCAGGCTTCATCGCGTGGCGATGTTGTGGAACAAGGACGATCTCGGAATGTCGATGCGGTATGAGGCTTCGGCAAAAGCCGCAGCAGGGGTCGGGATTACGGTGCAGCCGCTTGGCGTGCGCGAGCCGGATGACTTCAATGAAGCCTTCGCGGCGATGACGCGCGACCCGCCCGACGCCATCCTGATGGTCTCGGACTCGCTGACGTTGCTCAATCGCAAGCGTGTGATCGATTATGCCGCCGAGCATCGGCTGCCCGCGATCTATGAAGCCGAAACGATCGTTCGCGATGGCGGCTTGATGTCGTATGGAGCCGATCCGCGCGAATCCTTCGATCGTGCCGCCGCGATGGCCGAGCTTATCTTCAAGGGCGCGAAGCCTGCCGACCTTCCGGTTGAGCAGCCAACGCGCTACCAGTTCGTGATTAACCTCAAAACCGCGAAGTCGATTGGACTTGAAATTCCGGCGACGCTGACGGCGTTGGCCGACGACGTTATCGAATAAGGTCGGCGGCGACGCCCGAGTGGTCGGCGTTTTCCTTATTGCGCTCCGCAAAAAAGAACTTGCCCCGTCGGGCAAATCACCGGCATATGTTCAACATCGCAAGAATTAAGCCCGCGCCGGGAAGCCGGCCGCGGGCTTTTTATCGCTCGGCGGCCGCCACCACATCACCTTTGTGCCGCCGCAATTCCGGAATCCTCTGCGCTCTGCGATGCATTCGAGGAAGCCGCGATGAAGAAACTGCTTGTTGCCGTGCTGATCGCAGGGTCACTTGTTTCGTTTGAAGCGAGAGCTCAAGGCCGTGCCGGAAGTGCTGCCTTGGGCGCGGTGTCGGGAGCAATCGTCCTCGGGCCCGTCGGCGCGGTAGCAGGCGCGCTCATTGGATTCACAGCAGGGCCCGCGATCGCGCGCTCCTGGGGAGTCGGGCGGTCCACATCGCAATCGCGGTCTCGGTATGCAACGCAACCCGGCGCCAGCACCCGCGAGATCGCAACCCAACAGCAGGCGTCAGCCAAAATCATTTCGCCGCCACCTGTCAGATCCCCGGAGACGCTTCCCGAGAAGAAAGCCGCGCCGCCAGTACAGGGATTTGAATAACAAGGCGCTGGCCACGGCCACACAAAAAATTTGACACGTCGGGCAAATCACCGGCATATCGTCATCGTCGCAAGAATTTCAAAGCCCGCGCCGGGAAACTGGCCGCGGGCTTTTTCAATCGGACGGCGGCCGCACGTCACGGCGCCACACCCTCCTTACGCAGCGTCGCCTGAACGTCACAAGCGAGCTGCCGTCCGAGCCCTTCATTAGCCGGCACGCGCGAACGTGCCGGCACGCGGCGTGGCCCAGGGTCACGTTCGCCAGCGGCCCTTTTTATAAGGATAAGGTTCGCGCCTGAAATGATCGCTGGAAAAGCAATCATGCCGCATATTTGCTTCATTATTTTTTGTCGTGGCCGGAGATGACGGGCTGCCTTAAATAAAGAGAGGTTATTCCACTACATCTGCGGGCACATCGCCTTTCCGGATCGCGGGGACCGCCGGTGGCTGACCGGTTGCCGTCAGAATGGCTTGCGCGTCGGCGGTCAGCAGGAACCGTACAAAACTATTTGCGTCCTTAGGATTTTTCGCCGTCCCCGGAACCAAAGCTGCGTTCCGGATGGATTCGCTCATATTGACGCTCGCCGGAAAGCGGATGATTTCAACGTCGTTTCGCGCGGCAACGGCTGCCGAATAATAAACGACACCAGCGCTTGCGGTTCCTTCACGGACGGCGCGCACGGTTTCGGGAACTGACGTCGGTCTCGACGGGTCATCATCGGTTGCGTCGATGATTTTCTGCGCGAGCTCGGGTTTGCCTTCAAGCGCGGTAGCCCGTTTCAGAAAATCGATGGTGCGGCCGGTGGCGAGATCCTTCGCGGCCGTTATGCGGAGAAACTTGACCCCGGGCTTCGCAAGGTCGGAAACATTCCGGATTGCAAGCGGGTTTCCTTTCCCCGTGATTATGACCATCTCATTGCCCGAGAAGACGACATACCAGGATGCCGCATCGCGATCGGAACCGGCAATTTTCTTGTTCATCAGGTCATCGTCGACCACAGCCGGAGATGACGGAGCAAAGACATCGCAGGTATCCCCTTTGAGTATTCGTTCGGCCAGCTGCTTCGAGACACCCGATGTAAGGTTGATCGTGACATCCTTGTTCTTCTCCTCGAATGCCTTCTTGAGTTCGCGCATCGGGCCAGCAAGCGAATCTGCATGAAATACCTCGACGACGCCGGCCATCGAGCTTGTCGCAAGCAGAACCCCGACCGCGGCAACGCAGATGGCCAGAGCTGCTCGCAGCCGCCGCACGTTTCCACCTTTCATCTGCTCCTCCCGTTGAGTCCGTAGTCCGCTCTCCAAACCGGACATCGATTGGCCGCTGCCGACCAAGGATCATGAGTACATATTCAAATGGCTGGCGCAAATCCCCAAATCGCTCACCGAGATATACATCTCGCTTGGCAAATAATTCTGGCTGGATGTTCCCAATCCGGCATTCTCAAATTCTCGTCGCATGCGCCAGGCGGCGAAATAGCGTGAGAGGTCTGCCGTCGATGGCGGCAAGCCCCGCCCCGATAAAGGCCAAACCGGCAAATTGTCTGACTTCCAAGTGCTCTCCCAACCCAAATGTACCCATGATGATCGCGCTGACGGGTATCAGGAAAGTAACGAGCAAAAGATTGGTGGCACCTGCGGTCGCCAGAATACGGAAGTACAGGACGTAGCCGAGTGAGGTCGAGAGAACCGCACTGCCAACGATCGCCTCCCAAACCGGCAACGCCGGCATCGTCAATGTCCAGGGGTTATCGACGAGCATCGCAATGGGAAAGAGCACAATCGCCGATGCCGTTACCTGACCGGTGGCCGTTAGTATCGGTTCGATGCCCATGAGCTTGAAGCGACGGCCGTAGACCCCCGCGAAGGCGTAGAATATCGCCGCTGTCAGAACGGCAACTTGCGCCAATAGATTCGTTCCCAGTCCTTTCAATGAATCCGGACCGATCAATATCACCACTCCGAAAAATCCGATCGCGACTCCCAGAAAGCGATTGCCGGACATTTTTTCGTCGTCGGTCAGCAAGTGAGCCACGATGACCGTCGAGATCGGCGTCGTGGCATTCAAGATCGCGGCCAATCCGGAGGCGATGTGGCTCTGGCCCCAGACGACGAGACAAAACGGGACGGCGTTGTTGAGCAGGCCCATTCCGGAAAACGCAAGCCATGCGCTACGGCTGCCGGGCATTTTCATTCCGAGCGCCTTCACCAATGCGTTCAGGATCACCGCGGCCAATCCGACGCGCAGGAACACGATCGTAAAGGGCGGTAACGCCTTGATCTGGACGGCTGCGAAGAAAAATGAACCGCCCCACAGTACGGACAACAGCAGCAGCGCGAGCCACTCGGCCCTGTTCATGCTGTGATTGATAAGGGTCTCGCCCGCCATTTGGTTTCGCCGCCTATTGACGTCGACCATCCGCGAGCGCCGGCCGGAGCCTCGGTGCAGACTTTCGTGGAAGGCGAGTCAGGCGTGTTGTCCGACATGGAATAAGGACGCGCCACCCGATTCCTGCGACGCGGCGCCGGGTTGGCTTGGGAAGCGCAGATTCCAGATGCCTAAATCGTTGACCGAAATCCGTTCGCTGGCGCGAAGCCACACGCGAACCGCGATCAATGTCCTTGTCGGCATCATGCGGTCGAAAGATGCGACGGCGGCGGCGCGCGTGTCGGCGGCGAACGCCATTCTGGACCGCGGCTGGGGCAAGGTCACCCAGGGAATCGAGATTGGCGACGACGGCGCTCTCGAACTGATCCACAGAATCGAGCTGCGCGCTGACTTTCAGCACCTGAGGCGCTGGCGCAAAAGTGTCGAGCAGGCGCAGAGCTATACGTTCAAGGCCGTAATCACAATTATCGTCACCGGGTTCGTCGGAGCGGTGTGGCTCGGAATCAAGGTCATGCTCGAAAAATGATCCGGGCTGATTAATAAATCATCGAAAAGGTCTGCCTCTGCGCGGATTGAAAACTCTGTGCCGTTCAATGCCGGGGATTGAATGTCGATGTACAGGATACGCGAGGTGGATGGACATGACGACGAGGTCGCGGACACGCTCGCCGACCTTCACCGCCTGACATTCTTCAACGGCGCTTCCTTGCCGGAATTCGACTGGGGGTATTGGTGGCTTGCCTTTCACGAGACCATACCGGTCGCCTTTGCCGGCGTTGTGCCATCGACGCGCGCTTTCAACGCGGGATATTTCTGCCGTGTGGGTGTTCTAAAGAAACATTGCGGCCACGCCCTGCAATTGCGGCTGATGCGGGCGTTGGAGAGGCGTGCGAGACGCAATGGATGGAGTTCGATCGTTTCGGATACCACGGACAATCTGGTCTCCGCCAACAACTTCATCCAGGCCGGCTATCGGCTGTACCAGCCGCATTATCCCTGGGCCTGGCCGAATACGCTTTATTGGCGCAAGTCGATCAAGTGAAACGGCCGCAGGCCGCATCGCCCCATGTTTTCGAGCGGCAGCCATCGAACAGGGGGTACTTGTGAACTTCCGGAAATAGACCATAAAGTCCCTTCGTGTGGAGCGCCGCAGCCGAAGG
The DNA here is from genome assembly GCA_963732455.1 of uncultured Alphaproteobacteria bacterium. GTDB lineage: Bacteria > Pseudomonadota > Alphaproteobacteria > Rhizobiales > Xanthobacteraceae > Bradyrhizobium. The sequence goes on along the minus strand of CAVSZM010000007.1, from coordinate 152,825 downwards.
GAACAGACCGAGCATGACTGCCAGACCGCAATTACCCGATCGCGCGCCACGAGCGAAGGGCGTACCCACCGCGCTCGACGGGCTCCTGGTCGTGGATTTCACCCGTGTCGTCGCCGGTCCTGCCTGCACGCAAACACTCGCCGATTTCGGCGCGGAAGTGATCAAGATCGAGAACCCGGACGGCGGCGACGATACGCGGAGCTATGAACACGCCGATCTCGCCGGCGAAAGCGCTGCATTTGTCAGCTTGAATCGCAACAAGCGCGGCATCGCTCTCGACTTCACCAAGCCCGAAGCGTGTGACATCGCGCGCGAATTGATCGCGCGGGCAGATGTGGTGGTGGAAAACTTCTCCGCCGGCGTGATGAAGAAGTATGCTCTCGACTATGCGTCAGTCGCTCCAAACAATCCCCGCCTGGTTTATTGCTCGATCTCGGCATATGGCCGCCAGGGGCCGTTTGCAGCGCGTCCCGGTTTCGATCCGATCACGCAGGCCGAAAGCGGCTTCATGTCGCTCAACGGATTTCCAGACGGACCGCCGGTGCGGACCGGAACGCCTGTGATCGATATGGCGACCGGAATGTCGGCGTGCAACGCGATCCTGCTGGCGTTGCTCGCCCGCGATCGGCTCGGCCGCGGTCAGCATGTCGAGGTAGCGTTGTTCGACATCGCGCTATCGCTGACCGGATTTTACGGCATGACCTATTTGATGACGGGCGTAAATCAGAGCCGTTTCGGCAATTCGCCGAACGGATCTCCCTCTGTTGGTCTCTGCGACGCGTCGGACGCGCCGTTTTATATCGCTTGCGCCAACGACCGGCTTTATCGCCGCCTCGTCATCGACGTGCTCGGCCGGCCGGACCTCGCCAACCGTTCTGAATTCGCCGACCGGCGTTCGCGATCGGCCAACAAGGAGAAGCTGCGCGCGATCCTCGCGGGGATTTTTGCTCAGGATATTCGCGAGAACTGGGTAGCGAGGATGAAGGCGGCCAATATCCCCGTCGGCTATCTTCGTACCGTCGAGGAGGCCTTCAATTCGCCGGAAGTGCGCGCGCGTCATCGCACCAGCCAGATCCCGCACCCGGCCGCTGGCTCGGTCCCCAACATCGAACAGCCGATCAGTCTCGGCCTGACGCCGGTCTCAGACCCCATAGCAGCGCCGTTGCTGGGGGAGCATACGAAAGAAGTCCTGAGCAAGACACTCGGCTATGACGATGCTCGCATCGCAGCCCTTGCCGAGGCGGGGGTCTTTGGAACGACAAAGGCAACCGCTGATGTCGGGGGGAACGGCGCGGCATAGCCTGGGCATGGATTATTCCCGAGATTGCAACACCCGCCCGGTGGCCAGACGGCCACCGGGCTTTTTTTCGTTTCTGGGTGTCGCGACATGCACCGGTAGACCCGGTACGCGGGAAATTTGTCGCTCCGGCGCGAACGAGGGTTCAAGGTAGAGGGGACGACCGGGTCGCAAAGGCAGACTCGGCGTGCTGTCAAGCGGGCCATCTTTCGGCGTCGCTCTAGCCGAACAGTCGCTTGCTGTGCTTTGATAGAGGGAGGCTGAAGCCTGAACATAAGCCGTGCAAAACGCGGTTAGCGGCCGACGCCGCCGGCCTGAGAAGCCAAAAAGGGAGCACCTGCCTTGGAAAAGCCCGGCCGTACGCTGATGGCCAAAATCTGGGACCAGCACGTCATCGCGCGAATTGGCGATGATACCGATCTCCTCCACGTCGACCGTCATTTGCTGCACGATCTCGGCGGGTCGCGCGGGCTGCTCGACCTCAAGAGCCGCAATCTGCCGGTTCATAACCCGGAACTGACCTTCGCGACGCCGGATCATGCGATTTCGACGGCGCGCGGACGGGCCGGCACGATCAAGATCGGACAGGAATTATTGGCTTCCCTGAGGGTTGAAACCTCGGCAGTCGGCATCGAGATGTTCGATATCGACGAGCCCGGTCAGGGCATTGTCCATGTCATCGGACCCGAACTCGGACTGAGCCTTCCCGGATGCCTGATCGTCTGCGGCGACAGTCATACCTGCACGCATGGCGGGCTCGGTGCCCTGGCTTTCGGCATCGGGTCGAGCGAACTGACGCATGTGCTGGCGACGCAGGCCATCATCCAGCGCCGGCCAAAAACAATGCGCGCGATGTTCGAGGGAAGGCTTCCCTTCGGGGTAACCGCCAAGGATCTGATCCTGACGCTGATCGGCCATATCGGCGCTGCCGGCGGCACCGGCTATGCCGTCGAATACGCCGGCAGTGCTATTCGCGACATGCCGATCGAAGGGCGGCTGACCATCTGCAATCTTTCGATCGAACTCGGCGCCAAGATGGGCCTGATTGCGCCGGATGAAAAAACCTATGATTATATTCGCGGGCGAGCCTACGCGCCGCAAGGCGAGATGTGGAATCGGGCTGTCGAAGCGTGGCGGAGGCTTCCGAGCGATGCCGACGCGGTGTTCGACCGTGAAGTGGTCATCGATGTCGAGAAGATCGTTCCACAGGTGACATGGGGCATCAGTCCGGAACACGTTATCGGCGTCGACGGTCACGTTCCCGATCCACAGGCGATTGCCGATCCGGCGCGGCGCGCCGCGATCGAGACCGCGCTGGACTATATGGGTCTCAAGGCCGGAGCGCCGATCATCGGCACACCCGTCGACTGGGTCTTCATCGGATCATGCACCAATAGCCGATTGAGCGATTTGCGCGCCGCGGCCGCTGTCGCACGCGGCCGCAAGGTTGCACCCGGCGTGCGAGCCTGGGTGGTGCCGGGTTCGGAAACCGTCAAGCGGGATGCCGTTGCCGAAGGGCTCGACAAGCTTTTCACGGATGCAGGTTTCGAATGGCGCGAGCCGGGTTGCTCGATGTGCCTGGCCGCCAATGGCGAAACCGTACCTCCCGGCCAACGTTCAGTCTCCACGTCGAATCGCAATTTCATCGGCCGCCAGGGGCCGCGCGCTCGCACTCATCTGGCGAGCCCGGCCACCGCGGCAGCCGCCGCGATATCGGGCGCCATCGCCGACGTGCGGACGATGGAGCGCTGACATGCCGAAGCCCTTCACCAAACTGACGGCGATTGCCGCCCCGATCATGCGCACCAACATCGACACCGACGTGATCATCCGCATCGATCGCATCGTTGGAAACTCCGTTCGCGGCAACCTCGGGAAATGGGCGTTCGGCGCCTTGCGCTATCTGCCGGACGGCTCTGAAAATCCCGAATTCATTCTGAACCGCGAGCCCTATCGTCAGGCGGAAATCCTCGTTACCGGTCCTAATTTCGGTTGCGGGTCCTCTCGCGAGGCCGCGGTTTGGTCGCTGCAGGAGATGGGTATCCGCGCCATCATAGGTTCGGGCTTTGGCGATATCTTTTTCGCCAACTGCTTTCAGAACGGAATCCTCCCCATTGTTGTCGATAAGGAAATTGTCGACAGCCTTGCCATGGAAGTCGCGAACACCCAGGGCGCCGGACGCATCGGGGTCGATCTGCGGGAACAGACGATTACTTCACCCTCGGGAACGCAGCACAGTTTCGAGATCGATCCGCGCCGGCGCGCCGGACTGCTTGAAGGTCTCGATGAAGTCTCGCTGACGTTGCAGCGCGACGATGAAATCCGCGCCTTTCAGGCGGCTGACCGCGCAAAGCGGCCGTGGATCCACTTCGCAGGAAAATCGGCATGAATAATTTGTCCAACATGATCAAGGTGGCGGTGGTCGGCGGCGAGGGTATCGGACCGGAGGTGACGGCGCAGTCGCATCGCGTGCTCAACTGGTTCGCCACGAAGCGAAACGTTCCGATGATCCTGCGCGAAGCGCAATACGGCCTCATTCCTTACCTCGCGACGGGCAAGGTGTTGCCGCAGGACACCGCTGAAGCGATGGATGAAGCCGACGCTATCCTTTGGGGTGCAACAGGCGGCCCGGAGACAACCGAGGTTCCTGCGGCGGCGCGCAAGGCGGGGAGCCTGCTGTCGCTGCGCAGTAAATACGATCTTTACGCCAATCTGAGGCCCATTGTCGCCAATCCGGCTTTAGCCGAGTCGGCGCCACTCAAGGCCAGTGTGCTTAGGGATGTCGACTTCGTCATCATCCGCGAACTCACCGGCGGCATCTATTTCGGGGAACCGCGCGGCATTGAAAAGCTCGCCGATGGCCAGCGTCGCGGTTTCAACACCGAGCAGTACACCACCAATCAGATCCGCCGCGTGGCGCGCACCGCTTTCGAACTGGCGCGCACGCGAAAGGGGAGGGTCTGTTCGGTAGACAAGGCGAATGTCCTGGAGACCAGCGTGTTGTGGCGCGAGGAAGTCGTCGCTCTCCATGCTGCCGAATTCTCCGATGTCGAGCTCAGCCATCTGTACGTCGACAACGCGGCCATGCAGATCGTGCGGGCGCCGTCGCAGTTCGACGTCATGGTAACCGGCAATATCTTCGGCGACATCCTCTCCGATTGCGCGGCGATGGCGTCTGGTTCGCTCGGCATGCTGCCCTCGGCTTCGTTGGGTCCGGTCGACCGGTTCGGGCGTCGAAAGGCGCTTTACGAACCGGTCCATGGCAGCGCGCCTGACATCGCGGGCAAGGGCATCGCTAATCCGCTTGGCTCCATTCTCAGCGTCGCCATGATGCTGCGGATGACGCTCAACAGGCCGGACGATGCGGCTCTGCTCGAGAATGCCGTGGATACGGCTCTGGCGGCCGGCGCGAGAACGGCCGATATTGCCGAACCCGGCGCAACAGAGCTTTCGACTCGGGAAATGGGCGATGCCGTTTTGAGCGCCCTGGAGAAGGTTGCGGGCAAGGAGAGGGAACACGCGTGATGGCCAAACATTTTACACGACGATCGGCGCTGACGATCATCGCCTGCAGCGGTGCCTCTGTCGCAGCCGGCCGGGCATGGGCCGAAGACAAAACCGGCCGCGTCATCTATCCGGTCGCGGTACCCGTCTATCAGACACAGTTCGTCGCCGATAGAATCGGATACTTCAGGGAGGCGGGGCTCGACTGCAAACTGATTCAGGGTGGCAGCGGCGTCAAGACGCGCGAAATCATCGCCTCTTCGCAAGGCGATATCGGTATCGGCGACATCACCCATCCGATGCAGCTCAGCAATCACGGTCGAAACGGGCGCGTCCTGATGCCGGTCGATACGCGAAGTAGTTCGGTAATGTTCATCATCCGCAAGGATCTTAAGGACCAGGGCATCACGACGCTGGAGGCGCTAACGGAATGGAAAAGGCCCGATGGGCGCAAGCCGATCGTCTCGGTGTCTTCGCTGGGAGGAACCAACCATGTATGGGCTTCCTACTACATGGAGACGATGGGGCTCGACCAGAAGGTCACCTGGATCGGAACCGGCAATGTCGACACCATGTTGGGTTCACTGAAGACCAAGCAGGTCGATGTGCTCGTGAGCTCCCTGTCGCTGCTGAACGAGTTCAATCGATCAGGGATGGGGAGCGCTGTTGTTCGATGGAACGGACGAAGCGATCTGGAATAAATACATCGGCGGCAAAGTCCCGGTCACGTCGCATTTCACCCTGCAGTCGACGATCGACAAGGACCCGCCCAAGATGCAGGCCTTCGTCACGGCTTTGTGGCGGGCCACTCAGTGGGTCAAGTCGCATTCGCCCGAGGAAATCTATGCTGCTATCGAACCCTACGTCGGTAGCACTTCGCGCAGCGCCAACATCCTTGAGATCACGGCGTTGCAGAAGGTTGCCGACTATGACGCCACCATCGATGCGGCAGGCTTCGCGCGTGGCGAAAAGGTCTGGTTCCGGGAGATGACCGGTATCAAGCCGCTTACGATTGCTGAAGTCGTCAGCCCGGGCTTTATCGAAGCGGCAAGAAAAGCGTATCCGGCTTGAAAGCGCAGAGCATGTCCGCGTCGCCGCTGCCTTTGTCGCCGGAGGCGCAGCGTATCGAAGTCAGGGGCGTGTGCAAGTCGTTCCAGCTGGCCGGGGCGGCCATCGAGGCGGTGCGCGATGTGTCCTTTGGCGTCCGGCGCGGCGAATTTGTTGCCTTGCTGGGGCCGTCGGGTTCCGGCAAGAGCACCATTCTCAATATGATCGCGACATTGATAAAGCCGAGCAGCGGCCAAATACTGATCGATGGCACGCCGGTTATCCCCGGCAAAGCGACGCCTGACGTCGGCTATATCTTCCAGCGCGACACCTTGTTTCCGTGGCGAACCGTCGCCGACAACATCGGTTACGGTCTGCAACTGGCCGGCATTCCGGACATAGAGCGGAAGGAGCGTATTGCGGCTTGCGTGGCGCAAGCGGGCCTGCAGGGCTTCGAACAGGCTTACCCATCGGCGCTGTCGGGCGGAATGCGCCAGCGCGCCGCCCTGATGCGGACGCTGGTCGTCGAACCGCATATCCTGCTGATGGACGAGCCGTTCGGCGCGCTCGATACCCACACCAAGATCGACATGCACGATGTTCTGCTGCGAATCTGGGAACGCGAGCAGCAAACGGTTCTGTTCGTGACGCATGACCTCGGCGAAGCCCTGACACTGGCGGACCGCATCATCCTGTTTTCTGCCCGTCCCGGCAGATCAAGGACATGTTCGACGTTGACTTTGCGCGACCACGCGATGCGGTGAAAGTGCGCGAGACGCCGCGCTACGCCGAACTGTTCCAGCATATCTGGCATTCACTCGGCGAAGAATTCGTCAAAGGCCGCAGCCCATGAAGATGCGCCGGCCTGGCAACACATTGGTTTGGCAGGCGTTGATCTGCGTCGCGGTTCTTTCGATCTGGCAATGGGGGTATGATCTGCATGCCAGCGCCCCCTGGCTGGTGCCCGATTTGCTCGATCCTTATTTCGTATCGAAACCATCCGAGATATTCGAACATTTTCTCATCCTGAGCTGCATCAAGTCCAAGCTCGGCGTGTTCAATGGCTGGTTCAACGGCGACTTTGCCAAGTGCATGGCTCGCAACGAAAACAACCTTTGGGTCGCGACCGCAGTCACGCTGAAGAATACCTTCTTCGGATTCGTGGCCGGCGTTTCCTCAGGCTTTGCGGCCGGGTTGATACTGGGACGTTCGGATCGGCTCAGTGCTATCTTTCAACCGTTCATTACGGCGGTGAACTCCATTCCCAGGATTGCGTTGGCGCCGATCATCGTGCTGGCGTTCGGAATAGGCGACACCTCCAAAGTCGTCACGTCGTGGATCGTGGTCGTGTTCCTGGTGTTCTTCAATACATTCGAAGGCGCGCGATCGATCGACGAAGGTTTCGTCAATGTCGCTCGACTGCTTGGCGCGAGCGAATGGCAGATCACCCGCACAGTCGTGATACCCTCGACCATGGCCTGGGTATTTGCTTCGCTTTCACCGGCAATCTCCTTCGCGCTGATCGGCGTCATCGTCGGCGAATTCATCGGTGCCGAGCGAGGAATCGGCCGTCTGATCATCGAGTCGGAGGCGCGGGCGGAAGCGTCGGGAATGATGGTTGCGGTGATCGTGCTGATGCTGGTGGGCGTTGCGCTCTCGGCCATGATCTGGCGACTGCAGGCCTATCTGCTGCGCTGGCAACAGCATAATATGGTCGAGTAAGCGGAAAGCCGATTGAGCAAGTGAGGGGTCTCTCCAATGAGCATACAGGTCTACGGATTTTGGCGGTCGATTGCCTCGTTTCGCGTGAGGGTTGCCTTGAAGCTCAAGGGGCTGCCGTTCGAGGAAATTCCGATCGACATTCTTTCCGGAGAACAATTCAAGCCGGGTTATGAAGCGGTCAACGCCGAGCGTGTGGTGCCGACCTTTATTCACGACGGCCATTCGGTGTTCCAGTCGCTGGCGATCATCGAATATCTCGAGGAAATCCAGCCCGAACCGCGACTGATACCGCAAGATCCAAAGGAACGCGCCTACGCGCGCTCGCTGGCGCTGATGACGATTGCCGATGCACATCCCCTGGTCGTGCCTCGCGTCCGCAATCATCTCGCCAAGGCATTTGGTGCCGATGCCAAAGTGATCGAGGATTGGGGCAAGCATTGGACGATCGAGGGGCTTGCGACCTATGAACGGCTTTTCGCGCGCCGCGCGCCTGCGCCTTTTGCCCTGGGCGCGGAACCGGGCCTGGCGGACATCTGCGTCGCCGGCCAGGTCGTGACCGCGCAATACCTCAAACTTGAACTGAACGCCTTTCCGGTGGTGGCTCGTTTGGCGGACCGTTGCTTCGAGATGCCGGCTTTCGCGACATCTCATCCGTTCGAACAGCCGGGATTCAAGGCGGCTGCCGCGCATTAGCCGCGCGCTCGCGTCACATATCGAGGCCGAGCACTCTCGCCGCGTTGCCACCGGCGATCTGGGCCAACGTTACCTCGTCCATGCCGCGCACCCCAGCGACATGTCCGACCGGATTATACTCGGCCATGTCGAACGGGTAGTCGGTGCCCATCACGATACGGTCGGGACCGAAGACGTCGATCATGTAGGCGAGCTGGTGATAGGTAAAAACCACGGTGTCGAGATAGACCTGCCGCAGATAAGTCGTCGGCGGCAAAGGCAGCTCGCCATGAGAATCCTGCCGGGCTCCCCAGGCGTGATCGATCCGACCCGAATAGCCGGGAAGGTAGCCCCCGCCGTGTACGGCCATTAATTTCAGTTCGGGAAAGCGCGCCAGCGTTCCCGAGAAAATCAGATTGTGGAGTGCAATCGTCGTATCCAACGGGTTTCCGAGAACATTGTTGAAATAGAAATGAGTCAGGCGCTCGCCATGGGTAAACCCGTTCGGATGCATCATGATGAACGCTCCGAGTTGCTCGGCCCTGGCAAAGAACGGCCGGAATTTGGGATCGGACAATTCCTGGCCGGCGACATTGGTAAGGATTTCGACACCCTTTAACTTCAGAACGTTCATGATGTAGTCGAGCTCGCGGACGGCAATCTCCGGCTCCTGCAGCGTAACAACGCCGAGCCCGACAAACCGGTCGGGCTTGCGTGAGCAATATTCCACCACGCCATCATTGGCGAGGCGATGGGCGGCTTCTGCAATCTTCGGGTCGATCGAATAATAGCACTGGCCCGGCGCCGGCGCCACGACCTGAATGTCGATGCCCATCCTGTCAAGATCCAACAGACGGCGATCGATCGTGGTCATCACTTCGCTGACGTCCTTCTCCTGCTGCGCATTGATCTCCTTGCTCGCGGCGTCCGAAAAATAGGCGAGCGGGATCCGGCTGATATCGATATGCGGTTGCGCCAGCTTGGCGGCCTGGGGAACCACGATGTGAGCGTGAATATCGATCGTGACGGACGACGGACGCCGGGCGAGGCCGTCGGCGTCATGGATACGTGCGGCGGTGCGGCCATAACGATTCTTGCGATCGATCATTGAATTGACTCTGCTGTTAGGTTGATGGTTCGGGACAAATAACGAGGGTGAGGCGACAGCGATTTATTTTTTGGCGCTGGGGCGTTTGGCCCAGCGGGTCGAAACCGCGGTTGCATCGGCATCGGCAAGGCCAGCAGCTTCCGCTTCCTCAAAGCAGGCAAGGGCGCTTGCGGTGACGGGGAGTTCGGCATGAATCGAAGCGCCGAATTGAACCGCGGTTGCCAGATCCTTTTTCGCTGCACTGAGGCCGAACGCAGTTTCGCCGAGCGGCGCTCCGCCCAATACCTTGGCGATGACAGCGCCGCGCCCTTTCATGGCGGTCGGCGTGCCCGCGGTGTCTGACAAAATGTCGATCAGCCGGTCGGCGGGAAGATTGAGCGGCTTACAGATGGTCAAGGCTTCGCCGAGCGCCTGCCAGTACACCAGCAGCGGCAGATTGACGGCAAGTTTCATGGTTGCGCCCGAGCCGAGTTCTCCGACATGTTCGATGCGGCGGCATAATTGCTCGAGAACCGGCATCGCCCTGGTCACATCTGCCTTTGCGCCCCCTACAAGGCCGAACAGCTTGCCCTCTTTCGCCGGACCAGTGCTTCCGCCAACCGGAGATTCGACAAATGCCGCTCCCTGCTGTGCCACCGCTGCCCCGATTGTCTGCATCGTGTCGGGGCGCACTGTGCTCATATCGATGACGAGCTTGCCGGCGAGCTTGGATTTCAGAATGCCGTTGGGCCCGCGGTAAACCGCCTCGGTCGCGGCGTCATTCAGCAACATCACGACAATGACCTCGCTGGCCTCCACGAGTTCGGCCGGAGAGGCGTATGCTTTTGCGCCCGCATCCGTCAGGGGCCCTGTCTTCGCCGAATTGCGATTCCAGACCCCGACTTCGTGCCCGACCGACATCAACCGCTGCGCGATCGATGATCCCATTCGTCCCGTTCCGCATACGCCGATTTTCATTGTTTGACCTCAACTCAAAGGTGGATTGTTAGTCTAGTGAGCATGGTAGATGCCAAGATTCTGTGCGATCAGTTCTTCATCATTCAGAATGTCGCTGGCGTTGCCGGCAAACACGCAGCGTCCGGTGTTGAGAATGACCGCGTGATCCGCAACGTCGAGCGCCAACTGGTGATTTTGTTCGACAAGAACGATGGATTGTCCTTCCTCTTTCAAGCGCTTTATCGTGCGCCCGACCTCCGCGACAATAAGGGGCGCGAGACCTTCCGACGGCTCATCGAGCAGAAGTACCCGCGGATTGCCCATCAGCGCGCGTCCGATCGCCAGCATCTGCTGTTCGCCGCCGGACAGAGTGCCGGCAAATTGCGCGTGGCGCTCACGCAGCCGCGGAAACATGCTGTAGATGCGCTCGACATTCCAGGGCTTACCGGTCGTGCTCTCGCGCTGCTGCGCCACGACAAGGTTTTCGCGAACCGTGAGAGACGAAAAGATGCGGCGCCCTTGCGGTACGAGACCGATCCCGAGGTGTGAGATACGTTCGGGGCTGAGTCCTTCAATCGACTCTCCAAATAACCTGATTTCGCCGTCCCGCGGTTTCAGAAAACCAATGATCGTCGAGATGCAGGTGGTCTTTCCCGCGCCATTGCGCCCCAGCAGCGCCAGCACGCCGCCCGGCCGCAAGGAAAAACTGACGCCGTGCAATATATGGCTTTCACCATAAAATGTATGCACGTTTGTCAGATTGAGTGCGTCAGACGCCAAGATACACCTCGCGCGTTCGTTCGTCCGCGATTACCGCGTCACGGTCGCCATCGACGATAACGCGGCCGTAATTTAGCAGCGTTACCGTCTCCGCAAGGTCAAGGGCGGTATCCATGTCATGTTCGATCATGATCACGGTGGTCTCCCGCGGGATCGACGCGATCAGCGACTTCACCTGGGATCGCTCGGTGTTTGAGAGACCCGCCAGAGGTTCGTCGAGCAGCAGCACGCGCGGCTTTTGCGCAAGCGCCATGGCGAGTTCGACACGGCGTTTTTCGCCATAGGCAATATCGGATACCGGGTGTGCAGCCAGATGCAAAAGTCCGACCGCATCGAGAGTCCGGCGGGCCTCGGTCGCGAGATCGCTGTAAAACGACAACGGGCGCCACATCTGCCAGCGCGACGGACGTAGACCGAGCAGGCCGAGCGTGACGTTGTGCTCGAGGGTATCGCCGGTGAACAGGGTGATGATCTGGTATGTGCGTGACAGTCCAAAATGCGCCCGCTTGTAGGGCGCAAATTGCGTCACGTCGGCGCCGAACAATTTGACCCGGCCCGAATTCGGCCGCATGTCGCCGCTGATCTGATTGAATAAAGTGGTTTTCCCCGCGCCATTCGGACCGATGATCAGGCGGCGTTCGCCCGGGCGGATGGCGAGAGATATGTTTTGCGTGACGACAAGGCCGCCAAAGGCTTTCTTCAGGTCGAGGACTTCAAGCGCATAGTCTGATGTCATCGGGGTCATCGCGATTCCCCGCGTAATCCCGTCGCCAGCCTGCTCATGCCGGGAACGATTCCCGTCGGCATGACGAGAACGATGAAGAGGAAGACCAGACCCAGCAGCATGTTCCACCGTTCAACGTAGGCCGAGGCGTAATTCTTCAATAACAGCACCAGCGCGGCGCCGACGGCTGGACCGCCCAGCGTTCCCGAGCCGCCGGCAATAACGCCGAGCAGCGCCTCAGCCGAACTCGTGGTGGAGAGCGAAGTCGGGTGGATATATTTGTTGTAGTAGACGTAAAGCAATCCGGATATGCCGCCCCAGAAGCCGGCATAGATGAACGTGATCCATCGGATCATCCAGGGATTGAAGCCGAGAGCGGCCATCCGGCGCGGCTGATCGCGTACACCCTTCAATGACGATCCGAATGACGACGACACGAAAATCGCCATCATCAGGAAGGCAATCGACGCCACAACCAGTGCGAACCAGTAAAACGATGCGGCGCTGTCGAGCGAGATGCCAAAGGGCATCGGCCGGGTCAGGCCCGCTATTCCATTGTCGCCATTGGTGACGTTCGACATGCGATAGGCGAGTCCCCACAACACCTGCGACAAAGCCAGCGTGATCATGAGAAAGCCCAGGCCCGTGGCGCGGAGCGCGATGACGCCGAAGAATGCGGCCATCGCGGTTGTGCCCGCGATCGAGAGGAAGGCGGCCGGCCCATGCCCCAAGCCGTATCGGCTTGTCAGCAGCGCGGAAATATAGGCGGCGACGCCGAGATATGACGCGTGGCCGAGCGATGTCATCCCGCCAAAGCCCACCAGGAGGTTCAGGCTGAGGGCGAAGATCGCCGCGATCAGGATTTGGCTGGCGAGATTGACATAGAAATCGCCGGCGAAGGCCGGCAGCAGAAGAAGCAATGCGGCGAACAAGGCTGCGGCAATCCATTTCATGCGCCGACGCGCCCAAACAGGCCTTGAGGCCGGAACGCAATGACGAAGATCATCGGCAGGAACAGGATAATGTAGGCAAGCTCCGGAAACAGCGCTGTGCCGAATGTATAGATGAATCCGATAATAAAGCTGCCGACAAACGCACCCAGCAGGCTTCCAATGCCGCCCAAAATGACGACGATCAGCGCCAGCGGCAGCATGTCGGCATCGAGACCCGGATAAGCCGACAGGATCGGTCCGCCCAGCACGCCGCCGGCGCCGGCGATTCCTGCGCCCAGGCAAAACACCACCGTAAACAAATTGGAGACGGGGATTCCCACTGCGCGCGCCATCTGGCTGTCGTCAACGCCGGCGCGGATCATGGCCCCGAGGCGCGTCCGCTCCAGCAGGAAATACAGCACGACCGCGGCACCGATGGCGCATCCCACCAGCACCAGCCGATAGGTTGGAAACACGAAACCCAGGACGCGCGTGGGGGATTGCAGGTTTTGCGGCGTCGGCACCGGAATCGAATCGCCTCCCCACAACATCAGGCAGGCATCGGAAATGATGAAGGACATGCCGAGCGTGACCAGCACCTGTCCGAGCGGGTTGGTCTTCAGCCGGGTCAGCACCAGCCGTTCGAAAAGACCGCCGATTGCCGCAACTGCAATCCCGGCACCGATCGCCGTCACCCAGATATTCAGGCCATCCCAGGACCGTAGCGCCGTCGCGCCAAAATAGGTTCCGAGCATGAAGAAGGCGCCGTGCGTCAGGTTTGCCAGTCTCATCAGGCCGAAGATCAGCGAAAATCCCGACGAGAGCAGAAATAACAGGCCACCGAGCGACAGGCTGTTGAGACCCTGAATGATCCAAAACTGCATCGTCTGCCGATCTTGTGCGGGGAGCTGCGCGATGGCCGTCGCGCAACGGAAGCAGAATTATTGCTCCAGGTTTTTTGCCGGTGGATAGTCGCGCGAATATACCGGATTCTTCAGGAATGCGGTCTTGTCATAAGTCCAGAACTGGGTGACATCCGGGTAGGTCTTGATGACGGAATTGACCAGACGCCCGTCGCTCCTTGTTACCTTGCGGATGTAAACGTTTCCGATCGCATTGCCGAACTCGTCAAATTTGAGGAGACCGCGCACCGTCTCCGCGTTGCTGCCGCGGATCGCCGCCATCAAGGCTTTCTTGTCTTCCGCATTTCCCTTCGTGGTTTTTAGCGCGGCTTCCAGAACTTCTCCCGAGACGTAGGTGCCGCCGGCATAATATCCCGGATCGTATTTGAACTGCTTGCGGAACGCAGGCGCGAAGACCTTGTTGAGCGGGTTGTCCAGTTCCGCGGAATACCAGCTCGTGGTCACGATACCCAACGCTTCATCGCCCATATTGCGAAGCACGGATTCGTCGAGCGCCGTCATGCCGCCGATGACGGCCATCTTGTCCTTCAGGCCATATTCGATGAATTGGCGAAGAAACCGGAATCCGTTCGAGCCGGCGGTGCCGAGGAAGATCGCATCCGCGCCCTTTACCTGGGCGACATAGCTGCCGTAGTCCGGTGTTGCCAGCGGCGTGAAGATTTTTTGAATAATCTTGCCGCCATTGTCCTCGAACGCGCGCTGGAAGCCGGCGCACATCTCATGCCCGTAGGCGAAGTCGTCGGCGATTGTGACGATCTTCTTGTATTTCAAATCCTTGGCGGAATATTCGGCAAGCGGATAGGCGCATTGTGCCGACGTCGACGTCAGGCGGACAAACCACGGGCTCGGGTGCCGCTGCGTCATGTCCTCCGCTGCTGCTACGCCGAGGGTTGGTACTTCCTTTTCAGTAAGGTAGTCGGCGATCGCCAGCGCCTCGAATGCGGCGAGCGGGCCGATGACGCAATGGATGCCGTTCTTTTCGATCAGCTCCTGGGTCTTGGTGCGCGCGGTGGCCGGAACGCCGGCAGTATCGGCTACAATCAACTCGACCTTGCGGCCCGCCAGCGTATTGTCGCGCTCCTTCAGAAACATCGTCAACGCGAGTTCCATGTCGATGCCGCCGGAGGCCAGCGGTCCAGTTTTGGCCGCGAGCAGACCGACGCGAACAGGTCCGCTATTCTGGGCAAAGACGAGGTTGGGGGCCGCCATGCTGGCGATACCCGCGCCGGCAACACTACCGACAAATTGCCTTCGCGATATCGTCATCAAATTCTCCCCGGAATGCTGCAAATCGAATTTCGACTGTTCTTGTTTGTTGATTGAGTGATTTATCGGACGGAAGTTATAAATGATCAAGTGATAACCACGCCATTGATTTGCCGTGCTGTATATTTTGGCAATACCGGATGACGGGAGAACCCGAAATCCGCCGGCACCTTTGATGCAGTGCGGCATCGCGGGTCAGCGCCCTCAATGATCTGGCCGGCGTCTCCAGCGGTTCAGCGATTCGGAGCGTCGGATGCGCTCTATCCCCGCTTCCGCGCGCCAGATTTGGCGCCGGTAATGATGCTCTTCTTCAGCACTTCGAAAACTGCTGCGGTGTCCTGGTCGCCCAGACCCATCGCCATCGCTTCTGTGTAGACGGGCTGCGTCAGCGTAAACAGAGGAGTTGCGCAGCCGACATCCTCGGCAAACTCGGCAATGATCGCCATATCCTTTTTCCAGGTCGATACTTTCATTGTCGCGGGTTCATAAACGCCTTCGACCATCATCGGAGCTCGCATCTGAAACATCCGCGAACCGCCAGCGCCGGGGCCGACCATTTCGACGACCATTTTCGGATCGAGCCCGGCGCGCTGCGCCAGGATCATCGCCTCGGCTGTGGCGACGTTGTGAATAGCCACCAGATGATTGGCGACAAATTTCATCCGGCTACCATTGCCGAACACGCCAAGATCGGCGCTTTGCTTGGCGAAGTCGGCGAACAGGCTCATGCATTGTGCAATCGCATCACTATCGCCGCTGGCATAAACCACCAGATCGCGGTTCCTTGCCTGCGCACCTGTTCCGCTCAGCGGACAATCCAGCGCAATGTGGCCGGCCTTCTTCAGGATCGTTTCGAAGCGAAGCTTGTCGGCGATGGTGAGCGTGCTGAGTTCGACCACGATTCGTGGAGGCTGACCGGAATTGGCGATTTCCTGCGCGACATCCTCGACGGCGGAGGGGCTGGGAAGACTGGTCATGATGATGGGCGCCTCGCGCGCGACCTGAGCGACGTCACCGGCGATCGTGACGTTGGCCACCGCAAGCTCGGCGCGCCGTGCGGCGTCGGTGTCGAAGCCGATCACGCGCCATCCACGATCGACAAGATTGCGGGCGATCGCGCCTCCCATGATGCCAAGCCCGACGATTCCAACGGTCTTGTTCATAAGTGTTCTTTCCTTGCCTGTCGAATTCGATTGACGGGCAACGCGCGCCGCGCCTTAATTAGTGATCACGCGATAAACAATCATTGAGTAACGTCGACCGTCAAGGAGCTTTCGTCGCGGTGTGGCAAGGCGAGTATCTCGATCGGCCACACCGCCCGACCACGCGACGGGTGAGATAGCGAGGAACAGCAAAATGCCGGGTGTTGGCCGGAAACCAAACGCGGGCCTGCCCTCGGGGCCGGACGCGGACGACCGCGCCTATGCCGCCATGGTCACCCGTGCCAGGGCGCTCATCCCGCAACTGCGCGAACGCGCTTCCCGGACGGAGGAACTGCGGCGCCTGCCACCGGAGACCGAGCGCGATCTGCATGATGCGGGTTTGTTCAGGATCGTGCAGCCGAAGAGAGTAGGTGGCTCCGAACTCGATTATGTTGCGCTGGTCGACTGCGCCGATACGATAGGGCAGGCTGATGCGTCGGTGGCCTGGAATTTCGCCAATCTGGCGAGCCACCACTGGATGCTGGGTATGTTCGACAAGCGCGCTCAGGATCTGGTCTGGAACAAGGACGCGAACACTCTGATTGCATCCTCCTTCATTTTTCCAGCCGGCCGCGCCAGGAAGGTCGACGGCGGATATTTGCTGCGTGGCAGCTGGCCATTCTCGTCAGGCGCCGATTCCAGCGATTGGAATATGCTTGCCAGCGTTGTTTCATCCGACGATGACGCCGACGGGATCGAATACCGGATCTTTCTCCTCAACAAAAGCGACTACAAAATCCTCGACACGTGGAACGCGGCCGGATTACGCGGAACCGGATCGAACGACGTCGAGGTCAAGGATGCGTTTGTCGCGGAGTCCATGACGATCGCCGTGAACGATCTCGCCGGCGGCCCGACGCCCGGGAGCGCCGTCAATCCGAACGCACTATATGCGCTGCCGGTATTCTCGTTGTTTCCTTATGTGCTTTCCGGCGTCGCCCTGGGAAATGCGCAAGCCTGTCTGGACGATTATGTCGATGTCGCCCGGCATCGCGCGTCGACCTATAATCGCGCCAAACTCTCCGACCTTCAGAGCACACAGATCAAGATTGCCGAGGCTTCCGCCAAGATCGACGCGGCCCGCCTGATCATGCGTTCGACATGCATAGAGGCAATGGCCGACGCACGGCGCGGCCACGTTCCGGATATCGCCGCCAAGACCAAATCACGCCGCGACGGCGCTTTTTCCGTCAATCTTTGCACGGAAGCGGTGTCATTGTTGTTTTCGGCGAGCGGTGCGCGGGGCCTGTTCACGACGGGAGCATTGCAGCGGCAGTTTCGTGACGCTCACGCGATAAATTCGCACATCGCGTTCAATTTCGATGCGGCTGGCACCAACTACGGCCGTGTCACGCTCGGTCTGCCTTCCGAAAACCTGACGCTTTGAGACGGCGGATGAGCGACGCACCAAAGCATCCGACCAATCCGGATCCGGCCAACGAGTTGGCAAGCGATAGTTCGCGGGTCGATCCCAGGGATTTTCGCAATGCGCTCGGCACTTACGCCACCGGCGTCACCATCATCACGGCCGCAGGTACCGATGGAAGGCCCTATGGGCTGACCTGCAATTCGTTCGCGTCGGTATCGCTCAACCCGCCGCTGGTGCTCTGGAGCCTGGGGACGTTTTCTCAGGGGTTGAGCATCTTCCAGAACGCCAGCCATTTCGCGGTCAACGTTCTCGGCGCATCTCAGCAAGCGCTTGCGACCAGATTTGCAAAATCTTCCGACGACAAGTTCGCCGGCGTGGAATGGGCCCCGGGCCTTGGCAACGCGCCGCTTCTGGCGGACAGTGTCGCAAATTTTCAATGCCGTGCCGCCAATCGATATTATGGCGGCGACCATGTCATTTTCCTCGGTGCGGTCGAGGCCTACTCGTACAACCGGCAAGAGCCGCTGCTGTTCGCCCGCGGCGGCTACGGCCGATTTCTCGGGACCGGCGGCACTTCCACGGCCCCCAAGTCATGAGCAAGAAAACAACGCCCAAGCGTGCTCGCGCGAAGCAGAAGCGGTTGTCCCCGGACGACCGCCGCAAGGAGTTCGTTGCCAAGGCGACGGAGTTTTTCTCGGAAGAAGGCTTTGGCGGCGGGACGCGCGACCTGGCGCGCCGGCTCGGCGTGACCCAGCCGCTGCTATACCGCTACTTTCCAAGCAAGGACGACTTGATCAAGGAGGTCTACCGTACTGTCTATCTCGATCCGCTCGATACCGGCTGGGAGAAGCTGCTCACCGACCGCTCCCGGCCAATCCGCGATCGGCTGCGGGAATTCTACAACGCCTATACCGATGTAATCTTTACCCGCAAATGGCTTCGTATTTATTTCTACTCGGGCCTGAAGGGGCTCGATATCAACCGATGGTACGTCGGCGTGGTGCGAGACAAGATTCTGTCGCGCATCATCAGGGAGTGCCGCTACGAAGCAGGGCTTCCGGTGCAAAGCAAGCCGACCGCGTCCGAGCTTGAAATCGCATGGGTGTTTCACAGCGGAATCTTTTATTACGGGGTTCGCAAATACATCTACGAATCCCCCGTGCTGGAGGACAAGGAACAGATGATCATCGACGCGCTGGACATATTTCTGGCCGGCTTCGAACGCGTTTTTGGAACAGCGGCGGCCGAGACGCGCGCGCCGGTGAAAGCGGTCGGCTGAGCATCTCAGATCATCTCGATGGTCCGGCTGTTACGGATTGCGCATCCGGTGTCCGGTCCGACTGTGATTTCGACATTTCGCTCCGGTACCAGTCGCCGATCTGGCTCGCGGTCATCAGGGCAACGCCATCATGGCCGATGACATAATCAAGCAGCGCTTCCAGATATTTGATGCGGTGCGGGACACCGGTAATGTAAGGGTGAATTGAGATCGCCATGATCCGCGCGTTGGTCCCACCCTCGAGGTACAAGCGGTCGAACTGATCGGTGCAGCGCTTCAGAAATTGCTCGGAAGGCAGGTGCTGCAGCGCATGAATGACAATGTCGTTGGTCTCGACCGAGTACGGAATTGTCGTGATGGTGCCGTGAGGCGTCAAGATATCCTGCGGCAGATCGTCGATCACCCAGTCCGCCACGTATTCGATGCCGTTGAGGCGTAAGAGATCGAGAGTTTCGTCGGTCTCCGTCAGCCCCGGGCTTTCCCACGATCTCGGCGACTTGCCGGTGTATTTCGCGATTGTTTCGACGGCCCGTTTGATCGCATCCGCCTGATTGTCCAGCCGGTGCATCGGTCCTTGAACAAATCCGTGGCCCATGAACTCAAAGCCGGCATCGAGCGCGGCAGAAGCGACGCGGGGGTAGGAACTGCAGACGTTGGCATTCAACGCCAGGGTCACCGGTACCTTGCGGTCGGTCAGCGCCTTGAACTGCCGCCAGAAGCCTGCGCGCATTCCATATTCGTGCCACGACCAGTTAGGGACGTCCGGCAACAGCGGCTGTCCCATCGGCGGACTCAATACGGTTCGCGGCATCGCGTTCTCGATCCGCCACTCCTCGACATTGAGGATGACCCATACCGCAAGTTTCTTGCCGCCCGGCAGCCTGAGTTTCGGCCGGTCGACCTGCGCCTGATAGGGAATGCGATCGGTGAGAACCACGGCGAGCCCTTTTTAGGTTGGCTTGCGGACTATTCCGCGGCGTTGGACTGTTTCGCAGCGCCGGCGTTAACGCGCGGCATGACCTTTTCGGCCATCAGAATCATGGACTGGCGACCGAGCTCGCGATCCTTCCAGTCCTTGCCGGCATACAATAGCGTGCCGAACTTGCCGACTTCATCCTGGAAAGCCAGCACCTGATCCGCAACGCTCTCGGCAGTGCCATAGATGACTAGTTTGTCGCAGATCATCTCCAGCGTCACTTCGTCGTCAGGTTGATCGCGGCGTGTCTTGAACAAATCGATGCGCCCGTTCTTCTTCAGCTTCGTGAACAACGAACGATAGTAGTAGACGTAAGGACCGTCCGGGTCGGTCGCGTAGGCTTTTGCCGTCGCCGCATCCTTGGCGACAAATACGCTCTTGGCGACGCGCCAATTCGCGGGGTTGGCCGCGCGCCCGCCGCGCTCGCAACCCTCGACATATCTGGGCCAGTGGCTTTTCACCCAGGCCGGCATCAGGAAATTTGCTGAAATCGGATCCCAGCCGCGCGCGGCAGCTTCGGTGACGCCCTTTGAGAACGGCGCGACGGCGGTCACGACGATCGGCGGATGCGGCCGCTGCAGCGGCCGCGCAATGAATCCCTGGCCGATGTCCTTGATCAGGGTCTTTTGCGTCGAGATGTTCCAGTATTTTCCCTGGAAATTGTACGGCGGCTCGCCGGCCCAGATGTCCAGGACCTGATTGATCGATTCAAGAAACATCTCGTTGCGATTGGCGTCGAGATTGCCGAACAACTCCGCGTCCGACAGAAGCCCGCCAGGACTGATTCCGAAAATCAAACGCCCGTCGAGCATGTGATCGAGCATCGCCATGCTGGCGGCGACGGTGGCGGGATGGGTGTTCGGCATATTGATCGTGCCGGTGCCCAGCCTGATCTGCTTGGTAGCCGCCGCGATCCAGGCGATGAACGCGATGCAAGAGGTGATGTTCTCGGCCTTGTCGGTGACGTGCTCGCCCACATAGGCTTCGGTGAATCCCAGTTCGTCCGCCAGCAGAAAAGCTTCGCGGTCTTCCCGCAGGGATAGCTGCCAGTCCTTGTCAAGCGGGTGGATCGGCATCGTAAAGAAACCCAG
This sequence comes from uncultured Alphaproteobacteria bacterium, assembly GCA_963732455.1. Taxonomy (GTDB): domain Bacteria; phylum Pseudomonadota; class Alphaproteobacteria; order Rhizobiales; family Xanthobacteraceae; genus Bradyrhizobium. The sequence continues at coordinate 131,997 of CAVSZM010000007.1, read as the reverse complement.
ATTCATCGCCTGTTCCTTCCCCCTGGGGTCGATTTGACGCAAACCAAACCGTGCTTGCTTGGCGAAGATATCACAAGTCCGAAAGCCGAATCTCTCGAAATAATCGCTCGATAAACAAACTTGACGTTTGAAGGTTGCCGCCGTTTAATCTTGAAAAATTACACACAATCCGGCCGGGGGAAGGTCACGCCAAATGAAAGCCTCGGCTTTCAACTACGCACGCGCAACCAGTGTTGTGAACGCATTGGAGTTGCTCGTCGCACACGGGGACAAGGCCAAGGTGCTTTCAGGCGGCCAGAGTCTGATGCCTGCGATGAACCTGCGTTTGATCTCTCCGGAGCTCATTGTCGATATCGGCGAGATCGCCGAATTGCGGGGCATCGCGGTGAGGGGTGGTGCCCTGATTATCGGCGCTCTGACGCGCCACGTTGATCTCTTGAAGTCGCCCGAGGTCGCCGCGCACGCACCGTTGCTGACGGAAGCGATTGCCCATGTCGCCCATCCCGCGATCCGCAACAGGGGAACGATCGGTGGCAGCCTTGCGCATGCCGACCCCGCCTCGGAATTGCCGGCCTGCATGATCGCGTTGAACGCGACCATTATTGTTCGCAGTCAGACCGGTGAACGGCGGATTGCGGCCGGGGATTTCTTCACAGGAGTTTATGAGACGGTGTTGTCGGCGCAGGAATTGCTCATCGCCGTCGAACTGCCGGTCGCGCGAAAGAGCTCCGTGCATTTCTTTCACGAATTTGCGCGGCGGCACGGCGATTACGCCATCGCCGGCCTGGCGGCGCAGGCGATCGTGCTAGGTGATGTCTTCACCGACCTTCGCATGGTCCTTTTCGCCGTCGGCGATCGACCCGTACTTGCCCGGTCCGCCGAAAAACTGATCGATGTCGTCGTCACGCCGGCGCTCCTGTCGGATGCATCGGCGGCGCTGGGCGAAGAGCTCGATCCCCCGGAGGACCAGCAGGCGTCCGCTTCGATGCGCCGGCATCTCGCGAAGGTGCTGCTGGCGCGTTGCGTGTCAACGCTTCTTGGCCGCCCCGATCTCGATGTCGGGGGATCTGTGTGACGGCCAATATGCAGATCTCGCTCGAAGTTAACGGCGAGCGCGTCGATGCGCATGTTCCGCCGCGCCTCAATCTGGCGGATTTCCTGCGGGAGCACTTGCAACTGACCGGGACGCATGTGGGTTGCGAGCACGGGGTTTGCGGCGCGTGCACGGTGCGCGTGAACAGGGAAATCGTACGTTCCTGCCTGGTGCTGGCGGTGCAGATGCATGGCGGATCTGTCGAAACCATCGAGGGATTATCCGACAGCGGCGAGATCGCCGATCTGCAGGCCGCCTTTCGCGATCGCAACGCACTGCAATGTGGCTTTTGCACGCCGGGAATGCTCGTCGCTGCACAGGATCTGTTGAAACAGGATGCCGAGCCGGATCGAGAGCGTATACGCGAGCATCTTTCCGGCAATTACTGCCGCTGCACAGGCTACCAGGCTATCATCGATGCGATCGAGACCACGGCGCGCCAGCGAAGGGAGCGCAAGCCATGACTGTCGCATCGGCAAATCCCGAAATTCTCTCGATGCTGGATCGGCCGAACTCGTACATCGGCAAGATTGTCCCGCGGCCGAACCTCGAGCGGCTGATGCAGGGGCGGGGGCTCTATGTCAGCGACATCGAGCTGCCGCGCATGGCCCACGTGGTGTTCCTGCGCTCACCGCATGCCCATGCGAAAATCATTGCTATCGATGCCGCCGAAGCGCGGCGCGCGCCGGGCGTTATCGCCATCGTGACAGGTGAAGAGCTTGCGACCGTCATCACGCCCTGGGTCGGCGTGCTGTCGCATCTGAAGGGTCTAAAATCCGCAGCCCAGCATGCGATCGCGATCGACCGCGTGTGCTGGCAGGGCGAAGCGGTCGCGGCCGTCGTGGCGACAAGCCGCGCCGTTGCTGAGGATGCGGCCGAGATCGTCAGGGTCGAATACGAGGAGCTGGATGCGGTGACGGACATGCGCACCGCGCTCGATCCGCAAACCCCTGTCATTCATCCCGCGCTGGGAGACAATCTCGCTTTCGAGCGCAACCTCGACGCCGGCTCGGTCGACGCAGCGTTCGCAGCTTCCGACGAGGTAATGGAGGCGAATTTCATCTTTGGACGGCACACTGGCGTAACGCTGGAACCGCGCGCGGTCGTGGCCGACTGGAACGCCGCCGAGGCGAGGCTGACGATCTACCAAGGCACGCAGGCTCCGCACATGGTGCAAAACATCGCGGCCCTCCATCTCCGGCTTGAAGAGTCGCAGGTTCGCGTGGTCTGCAAGGATGTCGGCGGCTCCTTCGGCATCAAGGTCCACATTTACGCCGACGAAATGGCTGTCTATGCACTGTCGAAAATGTTGCGTCGGCCGGTCAAATTCGTCGCGGACCGGGTCGAAAGCTTCAACACAGACATTCACGCCCGCGACCATCGCTGCGAGGGGCGGATCGGCGTCAAGCGCGACGGGACAATCATGGCGTTCGAGATCGACGATCTCACCGGTATCGGCCCCTATTCGATGTACCCGCGCACCAGCGCGATCGAGGCCAACCAGGTCGTCAATCTGGTCGGCGGTCCCTATGTGACGAAAAATTATCGCGCCCGGGCCCGTGTCGTGTTCCAGAACAAAAACGTGATGTGCCAGTATCGCGCCGTCGGTCACCCCATTGCGTGCTCGGTGACCGAAGGCCTGATTGATCTGGCGGCGGCAAAAATCGGCATCGATCCGGTAGAAATCCGCCGCCGCAATCTCATCGCCGATGATGCCTATCCCTGCGCCTCGCCCTCGGGCTTGAGGTTTGAGCAGTTGTCGCATCACGCCGCGATGAACAAGCTGATGAAGATGATGGATTATGACGCACTGCGCGCGGAACAGGCGGCATTGCGTAAAAGGAACATTCATCGCGGCATCGGCATTGCCAGTTTCATCGAGGTCACCAATCCGAGCGCGGCGTTTTACGGCGTCGGTGGCGCGCGTATTTCTTCGCAGGACGGCGTCGCCGTGCGGTTGGACGCCACAGGTTCGGTGATCTGCCAGACCAGTATCACCGAGCAGGGGCAGGGCTCGGAATCCCTCACGGCGCAGATCGTCGGCAGCGTGCTGGGTGTCTCTTTAGAGCGCGTCCGCGTCATCCTGGGCGATACCGACAACACGCCCTATGGCGGCGGCACCTGGGCATCGCGCGGCGCCGGCATCGGCGGCGAGGCCGCGCTTCAGGCAGCGAAAATTCTACGCAAGAACGTTCTCGACGTCGCGGCAGCAATCCTGCAATCCTCACCTGCCGAACTCGACATCGTCAACAACGCGGTCGTGAACGCCAGTGACGGATCGTCGCGCATCGACTTGCGCGAACTTGCGCGAATCGTCTACTTCCGCCCGGATACGCTGCCGCCGGGAATTCAGCCTGAATTGATGGCGACGCGCCATTTCGTGCCCCGCGAATATCCGTTCGCATTCACCAACGGTGTTCAGGCCTCATGGCTCGAGGTTGACACCGACACCGGCTTCGTCAGGCTGCTCAGGCATTGGGTGGTCGAGGATTGCGGTACCATCATCAACCCGCAACTGGTCGATGAACAAATCCGGGGCGGCGTGGTGCAGGGCCTGGGTGCCGCGCTGTTCGAAAAATGCATCTACGATGAGCGCGGTCAGCTGACCAACGCCAACATGGCCGATTATCTGGTTCCGATGTCCGGCGAGATGCCCGATATAGATGTGGGGCACGTGGTGTCGCCGACGCTTGAGACAGAGTTGGGTGCGAAGGGCGCAGGAGAGGCCGGGACGGCAGGGGCCGCAGCCGCCGTGGCTAATGCGGTGAATGACGCGCTCACGCCGTTTGGCGCTATTATTACCGAGATTCCTTTGACGCCGCAGGTCATTCTGACGGCCCTGGGGCGAATTTGAACGAGGACGAAGCAAGCGAAGCTCGGCGGAACGCTGCGCTGCGAAAGGTTCACGAAACATTTCTTTTGTCTTGATCTCGATCAAGACCTGTTGCCTCAATGAGCGGATGGTGCAAGAAAATTGGTCAACCGTTTGGGGGGAATACGATGATTGCCAGTGTGCCAGTCCGGGCCAGCGCCGGTCCACTGTCTCCCGATGCGCCGCGCGGCATGGCGCTTTTGCGCGATCCGCTGCTCAACAAGGGTACCGCCTTTACCGAAGAAGAGCGCGACGCGCTGGGTTTGCGCGGTTTTTTGCCTGCGCACGTGCTCTCGATGCAGCAACAGGCCGAGCGTGTGCTGACCAATCTGCGCAGCCTGCCCAGTGATCTGGAAAAATACATCGCGCTCAACTCATTGCACGACCGCAACGAGGCGCTGTTCTTCCGCGTTGTGTGCGACAACATCGATGAAATCCAGCCGCTTATCTACACCCCGACGGTGGGCCTCGCCTGCCAGCGTTTTGGGCTCATCTTCCAGCGGCCGCGCGGCATGTTCATCGGAGCCAACGATCGCGGACGCATCACCGAACTCCTGGGCAACTGGCCCTATCCGGCAAAGCTCATCGTCGTCACCGACGGCGAGCGCATCCTCGGCCTCGGCGATCTCGGCGCGCACGGCATGGGCATTCCGGTCGGAAAGCTTTCGCTTTATTCCGCATGCGCCGGCGTGCACCCGGAACACTGTCTGCCCGTGATGCTGGACGTCGGCACCAACAACGAGGATTTCCTGAACGATCCTTATTATATCGGTCTGCGCCAGAGACGCCTGACCGGCGCCGCTTACGATGAACTGGTGGACGAGTTCATTACCGCCGCGCGCCAGACTTTCCCCGGCGTGCTGATCCAGTTCGAGGATTTCGCCAACCACTCGGCCTTCCGCCTTTTGCACAAATATCGCGACAAGATATGCGTCTTCAATGACGACATTCAGGGCACCGCCGCTGTGGCGCTTGCGGGACTGTTTTCGGCGCTGCGCGTGACTGGCGGCAAGCTCGCCGACCAGACGGTGCTTTTCCTTGGCGCGGGCGAAGCTGCGACCGGCATTGCCGATCTCGTGGTTTCGGCCATGATGGCGCAAGGTGCGTCCGAAGCCGAGGCTCTGCGGCGCAATTGGCTCGTGGACTCCCGCGGTCTGGTCGTCAGGAGCCGATCGGATCTCACCGAACACAAACTTCGCTATGCGCATGATCATGCACCGATCGGCGACTTCCTGACCGCGATCCGTACGCTCAAACCTACCGCGATCATCGGCGTTGCTGCGGTCGGCGGCGCCTTCACGCCCGAGGTGCTGCAAACCATGGTGGAGATCAACCATCGGCCGATCGTATTTGCGCTCTCCAATCCAACCTCGAAGGCAGAGTGCTCCGCCGAGGAGGCTTATCGCCACACCGGCGGCCGCGCGCTGTTCGCCTGCGGCAGCCCGTACGATCCGGTGAAACTCGACGGCAAAACGTTCGTGCCGCGACAGGGGAACAATTCCTACATCTTCCCCGGCGTCGGTCTCGGCGCGATCGCGAGCGGAACAAAACTGGTGACCGACGAGATGTTCATGGCCGCCGCGCAAATGCTGGCGCATCTCGTAAGCGAGGCTGACATCGAACAGGGCAGCCTCTATCCGGCTCTACCGCGGATCCGTGAAGTCTCGGCTCACATCGCGGCGGCCGTTGCCGGCGTCGCCTACAAGCGGGGTCTTGCGGTTGGCCACGCGCCTAACGATCTCCTCGCATACGTCCAGTCGCAAATGTACGACCCTCAATACTAGGGTGATTCTACCCAGTGTTCTCAAAAGCGGCCGCAGAAAGTGCAACCTCTGTGTGGTGACGGCAGCTTTGCCTGCCTCTTCGACTTGTGCCGCCGCGAGCGAGCCGTTGGCAGGTGATGATATCACGACGCATTACTGCTCGGTGTGATCCAGAGCACATTCCCAAAAAATTCGAATCAAATAATTTTTCCGACGTTGAATTTGCTGTGTGCGTCTCGCCGACGACTCCGATCCATTTATGCCAACAGAAGGGTTATCGACGAGATCGCCGTCTGTTATTGTCGGCCTCGTCCTTGTGGGATAATAACTCTACTGAGGTTTCCGGAATGAAAAGTTTGTTGGCCGCATTTGTCGGCTTCGTTGGTTTTACCGGGTTGGCTGCAGCGCAGGCGCCGGTTGCCGTCGTTGAGGAGGTGCAAGGCAAGGTTACCGGCGCCGAGTTCATGGACTATGTCGCTCCCGGGGCAGTCATCAAGATCGGGCTGGCCGGCATGGTCGTGCTCGGCTACATGAAATCTTGCTGGCGCGAAACGATTACGGGAGTAGGGACGGTGATCGTGGGCGCAGAAGAGAGCATGGTCCATCTCAGCGAGGTCAAGGCCGGCAAGGTGGAATGCGATTCCAGTCATTCGCAGTTGATCGACCGGGCAGTCAGCGAGAGCGCGGCAACGGTGGTCCGCAGCGTCGACGGAATGCGCTCGATGTCACCGCAGCTTACCCTCCACGGCCTTTCGCCGGTTGTGGAAACGACCGGTCGCGGAACGCTCGTCGTTGAAAGGCTCGATGTGACGGGCGAGCGGTACGATGTGAACCTCACCGCTGCTTCCGTTGTGCGCGGCAAGTTCTACGACTTTGCCAAGACCAGAACGAATTTGAAACCGGGTGGCACGTATGCTGCAGAGTCTGGGCTCGCAGAGGACTGTTTTCTTGATCGATCCCCAAGCCGAGCCCGGTCCGACCCCGATCATCGGCCGTTTGGTGCGTCTGAACTAGTCAAGCGCGTTCGACAACCCGGACACCGCCATGGGCAGCGTCATCAGACGCGATGCAATCGCCATCATTCTGATAGCTTTGGCGTGCGGCATTGTTTTCGTCCTTCCGCCATTCAACCTCATCCATGGCTGGTCGATAGATGCTCTCACGGCGCTGCGTTGGGAAGCGTTCGGCGCGCACCGCGATCCCGCCATCATGCCCGTCGCCGTGATTGCGATCGATGAGGAGACCTATCAAACCCCGCCCTTCAAAGGGTCGCCGCTCCTGATCTGGACCACGGAAATTGGACGGGTTCTGAATGCGGTTATCGACGGCGGAGCCAAGGTCGTGGGCTTCGATATCGTATTTCCCAAGTCGATCGAACAGTCCGAGCTTCCTTTTGGCGACGATCTGCTCGGAGCGCGAATGCGCGGCTTCGATCGGGCCTTTCTTCGATCTCTTGCGACGGGATCGGCCGCCGGTAAGGTGGTGCTGGGCGAAACTCTGCGCGGTGACCGGCCTTCGCCTGGACAACGGATCGCAGTTGGTCAGCAGAAGAATATCCGGGCGCTCAATGTGCAAACTGACTCCGACGAAGTAGTGCGGAGAGTACCGCTGACGTTCCCAGGCGATGGAAAGCCAGTGCCCTCGATGGCGCTCGAACTGGCGTCGCGCGCGCTCAACACCGAACCCAGGCTGGCCGAAGATGGAAGCGTAACGCTCGCCGGCTACCGCATTCCGAGCGCGGTGCCGAACACGCTCACTCTGAACTTCGAAGGCGGCGGTGACGGAGTACAAACATATTCGTTCGCCGATCTGCGTGCCTGTGTCGAGCGCAACAATGCGGATTTCTTCCACCGCGAATTCGCTGGCAAGGTCGTCATCTTCGGGACACAGCTCGATTCCGAAGACCGAAAGTTCACGTCCAAGCGTTTTGCGACGGGGCTCGACGGATCGCGGGCCTCCCGTTGTGCGCTGCCTGCGGCGCAGCCTACCGCCGGGCAATTCAGACGCAGTTCGATTCCAGGCGTCTATGTTCATGCGACGGCAGTCGATAATCTGATCGCCCGCGATGCAGTTGTCGAACTTGGCCCGCTGTCGACGGCAATGATCGCAATCGTTTTTGCCGTGCTGGCCTCGCTCGCTGCGCGAATGCTGGCGCCGGGCACAGCCACGCTTGTCTATATTGGAATGGCTGCCGTCTGGACGTGCTGGGCAACATTTGCATTTACGCGGTCGTTGGCGTTGCCGCTTAGCGAGCCGTTCCTCGCCGGACTCGCTTCAATGGTTGCGATTGTCGCGTACCGCCTCGTCGTGACGGACAAGGGAGAGCGATTGCTCCGGAAGAGCTTTGCGCTTTATCTCGCGCCGGAGGTGATCGACAAGATGCTGGCTTCCAAGAAGCTCCCGGTGCTGGGCGGCGAAACCCGCGATGTCACCGTGTTGTTTTCCGATCTGGAGGGTTTTACTTCGATCTCGGAGAAAATGACACCGGCCGAACTGGTCGCGTTCATGAACGAATATCTTTCTGCGATGACCGAGATCATCGAAAGCAGGGGTGGTTATATCGACAAGTATATCGGCGATTCGATAGTGGCGGTGTTCGGTGCACCAGCCGACGATAGCGATCATGCCAGAAATGCGGCGCATGCCGCGCTCGGCTGCCGCGCCCGCCTCGACGAACTCAATCGAGGTTCCGCGACCTTCCAGGGCAACAAGGTCATGCATCGGATGGGGCTTAATTCCGGCGCTGCGCTGGTCGGCAACATCGGTTCACGGCGGCGCTTCAATTATTCCGTGATGAGCGATGCGGTGAACGTCGCGTCGCGGCTTGAGGGTGCAAACAAATACTACGGCACTACGATCGCTGCTTCGGAAATGACTGTCGCGCTTACGGGATCAACATTCGCTTGGCGTGAACTTGATGCCATCCGGGTCCAGGGGCGCTCCACCCCGGTTAAGATCTACGAATTGCTCGCGGAAGCGGGGCGGGAGACGCCACAGCAGGCGGCATCCGCCGCGGCCTATGCCGAAGGTCTCGAATATTGGCGAAACCGCGAGTTCGACGCCGCGGCAAGATGCTTCGAGCGGGTCGCCGAAGTCGACAGGTCAAGTGCACTGTTTCTCAGCCGCGCAAACGCATTTGCCCGTCATCCGCCCGCCCCGGATTGGGAACCGGTCAGTACATTGGAGGGGAAATAAGAGATTGCGGGAGCCGCGGTTTTCCAGTCCCCGCACTTGATCGTACTATTCCGCCGCGGCACTGGCGAGAATGCCGGCTTGCCGGGTTGAAACAACTACCTTGATGGCGTCTTCGACCCGCTCTCGCGCGTACCTCAGCGCGGTCGGTAAATCGGCGAGCGCGAAGGTATGAGTGTGAATCTTTGTTGCATCGAACCGCTTTTCCGCCATCAGGGCCATGGCGCGGCGGGTGGCGCTGCGGCCTTCGCCACGTATCCCGTAGACATAGATATTGTTCTTCACCAGATGCGCCAGATCCGTTGTGACGGGGTCATGAGGGAACGCCGCAAGGCAGATTTTCCCACCGCGACTGGCCATGCGAATGGCCTGGTTGACGGTGGCTTCGGTGCCGGCGCACTCGACCACATAATCCGCGCCGATCCCGCCGGTGAGCTGCCTTACGACGTCGACCGCGTCTTCCTCGGCAATGTTGATGACGCGGTCTGCGCCGAGCTCGCTGCCGATAGCGAGGCGTCGGTTGCGCGTTCCCGTCAGAATAACCGGGCTTGCTCCCAGCGCTTTTGCAACGGCGACCGCGAGCAGCCCGATAGGTCCCGGGCCAATCACGACAACGCTTTCGCCGGCAACGAGCCCGCCCAGTTCGGTCAGGCCGTACATTGAGGTCCCGGCGGTGACAACAAGCGTCGCTTCGGCGTCGCTCATCGTGTCAGGCACCCGCGCCAGCGTGTTGATATGATTGATCGCGTACTCGGCAAAACCGCCATCGGTGGTGAACCCGTTGGCGCGGTGACCCTTCTCGGGTCTTCCATAGTTGAGACAGGATGTGTACATGCCCTGGCGGCATCGCTTGCACTGACCGCATCCCGCGTGGATCTCCACGCTGACGCGCTCGCCGATTGCGAACTCGTCGACATCAGGACCGAGCGCGGCAACGGTGCCCATATATTCGTGGCCGGGCGTGAAATTCTTGTTGAAGGGCAGGCCGCCCTGAATGTTCGCCGGTGAGCCGCCATGAATAATCTCAAGGTCGGTTGCGCAGATTGCCACGGCGTCGATGCGGACCAGAACCTCGGCGCGCCCGGGAACCGGCGTGGGCTTGTCGCGCAGGAAAAGCTCATCCGGTTCGCCCAGAACCCAGGCTCTCATCTGCCCGGGGACAGGAAATTCGGGTAATGTCTTGACACCGGCAGGGTCGTACATTGGAGCGCATCCCTGTTTCAATTGGAGACTTCCATGCGTAAAGCATTTCTAACGACCCTCTGCGCGACTGCAATTGGTTTTTCAGCCCAGACGACAGCCTGGTCTCAATCGGTTACGGTTGCGCCTGCCGCGAATGCGACGAATGTCCAGCATTTTTCGAAGGCCGGGTTCGACGCCACGGCGAAAATAAAGAAGTCAAAGATACGAAGGAGCGTGCCGATCGATGGGGTGAAGAGGGACGACAGCTGGTACAAGGAGACGCCGGATCCGTGCCAGGTCGAGGGTTGAGAGGCCAGGCGATCAGAACGCCCGGGACTACCGGAGAATGCCTGACGCGGAGATCCCGCCTCAGTTCGCCTGGGGCGCCGAAAGCTTGTAGATTTCGAGAGCGTCGGCATCCGCCCCGCGCGCTGATTTGGCCAGTCTGAACAATTGAGCGGCCAGCGCCGCCATCGGTACCGGACTCGATGTATCGCGAGCGACATCGGCGACCGTGTCGAGATCCTTCAACATCGTTGCGATATGGCCGAGCGGCGGCGAATGAATTCCCTGGGCCATGCGCGGCACGAATAATTGCAGCGGAATTGAATCGGCAAAGCCGCCGGCAAGCGCCTCCGGCAGCCGTTTGGCGTCGATTCCGGCGTTGACGGCGAGACGCGTCGCCTCCGCGAGCACAGCCATGGCGCAGCCGACGATCACCTGATTGCAGAGCTTGGTGGTCTGGCCCGCGCCGACCGGGCCCATATGCGTGAGCCTTCGCGCCATCGCCAGAACGTAGGGCCTTACTCTTTCGATATCGGCCGCATCGCCTCCGGCCATGACCGCGAGCGTGCCTTCTTCGGCACCCATGGTTCCGCCGGAAACCGGCGCATCGATCCATCCCATGCCGTTCGCTGCCTTGAGCCTCGCGGCGATGGCGCGTGCAGCGTCAGGGTGGATCGACGAGAAATCAACGACGAGCTTGCCGGAGCCATTCGCCATCGCAAGGCCATTGGAGCCGAACACCACCTCTTCCACGGCGGCGGCATCGGTGAGGCACATGAAGATAATGCTGGCGGCGGCGGCCACCTCGCGCGGTTGTGTCGCGGTCTTCGCGCCGGCCTCGACCAGTGCGGCGGCTTTGCCGGGAGACCGGTTCCACAGCGTGACGTGGTGGCCGGCGTTCACCAGGCGCCGCGTCATGGGAAGCCCCATCATCCCGAGCCCGAGATAGCCAAGTTCTTCCGCTTTCCGTCCGTCCGCCCCGTCAACCGCACCCATTCCGCTTCTCCCTTTCTCACAGCCGCCAGAGCTTGTCCGGCATGGGCCTTACCACACATCCCGGCCTTTCCGGGGAATGCCCCATGCCGACCGGGCTCCGGTGGCTTGCCTGATCATTTGAACCATGAAAGGCTTATACGCATGTTTTTTGCGATGAGGCCTGTGGGCATAGGGAAACTGGAGTGGGCATGATGCGGATACCTTCGAAATGGATTTTGGCGGCCGGGGCCCTGGCTTCCGTTCTGGCGGGCGTGAACTCGTCTTACGCGCAACAGACGATCCGCGTCGGCTGGACCATTCCGGCCGAGGAATCCAAATACTGGATGATGCGCAGGCCGGCGGAATTTCCCAATCTCGGCAAGACCTACAATATCGAATGGACGCAATTCCAGGGCACCGCGCCGATGACGCAGGCGCTGGCGGCGGGCGCGCTCGATTGCGCAACCCAGGCGCCGTTGTCGCTGGCGAACGGCGTGGTCGGCGGAAACCTGAAAGCCTACATCGTGGCGCAGCACGTTTTCGAAAAGCCCGGCGGCTTCTCGGTTTACTGGGCGGTTATGGACGATTCCCCGATCAAGAAAATTTCCGATCTCAAGGACAAGACCGTTGGCATCTCGGTGATCGGCGGCGGCACCTACGGTCCATTCGCGATGTTGCTGCAGAAGAACGGTGTAGATCCGAAGAAAGACATCAAGCTTGTCGAAGTCGGTTTCGCCGTCTCCGAGGACGCGCTGCGTCAGGGCCGCGTCGATGCCGTGAACATGAACCAGCCGTTCGCTGCGCGCGCCGAGGCGAAGGGCGGCACACGCAAGTTGTTTTCGCTGTCCGAGGAAATGCCGAACATCGTGCACATTCTCGAAGCCTGTCGCGCCGATTTCGTCGACAAGAATCCGGAACTGGTGAAGGCCTATGTACGCGATATCACCTCCGGCATGAAAAAGGCGCTGGCCAATCGCGAGGAAACGCTCAAGGTAGTCTCCGAAGTGCTGAAGGCGCCGGTACCGGTTTTGGATACCTATCTTCTCAAGGACAATGATTTCGGACGCGATCCCGGCGCTGCGCCGAATTTCGACGCGATCCAGAAGATGCTCGACATTTATGCTGCGACGGGAATGCTGCCGAAGATGGATGTCGCGCAGTTCAAGCACCCGACTATCGTCGCGCCGCTGCAGTAGGAGAGGGCGTCTCGACGAGTCCTCCCGGCAAGCGAGTGAAGCGAGCGCAGCCGGGACGACCATTCGGAGAAAATGTACGTATGAAGAAGTGGCGATCACGCGTGACGACCGATGGCCTCGATCGTGCGCCCCACCGCGCCTTCATGCGGGCGATGGGGCTGGACGACGAGGCGCTCGCCAGGCCGATGATCGGGGTTGTCAGCATGAAGGGCGAGCAGACGCCCTGCAACATGACCCACGATTTCCAGGTTGAAGCCGCCAAGGCCGGGATCGCGGAGGCCGGCGGCACGCCGCGGGAGTTCACCACCATTTCGGTCTCCGACGGAATCAGCATGAATCACGAGGGAATGAAATTTTCGCTTCTCTCGCGTGAGTTGATTGCCGATTCAATCGAGGCCGTGGTTCACGGCCTTGCCTACGACGCGCTGATCGGTTTCGGCGGTTGCGACAAGACGCTTCCCGGCGTGATGATGGGAATGATCCGCTGCAACGTGCCGTCGATTTTCATCTATGGCGGCAGCGCGCTGCCCGGCCGGTTCGAGGGGCGGGCTCTCACCGTGCTGGATTCCTACGAGGCGGTCGGCGGCTTCATGACAGGCGAGATCGATGAGGCGACGCTTGCGGGCATCGAGCGCGCGTGTCTGCCGACGATCGGCGCCTGCGCCGGGCAGTTCACCGCCAACACCATGGCGATGGTTTCCGAAGCGATGGGGCTGACGATCCCCAATGTGTCGATGATCCCCGGCGTCTATGCGGAGCGCGCGCAAGCGGCGCGCGGCGCCGGGCGTCTGGTGATGCGGATGCTGCGGCGGGGCGGACCGTTGCCGCGGGAAATCGTGACGCGAAAATCGCTCGAAAACGGCGCGGCCATCGTCGCCGCCACCGGCGGATCGACTAATGCCGCGCTGCATTTGCCGGCGCTTGCCAATGAGGCCGGAATTTCCTTCACCATCGACGATGTCGGCGAGGTGTTTGCGCGAACGCCTCTGATCGGCAATTTGCGCCCGGGCGGAAAATATACCGCAAAAGATGTGTACGACATCGGCGGCACCGCTGTTGTCATTTGCGCGCTCATTGAAAGCGGTCACATCGACGGCGGTTGCCTGACAATCACAGGCAAGACGATTGCGGAAGAATACGGCGGCGCGAACGCTCCCGACGGCGAGATCATCTACTCGACCCGCGCGCCGATCATGCCGGACGGTGGCGTCGCGGTTCTCAAGGGCAACCTTTGCCCTGATGGTGCCGTCATCAAGGTCGCTGGCCTCAAAAAGCTGGTGTTCGAGGGCTCGGCGCGCGTATTCGAAGACGAGGAAGCATGCGTCGATGCCGTTCGCAATCGCAAATACGCCGCCGGTGAGGTTCTCGTCATCCGCAATGAAGGCCCCGTGGGCGGCCCCGGCATGCGCGAGATGCTCGGCGTCACCGCGCTGATTTACGGGCAGGGGATGGGAGAGAAGGTCGCCCTCATCACCGACGGACGCTTTTCGGGAGCCACCCGCGGGATGTGCATCGGCTATGTCTCGCCGGAATCGTTCATCGGCGGCCCGCTGGCACTGGTGCGCGAAGGCGACCGCATCAGGATCGACGCCGGTGCGCGCCGCATGGATCTGCTGATTGACGACAATGAATTCGCAGAACGGCGGCAGGCCTGGAAGCAGCGGCCGCCACGCCATCGGGCGGGGGCGCTCGCCAAATACGCGCGTTTGGTAGGACAGGCGCCCTGCGGCGCCGTCACGCATGACGGTGCGGCGGAATGGCCGTGGTTCGACTAGCCATCATGCGGCTGTCAGGCCGAAACAGCATCGCCAACCCTTGCGAGTTTCCGCTATGCTCGGTTTAACCGGGAAAACCGGAAGGTATCCGTGCCTGACGGACCCATGCTGGGAAGAAAAGCGGGAATGAAGGTATTGCCATCGCGGCCGAATGTTCAGGCGGAATCCGCGCCGGCGCGCAAGCAGGCGGCTGCCATGATCGAGATCGATCGTGTCTCGCAGGTTTTTCAGACCTCCGGTCGTCAAAACCATCTGGCATTGTCCGAGATTTCGCTGACCATCGAAGACGGCGCTTTCGTCTCGATTCTCGGCCCGTCCGGCTGCGGGAAATCCACGCTGCTCTATATTGTCGGCGGCTTCGTCAATCCGACCGAGGGCGTGGCGAAGATGAAGGGCAAGGCGATCACCGGGCCCGGTCCGGATCGCGGGCCGGTGTTTCAGGAGTTCGCGCTGTTTCCCTGGAAGAGCGTGCTCGGCAACGTGATGTACGGCCCTCGCCAGCAGGGCGTGAAGCACGCGGAAGCTGAAGCGCAAAGCCGCCGGTTGATCGAGATGGTCGGCCTCAAGGGATTTGAGAATTTTTATCCCAAGGAATTGTCAGGGGGCATGAAGCAACGCGTCGCGCTGGCGCGTACGCTTGCCTATCACCCTGCGGTGCTGTTGATGGACGAGCCATTCGGCGCGCTCGATGCGCATACGCGCACGCGGCTGCAGAACGATCTGCTCAATATCTGGGAGCGCGACCGCAAGACGGTGTTGTTCGTGACGCATTCGGTCGACGAGGCGGTGTATCTGTCCGACAAAGTCGTGGTGATGACCCGTTCACCCGGCCGCATCAAGCAGGTCGTCGATATCGATCTGCCGCGCCCGCGCCGCCGGTCGGAGCTTCTGCTTGACCCCCATTATCAGAAATACGTTGTCGATATCGAGCGTATGATCGATGACACCAGCGAAAACGAGTTACGGCCATGATTTCAGCGCGCACGCTCGTCTCGCGCCTCGCGCCGTTGCTCGCCTGCATCGGCCTGCTCGGCATATGGCAGGTTGCGGCGCTGATCCTGAGCACCGACAGCTTTCCTACATCGCTTGAAGCGATCCGCGCCATTCCTTCCATCCTTGGCGACAAGGAATCCCTGGTCAACATTCTTGCATCGCTCCGGCGCATGGCCGTGGGCTTCAGCCTCGCTGTTCTCGTTTCAATTCCACTGGGATTGATGATGGGCCGCAGCCGCGTTGTGGCGTCGTTTTTCAATCCGCTGCTGATGGTGATCTATCCGGTGCCGAAGGCGGCGCTGATGCCGATCATCATGCTCTGGCTCGGCGTCGGCGACATCGCCAAGACGCTGGTAATTTTTCTCGGCGTCAGCCTTCCCGTGATCTACCACAGCTTCCAGGGCGCCAAGTCGGTCGAGGAAAAGATGTTGTGGTCGGGCGCCGCCATGGGCCTCTCGGCAGCGCAGCGGATGATCCGAATTGTGCTGCCGGCGGCATTGCCGGAGATTTTGACCGGATGCCGCACCGGGCTCGTGCTGGCGCTGATCACCATGGTCACCAGCGAGATGATCGCGCGGCAGTCCGGCGCCGGAAATATCCTGTTCAATGCGCTCGATATGGGACAGTACGACACCGTGTACGCGATGATCATCATCATCGGCGCGATGGGTATCGGCCTTGACGCCGCGTTCGAAAAGATGCGCGGCAGGCTGGTAAAATGGTCCGAGCCGCGCTTCGAAATTCCGTTGAGCTTTGCATGAACGCACGCGCTGTTACATCGGATGTTCTGCTTGGGATCGTGCCGATCGCACTGCTGGTCGCGTTGTGGCAGGCGATCACGTCGTTCGGCTACGCTCCGGTGACGCTGCTGCCGCCGCCCGGTCTTGTGTTCATGCGTCTCGCGCAGCAACTCTTCACCAGCACGTTTCAGCATGAGATCGGCGCCACGCTATTCCGATTGTTCGCAGGATTCTCGATCGCGGTAATTCTAGGCGTCACCATCGGGCTCGCAGCGGCGGCCAGCCCAGCAATCAACGCCGCGGTGCGTCCCATTGTGCGGGTGTTGGCGCCGTTGCCCAAGGTCGCGCTATATCCCGCGCTGCTGTTGCTGCTCGGATTCGGACACGAATCGAAGATCACCCTGGTTGCCGCGGATGCGCTGTTTCCTATCCTGCTTTCAACCTATTACGGCGCCTCGATGGTGGAGCAGAAGCTGATCTGGTCGGCAATGGCGGCGGGGACGCCGCGCAGTCAAATACTGTTCAAGGTGGTGCTGCCGGCCGCGGTGCCGTCGATTCTCACCGGCTGCCGCATCGGTCTCGTGATCTCATGCATCGTGGTGTTTCTTGCCGAAATGATTACCTCGACCGACGGTCTTGGCCACCTGTTGGTGACGGCGGCGCGGACCTTTCAGGCTGTCGACATGTTCGTTCCGCTAATCACGATTTCGCTGCTGGGACTGATTCTCAACGGCCTGCTGCAAGCGGTGCGGTCCTATCTGCTGCGAGGGTTTCCGGAAGTCTGATGCAACGATTGAAGTGGAGATAGGGCATGCTGGCGGATCGCATCGAAGCGAAATGGATCGACGCGTTCTGCGAGATTTTTGAGCGCTGCGCGGTCAAGTCGGGCGATACCGCCGCAATTCTCTCGGAGACGCAGTCGCGTGCGCTCAACGTTCACCTTGCCGAACTTGCGTTGTTGAGGATGGGCGCGAGGCCGTTTCACATCATTGTGCCGACGACGCGCAACCGCCAGGTCGTGCCGATTCGTTCCACCGGCGCCAGCGAGGCGATCCAGCGGCTTGCGCCTGTCGTGACCGCGCTGCAGCAGGCAGGCTTCGTCGTCGATTGTACCATCGAAGGGCTGATGCATGCGGTGGAGACACCGGAAATACTGAAAGCCGGCGCGCGTATCCTCAACATATCCAACGAGCATCCCGAAGCGCTCGAGCGAATGGTACCGGATTTGGCATTGGAAAAACGCGTGCGGGCGGCGGTGAAAATGCTGCGCGGAACCAAGCGGATGCGCGTGACTTCAAAAGCGGGCTCTGAACTCGACGTCGACATGATCGGCGCCTCGACTGTTGGCGTCTGGGGCTGGACCGACAGGCCGGGAACACTGGCGCATTGGCCCGGCGGCATCGTCGTCAGCTTTCCCAAGAGCGGCACTGTCAACGGTACGCTTGTCATGGCGGCAGGCGACATCAATCTTACTTTCAAGCGCTATCTGACGTCGCCGATCCGGATGACGCTGAAGAACGACTACGTTACGGATCTCGAGGGCGAGGGCGCCGATGCGATGATGATGCGCGCCTATCTGGCGGCATGGGGCGACCGCGAGGCCTATGCGGTATCCCATGTCGGCTTCGGCATGAATCCCGGCGCGCGCTATGAGGCGCTGTCGATGTACGACCAGCGCGATACCAACGGCACCGAGCTGCGCGCGGTTTCCGGAAACTTCCTGTTCTCGACCGGCGCCAACGAGTTCGCCGGACGCTACACCGCCGGGCATTTCGATCTTCCCATGATGGGGACGACGATCGAGCTGGACGGCGTCGCCGTAGTCCGCGAAGGCGTGCTGCAGGACGTGTTCGGTTAGTCGCGATCGAGCACCGGCGGCCTGGCCAGGCCAAAATGCCTGAGCATATCGACCAGTGCCGCGAGACGCTGCTCGCGGTAGGCATCGACGTCGAGGCCAGAATAGTCGAGGAAGCCGGCGCCGGTTCGCAGACCGATGCGGCCCTCGCGCATATTGCGTGAAATCACCTCGGGCGCGCGATAGCGGTCGCTGCCAAGCGCGCCTTCAAGATAGCGGCTGGCATAATAGAGAATGTCGCCGCCGCCCCAGTCGATGAATTCCAGCAGCCCCAGTACCGCGTAGCGGAAGCCGAAGCCGTATCGGATCGCCTTGTCGATGTCCTCGGCGCTGGCGACGCCTTCTTCCACCATTCGCGCCGCCTCGTTCATGGCGAGTGCCTGGATACGCGGCACGATGAAGCCGGGCGTGGCTGCGCACACCACCGGCACC
This sequence comes from uncultured Alphaproteobacteria bacterium, assembly GCA_963732455.1. GTDB lineage: Bacteria > Pseudomonadota > Alphaproteobacteria > Rhizobiales > Xanthobacteraceae > Bradyrhizobium. Next base: position 113,644 of record CAVSZM010000007.1, on the reverse strand, counting down.
TTGCCGATACCTTCAAGCATTGCCTTGACCCGCTCCGTAACGGCTGGATCGGTCGCAGCCCCCGGCGATATCTCGACCAGCGGGATGAGATAGGCCGGGTTCAGCCAGTGCACGTTGAGAAAGCGTTGGGGAAGGTCGACCGAGCTTGAGAGGTCGTCGACCAGAATCGTAGACGTTGTCGAGGCGATGATGACGTCAGAACCGACGCATTTCGAGGCTGCAGCCAGCGCCTCGCGCTTGAGATCGACCACCTCAGGCACGCCTTCGAACACGATGCCGGCGCCGGCGAGCGCGGCCGCAGTATTCTGTGCGGGTTCCACGGAGACCCGGGCGACGACGGCCTCGGCGTCATTTTCATCCAGCAGTCCAAATCGCGCCAGACTTGCGAGCGTTTTTCTGACTTCGCCGACCGCCTCGGCTTCGAGTGCCGCGAATTGCTCCGCGGTGCGGGCCTTGACGTCGATCATGGTGACGGAGTGGCCGGCATAGGCGAACGCGACCGCAATGCCGCGACCCATGCGGCCGGCACCGAGACAGGCGATAGCGGGGCGGGTTGTTGTCATCCGCTGAAGCCCTCGCGCAGCAGGGTCTGCAGCCGGTCGCGATCGAGGGTAGCTAGACCAAGACTTGCCAGGGTTCGTCCGCCCCGCATGAAGTCCTCGCCACAGATCGCGCCGCCGATGGCCAGAAAGGCCTTCGCCAGCGGCGTTGCAACTCCGGCCAGCTCAGCAACCGAAACCAGAAACGACAGGCCGAGCCGCAAATCTTCCTGCATGTAGCGATGTTGCGTCAGTACGATCCGCTCGCGCCAGTCGCCGGAATCGGTCAGGCGATCGTGCGAGCCGCGTCCATACATCCACTGCTCGCCCTCGGTTGCGTAGTGATGCGCCAGCGGAAAATGCGGGCCGCCATACCCATAGCCCTTGCGTACCGCGATGCGTTCGGCGTCGAGCGCATCGGTGACCCGGCGGATCGAAGCCTGCGTGCCCTCCTTGTGGATATCCCAGCTCTCGAAATGCTCGATCGGCCCGGCATTCATGACGATCAGCGGCGGGTGAATGATCGGCCCGGCATTCATCAGCGCAGCCGACAGCGCGTCGCCGCACGGCTCAATCACGCCGGGAAACGCGCGTCCGATCACATCGAGCGCATGGTCGGCAGCCTTTAGCGGAAATACGCCGACCGGCAGCCGTTTGGCGCGGATCGTGATGGCGACTTCGAACGGGCCGTGCTTGCGCGTCAGCCATGGCAATGTGCCGGTCTCCGCAAAGCTTGTCGTGGAGCGATTGCCGGCGTCCTGAGCTGCCCTCGCGAAGATCATCGAGCCGAACGTTGCCGGCGGCAGGAACACCACTTGGCCATCTCCAAGATGCGGCGCGAGCCGGGCCGCGATATCGTGCTGCGCGAAGGCCGGGGCAGGGCACAGGATCAGTTCGGCACCATTGACGGCTTCGGCAATATCGGATGTCACCAGCGCCAGTTGAGTATCGTGCCGGCCGTTGGCGTCCTTGACGACAATGCGCGAGCCCGCCGCGCGATGTTGCGCTACCTGTGCTGCATCGCGCCGCCAGAGGCGGACCTCATGGCCTTGCAACGCGAAATCGCCCGCGGCCGCGAACGAGCCGTTGCCGCCACCGAGCACCGCGATCTTCAAGGCGCGTCTCCTTCTGAGGGTGCCGGCTCGTAGAGCTGTCGCAGCATGAAATGCTGGACCTTGCCCAATGCCGTTCGCGGCAGGTCATCGACAAAAACGATGTCGCGCGGCACCTTGAAGCGGGCGAGCTGCGTCATGACATGCGCTTTCAAATCCTCGGCCTCCACGGAACATCCGGCCCGCCTGATTACATAGGCCACCGGCACCTCGTCCCATCTGACATCGGGGCGGCCGATGACGCCGCACTCAACGACATCGGGATGCTCGAGCAGCACGCGTTCCACTTCCGCCGGATAGATGTTTTCGCCACCGGAAATGATCAGATTCTTTTTCCGGTCGTGCACCCAGAAATAACCGTCGGCGTCGCGCCGGCCAATATCGCCGGTCCGATACCAGCCATCGTGCAGCGCCTCCCGGGTTGCTTCCTCGTTGCCCCAGTATTCGTAGAACACGTTGGGGCCGCGCACCGCGATTTCCCCCGGCGTGTCCGGCGGCAACTCGGCGCCGGATTCGTCGATGACAGCCGCTTCGCAGCACAGGCCGGGTAGGCCGGTCGAGCCGACCCGCGAAAGGTCGCCGCCGAGGCGGGTATAAACCGCGACCGGGCAGGTTTCGGTTGAGCCGTAGACCTGAAGCACCGGCACCCCGCGCGCGACAAAGCGATCGATCAGATGCGGCGGTACGATGGTCGATCCGGTCGAGATCGCCTTCAGGGAGGAGAGGTCGGTGGAGAGCCAATCGGGATGGTCGGTCACCGCCTGAAGCGTCGCCGGCACCAGCACCGTCAATGTCGGACGACCGTTTGCTATTGCTGCGAGCGCTGCATCCGGCGTGAAGCGCGAAAGGATCGTCACGGTTGCGCCGTGGTGCAGCGCCGGCGTGGTCTGAATGTTGAGGCCGCCGACATGAAAGAAGGGCAGCACGGTAAGTACATGGTCGTTGGACGTGAGAGCATGCATGTGCTGGCTCATCACCCCGTTCCACAGCAGCGCCTCCTGTCGCAGCACCGCGCCCTTAGGTCTTCCGGTGGTGCCCGACGTGTAGACAATCAGCAGCGGACAGGTGAGATCGGTGTGAGGATTGCGGCCATCGCCGCACGCGCGCGCCAATAGCGCGTCGAATGCGCTTCCCCGGGCAGGCGCAAAATCGAATCCGACGACGCTTGTATCGGGCAGGCTCTTTTCCAGCGCGGGGATAATCTCCGCAAAGGCCTGTTCGAGCACCAGCACCTTCACCGAGGCGTCTGACAGGATGAACAATTGCTCGGCGACCGCAAGGCGCCAGTTCAGCGGCACCAGCATGGCGCCGAGTCGCGCGCAGGCATAGAGCAGTACGAGATAGTCGGGCCGGTTCAGGCTGAGGATCGCGACGCGGTCGCCACGGCTGACGCCGAATTCGGCCTTTAGGGCACGCGCTGTCTGCTCGATACGAGCTGAAAACGCCGCGTAGCTCAGAATCTCGCCCTCAAAAATAGTCGCGGGTTTATCGGGCGCGAAAGCGGCGTTCCGTTCGATCAGACTGCAGAGATCCACAGTCAATCGTCCGTTTCGCCGGTCTCGTACAGCGCTTCGCGGCCGATGCGGTCGAGACAGAGTTCGGCGGTCCACGGCAGCATCAGCGAACCGCAGCGGCTGTCGCGATAGATCCGCTCCAGCGGCAGCGATTTCAACATTGCCTGGCCGCCGCATGTGCGGATCGCCAGCGTCGCGATCTCGTTGGCGCCTTCCATCGCGGAATATTGCGCGGCATAGGCGCGCAGCACCTGCTCCTTGGTTGGGTTGGCGCGAGCCTCGGTGATCGCCTGAAACCAGATCGCCTTGATCTGCTCAAGCTTGATCTGCATTTGCGCCAGTGCGATCTGCTTGGTCGGATACATCCGGCGCTTGACCGGCGGTGTGCCCGGCACCTCGCCGCGCAAATAGCGCACGGTAAAGTCGTAGGCCGCCTGCGCCAGGCCGACATAGGTCGGCGACAGCGTGAGGAACATGTGCGGCCAGCGCATCGCCGCCTGAAAATAGACGCCCCGCGGCATCAGCGCCGCGTCTTCCGGCACGAACACATCCTTGAACAGGAGAGTGCGCGACACCGTGCCGCGCATGCCCAGGGGATCCCAGTCGCCGACTACGGACACGCCGTCGGCCTTGGCAGGTATCGCGAGGTAGAGCGTGTTGCGACGGGAGGCTTTCTCGCCTACCGCGATCTCGGTGCAGAGCACGCCGTAAAAATCGGCGTGGCCCGAAAGTGATGCGAAGATCTTTTTGCCGTTGACGATCCAGCCGCCCTTGACCGGCTTCGCTTCGGTACCGAACGCAACGCCGCCGGCGGCTGCCGCCCCGCCTTCCGAAAACGGTTGCGAATAGATAGCGCCGTTCTCAACGATGCGCTTGTAGTGCACGGCGCGCAGGTGCTCGTGCTCGGCGCGGGTAGCAGCGTCCATTTCGAGATCGTCGGCCAGCGGACCGGACCACAGCGTGGAGCAGACATGCATGTTCCACGTCAGGGCCGTGGCGCCGCAGTAGCGGCCGATCTCGGCGGCGGCTATCGCGTACGTCTGGTAGTCCGCGCCGAGGCCGCCTTGCTTTCTGGGAATGGCGATGCCGAGCAGGCCGGTGCGATGCAGATCCCGGTAATTCTCGGTCGGGAATTTGGCGTCGCGATCGTAAGCCGCCGCACGATCTGCGAACACGGTCTGACCAAGCTCGCGCGCGGTCGCGATGATCCCGGCCTGTTCGTCATTAAGCCGAAACGCGTCGGGATCGAAGATCGGAGCATCCTGAGCGATCTCGGCGACCGCCTTCACGTCCTTGGTGGCTTGCATCGTCATTATGCCGTCACTTGCTTTGCAGCTACATAGGCTTTCAGGAATTGATCCAGCGCGTCGTTGAAGGCGCTGGGGCGCTCGAGATTGGCGAGATGCCCGATGCCTTCGAGTTCAACGTATTTGGCGGATGGAATATAGCTCGCCATCTTCGCCATCATCGGCGCCGGCGCATTATTATCCTTTGAGCCCGACAGCACCAGCGTCGGTACCGTGATATCCCTCAGCGCGCCCCGTAGATCGAACCCCATCAGCGCCAGCATCGTGGCGCGATAGGTCGCCTCGGGAACACAGGCCATGCAGTCGCGCGCCAGCTTCATACCGTCGATGTCGGGGTCGTCGCCTACCAATTCCTTCACCAGCGACGGCGCCAGCGAGACAAGCGTTTCGCCGCGATCGAGCGGGCCGAGCCGCGCGCCGATGAAGGCCTTCTGCCAGTCGCCGTCGGGTTTACCGAACGCGGGACTGGTCTGCGCAAGAACGACGGCGCCGGCGATATCAGGGTTTTTCGCGAGCAATTGCTGCACGATCATGCCGCCGATCGAATGCCCGACGAGGATGGGCTTGATCGCGCCGATCTGCCGCAGGAAACCCTGCAAGGCGTCCGCAAGGGCGGCAATGCTGACGGTTGGCAGCGGCGCCGACCCGCCATAGCCCGGCATGTCCCATGCGATGGGACGAAAACGATCCCCAAAAAAATCGAGTTGACCGCGCCACGCCCGCGCCGCGCCGCCGATTCCATGCAGGAACACCAGCGGTGGCCGAGCAGGATCGCCGGCGGCTTCATAGCTGAGCCGGCCATCGCTGGTTTTCATGGGCGCGAAATGCGGCACACCGTACCTCCGGTTAGGTCGGACCTGGCGATGCTAACAGGCCTTCGATGGTTGAAAAGCAATAATTTTATATTTAAAGCAATTTCCGGGGATCGAAGGACGCTCGCATTGTCCGATCAGTCGTTGGCCTCGGGGGGCAGGAAGTTCACTTCGTGCTCGGCGGAGATCCGGACGATTTCCGCGACATCCGACAGATTGTGGAGCTGATTGAACAGGGCTTCGAGCTTTTGCGTCGGCGACACCCAGAACAGCGCCCGCGCCGGCTTGTCCGACTTGTTGAAATAGCCATGCGAAATGCCGCGGGGCAGCCGGACCAGATCGCCGGCCTTGGCCTGCACCCAAACGCCATCCAGCTTCAGGTCCAGCATACCGTCCTGGACCAGGATGAATTCGTCCTGGGTGGGATGAATGTGAACGGGGACAAACTGACCGGGATCGCTGTTTGTCTCGAATGCAAAGGTCGAGTCCGTCACCGCCTTCGGAAAATACACCTGGCCAAGAATATTCCAGGTCTTGCCGGAATATCCGGTTCCGTTCCGCGTGATGCCTTTTTCGAGTGCTGCCATGATATCTCACCCTCTTTTTTGGTTCGGCCGACGCTACCTGCGGCGCTCCATCTGTCAAGCATGCCTGATTGATAAGGCCGACCGCGTTGCAGTCGTGTTGCAAAAGCTTGAAGTCTAAAATATACGCAGATCTCTACGCTGATGCGTTCATTCGGGGAGGCCCGTACATGTCCGGACTGCCGCGTTCCTCGCATGCGCTTGTCACAGGGGGCGGACGTGGCATCGGCCGCGAGATCGCATCGGCGCTGGCGCGCGCAGGCGCAACCGTCACGGTAGTCGGCCGCAATCGCGCAACGCTGGATGATGCCATTGCATCCGGTTCCGCGCATTTCGCGGGCGTAGCCGATGTCGCGGATCAGGCCGCCATCAGCGCTACAATCAAGGAAGCCGCTGCGCGGCAGCCGATCGATATCCTGATTGCAAATGCCGGCGTCGCGGAGTCAGCGCCGTTCGCAAAATCCGATGCGGCGCTGTTTCGCCGAATGATCGATGTCGACTTCATGGGCGTTGTTCATGCCGTCCAGGCCGTGTTGCCGTCCATGAAGGACCGGCGCTACGGCCGCGTTATCGCAGTTGCATCGACCGCCGGTCTCAAAGGTTATGCCTATGCGAGCGCCTATAGCGCCGCAAAACATGCGGTAGTGGGGCTTGTGCGCTCGCTGGCGCTGGAGCTGGCAAGCACGGGTGTGACGGTCAATGCGGTGTGCCCCGGCTTCACCGATACCGACTTGCTTGCCGGCAGCATCGACAACATCGTGAAAAAGACCGGCCGCAGCCGCGAGCAGGCCGTGGCCGAGCTCTCCCGGCACAACCCGCAAGGCCGCCTCATAACGCCTGCGGAAGTCGCCGATACCGTGCTTTGGCTTTGCGGCGAGGGGGCCGGCGCGATAACAGGACAGGCGATCGCAGTTGCAGGCGGAGAGATTTAGGGCGCGCGCGCCTGATCCGCAAAGCCCCAGGGAATAACGAACGATAATCGCAAGGGAAATCCCATGAGCACATTGGCTAATCCCGTCACGCTGCCATTGGCGCAGTATTCGCCCAAACATTTCCTGCTGATGGTGGTGGATGGCGTGGCGACGGTGACACTGAACCGGCCCGAGCGGAAAAACCCACTGACATTCGAGAGCTACCGCGAATTGACGGATGTTTTTCGCGCCTGCGCGATGGACGATGAAGTCAAGACCATCGTAGTATCAGGCGCTGGCGGCAATTTTTCATCGGGCGGCGATGTGTTCGAGATCATCGGCCCGCTGGTGCAGATGGATACCAAGGGCCTCACCGCCTTTACCCGCATGACCGGCGATCTGGTCAAGGCCATGCGCGCTTGCCCGCAGCCGATCATAGCCGCGGTCGAGGGCATCTGCGCCGGCGCGGGCGCGATCATCGCCATGGCGTCGGACATGCGTCTTGCGGCTACCGGCGCCAAGGTCGCGTTCCTGTTCAACAAGGTAGGCCTTGCCGGCTGCGACATGGGCGCCTGCGCTATCCTGCCGCGCATTATCGGGCAATCGCGGGCGTCGGAACTGCTTTATACCGGCCGTTTCATGACCGCGGAGGAGGGCGAACGCTGGGGTTTTTTCAGCCGCATCGTTGCAGCGGAGCATGCGCTGCCGCAGGCCCAGCTACTCGCCAAACAAATTGCCGAGGGGCCGACATTCGCCAACACCATGACCAAGCGTATGCTGGCGATGGAATGGGCAATGTCGGTGGAGGAGGCGATCGAGGCCGAGGCCATCGCGCAGGCGCTGTGCATGACAACGGCGGATTTTGCCCGTGCATTCGAGGCGTTCTCGAACAAAGCGAAGCCGGCGTTTCAGGGTAATTGAGGTTACGATGAAAGTAGCCCGGGCGGAGAGCAGCGAAGCCCGGAGTTTCGCCGGGACTCCAGGGAATCCCGGATTGCGCTTCGCTCCATGCGGGCTACGAATAGGTGAACTGGGCTTGCCGACCAAATGCTTTAGGTTTAAAATAATTAGATGGTCCGATAGAAGCGCCGGAGGCTTTCCATGAAGATCGCGATCATCGGCGGAGGACCGGCCGGTCTCTATTCCGCGATCCTGCTCAAAAAGCAGCGGCCGGAGGCCGAGGTCACGGTTTATGAGCGCAACCGGTCCGATGATACCTTCGGCTTCGGCGTGGTGTTTTCAGACGCAACGCTCGACAATTTCGAAAAATACGATTCTCCGAGCTACCGCCGCATCACCCAGCGGTTCGCCTATTGGGATGATATCGCCGTGCACTTTCGCGGCGCGGTGCACCGGGTCGGCGGCAACGGCTTCTGCGGCTGCTCGCGCCGCACGCTGCTCCTGATCCTGCAGGAGCGCGCCCGCGAACTCGGCGTCACGTTGCAGTTCGAGACCGACATAGAAGACGAGGCGCGCTTCGCCGATGCCGATCTGGTGGTGCTGGCCGACGGCATCAACAGCCGCTTCCGCGAAAAGTATATCGAGCACTTCCAGCCCGAGGTGGACCTCCGCTCCAATATATTCGCCTGGATGGGCTCGACCCGGCCGCTCGATGCCTTCACGTTTATCTTTCAGGAAACCGAATGGGGTCCGTTTATTGCGCACGCCTATCAATATGAGGTCGGGCGCTCGACCTGGATCTTCGAGACCGATCCCGAGACTTTCAAGCGCGCGAGGCTTGAGGGCCTGAGCGAGAAGCAATCGGCCGATCGGATGGCTGAGATTTTCGGCTGGTTCCTCGAAGGGCATCCGCTCCTCATCAATCGCTCGATGTGGCGTAATTTTCCGATGATCCGCAGCAAGCGATGGGTCAAGGACAATATGGTGTTGCTGGGAGATGCCAAGGCGACCGCGCATTTCTCGATCGGTTCCGGCACCAAGCTTGCGATGGAAGACGCGATTGCATTGGCCGACGCCATGCAGCGCGCCCCGACGGTTCAGGCTGCGTTGCAGCAATACGAGGAAGGGCGCCGCGAGGAGGTCGAGAAGACCCAGCACGCCGCTGACGTATCGCTGGTCTGGTTCGAGCATGTCGATCGTTTCTGGGACTTCGATCCGGTGCAGTTCGCCTTCGGTGTCATGACCCGTGCCAAGGCGATCACGTACGACAATCTCACGTTACGTGCGCCTGGCTTCGTCGCCGAGGTCGACAAGGCCTTCGCGCGGCAGGTTCGCGCGCGGGGCCTGAGTGTCGATGTGGAGAGGCCGGTTGCGCCGATGTTCCAGCCGCTACGGCTGCGCGAGATGGAGCTGTCAAATCGCGCGGTGGTGTCGCCGATGTGCATGTATTCGGCAAAGGAGGGCGTTCCCGGCGATTTTCATCTGGTGCATTACGGCTCCCGCGCCATTGGCGGCGCCGGCCTGATATTTACCGAGATGACCTGTGTCGGCCGCGACGCCCGCATCACGCCCGGCTGTACCGGGCTGTGGAACGACGAGCAGGAGGCCGCATGGCGCCGCATCGTCGATTTTGTCCACGCTAATTCCGGGGCCAAAATCTGCCTGCAACTCGGCCACGCCGGCAGGAAGGGCGCCACCAAATTGATGTGGGACGGCATGGACCGTCCGTTGGAGCAGGGCGGCTGGGACGTATTGTCGGCGTCGCCGATTCCGTACTTTCCCGACAGCCAGGTGCCGCGCGAGATGGATCGCACCGCGATGGATGCGGTCAAGGCGGCGTTCGTCGCATCCGCGCAGCGTGGCGAGCGCTGCGGCTTCGACATGCTGGAACTGCATTGCGCCCACGGCTACCTGCTTGCGAGTTTTATTTCGCCGCTGACCAACCAGCGCACCGACGCTTACGGCGGCCCGCTTGCCAATCGCTTGCGCTTTCCGCTGGAGGTGTTCGAGGCGTTGCGGGCGGCGTGGCCGGCGCACAAGCCGATGTCGGTGCGCATTTCCGCCACCGACTGGGCGGAGGGCGGCATCACCGGCGACGATGCGGTGGTGATTGCGCGGGCTTTCGCCGAAGCCGGCGTCGATCTTGTTGATGTTTCCACCGGCCAAACCGTGCGCGACGCCCAGCCGGTCTATGGACGCATGTTCCAGACGCCTTTCTCCGAGCAGGTCCGCAACGAGGCCCGCGTCGCGACCATGTGCGTCGGCAACATCACCACATCTGACCAGGTCAATACTATCCTTGCCGCGGGTCGCGCCGATCTGGTGGCGTTGGGCCGGCCGCATCTGGTCGACCCGTCGTTCACGCTGAAGGCTGCGGCCTGGTACGGCGCCGATGCAGTATTCTGCCCCCCGCAATATATGCCCGGCAAGGAGCAGATTTTCCGCAGCAGCGTGCGCGACCGGCAGGATTTCGACGATCTGAAAATTAAGGCTAAGCCGAAGACCCGGGCGGAGTTGAAGGCGGAGGCGACAAAGCCGCTTGCGGCGGAGTGACGGCTCATGCGACTTTAGCGGCCGTAGCGTAAGCCTCTGGTTGAGTGGAGTCGGGCGATGAAGGCGATTATCGTCGGAGGTGGTATCGGGGGCCTTACCACTGCGCTGATGCTGCGTGCCCGCGGCGTCGGCTGCGAACTGTTCGAGCAGTCGGACACCATCCGCGAACTCGGCGTCGGCATCAATACCCTGCCGCACGCAATCCGCGAACTCGCCGGTCTCGGCCTGTTGCAAAAGCTCGACGACGTCGCGATCCGCACCGACGAACTTTACTATCTTAACCGGCATGGCCAGGAAGTATGGCGCGAATCCCGCGGCATCGATGCCGGGCACGACGTTCCGCAATTTTCGATTCATCGCGGCCGGCTGCAAAGCGTGATCCACCGCGCCGTCGAAGAACGGCTGGGACGGGATGCAATCCACACCGGCTGCAGGCTGGGGGCCTTCACCCAGGATGAGGGCGGTGTCACGGCGTACTTCTTCGATCGCGCGGGTAGCCATGCCAAGACCGTGCGCGGCGACATCCTTGTTGGCGCCGATGGCATCCATTCGCGGGTGCGGGAGACCCTGTTTCCCGAGGAAGGTCCGCCCTGCTGGAACGGGTTGATGCTGTGGCGCGGCGCGCGCGACTGGCCGGTGTTTTTGAGCGGCCGTTCGATGATTGTCGCCGGCGGCCTGCATGCCAAGGTCGTGGTGTATCCCATCGCGGAAGGATCGAGTCCGGCGAGCCGTCTGACCAACTGGGCAGTGCTGGTGAAGATCGGGGACGGCAATGCGTCGCCGCCCCGCCGCGAGGACTGGTCGCGGCCGGGCAAGCGCGAGGAACTGATGCCGCATGTCGCACGGTTCTCGGTGCCCTATGTCGATGTGCCGAGCCTGATTTCGGCGACGTCTGAATTTTATGAATATCCGACCTGCGACCGCGATCCCTTGCCCTATTGGTCCACTGGCCGTGTCACGCTGCTCGGCGATGCCGCGCACCCGATGTATCCGGTGGGATCGAATGGTGCGTCGCAGGCCATTCTGGATGCGCGCTGTCTGGCGGATGCGCTGGCGCGCTCCGAGCACCCGCGCCAGGCGCTCGTGGCTTACGAGCAGAAGCGATTACCGATGACGGCGGAGATTGTGCGCTCGAACCGCCGCGGCGGCCCGGAAGGCGTGATCGACGCGGTCGAGCAATTGGCGCCAGACGGTTTCGACAATGTCGAGAACGTGCTGAGCTATTCCCAGCGCGAAGCCATTGTGCGCGGCTATGCCAGCAAGGCTGGCTTCGCGGCCGTGCCGGGGCTTGCGGCGGTGCGGGGGTAGCTAAGTTACACTCGCTCGATCCGGGCTACGAGGAGTTGCTCACGCGCCCGGCGGCGGCGGCAGGAAGTGGATGTTGTATTCGGCGGCCATCGCCACGACGTCCTCGGGCTTCTGCTCCTTCATGTTGTGAAGACCCCAGAACAAATCGTACAGCTTTTGGCTCGGCGATACCCAGAACAGCACTTTCGCGGTCTGGTCGGATTTGTTGAAGATGCCGTGGGGAACGCCCATGCCGAGGCGTATCAGGTCGCCCGGTGTTGCCTGGGCATCGGCGCCGCCAAGCATGAAGTCGAGTTTTCCCTCCAGCATATAGAGATATTCGTCCTGATCCGGATGGACATGCGGCGGCACGAAGGTGCCTGGCGGCAGCGTCGCATGCCAGGAGAAACAATGGTCGGTGCAGTTTTTCGGCACATAGGTCTGGCCGAGGATATTCCAGGAAATTCCCTGCATGCCTTCGTTGGCCCGCGTGATGCCGGTTATCTCGCTTTTCATCGCCTTGTTTCCTTCCCAGTTGGTTAGTTGCCCGGCGTGCATTCCTTGGCGTAACGGTCGCCATAATTCTCGAACACCTTTTCGACGATCTCGGTCTGGAATTTACCGTCCGGGCGCTTGGCAACCTTGGTCAGGTAAAAGTCCTGGATCGGATAGCCGTTAGTGTTTAACTTGAAGCCGCCACGCAGCGAGGTGAAATCGGCCTTTTTCAATGCGGCCGCCACTGCATCCTTATTGGTAAGATCGCCCTTTACCGCCTTGATAGCGCTGTCGATCAACATGGCCGCATCATAGGCCTGGAAGGCGTAGGTGCCGGGCACGCTGTTGTAGGCGGCTTCATAACCGGCAACGAATTTCTTGTTCTGCGGATTGTCGAGATTGGGTGCCCAGTTCGAGCCGCCGAACATGCCGATCGCCGCATCCTGCTGCGCGGGCAGCGTCGATTCATCGACCGTGAATGCCGAAAGGACCGGGATTTGATCGGCGAGGCCGGCCTGCCTGTACTGCTTCACCAGGCTTACGCCCATGCCGCCCGGCATGAAGGTGAATACGGCGTCGGGTTTGAGCGACGCGATCTTGGAGAGTTCGACCTGGAAATCCAGCGAGCCCAGCGGCATGTAGGTCTCCTCCACAATTTCTCCCTTGTAGTCGAGTTTAAATCCGGCAACGGAATCCCTGCCGGCTTGGTAGTTCGGAACCAGAAGGTAAACGCGCTTGTAGCCGCGATCCTGGGCGACCTTGCCGAGGATCTCGTGCACCTGATCGTTCTGGTAGGAGGTCACGTAGAAGAACGGACTGCAATTTTTGCCGGCGTAGCTCGACGGGCCGGCATTCGGGCTGATCAGGAAAGTCTTCGTGTCCACCACGGGCTTGTGGATCGCCTGAAGAATATTGGAAAAGATCGGCCCCACCACGAAATCGACCTTGTCGCGCTCGAGCAGGCCCTTGACCTTGGTCACCGCGCCGTCCGGTTTGAGTTCGTCGTCGACCACCACGAGTTCGACATCCCTGCCGCCCATCTTGCCGCCGAGATCCTTGACCGCGAGTGTGAAGCCGTCGCGGACCTGTTGGCCGAGTGCCGCCGCCGGACCGGACAACGTCACGATCACGCCGATCTTGACCTTCTCCTGCGCCCGCGCCGGATAGACCGCGACGCTCAACAGAACCGCCAGTCCGGTTAACTTCAAGTACTGCTTCATCATCTTTCCCCTGATCGGCCGAAACGCAGCCGAAATCCACGCCAATCCAAATCCGAACCCTCAGGATTTGAGCTTATTCTGATGACGGCTATCGCCGCAAGCAAAGCGGTGGCAAACCCAAGTTTCATCAAACGCGGCATGAAGGGAAACATCCAAACCGCGCGCCAATTGTTTGAAACTTAAAGAAAATCGACAGCTTCGTGTGCCGTCACCGGCGGGTTTTGACTTGCGGCGGCCGCTGAATTATTTGAAGGTCAAAATAACAGGTTTGGACCCGGTAGGCGCGAGGTAGGCGACACCGGCGTCCGTGCCGCCGTGCGGGTTCCAAGCAGGTGTGATGGCATCATGATTCTCTGATTCCGAGACCAAGGCCGTCGAACTTCCGGAAGATCACGGCAACGAGCTTAGACTATGGCTCCGCCTGCTGACCTGCACGACCCTGATTGAAGGCGAGGTGCGCAGCCGGCTGCGTGAGCGGTTCGATGTCACGCTGCCGCGCTTCGACCTGATGGCCCAGCTTGATAAGGTGCCCGACGGCATGACGCTGTCGGATGTCTCGAAGCGGATGATGGTCTCCAATGGCAACGTTACCGGGCTGGTCGAACGCCTTGTCGAGTCAGGCCATCTCGACAGGCGCACATCGGACTCCGACCGGCGCGCGCAGGTCATACGGCTGACGAAAATCGGCCGCGCCGAGTTTCGCAAGATGGCCGCCGAGCACGAGACGTGGATTGCCGACATATTTTCGGATCTTGCCCCGAAGGATGTTCGCGAACTGATGCGTCTGTTGGCCAAGACCAAGGCCTCCGCGCAGAAATCCGCGCAACGACGAGCATTGTAGGTCTTGAACGCCGAGGTCGACTACGAGGTCGAATACAACAACCGCGCGCGGGTCCCGGAGAACCCCTCGCTGATTGCCGGTTGGGCAAAAGACGCCGCGGCCTATCGCCAACACCACACCCCGCGCTCTATCCCCTACGGTCCCGGCATAAGGAACCGCATCGATTTTTTCCCCAGCCATCATGAAGGCCCGATCGTCGTTTTCATTCATGGCGGTTACTGGCAGGCGCTGGATGGTTCTTCTTTCAGCCACCTCGCAGGCGGACTGAACGCCCACGGCATCAGCGTCGCCATCCCGAGTTACGATCTTTGTCCCGCTGTGTCCGTCGATGCCATTATCCGGCAGATGCGGATGGCGTCGCGCGAGCTGGCGCGGCTTGGGCGGCCTCTCGTCATAAGCGGCCATTCCGCGGGCGGGCATCTCGCTGCCTGCATGCTGGCGACCGACTGGCCGGCCTACGATGCTTCGTTACCCGGAGATCTCGTCATTGCGGCCTATGCCATTTCGGGCCTGTTCGACCTGGGACCGCTGGTCGAAACGTCGATCAACAAGGCGTTGCACCTCGACCACGCAACGGCTCGCGCCGCGAGCCCGATGTTCTGGAACGCGCCTCGGCGCGGAAGTCTCGATGCGGTAGTGGGCGAAAGCGAAAGCGCGGAATATTTTCGGCAAAGCAGGACCATCGTCGATCTCTGGGGCGCAGCCGGTGTCGCGACGCGGTTCGGCACCATTCCGAACGCCAATCATTTCACGGCGATTGCCCCGCTGGCCGACCCGAGTTCGGCAATGGTGTCGCGCCTCAAGGAACTGGCGACGCGCTAGGTTCAAAAAAGCGCTGGATTCTCCGGATTTCGGGCTATTGCGCCAAATTACTTTAAGTATAAAATGATTGGCAATAGAGCGCTGCCGGACGGCCCAGATATCGGTCTCTAGCCTTTCATCCCGAAACGAGGGCGATGGAAATGTCGGGTGGAATTCCCAGCCTTGGCCCATCGGGTCACGTTGACGATTTTGCGCGGCGAAATCTTCCGCCGTTCAACCAATGGCCGGAATTGCTTCTCGACCGGCCGGAGTTTCAATATCCGGAATACCTCAACGTCGCGGTCGAGCTGACCGATCGGATCGTCGAGAAGGGACTCGGCGATCGTATCGCGCTCATCGGTAACGGTCGCCAGCGCACCTACAAGGAACTGGCGGACTGGTCGAACCGCCTTGCGCATGCGTTGGTGGAAAATTACGGCGTTAAGCCCGGCAACCGGGTTCTGATACGCTCGGGCAACAGTCCGGCCCTGGTCGCCGCATGGCTTGGAGCAACGAAAGCAGGCGCCGTCGTCGTCAATACCATGCCGATGCTTCGTGCCGGTGAATTGACCAAGATCGTTGACAAGGCAGAGATCGGCCTCGCGCTGACCGACAGTCGCATCGCCGACGAACTGGTCGCGTGCGCAAAGACCAGCCGATTTCTCAAGCAGGTCGTGAATTTTGACGGAACGTCGAACCACGACGCCGAGCTCGATCGGGTGGCGCTGAACAAGCCGGTTCGGTTCGATGCGGTCAGAACCGGCCGCGATGATGTCGCGTTGCTGGGATTTACCTCTGGCACTACGGGCGAACCAAAAGCGACGATGCATTTCCATCGCGACCTCCTGATCGTCGCGGATGGCTACGCCAGGGAAGTACTTGACGTCACTCCGGACGATGTCTTCGTAGGATCGCCGCCGCTTGCCTTTACGTTTGGACTCGGCGGTCTCGCGATCTTTCCGCTGCGGTTCGGCGCCACCGCGACGCTGCTGGAAAACGCGGCACCCAGCGAGATGGTAAAGATCATTCAAACCTACAAGGCCACGATTTGTTTTACCTCGCCGACGGCGTATCGGGCGATGATGGCGGCGATGGACAAGGGCGCCGATTTGTCGTCGCTGCGTCTTGCGGTTTCCGCGGGGGAGACCTTGCCGGCGCCGGTTTTCGAAAGCTGGACCTGCAAGACGGGCAAGACAATTCTCGACGGGATCGGCAGCACTGAATTGCTGCATATTTTCATTACGAACCGAACAGGCGACGCCGTCGCCGGAACGACGGGGCGCCCGGTCTCCGGTTACGAGGCAAAGATCGTCGACGATGACATGAACGAATTGCCGCCGGGCACGGTCGGCAGGCTTGCCGTTCGCGGCCCGACCGGATGCCGCTATCTCGCGGATTCGCGGCAGTCGAACTATGTGCGCAATGGCTGGAATCTGACGGGCGATGCGTTCATCCGGGACGAGAAGGGCCGCTTGTCTTTCGTGGCCCGATCCGACGACATGATTATCTCTTCCGGCTACAATATTGCCGGCCCCGA
Source organism: uncultured Alphaproteobacteria bacterium (assembly GCA_963732455.1). Taxonomy (GTDB): domain Bacteria; phylum Pseudomonadota; class Alphaproteobacteria; order Rhizobiales; family Xanthobacteraceae; genus Bradyrhizobium. The sequence goes on along the minus strand of CAVSZM010000007.1, from coordinate 97,231 downwards.
GGTCGAAGCCGCATTGTTGGCCCATCCGGCCGTGGCCGAATGCGGCGTCGTCGGCGCGCCCGACGAGGCGCGCGGCATGATCGTCAAGGCCTATGTGGTGCTCGCCCCCGGCATCACGGCCGATGCCGCGATGGCGGCCGACTTGCAGGACCATGTCAAGCGCGAGATTGCTCCTTACAAATATCCGCGCGCGATCGAATTCGTCGAGCAACTGCCCAAGACGGAGACCGGCAAACTGAAGCGCTTTGCCTTGCGCCAGATGGCTCAGGGCGGGGCGGCGTCGGCAGGCGTGGCCGCGGAATGAATATATCAGGGGTGATGGAGAACTGTTTGTGAGCACGCCAAAAGGACCCACGCTTGCTGTCTTCCCGGTCGCGAAGAGCGAGACTTCGGCCGCCGGCCTGCAGATTTTGCAGCCGAGCGGTTGGCCGGCGCCGAGGGGATACGCCAACGGCATAGCGGCCGACGGCCGCCTCGTGGTGACAGGTGGCGTGATCGGCTGGGATAATCAGGGACATCTGCCGGCCGACTTTGTTGCGCAGGTCCGTCAAACCCTGAGCAACATATCGGCCATTCTCGCGGAGGGCGGCGCCAGGCCCGAACATCTCGTTCGTCTCACCTGGTATGTCGTCGATGTGGAAGAGTATCTGGCGAACCTGAAGACGCTTGGCCGGATCTATCGCGATATCTTCGGCGCGCATTATCCTGCCATGGCCCTGGTCCAGGTCGTGCGTCTCGTTGAGAAGGCCGCGCTGGTCGAAATCGAAGCGACAGCGGTAGTGCCGCGCTGAGCGATATTGAGAGGTGGCTGACACACCATATCCCGATGCCCTTCCATGCGCGGCTTTTAACGGAAGGCGCGGACCAGGACGGCCTTGATCAATTTGTCGGTTTGAACTTCGCTAATCGATGGATTATAGCGGCTGCTGTAAACCTGACGGATCATCGCCTTTCGAGCCTCGATCGTGTCGTCGATCCGCACCGCGAAGTCGGCTTTCATAGTACGCACAACGCGTGCCGGCAATGTTACGTCTCCAATCTGTAGCGCGACCGGTTGTCCGTTTTCAGCAGGGGGACGTCCCTCGATCCGCAGTCCGCTCGTCGAAATGTCGAGGATTGGATGCCAGCGAGTTTCTCCATTCCAGCAAACGCCGACACGGTCTCCGCTTTGCAGACGCTCGGCCTTCCGCTTCCGCGGCTGCTCGATACAGACGAAACAAGTCAATGTCAGGATCAGGATGTTGTACCAGCTCCAAAACAGCGCGATCGAGCTCGATTCCTGAAGGGACCATCCCCCGTCCCATCCGAATGCCGAAATCACAGCAACGATCGTCAGAACGAGATATCCCAGAAGCATCTTTAGCAGCGACCATTCGACGAACCGAACGTCTCGATTTCCGCCTTTGGCCGTTACTTTGAATTTTTGTCCAACAGGCCTGAGCAAACCCGCGACAACGGCCCTAAGGACACTGTGGGCCGCGATCAACTGGCTGACATCGGCCATGATTGGCACGACCCGCGCCTGCGTCATCCAGCCCATGATGCTCATCTGGACGATGAAACATGGCAGGAAGTAACTCAGCACATCCTGGACGGACGCATGGACGGCCTGGATGCCGAACAACAGAAAGAGCACCGGAACGATAAGCGCCAAAAGCCGGAACGCATGGGTAGCGCTCCAATACAGAAATGTTTCCGACAGGATCACGCGATCCACAAACGTCAGCCGGTTCTGGAAGCGGAGAGGACCGCTTTTGCCGCGACAGATCTGCACGAAGCCGAGGCACCAGCGGCTGCGCTGGGTAATGTATTCCTTGAGCCCTTCTGGCGCGAGTCCGAGTGAAAGTTGTTCGTTGAGATAGACGGTCTGATAGCCGATCTCTCTCAACCTGAGCGTTACCAGGTAATCCTCAGTGACGGAATCCGTTGGGAACCCGCCGATCTGCATCAAAGGATTGAATCGAACAACAGAGGAAGTGCCACAGCAGAACGCAGCGCCCCAGGCGTCTTTTGACGCCATCAGGACGTCGAAGAAATAGCGCTGCTCGTCCGGCCATACTCCGCTCAGTGCGAGATTGCCCTGAATGGGGTCGGGATTGACGAAATGCTGCGGGGTTTGAACGATGCCGACGCGGGGATCGCGCATCAGGGCCATGCATCGGGTTAGAAAGTCCGGTCTTGGTACGAAGTCTGCATCCAGTATCGAGATGAATTCCGGCGGCTCTCCCAAATCGCAGAGATAAACAAGCGCGTTGTTGATATTTCCCGCCTTGGCGTGCGCATTGTCTCGGCGCGTAATATAGCCGCAGCCATGTTCGTCACAAAGTTGTCTCAGCCAATTCCGGCGCCCATCATCGCAGATCCAGACCCGGGCATTTGGGTAGTTCATCGACATCGCGCCTACAATTGTCTGTTCCAGGATCAATCGCTCTTCGTTGTAGGTGCAAATCAAGACGTCGATGCGCGGAGCCGGCTGGGCTCGCAGCCAAGGCAAGTTGGCTTCAACGTCCGCTGTCCGGTCGCGAATTCTGGTGAGGAAAAACAGCGACATCGTCGTCGACAGCATGGAAAGCATTTCCACTGTGACGAACGTAATGCCGACGCCATAGTCGAGGGTCGGAGCCATCTCTGGCAGGGAGGTGAAGATCCTCCAGGTCATATATCGCCACATCAGAATGATGGCGATGCTGCATACGATCGTCCGGTGCATCGCATTGTTGCGGTCCAGCCAGACAAGTGAAGCAATCGCAATTCCGCCCGCGGCGATGCCTAGCCACGCGTTAGCCAAGAAGGTCGAGGCGACCGGATTCATTTCATTGCGCGGTCGCGGTGATCGCCGCGCCGCTTTGATTGGCGAAGATAACCTGTCCGGTTCGCCCAAGATGGCAGCCTTGACCATCATTCGCGAGGTCAGGAACCTCTACGGCGACGCGATACTGCTCCTTGCGGAGGGAGGACGGCGCTATCGCGTAATTGGCTGTAGCCGATGCAACACCGGTGAGATTAACGACGCGACCCGGCATAGCCACATCGCCATCGCGCAATCGGAAGCTCGCCGAGCTCCCGATCTGCAGGCGGTTATAGACCGTTTCACTGACTACGGCCGTCACCAATGCGGCATTGCAATCGAGCAATCGCATCAGCTCCTGACCGCGCTGAACATGCTCTCCGGGCGCGGTCAACAATTCCCATACTGCACTGGACGACGGCGCGAGCACCTGGGCGTCTGAGTTCAGTTGCAGGCGATCACGCTCGACATCAATTTCCTTTTTCAGCTGGCGGATCATCAGTTGTTTTTCGGTCAGTTGAGCGGACAATTCGACGACCTGCTGCTGAAGTTCATCGGCACGCTGCGACGACCTCGGGCGATCGTTGTAGCTATCGCCGAGAAAGGAGCCAGACTTCGCCGAATCAAGCTCCACCGCGATCCCCTTGATCCGCTGTTCGATCGAACGCACATCCTGCTTTGCGATTTCGTCGTCACGCCGTACTTTCTCCAGCAACGCCTTCGGCTGAAAGCCCTTGCTGTCCAGTTCAAGCGCGCGCTCGAGGACGGCGGCCGTCTCTTCCTGTCGGGTGGTGGAGGCGGCCAGATTGCTCTTGCTTTCCTCAATGCGCGCTTCAAGTTGCGCGATCCGACCGATCTGAAACAACCGCGTCTGCGCGACGAAGTCGCTGTGCATCCGCTCGATGTTGTCGAGCCGGGTTTTCAGCGCCGCTGCCTCAATTTCAGTGTGTTCTTCCAGCCGACGCAGATCATCAAACCGGGTCCGGTCAGCTCGACTGTTCGTGATGTGCAGCAAGGGAGTGCCGGCTGGAAAGGTTGCACCGATTGCGAGGCTTGCCGGCGCCGAGGAAACAACTCCGTCGATGGGCGCGCGCAACGTCAGGGTGCGGGCGTTCACGATGGCCTCGACGCTCGTCGTTTGGAATAACCGCTGTACCGGTAACCAGATGACCAGGGCGGCCACGGCGAGAGCCGCGGCAGACTTAAGGGAACGCCGAACCACCAGATTCTGTGAGAGCTCCCTAATGTTCCAGGGTTGCGCATCGGTGCCGGGTTTAGGCTTGGCTGCGTCGCCGGGCGCGAATAGTTGCCGTAGATGCGCCAGCCGCTGCTCGACATTGAGATGACTGAGCTCGGAATCCTTCCTGGGACCAATTTGATCCGAAGCCGGCTTGGGCGAAGCCGGATTGTTCTTTGGCAACCGAGGCTTTGCGGAGGGGGTCACGAAGCTGCTTTCTCTGGTCAAGAAGGCAGTAGATTTATGCGAGGACCCGATAGCAGGCGTTTAATGTTTCAATGGCGAAAAAGGATACAGCGCCGGGAGGTTAACGAATTGTCAATATGGGCCACGCGTTGAACATACGCACGGACGTGGCCTGTCTCAGCGCTCGGTAAACGCCACATCCAGGGAGTTGAAGACCGGTTTGAACATATATCGGACGATTGATTTCGAACCGGTCTGAATATGGGCTTGAAGGACCATTCCCGGCGTAATTGGATAGTTGGTGGCCCCGGAGCGCACGTGGTCCTGCAGAAGGCGTATCGTAGCCTTGTAATAGGGTTCAGAATTATTCTGGCCCGGCGGATTTTGTTGACCAGGCGGAGGCGAGAAGGTCGTAGCCGACAAATATTCGACCTTGCCCTGGACGGGTCCGAAGATCGTGCTGTCATACGTCAGAAGCCGGATCTCGGCGTCCGCATCCGCGCGTATGTGGCCGGAATCCTTCGGATCGATGTGCACTTCGGCTACCAACTCGCGTTCCGTCGGTACTATCCGGGCCACGAGGTCGCCGGGTCGAACCACTTCCCCGATCGATTTCGGAGCGAGTTCCTGAACGATTCCGTCGGAAGGCGCCCGAACCATCAAGCGATCGGAACGATCTGCAAGTTTAACCAGCTGCTGTTCGGTTTCTGCAAGATCCGACGCCGCTTTAACCCGCTCTTCGCTTAGCTTTTGCTGCGCCTTGGCATCCGCTTCCGCCAAGCTGCTCTCAGCCTCTGTCAAAGCTTCTTTCGCCGTATCGAGCTTACCTTGGAGGTTGAGGATGTCGCCCTCGCTACGCTGCAGTACGGACTTGGCTTCGAGCCAACTCTTTCGCGATCCGGTCCCCAGGGTCTTCAGGTTGTCTTGCATCGCAACCAATTCAAGCTGGACGGCCACCTGCGCGTTGGCAGATTCCAGACCAGAATTGAGCGTAGTGATCTCGCCGCGCTTCTGCGCCACACGAGCCGCCAGGGTCGCATTTTCCTGCCGCCTTTGAATAACTGCGCTGACGTATAGTTTTTCTTGTTCAGTAGCCAAATCCGGGAATTTCTTGGCCAGATCGCCAAAATCCGGCGCCTCGTTGCGACTCTGCGCTTCAAGGCGCATCAGTTGCAGCTTCAGAGCCGCGCGGCGGGCTTCAAATTGGTTCCGTTCACCGACCGACGATTCCGGTCGCAGCCGAACGAGCGGCTGTTGGGCCGTTACCCTTGAGCCCTCGTTAACGAAAATTTCAGCGACGATCCCGCCTTCAAGATGCTGAACCGTTTGGACTTGACCGCGCGGTACGATTTGGCCTTGAGCGATAGTAACTTCCTGCACTCGCGTTATGGAGGCCCAGACGACCGTGGCGATAACGAAGGCGGAAATGGTAACGATGGTCGCGACCAATACACGAGGTGGCCGGCCGTCTTCCAACACGAGGGGTTGAGTAAGACGTCGAGTGATTTCGGTCCGCCGGGCAAGTATTGGCAGCAAGGTGGTAGGGCCTCAAAATGGTTTCCAAAAGCCTCTTAAATATAGATAGTTTGCATTAACAAAATGTACCGGAGGAATTGGACGACATCAGGCAGCAGCGGATATGCGCTCCAGGACCTTATCCGGCGCGCCGTCCAGGGCTACCTGTCCGTCCTTCAGCAAGATCAGGCGATCGGCTAGCCGCATGTGGCTCGGACGGAATGTCGTAAATAAAACCGTTGCGCGGCCCTTGAGCGCAGCAAGTTTCCTGAGCAAATGCATTTCAGAGGCTGTGTCGAGAGAGCCTGAGGGATTGTCCAGCAAATAGATCGGTGCGTCCTTGACGAAACAGCGTGCGAGCGCCAGCCGCTGCTTTAATGCGTCGGGGAAATTCTCGAGATCTGCCGCCGTGAGGCGATGATCGATGCCCCCGGACATCAAGCGTTCTTCGCCCTCCAGTCCCATTTCCTTTAAGGCCCGCATCACCTCTGCATCGCTCGCATCCGGGCGGGAAAGCCGAATATTTTGCGCCAAGGTGCCATAGAAGAAACTCGCAGTTTCGGGCAAAAACGATATTTGAGACCGCCACTCGGTCGGATCAATTTGCCGCAGATCCATATCATCGATCAGCACAGAGCCGAGAGTGGGCGGATAAAGACCCGCTATAAGTCTCAGCAGCGTTGTCTTGCCGACGCCGCTTGCGCCGGTGATAGCGATCATCTCGCCCGGCTTGATATCGAGTTGCACGCCGCGCAGTACCGCCTCGGGGCGTTGCGCGTAACGGAAAGCGAGGCGCTGCACAGATACTTTTCCCCTGAATTGACGGAAAAAGGATCGTGGCGCCCGGGCATCCCGCTCGCTGCGTATTTTCATCAGCCGGTCGATTTGTTTGAAGGTCTGCAGCGCCTGCTCTATCCGGGGCAGCGAGAGATAGGTCGACTGAAGTGGCGACAGCACCCGCCACACCAGAGCCATGGTGCCAATCAGCGCGCCTGAGGTCATCAAGCCTTTGCTCACGCTCAGGGCACCAAGACCAAGCGTCGCTATCCCGGCAATGCTCACCAGCATCTCGCCCAGATTTTGTACGATGTTATTGAACCTGTGCGCCCGATGATTTTGATCCGAGATTAATTCAACCAGGTCTCGGTGCCGCGCGATCCATACGCGTTCGGCGCTAAGCGCGCGGATCGCACGACGCTTGGTGAAAATCTCGTGGAGCAAAATGTTGCGACGTTGTTTTGCAAGACTGATCGCGCGAACATTACTGCGCGTCATTGGAATTGTTATCGCGGAGAGCACGATATAAACGGCGATGAGCGAAATCGGCACCCAGACAAGATTTCCGCCCCATATTGCGATAGCTATGAGAAAAATGAATATGAAGGGGATATCGACGACTGACGATGCCAGGGTTCCGGTGAAAAAATCTCGCATGCTCTCGAACTGTTTCAGCCGCGAGATTTGGGTGCCTACCGGAGCGGCTTCGACCATTGAAACCGGCATGTTGAGGATCACCTCGAATGCCTTCATGCTGATCAGCGCATCAATTCGGGCGCCGAAATAGGCCATCGCTCGCGCCCGAACGGCGCGCAACGCCAGATTCGTGGCGATGACGATGCCGGCGCCTATCGCAAGCATGACAACGGTATTTGTTGATTTCGTGCCGATTCCCAGATCATACACGCAAATGACGAAGATCGGCAGCGCAAGCGCTGCGAGGTTTCCCAGCAGACTGAACCCGAGTGTCGCTGCGATCGTCGGCTTGAATTGCTTTATCACCGAAAACAGCCAGGACGTTCCTTGCTCGAGGGTTTCACCTTTGACTGCTTGGTCCCAGATAAAAAATGACCAGCCACTTTGTCCCGTAGGTTCGATTTTTTTCCAGGAGGCGGAATTGCCGTCGAATGCAAGCAGGGTTCCGTCTGGCTCGCGGTCTACAATCAACATGACGTCCGCGCCGTCGCGCGTATAAAAACAGGGCATACAGTCGGGCTTTATGTCTGACTGCCTTAGAAACTTTCGTGTCGTCCCGTAACCCAACAACGAAAGTACGCGGCGCAGAGCCTCAATATTTTCGATGCGATCGAAATGCGGCAGGGCCTCCCGAATCCGGCGTCCTTCGCCGGCCCAGCCGAACAATGCGAGCGTGGGAGCGAGACACGCCTCCGCAGCGGTTTCGGGATGGACAATGCCGTTAACGGTTGAGATCAGGGATTTATCCGCAGAGCAGGACAAATCATCCGAGACGGCAGCAAATTCGGCAGCAAGCCGCGCCAAACTTGCATGGACTTGATTTTCAGCCGTCCCCGGCGCAGGTGACGGGTTTGTGTCGTCGGAAGCCGATCCAGGGTTATTGGAGGTCGTCACGTCGCCACTTTCTGGGAGTTGCCGAGAGAAGGGAGAACCCAATCAGCACGATCGTCCTGCAAAATGATCTGATAGTCGCACAAAGCCAGTAGCGACGGGCGGTGCGCTACAATAATCACGGTCAAGCTACCGCGGAGCACATTCAGGGCCTTGATCAGGGCTGGCTCGGCAATCGCATCCAGGAGCATATTGGCTTCATCCAGGGCGAGCACGCGCGGTCGAGTGGTCAGAGCGCGGACGATGTTCACCTGTTGTGCAATCGACATCGGAAGGTCGTCGCCGATTCCTTCGCCAAGCTTCGTTTCATATCCATCCGGCAGGAGATTGATGGTTGCTTCAAGACCCAGCAGTTGCGCCATCTTGCGTGCGAAATCCCGCTTCTCAGGGCCGAACATGGTGAGATTTTCCATGATGGTGCCGGAAAATATGACCGGCGAGGCTCCGACGTAGGCGATGTTTCGGCGCATCGCTGCAAAACGCGATTCCGATGTAGACACGCCGTCGATCATGACGCAGCCGGTGGCCGGTTCGACCTCCCCCTGAATCAGGCTTAACAACGTGGTTCGTCCCGAACTTTCCTTCCCCTTCAATCCTACGATTGCGCCGGCCTCGATCGTCAGGTCTGCGATCGCCAAAGTGCGATTGAGATCGTTCGGATACTTGAAAGTGACGTTTTCAAACCGAATATCGCCCTTGATGTCCGTATGAATCGGGGAAGGGGCCTCGGCGAAAGGCAAATCGATGAATGCCTTTACTTCGGCTCGACGATGATCGACGGTTTCCTTCTCGGTCCAGAGAGAAATCGCACGTAGAAGAGGCTGCAGAATCTGACCCGAGAGCATGGTGCAACATGCGAGAGCGCCCATGGTCAGTTGATCGTTGATGACCTGGGAACCGCCGATCGCCACGACGACCAGCTGCGAGACGCTTCCGAAAAGAAGCGCCGCGGTTTGATTTGCCTGGCCAGTCGAGATCGAGGACATGGTCGTCTTGGCTACAGCTTCCTGCAACCGTTCGAAACGCCGTTGCATCTGCGGTTCCATCGCCATGACCTTGACGGTGTGAATTCCGGTCAATACTTCGGCAATAAAATCGTATTTCCGATTGTCCTGAGCGGTGCGCGCGTCGAGTATTCTCCGGAATTCACGAGCGCGGCCGATCGCAAGAGCGACAAAGCCGAGAAATAAACTCGCGGGCACCAGCACCATAACGCCGCCGACGATCGCCATCACTATCAGGGCGATGCCCACAAATGGCAGGTCGATCAAGACCAACCGCGCTTGGCCGCTGTGGTAGTCAGCCAAAGCCGCAACTGCCGTATAACGGTTGACGTGCACGGCGGCTGGCTCGCGTTCAAAAACACCGTTGGGCGCGTGAAGAAACCGAGCCACCCCCTCGTTCTCCACATTCCGGGCGAAATGGGCCGCCTCCCAGGACAGGAGAGCCGATCTTAATGTTTTCAGAACGAGGTCTATAACCAGCGCTATCGCGAGACCAAAAAACAACCATGCAAGTGTCGACAAGGCGTGGTTCGGTATAACCCGGTCGTATACCTGCATGATCGAAAGCGGGAGCGACAGGGCCAAAAGGTTAATGACAAAAGACGCAAAATAAACCGCTGCCGGAACCGTGGGTTCGTGAACGAAGCTTCCGCCGAACGAGGATGAAAAACTGACAGGGGTCTTGCGCGCCGCACGCGCGGACCGGAGGCTCGAAAGCCGTTGTTTGGCTTCCGGCGCAAGCGTGGTGATGAAATGCTTGAGGGACACAACCAATACGCCATTACATCATGAGAATTCCCGCCGACTATTGACCGGATTTGTTTAGCGTCCCGTTAAGGTAAATTTGATGCTGCGAAGCCGCATTGAGCGCAAAGGCTTTTCCAAATCGTTAAGGCGTGGGGCCCGGCTGCTCAAGCACCGGTTGGCACTGATTTAATCTATTGCCCATAAGTTAGCGCAAAACGTTCTTATGCGCTTTCTCGGACGGACCGCCGCGGTCCAGGTGCTACATGGTCGACAACGACATTCTGACTCAGTTGCTGGGCCGTCCGGACAAAATCGCCCGGAAAGCGGAGGGTGTCCTCGATCCCGCACGCGGCGGCCGCGGGGATGAAAGCGGATACGATCTCACGAATCCCAATCTTCACCATGGCGCCGAAGATAAGTATGCACCGACCATTCCAGCCTTGGATCGATCCGGATCCATTGCAGTTCCTGTCGGGGAGGCGCTCTCCGGGCCGATTCAAGTAATCGACGGGAACTTCCCTCTTGCCGTTGTCGACAGCGGACCGACCGCCACCGCCATCGCTGACCAGAGGGGCGTTGAAGGCCAGAGCTTCTCGCTCGACGTCGCCAGTCACTTCACGGCTCCCGATGCCGGCGATGCGCTGACATTCTCGGCCTCACTGCCGGCTGGACTCAGTATCAATCCTCATACCGGTATCATCGCGGGCATCCCGACCGACAGCGACTTTGGCAAAGATCCGGTCACGGTGACGGCGACCGACGCGCATGGTTTGGCGGTCAGCGAAAGCTTCTATCTTGTCGTCGGCGACAGCGGACCGGCTGCGACCGCCATCGCCGACCAGAGCGCGTTTGAGGGCCGGGCCTTCTCGCTTGATGTTTCCAGCCACTTCATGGCTCCTGTAGCCGGCGATGTCTTGACCTACTCGGCCACGCTACCGGCCGGCCTTAGCATCGATGCTCACACCGGCATTATCTCGGGCGTCCCGACCGATGGCGACTTCGGCGACAATGTGATCAAGGTGACGGCGACCGATGCTCACGGTATGGCGATCAGCGAGAGTTTCCATCTGTCGTCGGCGACAGCGGGCCGACCGCGACCGCCGTCGCAAATCAAAGCGGCTTCGAGGGTCAGGCCTTCTCGCTCAACGTCGCCAGTCACTTTACCGCTCCCGCCGCCGGCGACGTGCTGACCTTCTCAGCCACGCTACCGGTCGGCCTTAGCATCGATGCTCACACCGGCATCATCTCGGGCGTCCCGACCGATGGCGACTTCGGCGACAACGTAATCAAGGTGACGGCGACCGACGCGCACGGCAAGGCGATCAGCGAGAGCTTTCATCTCGCGGTCGGCGACAGCGGGCCGACCGGCACCGCCATCGCAAACCAGAGCGGCTTTGAAGGCAAAGCCTTCTCGCTCAACATCGCCAGCCACTTCAAAGCTCCCGCCGCGGGCGACACGTTGACCTACTCGGCCGCGCTGCCGGCGGGCCTCAGCATCAATGCCCACACCGGCGTCATCTCGGGCATCCCGACCGACAGCGACTTCGGCAGTAATCTGATCACGGTGACGGCGACCGATGCCCACGGTATGGCGATCAGCGAGAGCTTCCATCTTGTCGTCGGCGACAGCGGGCCGACCGGCACCGCCATCGCAAACCAGAGCGGCTTTGAAGGCAAAGCCTTCTCGCTCAATGTCGCCAGCCATTTCACAGTTCCCGCCGCGGGCGACACGTTGACCTACTCGGCCTCGCTGCCGGCGGGCCTCAGCATCAATGCCCACACCGGCGTCATCTCGGGCATCCCGACCGACAGCGACTTCGGCGATAATATAATCAAGGTGACGGCGACCGATGCCCACGGTATGGCGATCAGCGAGAGCTTCCATCTCGTCGTCGGCGACAGCGGGCCGACCGGCACCGCGATCGCAAACCAGAGCGGCTTTGAAGGCAAAGCCTTCTCGCTCAACATCTCAAGCCACTTCAAAGCTCCCGCCGCGGGCGACACGCTGACCTTCTCGGCGACGCTGCCGGCCGGTCTTAGCATCGATGCACACACCGGCGTCATTTCCGGTGTCCCGACCGACAGCGATTTCGGCGACAATGTCATCAAGGTGACGGCGACCGACGCCCATGGTATGGCGATCAGCGAGAGCTTCCATCTCGCGGTCGGCGACAGCGGGCCGACCGGCACCGCCATCGCAAACCAGAGCGGCTTTGAAGGCCAAGCGTTCTCGCTCAATATCTCAAGCCACTTCAAAGCTCCCGCCGCGGGCGACACGCTGACCTTCGCGGCCTCGCTGCCGGCCGGCCTCAGCATCGACGCCCATACCGGCGTCATCTCGGGAACACCGACCGACAGCGACTTCGGCAACAATCTGATCAAGGTGACGGCGACCGACGCCCATGGTAAGGCGATCAGCGAGAGCTTCCATCTCGCGGTCGGCGACAGCGGGCCGACCGCGACCGCCATCGCCGACCAGAACGGCTTTGAAGGCCAGGCCTTCTCGCTCAACGTCGCCAGCAACTTCACCGCTCCCGCCGCCGGCGATGTGCTGACCTTCTCAGCCAAGCTGCCGGCCGGCCTCAGCATCAATTCCCACACCGGCGTGATCTCGGGCACCCCGACCGATAGCGACTTCGGCGACAATGTAATCAAGGTGACGGCGACCGACGCCCACGGCAAGGCGATCAGCGAGAGCTTCCATCTCCAGGTTGGCGACAGCGGACCGACCGCGACCGCCATCGCAAACCAGAGCGGCTTTGAAGGCAAAGCCTTCTCGCTCAACATCTCCGGCAACTTCACCGCTCCCGCCGCCGGCGATGTGTTGACCTTCTCGGCCGCGCTGCCGGCCGGACTCAGTATCAATTCCCATACCGGCGTGATCTCGGGCACCCCGACTGACGGTGACTTCGGCGACAATCTGATCACGGTCACAGCGACCGACGCCCATGGCAAGGCGATCAGCGAAAGCTTCCATCTCCAGGTCGACGACAGCGGCCCGACCGCTACCGTCATCGCAAACCAGAACGGTTTTGAAGGCAAAGCCTTCTCGCTCAACATCTCCGGCAACTTCAAAGCGCCTGCCGCCGGCGATGTCTTGACCTACTCGGCCGCGCTGCCGGCCGGCCTCAGCATCAATTCCCATACCGGCGTGATCTCGGGCACCCCGACTGACGGTGACTTCGGCGACAATCTGATCACGGTCACAGCGACCGACGCGCACGGCAAGGCGATCAGCGAGAGCTTCCATCTCCAGGTCGACGACAGCGGCCCGACCGCTACCGTCATCGCAAACCAGAACGGCTTTGAAGGCAAAGCCTTCTCGCTCAACATCTCAAGCCACTTCAAAGCTCCCGCCGCCGGCGACACGCTCACCTTCTCGGCGACGCTGCCGGCCGGCCTCAGCATCGATGCTCATACCGGCGTTATCTCGGGCATTCCGACCGACAGCGACTTCGGCGACAATGTCATCAAGGTAACGGCGACCGACGCCCATGGTATGGCGATCAGCGAGAGCTTCCATCTCGCCGTCGGCGACAGCGGACCGACCGGCACCGCCATTGCAAATCAAAGCGCGTTTGAAGGCCAGGGCTTCTCGCTTGATGTCTCCAGCCACTTCACCGCTCCCGCCGCCGGCGACACGCTGACTTACTCGGCCTCGCTGCCGACCGGCCTCAGCATCGACGCCCATACCGGCGTCATCTCGGGAACACCGACCGACAGCGACTTCGGCAACAATCTGATCAAGGTGACGGCGACCGATGCCCACGGCAAGGCGATCAGCGAGAGCTTCCATCTTGCGGTCGGTGACAGCGGGCCGACCGCGACCGTCATCGCCGACCAAAGCGCGTTTGAAGGCCAGAGCTTCTCGCTTGATGTCTCCAGCCACTTCACGGCTCCCGCAGCAGGCGACACGCTGACCTTCACGGCCTCACTGCCGACCGGCCTCAGCATCGACGCTCATACCGGCGTCATCTCGGGAACCCCGACCGACAGCGACTTCGGCAACAACCTGATCAAGGTGACGGCGACCGATGCCCACGGCAAGGCGATCAGCGAGAGCTTCCATCTTGCCGTCGGTGACAGCGGGCCGACCGCGACCGTCATCGCCGACCAGAGCGGCTTTGAAGGCCAGGGCTTCTCGCTTGATGTCTCCAGCCACTTCATCGCTCCCGCCGCCGGCGACGCGCTGACCTTCACGGCTTCGCTGCCGGCCGGCCTCAGCATCAATGCCCACACCGGCGTCATCTCAGGCGTCCCGACCGACAGCGACTACACCAGCAGCGCGCATGCATTCAATTTTAATTTTACGTCGTTCGACGGCAGCTTTACGGTTTCAGGACAGCTCAACACCGCCGACTCGCTTGATGCTGTTGGAGGATATGACGTCACCGGAATTGCAGGATCTGTCGTCGGGCCGAACGGCGGGACGATAAGCAGTCTCATAAACAATCCGAACCCTGCAGCTGAATCAATAAGTCCGGACGGTGTGTTCATCTTCGATAACGTATTGCTTGCGGGCAGTAGCACGTTACTCGATTACGGTGGTCTTCTGTTCACCTCCAATGGTCTTGAATACAATATCTTTTACGAAAACGGCAATTATCAACTCATCGAGACCCTCAGTCCCCACGGGACTGCATATGCCGGACAGGCCGGTTCATTTACAATCTCGGCCGTTCCTGCAAACGACCCGATCACGGTCACGGCGACTGACGCACATGGCATGGCGATCAGCGAGAGCTTCCATCTCGCGGTCGGCGACAGCGGACCGACCGCGACTGCCATCGCAGACCAGAGCGCTTATGCGGGCCAGGCCTTCTCGCTCGACGTCTCCAGCCACTTCGCGGCTCCCGCCGCAGGCGATGCGCTGACCTTCTCGGCCGCGCTGCCGACTGGCCTCAGCATCAATGCCCATACCGGCGTCATCTCGGGCGCCCCGCCCGACAGCGACATCGGCAACACCCCCATCACGGTCACCGCGACCGACGCGCACGGCATGTCGATCAGCGAGCACCTTAATCTGGCGGTAGCCGACCACAACGACACATTTTTCATCGCCTCGCATACCGGGGACATTTCGATCACAGGCAACGCCAATTGGATGGATGCTGTCGATCTTCACAATGTCGGGCAGAACGCGAGTTTCAATCTCACGGAATTCGCTGCGGATGGCCACATCGTCCAAAGCTGGACGGGATTGGTGGTGGATGGATCGGCGCAATCCGACCACAACATCACGCTCGCTCAAGGCGACCATGCCTTGATTACCGTCAATCATATCGACGGCAGCGCGAGCGACCATGTTGCACTTCAGCACATTGATCATATCAAGTACTGAGTTACCGCGAACATCCGGCCAGCACCGGCACTGCGAACCCAGGCCCGTATGATTTACTAAATAGTTCCATTTGGCAGGTATTGTCGCAAAATTATTTGTATCCGCTCCCTGGCAATCACGCGGACTCGCCCGAAATGATCGTTCCGCTGAATAGACCTCGTTTGGCTCTGCAGTGAATATGAACCGTTCTTTAAGAAGTACTCGGTGATGGTGATTTGAGGTTTGGATTATGACTGAAGCCAAATCGCTTCTTAAGGAACTAGACGACGCAGTTTTGCAGGGATCGGCTGAAAGCCGTCTGCGCGCCTTGTGGCATGCGACCGATCTATTGATAGTAGGCCGCTACACCGAAGATCAGATCTGGATTTTCGGTGAGGTGATCGGGCGATTGGCGGACGAAATTGAGGTGGCGGCCCGAGCCAAGCTCGCCAAGCGGCTTGCCCATACCGACAATGCCCCCGTCAATATCGTCAATAAGCTTGCCTTTGACGATTCGATTGATGTTGCGGGCCCGGTCCTTCAGCACTCCGAGCGGCTTGATGCCAAGACGCTGGTTAGCAACATCAGAACCAAGAGCCAGTTACACCTTCTGGCGATCTCCAAGCGCAATTCCATTCCGGTCGTAGTGACGGACGAACTTGTAACGCGCGGCAATCGGGAAGTCGTCAATTCGGTCGTGACGAACAATGGTGCACGCTTCTCGGATTTCGGCTTTTTGCACATGATCAAGCGGTCCGAAACCGATTCGATCCTCGCCGAGCAATCTCGGTCTCCGGAAGGAAATTCCGAGACACATGTTCCAGCAATTGATCTCAAAGGCGTCGGACGACGTCAAGCGAAAACTCGAACGGGAGCGTCCCGATTTAGCGGGTCAAATTCAGACTTCTGTGACCGATGTTACGGGAGCGCTGCAGTCCAAGTTCGGCCCGGCGTCGAAGAGCTATTTTATTGCCAAGAGGGTGGTGGCAACCCAACATCAATATGGCAATTTGAACGAGAACAGCATCCTGGAATACGCACGATCCCATAAGATCGAAGAAACCACGGTTGGACTGTCCCTGTTATGCGCGCTGCCGGTCGACGTGGTTGAGCGAGCGTTGATTGATAACAACAGGGAGATGGCGCTGATCCTGGCGAAGGCTCTCAATTTCGCGTGGGAGACCGCGATGTCGCTGCTGTTTCTTGGTGCAAAAGATCACCGCATCTCTGCACGCGACCTGGAAGACATGAAGGAAGAGTATGGGCGTCTCAACACCGATACATCTCGGAGTGTCCTGAAATTCTATCAGTCACGAAAGGACGCCGCGGCCGCTGAGTCCGACCAGCGCCGCTTGCCCCAACTTCATACCCAGTGAGAAATCCTTCTGCTTCCGGAGCATTCTCTTTATCGAAATCGACTTTATTAAGAAATCATTAACCTTCTTATTGTCCCCTAGGGAAGGGCTTGTGGGCATAGTTGAGTGGAGTTGCGCAATGGGACGCTTGTCGCCTCACGCCCCGATTTCCTGTGCCTCGCGCCGCCGCCTTGCTCGATGGCTGGTCGGCTCCCCCATCAGGGACGTCGAGCGGGATCTGGTTTTAGAGACGCTCGCTAACACCCAGGGCAACCGAACTGCGTCGGCGCGCCTGCTTGGTGTCTCCGTGCGCACGTTGCGAAACAAGATCACCGAGTATTCTGCGCAGGGTGTTGACGTGCCTCGTCACGAAACGCGCGACGGCAACGGGTTTGAGTCACAATTGCATTTGGGAGGCGGTTGATGGTTAAGGAACGCAGAAGCGCTGAGCAACTCGCCGATATGATCGTCGATATGATGGGCGTGTCCGAGGTATACGTCAGTGTTCGCAAGGACCATGCTTATGGCTGGCAGCCGACCGTTGTTTCGTCTCCTGGCAATTCGATCGGCTTTCAAAGGCGGGTTGATGAAATCGCCAACCGATTGCGGCCCCAGTTTGATCTTCGGGAATAACGGTAAATCCGGCGATGATGTCCGGTTGTGGCACGAGACCCCGTCCGCCACTGACGAAGCGCGGATCAAAAGCCAAAAGCCGCTCTGATCTGTTGAAGAAGGCTAAATAACGTACTGGCGTAATGGCCGCCGAAAAAGTAATCGTCGTAGCCATAAATGAGCGTTAACGCTACAAACGTAGCAGCCACCATGGACGAAGAGGTCGGCAATGACCTTTCGCCCGATCTTGCCAAATGTGCAAAGCGGGAAGTCCGTGCAGGCTTTTTGACCGGTGCCTGGACGCCCGGTCGTCTATCAACTCCGGTTTGTTCCATCGTTCTTACTTCAGCGAACTGTTGATCGAACTGAACTTGGCGTTGAGCTGAGGTCCGATACCCTGAACCGCAGTGATGATCGCAAATGCGATGCCGCAGGCGATCAGGCAATATTCGATCGCCGTCGCGCCAGACTCATCGGCAAGGAATTCTTGAACGCTCTTCATACTTCGAATTAGCGCAAGGTCTTTAAACTAGAATGAATCCAAAGGAAGGCATTCTAGGCATCATCTGCGCGAGGTCCAGGCGCAGTGCAGCCGGGACCCGACCATCCGCTGTAAATTCGACCACGCATCTTAACGTCCATCCTGATTGGTTAATAGCAGGTTGAACCTGAATTAAAATGCCAGATGAATCGCGACCTACCTTTTAAAAATTGAAACTTATTAATTTGTATAAGGAAGAATAGCGGGATCACGATGAAATTGAATCGGCAGCTATGCGAGCATGGTTTGTGCGATCCGGTGTCACTTGATCTTTCGAGGGGACGGTTAAGCTACGCGTTGGATTTTATATCGCCCTGTAAAGTGGAGGAATAATTCAATGGGAAGCCTCAAGCAGTACCAGCTTGAACCGGATCACGGCTTGCCGTTGGTCCAGCTCAAAGAACGGCGACGTGAGCTTGTCATTGCCCTTCGACATCGAGAGGGCCCGCCTACAACCGATGAACTGATGGAGATTGCCGCTGTGCAACAGGCGATCTCTGCTTTTGCAGACGTTGTTGCCGATCTGGACGCCGGGTCAGAGACGGACATGGCTTCCGCAAAGATTCTCTCAATGACGCGTCGCTCAGCGTAGCAAGACCTGAAGGCTTTTCCACATAAGAGTTTTTGACGATGCGCCAATCATCCGTCCAATTGCTTCTTAAAGCCAGGTATTTTCCGCCAGACCGCGCTGTTCAAATGCTGCGTCCGGTGATTTCCATGCTGCGGCACGTTGAACCTCATGGAATTGAGGCTCACGAAGCCTCGCTTGCCTTGAGTGTTCTTGTCGAGGGTTTGACCTCAGAGGCGGGGATGTTGGAAACCCTTTGGGAAATAGCATTCATACGACTCGGCGCTTTTGAAAATACCCTTGACTTGAACTGATGGCCCCGAGCGCCCAGAACAAGAATTCCCGCGGCGGCGTCCTCGGCGCGCATTACCCCACCACGCCCCGGAGCGGCAATATAATCGGACGGGCAGATCCCTCGGGTGAAGCCGGGCACGCCCCTGTCGGGGCGCCCGTAGTAGCGGACATGGCGCCGGCGCGTTACGAGTTCAAGCGTCAATTCCGATACGACGAGTCGACGCGGTCGAGCTTCCGCAGCAGCGCCGGCCAGGCTAGTTCGCCGTTGCGATTGGGGAGATTCGCTCGCGGTTTCACCTTGTCGAATGTCTTTTCCAGAACTTCCTGGGGCGGATAGACCAGCTTGGTGTTGCAGGACAGCGCCATCACCTGCACCTCGCAGGCCCGCTCCATGCGATACAACAAGTTGAATGTCGCCGGGATGGTGCGTCCGACGACGAGCAGCCCGTGATTGCGCAAGACCATCGCCTCGTGATCGCCGAGGTCGGCAACCAGCCGCTCACGCTCGCCGATATCGTCGGCGATGCCTTCAAAATCATGATAGGCGATGTGAAGAAATCGCATCGATGTCTGCGCGAGCGGCAAAAGCCCGCATTCCATGGCCGAGACCGCCATACCGGCGGGAGTGTGGGTATGCGCGACGCAATCGACATCATGCCGGGCCATATGAATGGCGCTATGAATGACGAAGCCGGCCGCGTTGACGCTATAGTCCGATGCGTTGAAGATGGTGTTGCCGTCGAGGTCGACCTTGATCAGGCAGGATGCGTCGATTTCTTCGTACAGCATCCCGTAAGGGTTGATGAGGAAATGGTCGTGCGATCCCGGAACGCGGCATGAGATATGGTTGGCGATCATCTCCGTCATTCCGTACATGGCGGTGAGGCGGTAGCAGGCCGCCAGATCGACGCGCGTTTGCCATTCCTCGGAGCTCACTTGTTCGCGGACTGATTTTACGACCTTGATCGCGGGGGAGTTTACTGGAGGGGTCATAGAGCTTCTCCGTTAGAACGGGTGATTTCCCAGGCAGGGCCTGACCGACAGACCCTCAGAGTACTTGCAACACCGATTGCGCCGCAAGGCAGGTTTGGCAGCAATCATTGCAATGCAGCCATCGCCGATACGCCGCTGCCGCTCTGAAGGCATTACTTTGCTGCACAGCAAAAGATCGGTCGTCGCAAATCCTTCATGCGCGGCCTATACTTGGTCACCCGTTAGTGTTGAAGTCCCGCTCTTGGGAATGCCCTACCTTTAAATCGGAGCTACCTCCATGAAGACCGCCCGTTTTGCGTTGATTTTATTTGCGCTGTCGCTGGTGGCGCCGTGGCAATCCGCCGAGGCGGCTGATGTCATCTGCTACAACTGCCCGCCGGAATGGGCGGACTGGGCCTCCATGCTCAAGGCCATCAAGACCGATCTCAACTACGATATTCCCCACGACAACAAGAATTCGGGTCAGGCGCTTGCACAAATTCTCGCGGAGAAGAGCAATCCCGTCGGCGATATCGGCTATTTCGGCGTCACCTTCGGCATGAAGGCGAAGACGCAGGATGCGCTGGAGCCATACAAGCCCGCCAACTGGGACCAGGTTGCCCCCGGCCTGAAAGATCCCGACGGCTACTGGACCACGATCCATTCCGGCACACTTGGCCTGTTCGTGAACAAGGATGCGCTCGGCGGCAAACCGGTGCCGGCCTGCTGGAAGGATCTCTTGAAGCCGGACTACAAGGGCATGGTCGGCTATCTCGATCCAACGTCGGCCGCGGTCGGATATGTCGGGGCGGTTGCGATCAATCTGGCGCTCGGCGGCTCCGCCTCGAATTTCGACCCCGCGATCGCGTTCTTCAAGGATTTGCAGAAGAACGACCCGATCGTTCCCAAACAGACATCTTATGCCCGCGTGGTTTCCGGCGAGATGCCGATCCTGCTGGATTATGATTTCAACGCGTATCGCGCGAAATATTCGGAGAAGGGAAATTTTGAATTCGTGATCCCGTGCGAAGGATCGGTGGTGTTTCCCTACGTCGTGGGCCTCGTCAAGAACGCCCCGGACAAGGATAAGGCCAAAAAGGTGATCGACTATCTTTTGTCCGACAAGGGGCAGGCGATCTGGACCAACGCTTATCTGCGCCCGGCCCGTCAAATCGAACTGCCTGCGGCAGTCAAGGCGAAGTTCCTGCCCGATAGCGATTATGCGCGCGCCAAGAGCGTCGATTGGGGTCAAATGGAAAGCATGCAAAAAGGCTTTGTCGACCGCTATCTCGCCGAGGTCCGCTGATGCAGTATGGTGCTCCGCGTTAGGGGCGCCATTCTTTCATGCCGCACAAATCGTTCGTCTGGCTGTGTCTGCTGCCGCTCGCCGTGGTGACGACGGCGTTCTTCCTGTTGCCGATGGCTCGCCTGGTCGTGACCGGTGCTGAAGGCCCGCAAGGGCTGGCCGGATATCTGGCCATCCTGACCGAGCCGCGTTACCGCGCGACCTTGATCAACACGGTTCTGCTGGCGACGGCGACGACGATCGTAACGCTCGTCATCGCGACGGTCGCTGGGATGTTCCTGCAACGCCATCGCTTTCCGGGCCGAGCCGTGCTGATTGCGATGCTGACCTTTCCGCTGGCGTTTCCGGGCGTAGTCGTCGGTTTCCTGATTATTCTGCTGGCCGGTCGCCAGGGCTTGATCGGAGATCTTTCAGGCCGCCTGTTTGGCGAGAAACTGGTCTTTGCCTATTCGATCTACGGGCTTTTCCTTGGCTACCTGTATTTTTCGATACCGCGCGTCATTCTCACAATCATGGCTGCGGTCCAGAAGCTGGACGTCGGGCTGGAAGAGGCCGCGCGTTCGCTGGGCGCCAGCCCGTGGGCCGTGCAACGCGACGTCGTGCTGCCGGCACTGGGGCCGGCTTTCGTTGCATCCGGCGCCATCGCCTTTGCGACCGCCATGGGCGCCTTCGGGACGGCATTCACGCTGGCGACGAATATCGATGTGTTGCCGATGCTGATCTATACCGAGTTCACGCTGGCTGCGAATTTTGCGACATCGGCCGCCCTGTCGGTCGGACTGGGGATCATCGCTTGGGCCATCCTTGCGCTCGCCCGCTCGTTCAGCGGAAGCGCCGTCGCGGCAGCCGGGTGAGATCATGCGCGATCGCCTGATCTTCACCAGCCAACTCATCTTTACGCTGCTCGTCGCGGCATTCCTGGTCGTGCCCGCAATCCTGTCGATCATCGCCGGCGTCACGGTGAATTATTTTCGCGGAATTCAGTCGGGCGTGACGTTGCAATGGGTATTTCAGGTCTGGGATCTCTATGCCGGCACTATCCTGCTGTCATTCGTGATCGCATTTGCGACCCTCGCCGTGACGCTGCTGGCCGGCGTCCCCTCGGCCTACGCGTTGCATGTCCGGGGCGGGCGGCTCTCGCGCATCGTCGAGGAAATCATTACCTTGCCGCTCGCGATTCCCGGTCTGGCAATTGCGTTGGCGTTGCTGTTCACCTATCAAGGCTTCGGCGAGTTTCGCCGCTCATGGCTCTTCATCCTCACCGGCCATGTCGTCTTCACCATGCCGTTCATGGTGCGATCCGTCATGGCGGTGTTTGCAACCGTCGACATCAAGACGCTCGACGAGGGCGCGGCATCGCTCGGCGCATCGCCGTGGCGGCGGTTTCGTGACGTGATCGTCCCCAATGCGGTGCCGGGAATTCTTGCGGGCAGCCTGATGGTGGTCACGCTTTCGCTCGGCGAGTTCAACCTGACCTGGATGCTGCATACGCCATTGACCAAGACGCTGCCGATCGGTCTTGCCGACAGCTATGCGTCGATGCGGCTGGAGGTAGCTTCGGCCTATACGCTGATTTTCTTTGTCATGATCATTCCGCTGCTGGTTGCGATGCAGATGTTTGCCGATAAGGGGCAGGTGAGATGAGCGGAGCGGCGGGAGGCGGGGCGTCGGTACGCATCGAGACATGCGGCAAGACCTTCGCCGACGGTACGCGCGCGCTCGAACGCGCGACGCTCGACATCGCGCGAGGCGAAACGCTGGTTCTTCTCGGTCCCTCCGGCTGCGGAAAGACTACCATGCTGCGCATTATCGCGGGGCTTGAATTGCCGGATGCCGGGGGGCGGGTGTTGTTTGACTGCAAGGACATGACATCGGTGCCGATCGAGCGGCGCAATGTCGGCATGGTGTTTCAGTCCTACGCGCTTTTCCCCAACATGAGCGTCGCGGATAATATCGGCTATGGCCTGAAAATCCGGGGTATGCCCAGGAAAGAGCGCGCCGCGCGCGTCGCCGAACTGGTAGCGTTGACCAATATCTCAGGGCTCGAGAATCGCCGCGTCGATCAGCTCTCCGGCGGTCAACGCCAGCGTGTCGCGCTGGCGCGCGCTGTCGCGATCCGGCCGGGCATTCTGCTTCTGGACGAGCCGCTGACTGCGCTCGATGCGGCGCTTCGCGATCGTCTGCGCGGCGAACTCAATCGGTTGCTGCGCGCGCTGGGCATCACCACGATCTATGTTACGCACGATCAGTCCGAGGCCATGGAGCTCGGCGACAGGGTCGTCGTCATGCAGAAAGGCGCGATTGCCCAGATCGGTACGCCGCGCGAGATCTATTTCAAGCCTGGGAATCGTTTTGTGGCCGAATTCATCGGAGCTGCGAACATCATTGAAGCGCCGGTCGAGAGCGGCCATCTTGTCCTGCCGGGCGGACGGCAACCGATTGGCAGCGAAGCTACTCTGTCAGCCGCGGTCGCCATGATCCGCCCGGAAACGATCCGGGTCGTTGAGGCCGGAAGCGCGCCGCTTTCGGGAACCATCGACAGCGTCAGCTTCATCGGCGACAGGCAGCGGATGGTGGTCAGTGGCGCGACCGGCAAATTTCTGACCGTCGATGCGCCGAACACGGTTCGAGCAGGGGCCGGCGAACGGATCGGACTTCTGATCGCACCGGACGCTATCCGGCTTTTGCCACCGGAAAATTGAAGAAGGATGATGACACCAAAACCAGTTCGGATTGCGCAGATATCCGATCTGCATATCAAGCGGCCGGGCCGGCTCGCCTATGGGCGCGTCGACACGGCAAGCGCGCTTGAACGCTGCGTGGCTGCCTTGAACGAATTCACGCCAAAGCCCGATCTCGTGGTGATCTCAGGCGATCTTGCCGATACGCCAACGGGTGAGGAATACGAACATCTCAAGCGCCTGTTGGCAAAGCTCGACCGGACCTTTGTCGGCATTCCCGGCAATCATAATTCGCGCGAGCTGATGCGCGCCGCCTTTCCGATGCAGGCATACGCCTTTCCATCCGGGCCGCTCAATCAACGGGTCGAAATCGACGGGCTCGACCTGGTGCTGCTGGATTCAAGCGTACACGGCCAGCCGCATGGTGAACTCGACGCGGCTACCTTGCGATGGCTTGAATCAATCTTGGTATCCTCGCCAGACCGGCCGGCGCTATTGTTCCTGCACCACCCGCCGTTCAAGGCTGGTATCTGGCACATGGACCGCCAGAATCTTCTCAATGCCGGCGAGTTTGCCTCCGTCGTCAGACGGCATCCGCGGGTGCAACTGATCGCCACCGGTCATGTTCATCGCGCGACCCTGACGATGTTTGCCGGCGTCCAGACCACGATTTGTCCCGCGCCAAATCACGCCGTCGATCTGGATCTCGGGGAATTGCGAGAGCCATCGTTCAAGGTCGAGCCGCCCGCCTTTCATCTCCACACCTGGTTTCCCGGCGAGGGATTTGGCAACGTCGTCACCCATCAGGTCCCGATCGGCGATTTTGACGGGCCTCATCCGTTCTTCGGGCCTGACGGCAAGTTGCTTTGAGGGCAGAGCGCGCGCAACCGGAACGATTGCGTCAGCTCGCCTTTGCCAGGTCGTCGTCCTCCGGAGAGTTAAGATACATCCCGGACATCGTGTCGACCCAGCAAAGATGATCGTGAACCTTCTTCACTCCGGTGACGTTCTCCGCGGCGACAATGGCGGCTTTGCGCGAACGCTCCTCGGTAATGACGCCGCTCAAGTGGACGATGCCGTCGCGCACGACGACGCTCAGCCCGAAGGGGCACCAATCGTTCTTCGTGAGCGAATCGAGAATGCGGTTGCGTATATGGTCGTCGTCAGCGGTCGGATCGGGGATTTGGCGGGCAAGGCTCGCTACCGCCCGCAGCAGGTTGGCGCGCGAAACGATCCCGACGACCTGGTCCCCGCGCGTCACCGGCAGCCGCTTGACGTGGTTTTTTTCCATTCGCTTCACGATCTCTTCGAGCGTGGTATCTTCGCTGATGGTAAGCGGCTCCGGCGTCATGATCTCGGCGACCTTGCAACCGTGCTCGTGAACGAAATCGGCCGCCGCCTTGCCGGGGCCGAGAATGATCTTCAGAAATCGGCCGCGCTTGCGTTGGGTGCCAATTTCACTGCGGCGAATGAAATCGCCCTCGGAGATGATGCCCACGAGCTTGCCCGCCGCGTCGACCACGGGAAGCCCGCTGACGTGCTTCTGAAGCATGGTGTTGGCGGCATCGACGATTGTGGTCTCGGGTGTGACGGTGATGACCGGCCGGGTCATGATCTGGTGGGCGCGCATATGGGGTCTCCGCAGGCTCAAGATAAGATCGATTTTTGACAGGTTATTCCAAGCCGCGCGGCGCGATTTGATACAGGTCAAGGGCGATCGGCTTGCGGATTGATGCAGCTCAATGTGAACTCCGGGACAAGATCGTATTATCCCAAAAGAACGTAAAAGCGGAGGTGATCATGCTGGAACTTTCCGAATCGCGTGCCGCGACCGAACAATCGGTGGCCGATGCCACGGCGAAATTAACCAAGGCGAACAAGCACACCCTGGATTTCATGATGGGCGCGCAAAAGGTGTTGCTCGAGGAAATGGTGTTCGCCAGCAATGAGATGCTCGACCGGATGCGAACCGAAACGCATCTGTTTTCCGAATTCGTCTCGAAAGTGGCCGGGTCGCATTCGGTCAAGGACCTGAAGACCATGGGCGAGGAATGTGCCCAGCACCAGATCGACTTCATCCGCCGCGATAGCGAGCGGCTTTTCAAGCACGGCCAAAGGATGATCGTGGCGACGTCGAACCTGCTGCGGCCGCAGAATTAATCGGCCTTTGGATTGTCATGGATTCGAAGGCTAATCATCCGGCCAAAAGTGGAAAAGTGGAAGAGACCGATCCATGAAGGCAGTATCGACCTTACCGAAGGCTGAAACACCGAGGTTGCCGTGTCCCGCGCATGCTCCAGGTCATGGCGAGGACCGCCGCGCAGTCATCCCCGGCGAGCCTTGCCCTGAACCGGTCCCCGAAGCCCGCCGGGGCCGGCAGCCGGAGACATTCGAGGCCGACCGCGCGTTGCACGCGATGCTGGCGCGCCTGACTGGCGGCATATCGCCGGTCGCATTGTCGCTTGCTTTTATCGACTGGGCTTCGCATCTGGCCTCGGCGCCGCAGCGGCAAATGGAGATCGCCCAGGACGGCATGCGAAGCGCAAGTCGGCTTCTCGAAACTGCGCTTCACTATTTCTCGCCCAATCAGGGACCCTGGTCCCTGATCAAGCCGCAGCCGCAGGATCGGCGCTTTGCCGGGCCGGAGTGGGAAACTCCGCCGTTCAATCTGCTCGCCCAGGCGTTTCTGCTGAAAGAGCAGTGGTGGCACAACGCGACGTCAGGCGTGCGAGGCGTGTCGCCGCAGAATGAGGCGATCGTCGAGTTCTCGGTGCGGCAGGTGCTCGATATGCTGGCGCCGTCCAATTTCGCCGCGACCAATCCCGAAGTGTTGCAGAAAGCGTTCCAGAGCGGCGGCGAGAATTTCGCATTCGGCTGGCAGAACTGGTATGGCGACCTGATGCGCTCGCTGTCCGCCGGCAAGCCGGCCGTGGATCAGCAATTCGTCGTCGGCGAAACCGTCGCGACGTCGCGCGGCAGGGTCGTCTTCCGCAACGAGCTTATCGAGCTCATCCAGTATTACCCGACAACGGGCAAGGTGCATCCGGAGCCGATCCTGATCGTGCCGGCCTGGATCATGAAATACTACATCCTCGACCTGTCGCCGCAGAATTCGCTGGTGAAGTTCCTGACCGGTGAAGGCTTTACCGTATTCATGATCTCCTGGCGCAATCCGGGAGCAGGGGATCGCGACATAGCCTTCGACGACTATCGCAAGCTTGGCGTAGAGGCAGCGGTCGCGACGATCGGCGATATCGTGCCGGGTCGCCAAATTCATGCGCTGGGCTATTGCCTGGGCGGAACGTTGCTGTCGATTGCCGCCGCGGCGATGGAGCGGGACGGCGACACCAGACTGAAGTCGGTGACCTTGCTCGCGGCGCAAACGGATTTTACCGAAGCGGGCGAACTGACCTTGTTCATCAACGAGAGCCAGGTGGCGTTTCTCGAAGACATGATGTGGGAACACGGCGTTCTCGACACCACGCAAATGGCCGGCGCATTCCGGTTGCTGCGCTCGAACGATCTGATCTGGTCGCGGGTCAGCCGCGACTACCTTATGGGAGAACGGGCGCCGCCCAGCGACCTGATGGCCTGGAACGCCGATGCCACGCGCCTGCCATATCGGATGCATTCCGAATATCTGCGCAAGCTGTTCCTCAACAACGACCTGGCCGAGGGCCGCTACCTGGTCGAGGGAAAGCCGGTCGCGCTGTCGGATATTCACACGGCGATGTTCGTGGTCGGGA
The DNA here is from genome assembly GCA_963732455.1 of uncultured Alphaproteobacteria bacterium. Lineage (GTDB taxonomy): Bacteria > Pseudomonadota > Alphaproteobacteria > Rhizobiales > Xanthobacteraceae > Bradyrhizobium. The sequence goes on along the minus strand of CAVSZM010000007.1, from coordinate 69,995 downwards.
CCGTTCGCGATCACGTGGCGCCCTGGAAGTCGACCTACAAGATACATTATCAGGTGGATGCGGACGTTACGTATCTGTTGACCAGTGGCGGCCACAATGCCGGCGTCGTCGCGCCGCCGGGCGAGCAGGGCCACTTCTATCAGGTCAAGACAAAGGCGGAGGATGCCCCTTACATCGGTCCCGACGAGTGGCTGAAGGTGGCGCCGCGGGTCGAGGGATCGTGGTGGCCGGAATGGTCGCGGTGGCTGACCGCGCAGTCCGGCGATCCCTGCGAGCCGCCGGGGATGGGCGTTGCACATGCGGACGGACGGAATCTGCCCGATGCGCCCGGCGACTACGTCCGCCAGTAACCTCGGCGCTCTCGGCTCACTTCAGCGCAGCCAACTTCTTGTATGCCGCGGCTGCGGTCCGCAACAGGCGCTTTTCGCGCTTCGGGCCGAGGAATTGCAAGGATGCCTGGACGCCGTCTCGTTGCAGCGCGGCCGTCAGAGACCGGGCATTCGCATCGTCGTTCAATTGGCCGAGAGATCTTTGCGCCTTGCGCAGATGTTTCAGCCCAGCCGGCTGTTTCGAAAATCTCTTATCTGAAAACAGGTCTTCGAAGAATTCGATGGAATAGGTTAGTTTCTTGTTCAAAAGACGAAGCCGATGACGTTTCTCTGTATCCATTTTCAGAAGTTTGCGGCTCCTCCTTAAGAGTCTTTTCTGCAACCGCGCCAGTTTGTCCGAGCCATATGCAGCGATCGGAGAAGCGCGTTGCTTCGCTGCTTGCTTTCCATTCCTGACCGACCAGGGTCCATTCTCGATCCAGTCGGTTGCGCTCTTGACCAGACGAACATACCTGGCCGATCGAAGCGCCCGCGCCAAATGGCGGTGGGCGTCAGCGCGCTTGTCGGTCCAAGATCGATAATACGGCATGGCCTTCGGCTGCGCCTTGTCGGCGGCCTTGAGGCGCTCGATCGCGACGTCCAGGTCCCGCACCACGCCAAGTTGGGCGTTCAGCCATTTCAGTTCAGCCTTTATTCGCGCCCGCTGGAGGTCGGTGACCATCGGCGAGAAGAACGATATGGCTGTCCGCAAGCGCGTAAGCGCAATGCGCGTTTGATGCAGGGCAGTGGGATCGCCCCTGCATGTCGCCTCATGATTTGCAGCCAAATCCCCAAGGTAGCGGCGCGCTACCACTCGAAACGCCGTATCGCACGGCATCATTGCGCTTAGTCGCGGAATCGGGTGGCGTGGCCGCGATCGTGTCGGTCCGGCGCGTGAGGCGGCTTTGCGGGCTGATTTCGGGGCTGGCGGCATGACTGTTCCGGGTTAGTCGGCCTGAGCCGTCTCACAATGAGCGATCCGCGCCTGGCAATATTCCAGAGTTTGTTCCGGCGCGCCTGACGCATCGATAACAGCCCAATCGACCGCGCCGATATTATATTTCTCCTGCAGTCCGGCAACCTCCGGCGTAGCGTCGGGCGCATCGTGCTGCCGGCCGCCGACACGGCTCAACCTGGTCGGAAGGTCCGCCACGAGAAAGAGGCCGACAAACCGCTTACCCGACCCAGGGTTTGAGAACTGCGGCACCCAAAATTTGTCCGGTCCGCAACTTTGTAAGGACGTCGTTGGCCTCGGCCAGCGGGAATGCCGTCGTCTGGGTCCGGATTCCAGCCTGGAGGGCAATTTTGAGGAAATCCAGCCCGTCCCGGCGAGTGAGGTTGGCAACCGACACCAATTGTCTTTCCTGCCAAAGAAGATCGTAAGGAAAGCTCGGAATATCACTCATGTGGATACCTGCGCATACCACCCTGCCGCCCTTGCGCACGGCACGTAGCGCCGCCGGCACCAATTCTCCGGCGGGGGCGTAGATGATGGCCGCATCGAGCGGAGTTTCAGGCGTCTGGCCGGATGCTCCGGCCCACGTCGCGCCGAGTTGGCGGGCAAAATCCTGCGCCGCGATGTCATCGGATCGCGTGAAGGCATAAACAGACCGGCCCTGCCAGCGCGCGATCTGGGCGACGATGTGCCCCGCCGCGCCGAAGCCGTAGATACCGAGCCGCTCGGCGTTACCCGCCATCACCAGCGACCGCCAGCCGATCAGGCCGGCGCACAACAGCGGCGCGATCGAAACGTCGTCGCCGTCTTCACTAAGCGGGAAAGCATAGCGTGCGTCGGCGATGGCGTGCGTGGCGAAGCCGCCGTCGCGCGTATATCCGGTGAAGAGCGGACGGTCGCACAGATTTTCCATGCCCTCCCTGCAGAACCTGCAGACGCCACAGGTGTATCCGAGCCAGGGGATTCCGACCCGGTCGCCGATCCCGAGTGTCGTGACGTTGCCGCCGATGAGGTCGACGCGCCCGACGATTTCATGACCGGGGACGACAGGGTATTTAATGCCGGGAAGCTCCGCGTCGACGACATGAAGATCGGTACGGCAGACCCCGCACGCGCCTACCGTGACGCGAATCTCTCCGTCGCCTGGACAAGGGTCCACTCGTTCCTGCATCTGAAGAGGCATCCCCGGAGCCGGCAATACCATCGCACGCATCGATCTCTCCGGACAGAGCCCCATGTGACAACATAATGCTACCGCCCGGGGGCCGGCGAACCCTTGACCTCGATCAAATGCCTGCCGGCTGCTATAAACTACAAGGAATTGCTGTCTCGATGGAGATCAACGACAGTCGCGTGCTGACGCCTATGGTCATCATTCAAGGAGAGCGGACATGGCGATCAAGGATGTCCTGTTACCGCTTGTCGGCGAACCCCGTGCGGCGGCCATTGCTGCAATCGACAAATGCATGGCTGTAGCCGGCAATATCGGCGCACGGGTTACCGCAATGGCGGTTGAAGAGGATATTCTAGTCCGGCCGAAGGTAACGATTTCGAATGATCTGGATAATACGGCGATGGCCGAGGCGGTGCGGAGCGTATCGGACTCGCATGGCTTGTTGAAAGCATTCGACGCTGCGGCGGTTCGCTTTGGCGTGCGCAACGAGCAAAAACTTGACCGGCTTGCCGCGGCGGATATCCCGGCGAATTTTGCGCGATGCGCGCGATTAAGGGATCTGACGATCGTCCCGGTCAGGACGCATGATAGCCAATCGGAAAAGATCGTCGAGCGGCTGATATTCGAATCGGGCAGACCGATTCTGATGTGCCCGGAGGAATTCGTCGCCGAACTGCCGGTGGTGTTCGGCGATGTGGTAATTGCGTGGGATCATACCGCGCCGGCCGCAAGAGCTGTTGCCGACGCGTTGCCGATGCTTCAGTCGGCCGCGAAGGTGCGCATCGTCACTGCAACCGACGACAAGACGCCGGCGGAGCTGGAATCCGGGGCAGCGCTCGTAAGCCACCTCGCGGAGCATGGAATCAAGGCTACGTTTGAAATGGTGAAAATCGACGGCAGCTCGGTCGGAAAAGTATTCGAGGCCTATGTGCACGCCAACGCGGTCGATCTTCTGATCATGGGCGCCTATCGCCACTCCCGGCTCAACGAAATTGTGTGGGGCGGCGCGACAAAAACCATCATAGGGCGGCCACCGTGTTGGGTTATGATGTCGCGTTAACGTCGTCTTGCACCCGTACAAAAACACTTCAAGATCGTAATATCCAGGCCGGCGTCAGCCGGGCAACCGAGCTGATGTCGACATATCATTTGAAAAATCTGCTTTCGCCCCGTTCGGCCGCGCTGGTCGGGGCTAGTCCGCGCCAAGGCTCCGTCGGTCGCGCCATTCTCGGGAATATTAAAAAGGCGAAATTCAAGGGCGAATTCGCACTGGTAAATAATCACTACGATGAGATCGACGGCGTTGCCGTGGTCGGCAGTCTCGGCAAATTACCGTTTGTACCCGAGATCGTCGTTATCACTGCGCCGGCGGCGGCGGTCGCAGGCATCGTCGATGAAGCTGGCCAGCGTGGTGCGGCGGGCGCTCTCATCGTCACTGCCGGGCTCGGCCACGGTGCCGGCTCGATGTCGGAGGCGGTCGAACGCGCCGCGCTTAAATATGGAATGAGGCTGATCGGGCCTAATTGTCTTGGCATCATGATGCCCGGCGTTGCCCTCAATGCAAGTTTCTCAGCGCACATGCCATGTGCGGGAAATCTGGCGCTGATCTCTCAGTCGGGCGCGATTGCCGCTGGCATGGTGGATTGGGCGGCGCAGCGGGGGGTGGGATTTTCCGGAATCGTTTCCATCGGCGACCAACTCGACGTCGACATTGCCGATCTGCTTGACTACTTCGCGCTTGATGGCAAGACCCGAGCTATCCTGCTCTATGTCGAAGCGATCAAGGACGCCCGCAAGTTCATGTCCGCGGCGCGCGCCGCTGCACGCGTCAAGCCCGTCGTCGTCGTCAAATCCGGGCGCATGGCGCAAGGCGCCAAGGCCGCCGCGACCCACACCGGCGCGCTGGCCGGTTCGGACGCGGTCTACGATGCCGCGTTCCGTCGCGCGGGGATCTTGCGGGTGTCGGATCTTCGCGAATTGTTCGACTGCGCCGAAACGCTCGGGCGCGTCGAATCGCCTCCGGGAAAGCGGCTGGCGATCCTGACGAACGGCGGCGGCATAGGGGTTCTCGCAATCGATCGGCTTGCCGAACTGGGAGGAATCCCCGCCGCGATCACGCCTGCCGTTCGGCAAAAGCTCGACGCAGTGTTGCCGCCAACCTGGTCCGGATCGAATCCCGTCGATATCGTTGGCGACGCCGATCCTGCGCGTTATGCGGCGGCGCTCGAGCTGTTGTTGGCCGACCCCGGCAACGACGCGATCCTGGTGATGAATGTTCAGACCGCGATGGCTCCGGCTGACGAAATCGCCGCGACAGTGACCGGCCTCGTCAGCAAGTACCGCCAGCAGCACCATCGCTCTGCCAAGCCGGTGCTCGCGGTCTGGGTCGGCGCTGACCAGACGATTATCAATTTGTTGAGCGATGCCGGGATTCCGAACTACCCCACCGAAGATGATGCGGTGCTGGGCTTCATGCATCTGGTAAGGCATCGCGAGGTGATGGAGACGCTTGCGCAGGTCCCGCCGGCCATGCCCAGCGAGTTTGCGCCCGACATTGATGCCGCTCGGCGGATCGTTGCCGCAGCGCTTGCCGACGGTCGCCAATGGCTTGACCCGGTCGAGATCAAGGGGCTGCTGGAGGCTTATGAGATCGCGATGGTGCCAACGTTTGCGGCTGCTGACGCTGAACAAGCCGTCGCTCACGCTTCAAAGCTGTTCGCGCAAGGCGAGACCGTGGTGCTGAAGATCATGTCGCGCGACATCGTTCACAAATCCGACGTCGGCGGCGTCGTGCTCAATCTCACCAACGCCGATGCCGTGCGCGCAGCGACGACCGATATCCTCGCGCGGGCAAAAGCGCTTCGCCCCGAGGCGCGGATTTCCGGCGTCACCGTGCAGGCCATGGTGGTGCGGGCGAAGACGCGTGAACTGATTCTCGGCCTCGCCGACGATCCGACCTTCGGCACCGTCATCGTGTTCGGCCGCGGCGGCACGGCCGTCGAGATCATCAACGACAAGGCGCTGGCGCTTCCGCCGCTCGATCTACAATTAGCGCGTGACATTATCGAGCGCACCCGTGTTTCGCGGCTGCTGCGCGCCTACCGGGATGTGCCCGCGGTCAAGCCGGACGCCGTTGCGATGGTGCTGGTCAAGCTGTCGCAGTTGGCCGCGGATATTCCCGAGATACACGAGTTCGACATTAATCCGTTGCTTGCGGATGAAGCAGGAGTTCTGGCAGTCGACGCACGCGTCGCGATCGGACCGGCGCAGCGAAAGTTCAAAGGTTCCGGCCCCGCCAACTTCGCAGTGCGGCCATATCCGTCGCAATGGCAACGGCACCTTGTGGTGAAGGACGGCTGGCGGGTCTTTGTGCGCCCGATTCGTCCTGAGGACGAACCGCTGATCCATGAATTTTTGCGGCACGTTACGGCTCAGGATTTGCGGCTCCGGTTCTTCGCGTCAATGAAGGAGTTTACCCACCAGTTCGTCGCCCGTCTGACACAGCTCGACTACGCGCGCGCGATGGCCTTTGTCGCGTTCGACGAAACTACCAATGAGCTGGTTGGCGTGGTCCGGATTCACTCCGATTCGATCTACGAGACCGGTGAATACGCGATCCTGCTCAGGTCCGACCTCAAGGGCAGGGGGCTCGGCTGGGCGTTGATGCAGTTGATCATCGAATACGCAAAATCCGAAGGTCTCAAGACTATCTCAGGAGACGTCCTGCAGGAAAATACGATCATGCTGGAGATGTGCCGGCACCTCGGTTTCGAGATAAAGACAGATCCGGTCGAACACGACATATGCGACGTGAAGCTCAAGCTTTGAGATGTTCTTGATGTCATTCCGAGACCTCGGATGCGCGGTTGCACATCGGGGAATCCTGAGATTCCGGACTCGCGCCTTCGACCCGCCCGGAATTGCGAGATCTGCCCTAGAGGTGCGAAACCAATGCGACGCGGTAGGTGTGCAGCTTGCCACCCTCGTTGATCGAGACATATTCGCCGGCTATGAAACGTTCATCCGCGAAGTGAAACCCTACCTCGTCTGGCACATTGGCGCCGGCATCGTAGTGGAAGGCCCAGCCGCCGCCCTGCCGATGAACGAGATGACCGTGGTCGTCCCGTTTGTCCGGCCGCAATCGCGCGATCCGACATGCCTCGCGATGCTCGCGCCACAGCGTCGGGTCGATCCGGTCGTCGGTATCGAGCGGCGCGACGATGATGTAGGCAAAACCGCCGTCGCCTTCGGGGTGGCCGGGCTCGCGCGCAAGCTCGATGCGGATCCGCCGAAACTGCGCCGGAAGCGATGCATTCAGGATCGGTTTGGGATGGGAGTTTGGCATCTGTATCGCTCCTTGTTTGCGGGGGCTTGAGGCCGACGCCGCTGGCCCGCGATTATTTCTGATCTGCTGCGCTTGTTTTCTCGGGAGCGGTAGCTGCTTTCGGCTTCTTCAGGCTCTTGATGATGATCGTGATCAGCGGCACGAGCAGCAGGGGCAAGATTCCATTTAGCGGATGGTGAATCACCCCGGACACCTGCGATTGCAACGCCCGCGCTTCATGCTGCAGTGCTTCGACCGAGGAGCCGTGTATCTCGTTGGCGAGATCGAGTTCACGCCCCGATGGCGGTCTGGCGGCGATCGCGAAAAGGATCGCGGCAATCGCGAAATTAACCGCGCCAAGAATGGCCGCGGCATAAATCGGGCTCCAGACCTGGACCAGCGCGAAATAGGCCGACAACTCCAGCATCAGCAGGCCGAATGCCGCGATCAGCGCCGCAAACGCCCTCAGTCCAAGGCCGACAAGCAGGTGCCTCATGCGGATATCGGCGATGATCCTGTCGGTGCGCAAGAGCACGCGCAGGTGTTTGACGACGTTCTCCGTATTCACCTTAATGTCTCCTGAGCATGAGGCCGACGACGACACCAAGCGCGAAGGCCGAAGCGATCGATGCGATCGGACGTTCCGATATGATGTTCTCGACATGGCCTTCCTGCTCGCTCAAGGTCTCGCCGAGATCGTCCAACGCCGCCTTGATCTGATCTGCGAGGGCCTCGGCGCGGTTCTTCGAGGCGTCGAAGATTCCCTCGCTCGTCGTGTTCAGCAGGCGCGACACATCGTCTTTGAGCGCCAATAGCTCATCTCTCAGCTCGCTTGAGTCCAACATCGGGCTTGCCTTTGCTGCATATTCCAGCCGAAATCCAGTGCGATCGCAATTCTAGGTGAGCCAACGCCGCCGCTATTGATTTGCGTCAACAGCGCCGGCCGTTTTTGCTTGAGGCAGGTCAACCTGAGTACTGCGGCAGGGCTTAGTGTTCAAAGGGTTAAGCCATGGGAAACAGGCATTCCCGCTGAAAGGAATACATATCTTGGCGTCCCTACCTCTGTTAACCGCCACGCCATCAGGCGATGTGCTTGAGTTGCGTCCAGGCGGGTCCTGGACCGCGGCCAATGTGACCACCCTCGAAGCTCTGTCCGACACCGTTAACGAGCAGCTCGACCGGGCGAAAACCGTCAAGGTCGATATGGCCGAGGTGCGCGAGCTCGACACGCTCGGGGCCTGGCTGCTCGAGAAGATATCGCGGCGCGCAACATCAGCCGGTCATCGCGCCGACATCGTCGGCGTTGCCGACAATTACGCCGGCCTGATCGAGGAGGTCCATCAGGTCAATCGCCGCAATCCCGCTCGGGCGCCGGCACCAAATCCCGTCGTGGCCAAGGTCAACGACATCGGCCGCTACGCGATCGGGGCGACCGAAGACGTCCGCGTGTTTCTTCAAATGCTGGGCTCACTTTCTCTGGCCCTCGCCGGCGTGCTGCGCAGGCCGCGATCGCTGCGGCTGACCTCTCTGGTCTATCAGCTCTACAAAGTCGGCTGGCAGGCGATACCGATCGTCGTGCTGATCACCTTTCTGATCGGCGCCATCATCGCGCAGCAAGGCATCTTCCATTTCCGCAAATTCGGCGCCGATTCCTACGTCGTGGACATGGTCGGCATCCTGGTGCTTCGCGAACTCGGTGTACTGATCGTTGCGATCATGGTTGCCGGCCGCTCCGGCAGCGCCTACACCGCCGAGCTTGGCTCGATGAAAATGCGCGAGGAGATCGACGCATTGTCGACCATGGGCCTTGATCCTACCGAAGTCCTGATCCTGCCCCGTGTCATAGCGTTGATTTGCGCGCTGCCGATCCTGGCTTTCATCGGATCGATGGCCGCACTCTATGGCGGCGGCCTCGTCGCATGGTTCTATGGCGGCATGGAGCCCGCAGTCTTCATTGCGCGGCTGCGTGAAGCCGTGTCCGTAACTCATTTTGAGGTTGGCATTATCAAAGCGCCGTTCATGGCGCTGGTGATCGGCATCGTCGCCTGCAGCGAGGGTTTGCGGGTAAAGGGCAGTGCGGAATCGCTCGGCAAGCAGACGACAACCTCGGTGGTGAAGTCGATCTTTCTGGTGATCGTGCTCGACGGGCTGTTTGCGATCTTCTTCGCATCGATCGGAATGTAGCGATGCAGGAAGCGACATTGCAGTTCGCAATCCGCGTACATGACCTTGTGGTCGGCTTCGGGCGGCAGGTGGTGATCGACCATCTGTCGCTGGATGTCCGAAAGGGCGAGATCCTCGGCCTGGTCGGCGCATCCGGCGGCGGCAAGTCGGTGCTGATGCGAACGATCATCGGGCTCATCCCACGCCAAAGCGGGGAGATCGAGGTCATGGGCGCCGCGATCGGCGGCACCCAGGATCGAAGCACGCAGAGTGCCGCGGGACGATGGGGCATCCTGTTCCAGCAGGGCGCGCTGTTTTCATCGCTTACGGTGCGGCAGAACATCCAGTTTCCCCTGCGCGAAAATCTGGTGCTGTCGGATACGCTGATGGACGAGATCGCCACCGCCAAGCTCGAAATGGTCGGGCTGATGCCGGAGGATGGCGACAAGTTTCCTTCCGAATTGTCCGGCGGCATGACCAAGCGCGTGGCGCTGGCCCGCGCCCTCGCGCTGGATCCCGCGATTGTGTTTTTGGACGAGCCGACCTCGGGTCTGGACCCGATCGCGGCGGGTGATTTCGATGCCCTGATCAAGACATTGCAGAAAACGCTGGGGCTTACGGTGTTCATGGTCACTCATGACCTCGCCAGCCTGAATACCGTCTGCGATCGCGTCGCGGCGCTGGCGGACGGCAAGATCGTCGCTATCGGACCGATGCGCGAGCTGCTTCAATCCGAGCATCCCTGGGTACGGGCCTATTTTCACGGCAAGCGCTCCCAGATGCTGCAACCCAAAGCGAGTTGAGAGATGGAAACCCGCGCTCCCTTCGTCGTTGTCGGCGCGTTTGTGCTGGCGGCCATCGCCGCAGTATTCGGCTTCGTCTACTGGCTCCACAATACCGGCGGTCTCGGTCCGCGCGCGACCTATCACGTCCAGTTCGATGGCTCCGTTCCTGGGCTGCTGGTCGGCGCCGCCGTGCTGTTCAATGGAATCCGGGTCGGCGAGGTGACGGATCTTGGCCTTGCGCCGGATAGCCCGCGCCGCGTCAATGCAACCATCTCGGTAGCCTCGACGACGCCGGTGCGGTCCGATACCAAGGTCGGTCTGGAATTTCAGGGCCTGACCGGCGTTCCGGTGATCGCGCTGGAAGGCGGCATGCAGCTGACGAATTCCGGCGAGGTGCCCACGCTGATCGCCGACCCCGGGGCCGGTCAGAGCATGACACAGGCTGCCCGCGACGCGTTGCGCCGGGTGGATTCGGTGCTGTCGGAGAATTCCGAGCCGCTGAAGAACACCATCGGCAATTTCAAGGTTTTCTCGGAAGGGCTGGCGCGCAACACCGGCAAGCTCGACGGCATCGTCGCCGGTATCGAAAAGATGACTGGCGGCGGCACGCCGGCGCAGAAAACTACATTCGATCTGCGCGCACCGCAAAATCTCGGACCGGCGAGCAAGACCATCAAGGGGCAGTTGGCGATTCCGGAGCCGACAGCGGTTGCGATGCTCGAGACGCAGCGATTCCTGTTCTCGCCGGCAAAGGACTATCCCGGCTTCGCAGATGCTCTCTGGGCCGACAGCATTCCGAAACTGCTGCAGGCCCGATTGATCGAGAGCTTCGAGAATTACGATATCGCTCACGCACCGCTTCGCACGACGGACATCGGACAGGCCGACTTCCAGCTTGTGATCGATGTCAGGCGTTTCCGGATCGCGACAGATTCGGCGCCGATGGCTGAAATCGGAATGTCGGCGCGAATTGTCGACAAGAACGGCAAAGTCATCGCCTCGCGCCTGTTTGAGGACGCCGAGAGGTTCGACAAGGTCGAGCCACAGGCGGCGGTAGCAGCGTTTAACGATGCATTCGGCCGAATTGGGAAGGATATGATCGGCTGGACCGTTCAGGCGCTGCAATAGCGGCCGTGGCGGCGTTATTCGAGGCTTTTAAGATATGACAGCAGGTCATTGATCTGGTCGGGATCGAGCTCGAACGCCGGCATTGAGGGATGACCGGTATAGATGCCCTCGGCGAAAGCCTCGGCGAGAGTTTCGACCGGGTAGCGCAGATGCAGGGTCCGGAACGGCGGCGCGGCCTTAAGCGGGCTTTTTGTCGCGCGATCGACGGAGTGGCACCGCGCGCAATGGCTCAGGGCGTATTTCTTGCCGCGCTGTTCGGCAGGCGAGGCGGCCAGCGCCGTTGTCATCAGCACAAGCGTAACCAGGGTTTGGCGCAAGGCAAATCGCAGCATCGCGGACCGATTTCTCCAGATTGCGGCTATCGGGGCAACATAGGGCGGCGAAGCGGGCCGCGCTTGATCTGCATCAACGGGTATCTGGGGGATCGGCTAAAATGCAGTCGATCTGCGGGCTCGGCGCACATGCGTTTGCAGCCCGGCCCATTCTGGAGTGGCGCATGAAGATTTCCCTGGTTGCGGTCGAGCCAAACGGGCAACCCTGTACCGACTGCTCCGTACGCCAGTTCAGCGTCTGCGCAGCGCTCGACAGGGCCGAACTTCGGGAGCTGGAGCACCTGGGCCGCCATGTCCATTTCGCATCCTGCGAGACAGTGTTCGCACAAGAGGATTTGACCACGTCATTTTACAATGTGCTTGAGGGAATCATGCGGCTCTACAAGTTGCTGCCCGATGGCCGCAGGCAGATCGTGGGATTTGCGTTGCCCGGAGATTTCCTCGGGATGACGACGTCATCTCGTCACAGCTTCTCCGCCGACGCGATCGGACCCGTCGCCGTTTGCCGGTTCTCCAAAGTTTCCTTCTCGCGATTTATCGAGAACAAGGCGCATCTCTTGCGCCGTATTAATGAATTGGCGGTTCGTGAACTGAACCAGGCTCAGAACCACATGGTTCTGCTCGGGCGCCGTTCGGCGGAAGAAAAGGTCGCGACTTTCTTGATCGGCTGGCGCGATCGGTTGGCTCAGCTCAAGGGTCCGACAAGGATAGTGCCGTTGCCGATGAGTCGGCAGGACATCGCGGATTTCCTCGGCCTGACCATTGAAACGGTCAGCCGTACCTTCACCAAACTTGAGCGGGACGGTGTGATCGAAATCATGCCCGGAAGCGTCTGCCTGCTGGACCCGGCGCGCGCCGAAGCGATGGCCGCGGCGTGAATGCGCTCCCCAAGGCCGTTTTGCGATTTGATCCAGATCAATTACCGACGACTTCCGCCGAGGGTAAATGCTTCCAGTTCATTTCAGGGCAGGAGAGGTCGTAATGCCGTTCGATACAATGCTGATGAGCGCGGGGGTGGTAACTATGTTCTTGGCGTTCGCGGGCGTCCTGCTGTGGGGCGATTTCCAAACGCGGCCGTCGCGGTCAAGGGCTGGTGCAAATCCTCAAAAGCGCCCAAGCTTCTGAAGCGACTTGCTACCGTAGCGTAGCGGGCGCTACCCGCCGCGGCTTGCGGCGATGGGCATCTGACGGCCGGCGCCCGCGGCATTGCTTCGCGATACCGCATAGCTGGCACGACCGGGCCTCCTTCATCTGCGGGCCGGCCCGCCCCTTATTGCCGCCTGAAATGACCTGACTGGCGCCGGCCCGGGCGACCGGACGCCTTGCCGACGCATTGCCAAGGCGGATGCGAGAGGGCAATCATTCCCAAAAGGATAGCGGCCGGTTGCCCGGACGCCATTCAATTCATATGGGAGAGATCCGCTATGCGCTTGCTTCATTCGCTTGTTCCGGCGCTTGCGCTGCTGACCTGCTCCGCTGCGATCGCACAGACCGCCTATCCCGACAGGCCGATCCGGATGATCGTTCCGCTGGCGGCGGCCAGCGCCGTCGACGTCGCTGCGCGGATCGTGACGCAAAAGATGGCCGACAATATGGGCCAGCAATTTGTGATCATGAACCAGCCGGGCGCGTCCGGGCTGATTGGCGCCGAGCAAGTCGCGAGGGCTGAGCCGGACGGCTATACGATCGGTGGATTCAACGACAGCATCATGACCATGGTGCCCAACCTGCAGTCCAAAATGCGTTGGGACATCCTGAAGGATTTCGAACCGGTGTCGCTCGTCGCTACGGTGGAGTGGGGACTGATCGCCAACAACCAGACCAGCTACAAGACCGCAGCCGACCTGATTGCCGCTGCAAAGGCTGCGCCCGGCAAGATCGACTACGGTTCGGGTGGGCCGGGCAGTCCGCAGCACCTGGCGATGGCGATGTTTGCCTCCGCCGCCGGCATATCGTTGACCCATGTTCCCTACAAGGGCGCCACCCAAGCTGCGACGGACGTCGCCGCCGGTCAGGTTCCCGTCGGCTTCCAGGGCCTCGGCACCGTTGCAGCACTGGTGCGCGGCGGTCAGGTCAAATTGCTGGGGGTGACGACGCAGAATCGATTAGCGCAATTTCCCGATGTGCCCACTGTTTCGGAATCCGGTCTGCCCGGGTTCTTTTTCAACTCCTGGTTCGCGATCCTGGCGCCGGCCGGTACGCCGAAGGACATCATCGACAGGTTAAATGCCGAAGTTCTCAAGGCGGTCGGCGATCCCGAGATTCGCCGCAAGCTTGAGGAATTGGGTTTCGCGGTGCGCGGCAGCTCGGTTGAAGAGCTGCGTATCATGACGCGCGATCAGCTCGCCAAATACGCGCGCGTGATCAAGGAGATGGGTATAGCCAACGAATAGATCGCCGGCTGTCGACCGGCGGCCTGCTCTTTAGACTAGGGGTCAGTCAGTTGCAATAGTGCCGGCGACCGTCGCGGCCGCGATAAGACTCCGCGCCACGCGCGCAGGGACCGGCACTCCAGGCATACGCACCGCGCATCTCCTGTCGGCGCTGATAGTCGCCGGTGTAGGGATTGTTCGGTCCCTTATTTTGGCAGTTGGCGTTCGGATAGAATTGAGCGCACCAGCCGGGGTTATAGATAACCTCCTGCGCCATTACCGGGGTTGCGACGATTGCGGACAAGAGAGCCGCCGCTCCCAGGAGTGCTGATTTTGTCATGGGGTGTTCTCCTTGATTGGACATAAAACGGCGCGCCGGGCCGAACGTTCCGAGCTCACGCGCGGGTTAGTGTTCAAAAGCTGAACCTCGTGCAGTTAGTGCGGGGATTGCTTGGAAAGGTTCACGCTCGCCGAAAGGAGCGACCGGCCTTACGATACCATCGCGGCCGATTACGGTCGCGGCCTCGCGCACGAGGCGCTGGCGGTCTATACAAATTACGGGCGGGTTTGAGGCGCGCGCCTTGCCGGGAGCCGCCAGGGGAATGCTGGCCCGGCTGCTGGCCGCCTCCGGCAGGAAGGCTGAGGCCCGGGACGATCTTGTGCAGGCGATCGCCCTTGACCGGTCAAAAATGACTGTGCATCTAGTACGTGCTAAAGCAACGCACCGGAGCCGGCATATACCGGCTCCACTTCTGGAGTTTTGACCGGCGTGCCTCAGGAAAAAACCAGTGAAGCTCGCGGGTTTTCGAGCAGCAAATTGTCGGTGCTACGCAAGCACCCGATGTTTTGCGATCTGGAGCCTGCGGCGCTAGACCAGCTCTGCCGCTACGCCAAGCTCTCCACGCTGAAGCGGGGAGCGACGATCTTCTCCAAGGGAGACCCCGGCATCAGCCTGTATGCGGTGATCAGCGGCACTGTGAAAATGAGTGTTTCCTCCCCTGACGGTCGCAGTGCGATTTTCAATCTTATCGGCGCGGGCGATACGTTCGGGGAGGTCGCGCTGCTCGATGGGCTGGCACGGACTGCCGACGCCACGGCAAATACCAATTGCGAGGTTTTTGTCATCGACCGTCGCGATTTTCTTCCTTTTGTGCGAAGCCAGCCGGCGCTCGCGATGAAATTCATCGAGCTGCTGTGCGCGCGGCTGCGATGGACCAGCGATCAGGTCGAGCAGGTTATTCTTCAAGATCTGCCGGGTCGGCTCGCCAGCGCGCTCATTCGCCTGACGGAGAAACGCCAGCTCGCGCCCGGGGACCGCACGATCGCCATTACCCAGCAGGAAATCAGCGAGATGGTCGGCATGACCCGGGAGAGCATCAACAAGCAATTGCGGATCTGGGCAATGCGCAATTGGGTTCGCCTTGAGCACGGGGCCATCGTTGTGTTGGAGGCCGAGGCACTTCAGGTGCTGGCTGAAGCAGGGTCGGCAAACGAAGGCGGCTAGAGCCTGATCCAGAAAAGCGACGCGGGTAACGCGCGGTCTTGCTGACCGATACTGGGATCAACGACGCCGCGGCGTCAGGCCCGGTCGCAGTTTCGAAATATTTTATCTCGGCAAGTGTGAAGCCGTTCACATTGGCTCTACGCGCCTTGAGCTAAGCCACGCCCGGGTTGACCCGAAAAGAGGAGGCATCCATGCATGGCCCATACGACAAATCGGGCGGAGCCGATAGGAACATCTACCGTGGCTGGAACATTGGATTTTTTGCCTTACCGGCCCTTCTCGCGATTGCGCTGATCGCATTGACGATAATCCATCCGACGCTGTCCACCTGGATATCGGAAGCGGTGCAGGCCGAGTTTGTAAACACCAATTTGGTGCCGGAGCCCGCTCCGGTGAACATCGCGCAACCGGGCAAGGAAATTCAGACCGTCAAGGTAAATTGACGTATGCCGGTTTATGCGGACGCGAGATTGGCGCCGCGTTCGATCGTGAACTCGACGTCGATAAGCCCGCGCGAATGATTCATGTCCGATTGCGACATCAGCTAGCGTGAGATCCTTGCCCTTCAAGCGAAGCAAGGACCTCGGACAGCCGCTCGGACAAGCGCCGGCGCTATTCCCTCGAACGGTTCGTCGAGCAGCAGGCATTTTGTCCCGACGCCGAGCGCGCGGCCAAGCGCAACCAGCTTCTGCTGGCCACCGCTCAACAGCAGCGCCTTGCGATTGCGCATCTCGGTGAGTTCGCCGATCACCTCGTACACGAAATCGAGCCGTGCTTTGCGATCGAGATGATCTGCGACCCACAGCGGCAACAGGATATTCTCTTCGACGGTCAGTTGAGGCACCAGGCAACGATCTTCCGGCATGTAGCCGATCCCGAGCGCGGCGCGGGCATGGCGCGGACGCGCCGACAGATCTTCCCCCTCGAACCGGACGACGCCCTGCGCCGGCCTGAGATGACCCATGATCGAACGCATCAGCGTGGTCTTGCCGGCGCCATTGCGGCCGACAAGGCTGACCATGGCTCCCCTGTCAACATTCATCGAGAAGCCGCGCAGCGCCGGCATCGACTGGATCTCGACGACCAGATTGTCGATCTCGAGCAGGGCGCCTTGGCGTTCATCGCGCGCCCCCGGTGACATAGCGGCGCACTTCCGGATCCTTCAGGACATCATGCGGATCGCCGTCGGCGAGTATGCGGCCGCTGTAAAAAGCCACCACCCGGTCGGCGTAACGGTTGACGATCTCCATATCGTGTTCGACGAAGACGATGGTGGCGGCATCGGGCGCGACGGCGTGAATCACGCGATCCATGGTGGCGAATTTCTCTTCGGCCGAAACGCCCGATGTCGGCTCGTCCAGCAACAGCAATTTCGGCCGGCGGACCAGCGCCATGGCGATGTCGACAAGTTTGCGCACGCCGCCTGCAAGTTCCGAGATCGGGCGATCCGCCTGATCAGCGAGGCCGAACCGCTCCAGCAGTTCGATCGCCTTGTCGCGGCGGCCCTGCGCCTCCGCCGGCGAATGAAACGAAAGCGTTTGTGCACTCGTGCCGGAGACCGCCACCGTGAGATTTTCGGCCGCGGTGAGCTCAATGAACAATTGCGGAATCTGGAACGACCTGGAGATGCCGAGCCGCGCAACATTTCTTGGCGAGCGCCTTCCGATATCCATTCCGTCGAGCGCGATCGAGCCGCTGTCGGGCTTGAGATAGCCGGTGACCATGTTGACGAAGGTCGTTTTGCCGGCGCCGTTGGCGCCGATCAGGCTGACCTTCTGGCCGGCCGCGATATCGAGGCTCAGCGCGTCGGCGGCGACCACCGCGCCAAAGCGCTTTTCGAGCCGGCGCACGGAAAGCACCGGGTTCACAGCGCTACCCCTTTTTCCGCCGCGACAGGTCTCGTAACCGCTGGCTTGATCCTTTTGCGCCGGTCTCCTGATCCAGAGCGAGCCGATGCCGCGCGGCAGAAACAGAATGACGCCCAGGAGGAAAACGCCGAGCACAAGCTGCCAGGTGTTGGGAAGATAGAGGTTCGAGAAAGAGCGAACCAGTTCGAGCGCCAGCGAGGCGACGAACACGGCGGCGACGCTTTGATATCCGGCCAGCACCGCCACGAAGACGAATTCGCCCGAGGTGGTCCAGTAGGCGAATTGCGGATCGATGTGCCGTTGCGCCATCAGGGCAAAGGCGCCGCTGGCTCCAGCGAAGATCGCCGCAATGACGAAATTGATGGTGACGACGCGGTTGGCCGAAATCCCCAGATACTCGACGCGCAGATTGTTTTCACGAACCGCGAGGCTGGCGAGGCCGAGCTCGGACCGGAACAGGATCGTTGCTGCGATACCGGCAAGGCCCGTAGTGACCACCGAGACCGCGTACAGCATGAAATCCGCCTCGCGCGGATCGGTGAAGACCGTGCCGAACAGGCTCGGCCGCCCGACATTAAAGCCGTCGGAGCCGCCGAGCGCGGTCGATTTGACCAGCGCGCCGTACAGCACCATCGACAGCGCGAGCGTCAGCATGCCGAAGAAGATGCCGCTGTAGCGGGCGATCAGCGGGCCGATCACCAGGCCGAGCAGGCCGCCGCAGACGGCGCCGATGATCATTTGCGCCACCGCGTCGGTGATGCCCCAGGCATTGGCGATCAAGCGCGACGCCATAACCACCCGCCGCAAAGAACAGACCCTGGCCGAACGACACGTTGCCGGTGCGCGCCAATACCACGATGCCCAACGCGATCAGCGCGTTGGAAGCGGCGACGGTCGCCAGCGACAGTGTCCATGTCGGAAGCACGCGGCCGAACAGCGTCGCTGCTGCCACCAGCAAGATCATGACGAGAGGGTGCGGACGACCTTGCTTCATCAGATTCGCCTCGCCGTCTCGCGCTTGAACAGACCTTCGGGACGAAACATCAGCACTGCCGCCATGATCAGATAAATCATGAACAGCTCGGCCTGCGGCATCAGGTGCACTGAAGCCGCCCGCGCGAGCCCGACAAGTACAGCGCCGACGGCCGCGCCCTCGACGCTCCCCAACCCACCGATCACCACGATGGCGAAGCTCAAGATGATGACATCCGAGCTGAGGCCTGGCTGCATCGAGATTTTCGGCGCGGTCAGCGCGCCGGCCATGGCCGCGAGCAGCACGCCGAACGCAAAGGCGAGCGCGTAAACGCGGTTCACCCTTACGCCCATGCTGACGCTCATTTCCTCGTTATGGATCACGGCCAGCACGATCTTGCCGGTGATGGTACGATTGAGTCCGAACCAGACCGCAAAGCCGATGGCGGCGGAAATCGGTATCAGGACCAGATCGTAGCCGACGTAATAGAGACCGGCGAATTCGAGCGTTGCCGAACAACTCGTAGGGTTGCGTCGCGTAGATCGGGTTCACGCCCCAGATCAGCTTGGTAACGTCCTCGAGAATGAGAAACACCGCGTAGGTCACCAGCAGCAACACCACTTCGTCGCGGCCATAGAACATTTTCAAGAGGCCGCGCTCGAGCAGAAAGCCTGACTGCGGACGCGATCAATGCGACGGAAACCAGCATCGCGACAAAACCGATGCTCGGCGGAAGGCTGTGCGCAGCAACCATGGTCACCGCGGTTGCCGCGATATAGGCGCCGAGCGCGTAGAAGCTGCCGTGGGCGATGTTGAGGATCTTCAGGATGCCGAATACCAGCGTCAAACCCAATGCAACGATGAAAAGCCAGGAAGCTTGAATCAGGCCGTCGAGAATGATCGTCAGAAAGAAGTTCATTGTACTGCTTTGATGCCAGACGTCGCGAGCGGGGCCGAGAATTCAAGACGCGGCTTGAAAATGCAACAGCGCAGGTCGCATACCGCAAACCGGGCAGGGGACCGCGGCGCGAGCATCCCGCTCGCGCCGCCTCGATCGTGCTTCAAATGCGCGCGCCGTTCAGTTGCACTTGGCGCCGGCCATCCCGCCCTTGATCCAGTCGAGCGCCTTCACGCCGGGTGGCGGATTGACGCATTCGGCGGCAAAGTACTGGATGTCGACCAGATCGACCCGCTTCGAGTCAGGATTGTACTTGGTGCGGCTGAAGGCGATCGGCTGGATCGCCTGATGGCCATCGGCAAGCTTCATCTGAATGAGGCCGCCGGGCGATTGCCATTCCAGACCCGTCATGGCCGCGACCAATTCGTCCGTCGAGGGTTTCTTGCCGCCGTTCTTGGCCATTGCCTTCTCGACCGCGGTTTTCAGTCCAAGGATCGCCTGTGTCATGCGATAGGCGGCCTGAACCGGATAGACGCCGTTGGCGGCCTCGTAACCTTTGAACAGCCAATCGTTCAGCGGCGATTTCTGCGACATCAGGCCGTAGGCGCCGCGCGCGCCGATGATGGTGCCGTCGGGCATCTTGTCGCCGAGCGGGGGCAGCACGTGGTCGGCGGCGCTGAACACCAGCTGGCTGCGCTTCGGCAGGCCGCGGGGAGCGGCCTGCAAAATGAAGGCCTGCAGATCGCCGCCCCACAGGCTCGAATAGACCACATCGGAGCCCGCGCCAACCAGCGCGGAAATTTCGGTGCCGTACTGGCCTGCTCCGAACTTCGGCAGCAGGTCTGTTTCAAGCTTGGTGTTGGGATAGAGTTGTCCGGCTGCAGCGACGAAGTCGGCCCGGCTATCCTGACCCCAGGCGTAGTCCTGGTTGATGGCTGAAAGCGTGTCCATCTTGATGTTCTTGGCCTTCATGTAACGAATGAGGCCGACATTATCCATCGTGGCATGCGCGGCGGTGCGGAAGACATAATTGTATTTGCCTTCCTCGAAAATGCGTGGCGTGCCGCAATCCATCAACACCAGCATCTTCTTCAATTCTTCAGCGATCGGAGCAACCGCAAGGCAGTCGCCGGAACCGATATAGCCGACCACGACGTCGACATTGTCGCGCTGATAGAGGTTGCGCAGCTCCTGGACCTGCTTGGTCGCGCCGCCATTCTCGTCGATGATGACAGGCTCGACCTTCATGCCGCCGAATCCCACCTTTTCGTAAGGAGCGGGCGCGGAGCCCTTGTTCAGCTGGTCGATGACATATTGGGCGCCGTTGCGGGCCGGGACGCCGAAACTGTCGGCGGCAGGCCCGGACAGGAACGTTACGATGCCAAGCTTGAAACTGTCTTCCGCTGACGCCGGTGCGGCCAGGGCCAGGCTTGTGGCGGTAACGGCAGACAAGAGCGCGGCAGAGCGATGAATCCGCGAAAAAAGGTCCATGATTTCTTCCCCTGAATTGGCGCCAGTGAAGCCCGCGCCTTTTGTCCGCGCCGGTTGCCCCGGCGGCGGCCGTATTGGGACGAGTTTAGGCGGGCTTTGCGGGCGCGTCTATGACATCCAGAATGGGGATCGTCCAGGTTGCTTCCTTCAGGCGCGTGCGAAGCACGGACGGTTAGCTGGACTGCGGGCGGCGTCTAAAATTGCGCCAGCGGGAGGGGCTCCTGCGATTTTTAGCGCCGTCGATGCGAGAGATTTACTCAACCTCTCCCTTCAACTTTCGGATCGCTTCATCGATTTTAAGCGCCCCTGTGATTTATTTTCGCTCCTGCAGAGGGACGTCCTTCGCCTCCTCCTCTGCCAGCAGCTTCAGAAGTACTTTGCGTGCAGCCTCGTCTTGGGTTTCCGCGAGGCGTTTCCTGAGCAGGGCCAGGTTCTCCCGATGGATGTATTTGTCCATGCTGTCTTCCTTCCGCCTTCGACGCGACATCAACGTGATCGCACTTGCCGTACTGGAACCGAACGCGCGAAATCCCGGCTGAGGCTTGCCTGTTCCATGAGGCCTGAGCGGCACTTTGGGCACATCGGCTCGTCAAGCCGGGAGGGGAGGGTTGCGTTTCAGGCATGTGCGAGCCATTTAGATCAGGCGGGAGCACAAGCTCTCAGTCACCGCCGGATGCCGAGGTCGGAGCGGTGATGATTTAATCATGCCATGCCCGGTAACCGACATAAAGTCAAAACGTTCCGGATCATTTCCGGCCGCAGGTGTTTGGCGTGGAGATCCGCAGCTTCAATCGTTTGCTGGGTTGCAGCTACTTCTTGGTACACGTTTCGACAAGGTGTGCCGCGAAATCGCCACTTTGACGGCAAATTGCAGTCAAAACAGCAGGACCAAATACTTCCGACGTTTTTTCATGTCGAGGAGGCGGTAAAGTGGCGTATCAGATTGTCGCGATAAGAGAGAACGAGACAGTAACGTGTGAACGGATCAGCGTGCTGATAGCGATTGCGAAAGCGCGCGTCTGGACCAGCGAGGGATGGCAAGTTGTCATCACGGATGAAGAGGGAAAAACGTTGGAGCCCGCCGTATTTGACAAGCTTTTGGCGGCGTAGCCTCGACGAACCGAGAAACGCCGATTTCGATCTTGCCGCCAATGCCGGAAGTGACGCGCGTCATTCGGCCACTTCATCGGCCTGGCAGGCAGCAATTGGTTGCGTGACCGGCAGATCGCCTGGTTTCTTGCCGTTGCGAGCGGCCGGTGTAGACACCGGCTTGCCGCCAGGCACCAAGCAAGTTCGTTCCATAGGGCATAAGACCGCCGGCTGCCCTGCTTTAGCCGTAACCGGCTTCTGCGCTAGTCCCCGAGGCCGAGCAGCAGTGCGATAGCCCCCACCAGAATAAGGCTGATGGCCCAAGACGTATCCAGATTGAACCAGCTCCTCGATACGAATTTGAGACCAAGATAGCGGTAAACCAGCCACGCGGAACAGCCGCCGGCAGCGATCATCGCGGCGGCGTGGATGACGGAGACCAGCACGGCCATCGAGAGATTGGCATTCATGAGGGTTCCGGCTGCCTCGTGGCCTTTGTCGAGGTCGGCTTGCCGGCAGAGTCCGAGGTAGATCGGCAGGAGCATCAATCCGGCACCATGCGCGATCGCCACGGCGAAAGACCAAAGCCCCAGTTGCGTCGGTCGTATCCGAGCCAATGCCCGTGGATGGCGCCGGTCGACTAGCCGGAAGATACCGAACCCGATGACAAGGAGGCTGGCGCCAATCTGGATCTGGTGCTGCCATTCGACGAGGGTAACCAGCACCGCGAAGGGAAGGATCACCAGGAGCATCGCCAGCAGGTGGCCGGCTGTTAGCGGCCAAAGCGCAGCCAACAAGGCACGCGAACTCCTTTCCATCAATCCAGCCGAAACAGCGAGCGGCCACCCCATTCCCGGGTTTACTCCGTGGAAGAGGCCGCTCGCGACGACAGCCAGCCAGAGCCAGGCAGGTGTCCAATCCGCTCCGCTCAAATTCAAGCCGACGGGTAGCAGAACGAGTTCGTCGAGCAATCACCGCCGTCGAGCCGGATCTGATGCGCACGGTATCCGTCGGGGAAGCTCACCCAATAGTTCTTCGCCAACTCGAGGCCTCCGCTCGGGTTTGCATTGGCCATCACCTCGGCTCCCGGTATTCCCATGGGATAGAATTGGTCGTCCCACGTCGAGTAGAGCGAGTTGGTCCAGTATACTCGTTTGCCGTCGCGACTGATCTCTACCATCTGCGGACCGCCCGCATATGCCTTGCCGTTTGGGTGAGGCGTGCGGCGGACAATGCCGCCGACATGGACAGAGCCCGCAAGCTTCGGCTTTCTGGGGTCAGTGACATCGTACTGACGCATCTCTCCGGTGCCCCAGCAGGCGACGTAGAGAAACTTGTCGTCCAGGGATAGATCGATGTCAGTTACCAGCGGCGGCACTGCGCCAAACCCCTGCAGAAGCGGCGGCAACTTCTCCTTCGGAGCGGGTTCGGCCGGGATCGTCGCCGTCTTTTCGATGTGAAATTTGCCGCCTTCGCGCCACCAGGTCCAGATCGAGCCTTCGAGGTTCGTGGTGTCGACCACGACACCCAGGAAGCCGTACTCGCGAACGGGATCGTGTGCGGGACGCACTTCGAGCGCCATTTGATGGTTGGCGCCGAGATCGATGGTCTGAACATTTCGCCGAGCTCGGAGATCCCAGAAGTGGATCCGATGGCCATACTTGTTCGAGAGCAGGTCCTCCGGCACGATCCCGTTCTCAAACTGCGGCGGTAACCCCCACTCGCTCGTCACCATGTAATCGCGCGGCAGGTTCCACCAGAAATCATAGTGCAGCTTTTGGGGGCCGCGATCGATCTCCCACCGCCCGAGGACATCGAATGTCTCGCAGTCCATGATAAAGACGCCGGGCGGTCCATCGGTACCATCCTTGCCGCCGCCACCGAGCGTACTGACGTAAATGCCTTCGGGCCCGCAGTGGACCGTGTGGGGCCGCGAGTAGCCGGTCTTTTTAAAGATTTCCTCAGGCTCGATGATTTTGTGAATCTTCGCCTTTGTTGGATCCGGTTTCGTATCCACGATGTAAATTCGGGAGGACCGGATGCCGGGGATTATGAGGTATCGCCGCTCCAGGAAAGCGTGCCCCGCGAGCGGCGACAGGGCCGACGAGCAGGCGTTCCAGCCGAAATGATGAAACTCGTCACCCTTGTTAGGCATCATCACGGTATGGACGACCTGACTGAAGGTCGGGGAGCCGGGCTTTACGTCGATCACTGCGAGTGCGTCGGGTTTTGAGAAGTCCGGGCTAAGCATCAAGGTGTAGGCGAAGCTCTCGGGCGGAGCTTCCATTGCAAGCTTCGGCGATGCATGAAACGTCGGGTCGGGCCTCATCGTCATGGTACTGCCTCCCTGTTTGCGTGGACGTGCACCAGCACAGCTCAGCGGCATGCAGAAAATCCGGCTCGTGAAATTGCGCCGGGGCCGCTGGCTGGGTTCGCTTATGGCCACAATACACCATCAATACTTCTCGGTGAAAAGAACGAAGGGCGGAAAGCGCGTGACGTTCTGCCGCGCCAGGGCCGCATCACCCAAAAGCGCCACTGCCGGAAGAGAGGCAAACGGTCATTCGTCACCTCGCTGCGCGACCTGGAAGCACTGCCGTCATATTGTTCGAGATTGACATGGAGCGGGGCGGCGCAGCATTCTGTGGTCTGCGTTCGGCTCTTCTGAACCGGGAGTGGCGCATGCTCGAATATTCAGCCGGGAAAGTGACGGACTACGCGGACGGCGACCGCAGGGTTGTCATATGCGGGGAGTTGGAGGTCGGCATCTTCAAGATCGATGGCGAATTCTTTGCATGGCATAACCGCTGTGCCCACCGTGCCGGACCGGTTTGCCAAGGGCGCATTATGAAACGCGTGCTTGAGCCTGTTGCGGACGATCGAACCATTCGCGCGCAGGAGTACGATCAAACCGAGATCAATATTGTGTGTCCCTGGCACGGATACGAGTACAGCATCAGGACCGGACTACATCAGGGCAATAGCCGCATTCGACTGCTCAAGGTGGATACGACGATCAGGGACGGTGAGATCTATGTTCGGGTCTGAGACAGACCGCAAGAACGATCTCTACGGCTGGATCGACGCGGCAGCTCCTGAGTTGCTTCGCGCATCGCGGGAACTGGTTGAGAAAAACGAAGCTCACCGCGTTTCTGACGAAGCCGTTGCGCAAATACTGACCGCCGCCATTCGCCTCTATGTCGCAAAATCCGACGGCGAAGAAAGAACGTTCCCGCCGATCGCCGGTGAACGGGATAGCGAAATGACGCCAACCGAGCTCCTGTCGGCGGTTTCCGAAATGCTGCGCGCGCTGCATCTCGGCCCGATGGAGCTGGCCCTTTGGTATCGACGGCGTCCGGACCAGGACACATATTTCCCGAGGGGAAAATCATGAATATTCAGGGCAGGATCGGACCGCAACATCTGGCGGTACAGCAGATCGACGTTCACACGGACACGCGTGATGTCCTGGCGCATGCCAGGCGCAACGCCATCAAGCGAGGTCTGCAGGATTGGTTCGTTTGCGACATCGACGCTCATCATGTTGAAACAGTGTCGTGGAAAGAGATTGTCACCTACATCGAAGACCCCGTCGTTCGCGACAACGCGATGCGATTTCAGGCGGAGCGCATTGGCGCGCCTCCCTATGGGCTGAACGGCGATCTCGGACTACGCTATCAGTCGGTAGGTGGACGCATCCCGCATCAGGACGGCCAGCGCGAGATCGTGGAAGAGACCGATGTTCATCGTGACGTTGTCTTGACGCGCCGCGCAATGGAATTCGCTCGGCATCGACAACATGGTGGTATTCCCGACGCCCATGCTGTTTCTCGGCATGCACCCTCAGCCGGAAATGGAGGTGTGGCTCGGTGGCGCCTACAACCGCTGGCTCATAGAGCAGATTTTATCCGGTGACGACAGGATAAAATCCCTGATCTACCTGCCGTTCAACAGTCCTGAAGAAGCCGAGCGGACCGTCGAGGAATTAGGCGACAAGAAGGGCGTCATAGGTTTTTGTGTTACGAGTACTCGCTATAAACCCGTGCACCACAACGACTATATGCGCCTTTATTCCATGATAGAGGAGCGCGGCAAGCCGCTGGCGTTCCACGCCGGCTATCATTGGCAGGATCCGTCGCTCGCGACCGTCAACCGGTTTCTCGGAATGCACGCGCTGGGCTTCGTCTGGTGCAATATGGTGCACATGACGAACTGGATCCTGAACGGAATTCCCGAGCGGTTCCCGAAGCTCAAGACGCTGTGGGTTGAGAGCGGACTGGCGTGGGTGCCCTTCCTCATGCAGCGCCTCGACGACCAGTACCTGATGCGTCCCTCTGAAGCTCCGCAGCTGAAGCGGATGCCCAGCGAATACATGAATCACAATTGTTTCTATACGACCCAACCGATGGAAACGACCCATCCAAAAGCGCTGGAGAATACCCTTGAGATGATCAAGGCAGAGACGCAGCTGATGTTTTCTTCCGACTGGCCTCATTTTGACTTCGATCTGCCTCAAGCAATTTTCGATCTGCCCTTTTTGAGTGAGCAGGCGAAGCGCAATATTCTGGGCTTGAACGCGGCGAGGATATTCAATCTCGATCCGACGCCGGTGAAAAAATTGATCGCTCAGTGATTTCATTTGCCCGGATATAACGGCGCAATGTCTTCCGGAAATCAGGACTGACGTACGACGGCATCCCGGGAGGCCCTCGCGGGATGCGGGTTACGTCACGAAATGTGATGATATAGGATCAATCCAGGGTAGCGCGCTGCGGGTGATGTGACTCCGGATTGGACAAAGAGGAGAAGATGCTCGACATCCCTGTTCTCATCGCCGGTGGTGGCCCGGTCGGCCTGACGGCTTCACTGCTTCTCTCAAGGCATGGCGTGCGCTCGCTGCTCGTGGAACGCCACCCTGGCACTGCCATCGTGCCGAAGGCGCGCGGGATCAATGCCCGTACGATGGAAATGTATCGCCAGTGCGGTGTCGAAGCAGCGATTCGAGCCGCCGGGCTATCGGAGGAACGTCGCGGACGGCTGATCGTCTGGACCGAGACCCTGGCCGGCAAGGAGATCGAGCGCAGGGTGCCCGGTCGCGCCTCGCCGAAGAACATGGCGGTGACGCCGACAACCAATTGCCTCTGCGCTCAGGACGATCTGGAACCCGTGCTGCGTCGCTTCGCGGAAACCGCTGGCCCCGGCGCACTCCGTTTCAATACGGAGCTGACCTCGTTCAGCCAAAAAGACGGTTCCGTCACGGGCACGATGACCGACCGCGTGACCGGCGAAGAGACGCGTTTTTCCGCGCGCTATCTGATCGCCGCGGAGGGCGCACAAAGCCGCGTGCGCCGCTCGCTGGGTGTGCAAATGATCGGAGAAGAAAAAGTCTACGATAGCGTCAACATCCTGTTCAACGCCGACCTCCGGCAGTGGACCGAACATCGCCCGGCCGCGCTCTACTTTGTCGAGCAACCGGAACTGCGCGGCACATTCCTGACCATCAACGGCACGGACCGCTGGGGCTTCCTGATTTATAGCCCCAGTCAGTACGGTTACAAGCCGGGGGATTTCACGTCAGAGCGTTGTGCGGCTCTGATCCGGCAAGCCGTGGGCATACCGGAGTTGGTGGTATCGGTACTTGGCGTCAGCCCTTGGGAAGCTTCCGCCATCGTCGCCGATCGCTACCGCGAAGGCGCGGTCTTCCTCGCCGGAGATGCCGCCCATGAAATGCCGCCGACTGGCGGCTTCGGTCTCAATACCGGTGTGCAGGACGTACACAATCTGGCGTGGAAGATAGCCGCCGTACTCCGCGGTCAGGCGGACGATGCACTTCTCGATAGCTACCACGCCGAGCGCCAGCCCCTGGCCGAGACCATCACCCGGGCAGCCCTCGCAAACGCCATGTCCATGGGACGCACGACGCGTCAGAGCGGCGCAGTATTGCCGCGGCGGGAATTCCTGAACGAGCAGGGGCTCATCTATGGCCTCTGCTATGAGTTCGATGGCGGTCATCCCCGATGGCACGCCACCCGTGGAAGTGACCGATCCGGTCACCGAATATGTGCCCTCCGCCCGACCGGGCAGCCGCGCGCCCCATGTTTGGCTGCAGCGCGGGGGTGAACAACTCTCAACAATAGACCTGTTCGGGTCGCATTTCGTGCTGTTGGCTGGCCGCGACGGCGACGCCTGGCGTCAGGCCATACATCAGATCGAGCCGTCCTGGCCTCCACTCATCGGCTTTACCGTTGGCGGGAAAGAGGACCTCATCGATCCCGACGGCAATTGGCATGAAGCCTATGGCGTGGAGACCGACGGCGCGGTGCTCGTTCGCCCGGATGGTTATGTCGCCTGGCGGGGGCGGTCAGGCGCCTCTCGACCCCGAGAGGTTCTGCGAGCGGTGGTCGATGGCGTGCTCGGCAGGATCCCGCAACCGGCTTTGTCAGCCGAATAAGGCAGAACTCGGCCTGCAATCAATCACGCGAATTACTTCGGCATCGGTGAGCCGTGGTGCTGAGCGATCAGCCATTGGCCGTCCACCTTGACCATCGCGAACGTCAGGCGGAAGGGCAACACGGTGCCATCCTTGAGGGTGAAATCCGCAAACCCCGAGCTGAGCAGGACGTTCGGCCCGACGGCGATGGCTTGCTGGTCGCCCATCTTTGCCTTGATACCGGGCGGAAGCTTGGTGAAATAAGTCCGCGCGCCTTCAGTGCCGACAAATAGCTGGGCGGTCGATCCAAACAGCAGCGAATCCTTGGTGTAGAGAGCGCTGAACTTGTCGGCGTCCCCGGAATTGTAGACCTGCTCCCACTGCGCCCGAACCGCGGCCGCGTCCTCAGTTGGTCCCGCCTTCGCGGGCGCCATCGAAAACAGCACGGACACAAGCGAAATTACCGCAACAAGCTTATGCATCACCTTCTCCATCCTTAACCGGCCGCGCATTCACGGGGGAAATGTCAAATCAAGCTTCAGCGGCGATACCACAGATGCCTGAATCTACACGGTAGGCGTTTTGCGAACTGGCGGAAAGCCCAGATGCGAGGGGTCGGCGGAAGGCCGCTATTCGCGTTCACACTGCTCACGCCAAGTTAACAGGTTTGGGTGGATGTGCAGTTCTCGGATGATGGTCATGGAGAAATACAGCGAAGCTGTATCTCAAGAGAGGATTGTCGGGAACAGCGGTCTCAAAAAGCTTTTCCTGCATATCACGCGGCAGGTCCGGCCAAAGTTTGAACGCTGCGCGGCCTAACAACAGCTCAAACTCCTTGGACAAGTTATTCATATGCCACCTTTGGCTTATGATTGATCAGATTTGCCTGCTGATGCATTTTTTCAGCCGGCGTCAGGATAGTAGTTTCCGGAATTTAAAATTTGATATACGTCAACCCCTCGCTGGTGGCGTCAGGTGCGTCTACTCGCGCTGTCTGTCTTTTGACGGCCCTGTCACCCCGGATTGATTTGGCCGGGATGGTTTCCGAGTTGGCGGCGGTCGAAAAACCGGCCGCCAGCATACCGACTGCGAAAGATAGCCTTACCCTGATGGTGCAGTTGCGCCAGATGGCGTAATGTCCGGTGTGCGGGGAATCCTGCTGCTCGCCCCGCCTCTAGTCAGGATATCTGATGAATGATCGCATTAGCCGCGATCCAGGGCAGCCTCGCCGGTGAAGGAGGATTCCATGTACGCCGCCATCCGTCAGGGCAAGGCAAAGACCGGCATGGCCGAAGAGCTGGCACGCAGGATCAAAGAGGGCGCCATTCCGATCATCAGTGATGTTGAAGGCTTCATGGCCTATTATGTCGTCTATGCACCCGACGATACCGTGACAGCGATCAGCGTCTTCAACAATTACGCGGGAGCGGAGGAGGCAAACAGGCGTGCGATAGCCTGGATCGAGCAAAATCTTGCGCCCCTGCTAGTGGGACCAGCCACGGCGGTGGCCGGCCCGGTGATCGTGCACACGTTGGCTTAGCAATGAGATAAGCAAGTCGCCTGGCGAAGCCGGCTTTTCGGGCTACGGCTGCTCGGCGGGCATCGTCAGCAACCGGGCGAATTGATCGTCGCCAATCTCGGTTTGCGCAACCAGGACGCTGCAGCGCAGATGCTTGATCAAATAAGAGCCGACTGAGCCGAACCACCATCGCGCCAGCGGCCCGGTAGGACGGTGACCCACGACGACGAGGTTTGCCCCGATCTCTTCGGCGACCCCGGCTATCTCCTGTCCGGCGGCTCCCATGCCCAGCCTTGCCGTCGGAGAGAAGCCCATGATCTTGAGCCGCTCCACCCCTTCCTCAAGAATCGCCTTATAAGTTGCAATCTGTTCTTCTACCGGGATCGCGAAGCCTCCTTCGAGGGTCACGGCGCCGGAAGAAATTTCTACGACAGCCAGCAGGAAAACCTCAGCACCGCAAAATTGCGCGAGCTTCGCACCCTCCCGCAACGCCCGTCGACCTTCAACTGAACCGTCATAGGCGAGAAGAACTTTCTTATACAAGATCGCCCCCTCGATTGCTGCTTGGACCGCCAGCCGAAGATTAGCACGATTTTTGGATATCGTGGTCACAAACTTTGAAGCCCGGACTTGATGCTCGCCGAACCGTCCGAGACAAGAGAATTTCAGGGATGCCGGAACGCTGGTCGGGAAAAGGGCCGGGGGTGCTCGGATCATCCCGGAGGCGCCTGGGGGTTACCGGAGCACGTGCCGCGGCAGCCATAGCGACACCTCGGGAATGTAGGTGACAAACATCAGCACCAGGAACATGACGGCGTAGAACGGCCAGATCTTCCGCATGACCTGTTCGATGGTGACCTTGCCGACCGCGCAGCCAACGAAGAGGATGGACCCGACCGGCGGGTGGCATAGCCCGATGCCGAGGTTGAGCAGCATGATCATGCCAAAGTGTACGGGATCGACGCCAAAGTTCTGCATGACCGGCAGCAGTATCGGCGTCGCAATCAAAATCGATGGCGCCATGTCGACGAGGGTGCCGAGCACGAGCAGCAGAATATTGATCAGAAACAGGATGACGTATTTGTTGCTGGAGATCGACAGAAAGAATGCCGTCATCTTTGCCGGCATTTGGGTGAGAGCCATGATGTAGCCGACGCTTGAGGCGCATGCGATCAGCGTCAGGACCATCGCCACCGTGCGCAGCGTGCGGTGCAACAGCACGGGCAGGTCTCGCCAGCGGTAGTCCCGGTAGATGAACATCGTCACGAAAAATGCCCAGATGCAGGCGACGGCGCCAGCTTCGATGGCGGTAAAGACTCCACCGAGAATACCGCCGAGGATGATGACAAGCGTCACGAGCCCCCAGGCGGCGTCGATCGTTATCCTGAGCGCATCTTTCAGGGGCGCGGTCTGGCCGTGGGGATGCTTGTCCCGGTATGCGATGACAACACACAGAATGATCAGCGAGAAGCCGAGCAGGAGCCCGGGAAAAACACCGGCCATGAACAGGGCGCTGATCGAAATCGTGCCGCCCGTGGCGAGCGAATACAACACCGCATTGTGGCTGGGCGGGACCAGCAGAGCCTGGACCGAAGACGTGATGGTGAGATTGGTTGCGAACACGCGCGGATAGCCGGCCTTCTCCATTTGCGGGATCATCACCGACCCGATCGCAGACGTATCTGCGACGGCGGAACCGGAAATGCCGCTGAGGAATGTCGTTGCCAGCACGTTCACGATCGAAAGACCGCCGCGCACCCGCGTAAATCCGACCAGGACATCCGCGAACGCAACCAGCCGGCGCGCCATTCCGCCTTCAGCCATGATCGCGCCCGCCAGCACGAAAAACGGAATCGTCAGCATCGCCACTTTGCTGACGCCGTCGGAGATTTTCAGCATCACCGCTTCCAGCGGGATGCCGATCGACCAGGCGCCCACGATCGCAGCGAGGGCCAGTGAATAGGCAATGGGCATGCCGATGACAAAGCAGACCAGCATCGTCGCGAGGAGAATGAAGATATCCATGGCCTGCCTCTTCCAGATCAGTCGAACGGCGCGACTTCCGGATGTTGAGGTATCGGATCCGGCGGCAATCCGAGAAAGATGCGCTCGATGATGAACAGGAGGAGGAACACTCCGCCGACCGGAATCGGCAGGTATGTGATGCCGACCGAGAGGAACGGAAAATCCGCGATGGTATTGTGCCAGGTCACTTCGACAAGCCGGCCGCCCCAAACGATCATGAACGCGGCGATCAGCGCCATCAGCAGCTGCACGACGAGATCGAGCAAGGTCCGGAATCTCGCCGGCAGCTTGTCGGCGAAGTAGGAAACGTTCATATGCAGGTTAAGCCGATATCCTGCGGCCGCGCCGATGAAGGTCAGCACGATCGTCAGAAGCA
The DNA here is from genome assembly GCA_963732455.1 of uncultured Alphaproteobacteria bacterium. Classification (GTDB taxonomy): domain Bacteria; phylum Pseudomonadota; class Alphaproteobacteria; order Rhizobiales; family Xanthobacteraceae; genus Bradyrhizobium. The sequence goes on along the minus strand of CAVSZM010000007.1, from coordinate 38,221 downwards.
CCGCCAGCGGTTCGGGCCATGACGCCGCGCTGTTGAGCACGTAGCGCGTGAACACCGCCCAGGGAATAATCGCCGAAATCAGTACCAGTGCGGTGCAGCCGATGATGACGCACAGGAGGTACAGGCAATTCATCGCCTGACGAAATAATCTGGCCATTCTTCATTGTCCCGCTTGCCAGCCAAACGCCGCCGATGCTTGCAGAGCGCTTTGATACGATCCGCAATGCCAACCGCGCGTGAATTGTTTTATCCGACGGCCTGAATGCGTTGGATCATGTCCTGATATTTTGGGCCGTATTTGTCCCACACCGGCTTGACCGCGTTCTGGAACGGCGTCTTATCGGCAATTTCAACGATCTGACAGCCTGCGGCCAGCGCCTTGTCCATCGCCTGCTGCTGATATTTGTTCCAGAGGTCACGCTCTTCCAGTTGCGCCTCGCGGGCAAGTTTCTTGAGCAGGTTCTGATCGTCCCCCGAAAGCGAGGTCCACGCTCGCTTCGAGAACACCAGCACTTCGGGAATGATCAGGTGTTCGGTCAGGGAGAAATATTTCGCTGCAGTATAATGATTGCTGAAGACATAGCTCGGCGGATTATTTTCGGCGCCGTCGATGACGCCGGTCTGCAATGCGCTGAAGACCTGATCGTAGCCCATCGCGACGCCGTTGCCCCCCAGCGCGTTCATCATGTCGATAAAGATCGGATTGCCGATGACGCGGAATTTCAGACCCTTGATGTCTTCGATCGATTTGATGGGTCTTTTGGTATTGTAGAGGCTGCGCGCGCCGGCATTCATCCAGCACAGCGCGACCAGTCCGGCATTGGCATTCGCGGTGATCTTGTCGAGCAATTCCTGCCCGATCGGCCCGTCCATCATCTTTTCGGCGTGCGCCATGTTCTTGAACAGAAATGGCATGTTCACGACATTGATGTCGTCGACGATGGGGCCGACTGTCCCTGCGCTGACACGCAAGAGCTGGATCGCGCCGATCTGCGTCTGTTCGATGGTCTCTTTCTCGCCGCCGAGCTGCATCGACGGATACATCTGGACCGAGAGCCGGCCATTGGTGGCGGCCTCGAGTTTCTTGCCCAGATTTTCGGTCGCTGCCACGGTCGGATAACCGGCGGGCTGAACGTCGGATGCCTTGAAAACCGATTTTGCTTGCGCTCGGGCGGGCGATAGCGGAGCCAGGCCTGCCACTGCCGACCCGAGTCCAGCGCTCAACTTGATGAAGTCGCGGCGTCTCATGAAAATCCTCCCAAGGGTGTCATCATCTTATTTTCTTGTTCCGGCCCGGCTCCCGCCGAAGACCTAGGCTTTACGATACTTGTCGACGATCTCACGGAATTTCTTGACGTTATCCTCACCCGCATAATCCGCGATACGTTTGTAGGCCGGGTCCATTTTCGCACGGAACGGGGCGAGGTCGGGCCGCGTAATCTGCATCCCGGCTTTCTGCAGCTTGTCGACCTGTTCGGTCTCGGAATCGGCGATAAGCTTGCGCATCAACTCACCGGAGTTCTTGCTTTCCTCCCGGAAAATGGCCTGCTGGTCCGGCGTCAGCCGTTTCCAGCTATTCACGCCGACGGTGTGGATCATGTTGTTATAGATATGCCTGGTTATCGCCAGGTGTTTCTGGACTTCGTAGATCTTGTTGAAATAGATCACCGGGATTGGGTTTTCCTCGCCATCGACGACCCCCTGGGAGAGCGCGAGATAGAGCTCGGGAAAGGCGATGGCCTGCACCACCGCGCCGAGAGCTTCCATCGAGGCCTGGATTTGCAGTTCGGGCGGGGTGCGGATCTTCAGGCCCTTGACGTCGTCAGGCAGATTGATCGGGCGCACGTTGTTGGTGACATTGCGGAACCCATATTCCCAATTCCGCAACAGCACGAATCCCTGCTTTTCGGCGAGCGGCGCAAGCCAGTCCATCGTCGGGCCGTCGAGAATTGGAAAGGCGTCCGCCGGGCCGTTGAAAATGAAGGGAAGCATGACGGCGGCGAATGCCTTGTCATATTTGTCCAATTGTCCCTGCGTCGGCAGGCCCATGTCGATGGTGCCGAGCTTGATCTGTTGCGCCTGTTCCGGGGGTCCGCCCAGCTGGTTGTTCGGGAAGATCGCGATCTTGATCGCGCCGTCCGTACGCTGCTCGATTTGGCTCGCAAACTGCTTCGCCGCGATATTTGCGGGATGGTTCTCGTCGGCGAAATGCGCAAAGCGCATCGTAGTCGTTGCAGCCCTGGCGATGTAGGGAGCCGCAAGCGTCACTCCGGCGACACTGGCGCTGGTCTTCAAGAAAATCCTGCGATCCATGTTTTCCTCCTGTTGTTTTTCATCCGCGACGGCGCGGACGCCCCGTCATCCGCGAAAGCCGAAATAATGCGGCAGGAACAGCGTGAACCATGGCACGAATGCCACGACCAGCAGTCCCGCCAGCAGCACGATGAGATACGGAAACATGGCGCGCGACGCCGTCTCGATATCGCAGCGCATGACGGCGCAGCAAACGTAGAACCCTACGCCCGCGAACGGCATGAAGCCTCCGATCCCCATGGCGATGATGAGAACCAGGGCGTAGTGGAGTTCGCTCAGGCCGAGCTTGCCCGCAATCGGAATCAACAGCGGCGCGAGCACGTTGAGCGAGGGCAACCCCTCAAGCAACACGCCGACCAGAATGAGAAGAAGGATCGAGCAGATCATAAAGATCGTTTGGCTGTCGCCGACCGACTGCAGCAACACCACCAGCCGCTGGGGAAGATAGGCGACCGTCAGGGTCCAGGAGAAACTCGACGCCGCCGCAAAGATGAAAAGCAAGACGCCGGTCAGGGCCGCGGTATCGATCGCGATCCGGATAAAGCCGCGCAGGGTCATTTCGCGATAGACGACGCTCGACAACAGAATGCCGTAGATGACGGCGATGGCCGCGATCTCGGTCGGCGTGGCAACTCCCAGGAGGATGCCGGCAAGCAGCGTTCCCGGCATCAGCAGCGGCAGAATGGCGCCGAGCCCTGCGCGGGCGACGATGCCTGCACGGGCGCGCGGAATGCGCGGCGCGCCGCTGGCGCGGGCGCGCACGTAGATCAGCGCCATCAGGCAGAGCGCCATCACCGCGGCGGGCGCCAGGCCGCCGATGAACATGGCTCCCACCGACACGTTGGTGATGGAGCCGACGATCAGCATCGCAATGGAGGGGGGTACCGTTTCGCCCATCACGGCGGACGCGGCGAGAACCGCAGCGCCTTCCGCTGCGCCATGCCGTTCGCCGAGTTCATCGCGCATCACGGTACCGACGGCCGCCACATCCGCGGGCTTGGAGCCGGACAATCCCGAGACCACGTACATGCTCGCGACGGTGACCTGGAGCAGGCCGCCTCTCATATGACCGACCAGGGCGTAGATGAAGCGCACCAGCCGAATGCTGATCCCGCCGCGCTCCATCACAAGGCCCGCGAGAATGAAAAAAGGTACTGCGAGAAGTATGAAGTTGCCGGTGCCGTTGACCATCGTCTGCGGCAGCACCACGAGAGACGCTGTTCCGGTCCCCCAAAGATACGTGGCTGTTGACAGCAGCAGCACGAAGCCAACGGGAACGCCGGCGAGGATGGCGAAGAAGAACAGGCTGAGCGCTGCGATGATGGCGGCATCGTCACCGAGCAGGGGCAGCCAGGTGTCGCGCGTTAACGCAACGATCGTTATAGTCGCGGCGAAGACGGCCCCGACGCCCAGCGCCATCGCGCCATGATCGCGCCTGAGATTGACCGCCGCAAAAACCATGAGCAGCGCCATTCCGGCCGGAAGCGGCAACGCGATGAGCGCTGCCGGCATCTGGAAGATCGGCGTGAGTTCGCCCCAGCTTGAAATAAGGAATTCGATGGAAACGAAGCCGGTGATTCCCGCGACAAACAGCACGACGACGTCGGCGAGTGCGAGGCAGCCTCGTTCAGCGCGCGAAGGAAGCCGGCTGAGGATGACCCGGACAAAGGCGTGATCGCGCCGCCGATAGGCGACCGCGCCGCCGATAAACGCCAGGATCGATAGGGCCAGTCTTGCGATTTCGTCGGCCCACAGGAACGAGTGGTGGAAATAGGCCCGCGCGACCACGTTCGCCAGTACCAGCCCGAGTTCGCCAAGCAGCGCGGCAACGATCAGGCTTTCGGCGGCGAGATCGACCAGTCGAAGCAATGTGATCTCCCGCCTGACTGGCGGTGTCACGCCGCGAGAAAGAGCGATTTGCTCTCCCGTGTCGGTCAACGCGACCTCAATTGCGCTAATGCGCATCACATCGCAACATATGTGAAGGTCGAAAAACCGGAACGCCGTTCATGCCCTAACCTCCCGATGGCGCGGCGTCTGCGGCCGCGTCCCCTGTTCTATCTAGTTTCGCTCGTCGAAAAACTCCGGATTGATGCTTTGCGTGGCCGAGATATCGGCGAGAAGCCTTTCAAGATGGATATCCATTGCGGTCCTGGCGCGCGCGGGATCGTGCGCCTCGATTGCATCCAGGATGGTCTCATGCTCCGCGATGGTCCGTGCGATCCGGCCTTCTTGCGGCAGGGTGAGCCGGCGATAGCGATCGACGTGCACCTTGACCTGCTGGATCAGCGTCCAAATGCCGGGATATCCGGCGACTTCTGCGATGGTTGCGTGAAACATTTCATCCGCTTGGTGAAAGGCGTCACGGTCTCTGGCGGCATTTGCTTCGCGTTGACGTTCCAGGATCGAGCGCAGCACCAGAATCTGGCTGGACGTCGCGCGCTCGGCGGCCAGATGTGCGGTGGTTGCCTCAAGCGCCTTGCGAATGATGATGGCTTCCGGCAACGCCGCCTTCGGAATGCGCGAGACGAAGATGCCCGACTGGGGAAAAATCTCCAGCAAACCTTCATCTGATAATTTCAGGATGGCTTCGCGAACCGGCGTTCGGCTCACCCCATAGGAAAGAGCGATTTCGGCTTCCGAGATGGCCTCTCCGGGCCGCCTCTGCAGCGACACCAACTGGGTCCGCAGATCCGAATATATCCTCGACGCCGCCGTGGCAGCGCGCGGCCGGCCACTGCGGCGATGGCTGACGGTCGCCGAACGAACCGCGGACTCGGCTTTTTTCGTCACGCGTGCGGGCATGCTTGCTCTCGTAACTAATATATTAGTATATGAATGGCTCCCGGCAAAGGTTAAATTTCACCGGCGCATCCATACGCAATTGGCCAAATGCAACCGGCGGAAACTGAACGCCGCTATTTTCCCCCGCCCAGAAAGCCCGCGCGGATACGCAACTCGCGCTGATCGGCATCCGTCAGCAAATCGATCAGGCGCTGAGCCTGTCGGGCATTGGCGGCTCGCGTGGTCACCGCCGCCGCATACATGGTCGAGAGTTCGCACCCCGGCGGCAGGGATCCCGACAGGATCACGCCGGGCGTGCTGATGATTTCAGTCGACTGCGTACAGCCGATCGGCCTGACGGCGTCGGTTTCAGCCAGATGGCGCATCGCTGTCGCGCCATTCGGAAAGACTTTAAGTCGCGCTGCCACGTCGTCGGCAATGTCCAATTGACTTAGAACCTTCGCAACATGAATTCCGGCCGTTGATGCAACCGTGTCCGGAACGAAGATCGCATCGGATGCGAGCAATGCGTCGCGCAGGGCGGCTGCATCTTTCACCGAGACCGGGGAATCGCCGGCGCGGACCGCGACTGCAGTCTCGACGAGTCCGATATCTGATATCGAGGCGCTGACCACGAGGTTCTCCCGGGCCAGATCAGCAATTATTGCCGCCGTCAGTACGACGATGTCGGCCGGCGCAGCGGCACGCAATTTTCCGGCCATGGCGCCGACTGCGCCGAACTCTCCCTCGATGTCGAACCCGGTCAGCGCCTTGAATTTTGGCGCAAGGCTCGCAACCAGGCCCTGGGCCGCGCCGCCACTGAGAATGTTCAATGCGCTCAAGATGTCGCTTCCATTGCGGCAATCAGGTTGTCGCGCGTGATCGGCAGGCTGCGAACCCGCACGCCGAGCGCATCGAACACCGCATTGGCGATCGCCGCTGTGACCGGGCCGTGCGCAGCCTCGCCCGCGCCGAGCGGCTCCATATCCGGGCGCTGGATCAGCTCAACCTGCACGTTCGGTACCTCGCTGAAGCGAAGGATGGGATAATCGCTCCACGTGCTGCTGGTGATGCGCCGGCGGTCGAAGCGCACCCGCTCTTTCAAGACCCAGCTGGTGGCCTGGATCGCGCCGCCTTCGATCTGATTGATCACGCCATCCGGGTTGATGGCTTCGCCGACGTCGACCGCGACGGTCAGGCGTTTGACGCTGATATCTTCGGCGCCCTCGATTTCGGCGACGACGGCGCAATAGGCGCCGGTGTTCTTGTATCGCGCAAAGCCCAGACCATAACCGACGCCCGCTTGTTTTCCCGGCTTCCAGCTCGCGCGCTTCGCCACCGAGCGGATCACATCTTGCGCGCGCGAATCCTTGAGGTGACGTAGCCGGAAGTCAACGGGATCTTCGCCGCGTTCGGCCGCCAGTTCATCGAGAAAGGACTCGATTGCAAAAACGTTGCCCTGCGCGCCAAGCGTCCGCAGCGCGGAGGTTCGTATCGGCATGGTCGTCAGGCGATGGCACTCGATCCGCCACGACGGGAAATCGTAGAGCGGTACCGAGTTGCGATCGGCGCCGCCGCCATTGGCTGATGGCGGATTGGTGGCGATATAACGCGGGAACGGATTTGCCAGTTCGGTCGCCGCGAGCAGGGCAGGCTGAGCCGCGCGCCCCGGCCGCGCGGTGTGGCCGTTGCTCCAGGTGCTGTGGCGCCAATCGACAATCTCGCCTTGCGCGTCGAGATCGGCCTCGATCTCGATTGCCATCGCGGCGCCGAACGGCGCATGCGACATCTCGTCCGCGCGCGACCATTGCACGCGGACCGGCCGGCCGTCGGCCGCTTTCGCCAGCAGAACGGCGTCGAGGGCGACGTCGTCGGCGGCATTGTGTCCGTAGCAGCCGGCGCCCTCCATGTGCTCGACCGTAATGTTTTCGATCGGCAATCGCAGAACGAGCGCGAGATCGGCGCGGAGAAAATAGACACCCTGGCTGTGGGTCCAGACGCGGACGCGATCTCCGCTCCACTGTGCCATGGCGCAGGACGGCGCGATCGACGCATGCGCGAGATACGGGCGGGCATATTGCCGCCGGATCGTGCGCGTCCTCTCGCTGGAGGCTACGCCTGTTCTCTGGTCGATGACGGTCGATTCCGCTGGCTGGGCTTTCAACCACTCCGCCAGTTCCGACTCATCGGGAAGGGTTTCACCGGCAGACCATGTCGCGCTCTTGCGCAGGACGCCGACGGCGGCCTCCGCGCCATCCTCGGTTTCGCTGACTACGCCGACGAAATTGCCGTCGCGCACGATGGCAACCAGGCCGGCAACGGCGCGCGCACCATGCTCCGGCATGTCGACGAGTCTGGCGGAGGAGAGTTCAGACCGCAGCACGCGGCCATGCAGCATCCCCGGCAGCGCGGAGTCGTGAATGAAACGCGGATGCGCGAAAACCTTGTCGGGGATATCCAGCCGCTGGACGGAATTTCCGGCCACCGTGCGCTGTGTCGACCGCTTGGGGACCGCACCCGGTGTCGCCTCACGCTCCAGGGAGATCTCGCCGGCAAGTTCCCAGTAACTGGTCCTGACATTGCCGGGTCCGGAGATGATGCCATCGCTGATGACGAGCGCGTCGGTCCCGACACCCAGCCGATCTGACGCGGCAGCAAGAAAGATTTGCCGGATTTCAGCACAGGCCTGCCGGATGGCGCGCCCCGACTGCTGCACGGAAAGACTGCCTGAGGTGACGCCTTCATTGGGACTGCCTGCCGTCGATGCGCGCGCCATCCGTACACGGCCGATATCGACATCGAGCTCATCGGCGGCGATCTGGGCAAGCGCGGTGACGATGCCTTGTCCGATCTCCACCTTTCCCGGCGAGACCGTCATATGTCCCTCAGGCGAGAAGCGGACCCATGACGACAACATCGGGTTCGCCGCAAGGCTCACCGGCAATTTTGGCACAGAAGGGGCGGGCGCGCGCTCGGTCATTGGGCTGCCATCTCGGCGGCCGCGCGCAGCACCGCCCGCACCATGCGGTTATGGGAGCCGCAACGGCAAAGATTTCGGTCGAGCGCGGCTCTCACGTCCTCGCCGGTAGGGTTTCGATTCTGCATCAAAAGGGCAGCCGCGCTCATCAATATGCCGGAGACGCAATAGCCGCACTGCAAAGCCTGCTCGGCGATAAACGCGCGCTGCAGCGGATGCGGCCTTTGCTCGGTTCCCAGCCCTTCGACGGTGGTGATGTCCTTGTCCGCAACAGACCACAGCGGTGTGTCGCATGCGGCCACCGCGCGATCGCCGACGATGACGTTGCAGGCGCCGCATTCGTTGGCGCCACAACCGAAATGCGGGCCGGTCATGCGCAGCGGTCCACGCAGGATATCGAGCAACGAACGATCGGGATCGGCGTCGATATCGGTCTCGACGCCATTGAGGCGAAATCGAATGCTCGGCATCGGGGCTTTCCGACCTTGACTTACGGCTTGTCGCCAAATTGCTTGACGACCTCAGCCCATTTCACAATATCGCTGCGCAGATATTTGTCGAACTCCTGCGGCGTCATCGACATCGCGACCGCGCCCTGTTCGGTCCAGAGTTTGACAATATCGGGCCGCTTGATCGCGGCATTCACGGCCGCATTCAGCTTGTCGATAACTGGCTTCGGCGTCCCGGCGGGGGCCATCAATCCGAGCCAGATCGTCGCCTCATATCCGGGGACGCCGGCCTCGGAGGCCGTCGGCACGTTTGGCAGCACGCTTGAGCGGGCCTTGCCTGTCGTGGCGAGCGCTCGCACCTGGTTCTCCGCGATATTGGGCGCCATTGCCGGAACCGCGTCGATCATCATCTGCACCTGTCCGCCAATGACGCCGCTGCGTGCCTCGCCGCTGTTGCGGTAGGGGACGTGCACGACATCGATGCCAGCCATGGTTTTGAACAGTTCACCGGCCATGTGATACGGCGTGCCCTGGCCGGATGACGCGTAGTTCAGCTTTCCAGGCTGCGATTTGGCGAGCGCGATGAACTCCTGCAGCGTCTTTGCCGGCACCGACGGGTGTACGACGATGACGAGATCCGAGGAGTTGACCGGCGCGATCGGCACGAGATCGCGCATCAGTTCATATTTGCGCTGCGGCACCAGCGATTCGTTCGCGGTCTGGGTATTGGACATCATCAACAGCGTATAGCCGTCGGGCTGCGATTTGGCGGCTTCGAGCGTTCCGATCACCCCGCCGGCTCCGGTGCGGTTCTCGACCACGAAGGGCTGGCCGAAATTCTCCTGCAGGACGTTGCCGATCAGGCGGGCGGTGACGTCGGCCGGGCCGCCGGCGCCGAAGGGGACGATGATCTTGATCGGCCGCGTCGGATAATCCTGCGCAAGGCTTTGAGACGCAAGGTTTGGCGCTGCAAGAAGAGTTGCGGCTAGCGCAAGCGCAAACCTTGGGCCGGTCATTTCGCTCTCCCGAATTCAGGTCTTGTTCTATATTGGAATGGTCGTTGGCCCAATCCAGCTGTCAAGTCTAGCTGCAATGGCAATGAGCTGTCGACGAAAGACTCGCTGCCAACAGTAGGAATAAAAGATAACGTCCGGTGTACCAAAGTCTCGCCCCAACATGCGAATGATGAGCCAATGAAAAATCCCAAAATATCGCGCCGTGCCGTGCTTCAGGGAACAGGCGCATTGCTTGCGGGCGCTGCATTCTCGACCCGTGTCCTGGCATCGGCGCCTCCGCCGGAGCCGATCACGCCCGCCCTGATCGAGGCGGCGAAGAAGGAAGGCCAGATCATCTATTACACCTCGACCGATCTGCCGGTTGCGGAGAAGCTGGCAAAGTCGTTCGAGGCGAAATATCCGGGGATAGCGGTTCGCGTCGAGCGCACCGGGGCGGAGCGCGTGTTCCAGCGCATCGGCCAGGAATATGCCAGCAACATCCATGCCGTCGATGTGGTGAATTCGTCAGATGCCGCGCATTTCATCGTCTGGAAACGCGACGGGATTCTGGCGCCTTACGTGCCCGAGGACGTTGGCAGCTATCCGCCCGAACACAGGGATGTGGACGGTCAGTTTGCGAGCTTCCGCGTCTGGCTCAGCATCATCGCCTACAACACCGGTCTGGTGAAGGCGGACGAGGCGCCGAAGAGTTTTGCCGATCTGCTCGACCCCAAATGGAAGGGCAAGATCGTCAAGGCGCATCCCGGATACAGCGGCACCATCATGACCGCGACCTATCAGATGCAGCGCGATCTCGGCTGGACCTGGTTCGAACAGCTCGCCAAGCAGAACATCATGCAGGTGCAGTCGTCGGCCGATCCGCCGAAGAAGCTCGATCTCGGGGAACGCGCTGTCATGGCCGATGGCAATGAGTACAACATTTTCCAGCTCAAGGAGAAGGGACGCCCGGTCGAGCCGGTTTATGCGACCGAAGGCTCGCCGCTGATCATCGGTCCGAACGGAATCTTCAAATCATCGCCTAACCCGAACGCGGCCAAGCTGTTTCAGTCGTTCTGCTTTAGCCGCGACGCCCAACAGCTCATCATCGATGTCGGCGGCCTGCGCTCGGTGCATCCGCAGACCCGGGAGAAGGCGGGGCGCAAGCCGTTCAAGGATATCAAGACCATGAAGGATGACGCGGCCGCCGTGGAAAGAGAAGGCGACGCGATCAAGGCGCGCTACTCCAAGCTCTTCCACGTTTGATGCGCCGACCGCGACAATGACAGCTCAACTGCCAAAAACGTCCGTTGCCGAAACGCTTGCTGAAAAAATCGTTGCGCTCAAGGCGGACAACCTTCCGGCGGCGACCAGGCGTAAATGCGAAGACCTGCTGATCGATGTCGTCGGCCTGTGCATCACCGCGCGCAACGAGGATTATATCGCAAGCGCGCTTGCCGGCTGGGACGATGACGGCCCGTGCACGGCGATCGGCCACGCGCGCAGGCTAAGCGCCTCGGGTGCGGCCTTTGTCAACGGCACCGCGGCGCATGGCGAGGATTTCGACGATACCTTCGAGGGCGGTCCTGTGCATGCCGGGGCAGTGATCGTGCCCGCGGTTCTGGCGGCCTGCGAGCGGCACAATCCCGACGGGCGCAGGGCGCTGATCGGAATAGCCGTCGGCACCGAAGTGCTTTGCCGGTTGAGTCTCGTGGTGCCGAAAGCAGTTCACAAGGCCGGTTTTCACCCGACTGCGATTTTCGGTGCGATGGGTGCGGCAGCCGGCGTCGGCGCCGCGCTCGGTCTTACCGCCAGGCAGATCGTCGATGCGCTCGGCATCGCCGGCAGCATGGCGGGCGGCATTATCGAATATCTCGCCGAGGGCGCGTGGACCAAGCGGCTGCATGCGGGTTGGGCAGCGCAATCGGGCCTGCGGGCGGCGTTGCTGGCGAGACAGGGCTTTGTCGGCCCGCGCACGGTGTTCGAGGGCGTGCATGGTCTGTTTCACGGTTTCGCGCATACGACGAATGGTGACTACGGCGCGCTGTCAGACGATCTCGGCGCGCGCTGGGTGACGGACACGCTGGCGTTCAAGCCCTATCCCTGCGGAACCATGGCGCAGCCTTACATCGATTGCGCCAGACGGCTGGCCGCGCGCGGCGTCAGGCCTGAGGATATCAGCGAAATCGTATGCGAGGTGGCGGAGGGGACGGTGCACCGGCTGTGGGAGCCGCTTGCCGACAAACAAAGGCCGCGCAACGGCTATGCCGCCAAGTTCGCCGTGCCGTATCTGCTGGCCACCGGTTTCGTGCATGGCGGCGTCGGGCTCGGCGCATTCACGGAAACAGCGATCCGCGACGCCCAAGTGCTCGCGCTTGCGGCAAAAGTGAAATTCGTGATTGATCCGGATAATCCCTACCCGAACAATTACACCGGCCATATCAGGGCGACCATGATGGACGGCAGCGTGATCGAGGAGCGGCAGCCCTACTTGCGCGGCGGCGCCCAGGAGCCGCTGACGCGGCAGGACGTGACAGACAAATTTGCGCTCAACGCGCAGCATGGCGGCTGGACCAGGACGCAGAGCGATGCGACGCTGAAGCTGTTGGCTGGATTGTATCAGGGGAAGATGGATCTGTCGTCGTTACGCGAGTAAGTGTCGTGCTCCGCGAAGGCGAGGCATCTAGTGACCGCAATGCTGTCGGATGAATCACGGACGCCGGTGTCTACTGGATCGTCCGCGTCGCGGACGATGACAAGCCGAGGAGGGGACGTGGCTGGCAACAAGGAACTCGGCGGCAAGGTCGCAATCGTCACCGGCGCCGGCCGCAATATTGGCCGTGCAATCGCGCTGGCGCTGGCTGACGGCGGTGCGTCCGTCGTCGTGAATGCGCGCAGCAACCGCGCTGAAGCAGATGCCGTCGCGCGCGAGATCGAGTCCTCCGGCGGCAAGGCGCTGGTCCATATCGGCAACGTGGCCGATCCCGTTGCGGTGCAGGCGATGGCGGACGCCGCGGCGAAGCACTTTGGCCGCCTCGATATCCTCGTCAACAATGCGGCGCTACGGCGGGAAAAGCCTTTCGCCGAGATGAGCTACGCCGACTGGCGCGAAATCCTGGACGTCACCCTCGACGGCGCGTTTCATTGCACGAAAGCCTGCCTTCCGGCCTTACGCAAAAGCGGAGCGGGAGCGATCGTCAACATAGGTGGCCTGAGCGCACATACCGGTTCGAAGAACCGCGCCCATGTGGTGACGGCGAAGGCGGGAATCGTCGGCTTTACCCGTGCCCTTGCCTATGACTTGGCCTCTGACGACATCACCGTGAATTGTGTCGTTCCAGGCCTGATCGGAACATCGCGTCCGAAGGACAAGCCGGAACCCGCGCATCACCTGACCCACCAGACCATTACCGGCGAGCGCGGCAAGCCGGAAGACATAGCGGAAACCGTGCGATTCCTGTGCGGCCCGGGCGCTCGCTACATCAATGGACAGGCCATTCACGCCAATGGCGGGGCTCATCTCGGCTCATAATGCATGGCTCGCTCGCGGTTTTTGCACGTGCATTGTCGGATAAATGCGCTCGGCGGCCGCAACTTTTGATGGTACGTATCGGCGCATGAACAAGCCCGCCAAGATCGATATCCGTCATTCCACCTGTCCGCACGATTGCCCGTCGGCCTGCGCGCTCGATGTCGAAGTGATCGATGGTTCGACCATCGGCCGCGTGCGAGGCTCCAAATTGCAGAGCTATACTGCCGGCGTCGTCTGCGCCAAGGTCGCGCGTTACGCGGAACGGATTCATCATGCGGATCGGCTGATGTATCCGCTGCGCCGGACCGGGCCAAAGGGCTCCGGTCAGTTCGCGCGGATTTCGTGGGACGAGGCGCTGGACGAGATCGCTGATCGCTTCAATGCGGCCGAGCGCGAGCACGGCGCCCAATCGGTGTGGCCCCATTACTATTGCGGCACCATGGGTCTCGTGATGCGCGACGGCATCAATCGCCTTGCGCATGTGAAGAAGTACTCGCGCTTCTACTCTACGATCTGCGCCAGCGTCGCTCGCGTGGGATTTGCCATCGGCACCGGCAAGATCGCCGGCGTCGATCCCCGAGAGATGGGCGTTTCCGACCTGATCGTGATCTGGGGCACCAATCCCGTGAATACCCAGGTCAATGTGATGACGCATGCGACGCGCGCCCGAAAGGAACGCGGCGCGAAGATCGCGGCTGTCGACATCTACAACAACGACACCATGAAGCAGGCCGACATCAAGATCATTCTGCGACCCGGCACCGATGGCGCTTTCGCCTGCGCCGTCATGCATGTGCTGTTCCGTGAGGGTTACGCCGACCGCGCCTATATGGAACGCTACACCGATTGTCCGGCCGAGTTGGAAGAGCATCTCGCGACCCGCACCCCGGAATGGGCCTCGTCGATCACAGGTGTGCCGGTAGGGGAGATCGAGGCTTTCGCCCGTTTGGTCGGCCAAACCAGGCGCTCGTTCTTCCGCCTCGGCTATGGCTTCACCCGCAGCCGCAATGGCGCTGCGCAAATGCATGCGGCGTTGTGCATTCCAGCCGTGACCGGCGCCTGGCAATACGAGGGCGGCGGCGCATTCTTCAACAATTACGCGATCTGGAAGTTCAATGAATCGCTGATTGAAGGGCAGGACGCCATTGACCGCAACACGCGGGTGCTCGATCAATCCAAGATCGGGCGCATCCTGACCGGCGATGCCGAAGCGTTGATGGGCGGCGGCCCGATCAAGGCGATGCTGATCCAGAGCACCAATCCGATGGCGGTGGCGCCCGAGCAGGAACTGGTACGCAAGGGATTTGCGCGCGAAGACCTGTTCATGGCGGTGCATGAGCAATTCATGACCGAGACTGCCGCCATGGCGGATATAGTTCTACCCGCAACGATGTTCATGGAGCACGACGATCTCTATTACGGTGGCGGCCATCAGCACATTTCGGTCGGCGCCAAGCTGATCGAACCGCCAGGCGAATGCCGCTCCAACCACGAGGTGCTGCAGGGTCTCGGCCGCCGTCTCAACGCCGTGCATCCCGGATTTGAAATGTCGTCGCGCGAGTTGATCGACGCCACGCTCAAAAAGAGCGGCCATGGCGATATCGAGACCCTGGAGGCCGATCTATGGCGCGACATCCAGCCGGATTTTCGCAGCGCGCATTACCTCGACGGCTTCGCACATGCCGACGGCAAGTTCCACTTCAAGGCCGATTGGGCGCACCCTCCCATCGGCCACGCCGGACTGATGGGCGCGTGGGACAAGATGCCGTCGCTGCCGGATCATTGGACCATTATCGAAGAGGCGGATGAAGCGCATCCGTTCCGGCTCGCCACCAGTCCGTCGCGCAGCTTTCTCAACAGCAGCTTCAACGAAACTCCATCGTCGCTGGCCCGCGAAGGCGCGCCGAGCGTGATGATCCATCCGGCCGATGCCGCCAAGCTTGATATCGCCGATGGCGACGCCGTCACCCTGGGTAACACGCGCGGCGAAACGACGCTGACCGCGAGACTATTCGATGGTCTGCGCCGCGGCGTACTGATCGCAGAATTGATTCATCCGAACCGGAACCACATCGGCGGTCGCGGCATCAATACGTTGACGGGCGCCGAGGCGGTCGCGCCGATCGGCGGCGCGGCATTCCATGACAACAAGGTCTGGGTGAAAAAGGTGGCTCCTTCCGCAGCGCCGAATACTTAAATCGTCCTTGCAGTCTCTCCCGATCCTGCCGTTAATGTCCGTCCACGGCAGACGAGGCGAGCGGGGCGATGACTGACAGTAACAGCGTAGTGCTTGAAAAGCGCGGACAGGCATTCTGGATTACCATCAACCGGCCGGAGAAGCGTAACGCCATCAATGGCGATGTGGTTGCCGGCATCGCCATGGGTTACCGCGAGGCGCATGACGATCCCGATGTTCGCGTCATCGTGCTGACCGGCACCGGCGACAAGGCATTTTGCGCAGGCGCCGATCTGCAGCACACTGGGGCGGCCTTCGCCTTCGATTTCGCCAAGCCGAACGTCGATTACGCCGATCTGTTGCGCGCGTCGCAGAACGCCACCAAGCCGGCGATCGCGCGGGTGGGCGGCGTCTGCATGGCCGGCGGCATGGGCCTGTTGTGCATGACCGACATGGCGGTCGCCGCCGATCACGTGGTGTTTGGATTGCCTGAAGTAAAAGTCGGGGTGTTCCCGATGCAGGTGATGAGCTTGTTGCAATCGATCGCGCCGCGGCGCCTGGTCAACGAGTGGGCGTTGACCGGCGAACCGTTCGACGCGCGCACCGCGCAGGCCGCCGGTCTTCTCAATTACGTGGTGCCTTCGGCCGAACTCGACGCCAAAGTCGACTGGCTGATCGGCCGCATCGTCGACAAATCGCCGACCGCGATCCGGCGGGGCAAATACGCCATGCGGGCGATCGCATCGATGTCGTTCGACGAAAGCATCGCCTACACCGAAAGCCAGATCGCATTGCTGGCGATGACGGAGGACGCCAAGGAGGGCCTGAAGGCGTTCGGTGAAAAGCGCAAGCCGTCGTGGCCGGGGCGGTAACGTCGTGTGTCGGCTTCGTTCTTTGAGGCAGCCTTTCAATTGGCAACCAGGTCTGGTGCGATAAGCCCGATCATGCTCCGGAGAGGAAATGCATGGATCGCCGAAGCTTCATGGCCGGGTGCGTCGGTCTCGCATTGTCGGCGAACGCAAACGATGTGCTGGCGCAATCCGGACCTTTGACCAGAATCATCTTTCCCTTTTCGGCCGGCGCTGGCGGGGACACGCTTTGCCGAATCCTGGCGCAACACCTAAGCCAACTTCTCGACCGTAGCGTCATCGTTGAGAATCGCACCGGCGGAGACGGACTGATTGGAATCAGGGCCGTCAAGACCGCGAGCCCCGACGGAACCACGATCCTCGTCACTACCGGCCCGACGATGTATCTGCTGCCAATGGTGGAGACCGAACCGAGCTTCAACGCCGGCAAGGATTTCGTGCCGGTCTCGCTGCTCGCGCGCTTTGAGTTCGCCGTCGTCGCAGGGCCGGCAGCGGATGCAAAGGACTTCAAGCAATTCCTGGCCTGGCTCAAGGCCAACCCGAACAGGGCGACGTATGGCGTGCCGAGCAACGGCACCATTCCGCATTTCACGGGATCGCGACTTGAGGAAGTGCTCGGCATTTCGATGACGCGCGTGCCCTATCGCGGCAGCGCGCCCATTATCAACGATCTTGTCGGCGGACATCTGCCGTTCGGCATTACCACGCTCGCCGATGCGATCCCTCAACATCGCGCGGGCGGCGTCAGGATTCTTGCCGTCAGCAGCGCTGCGCGCTCGCCCTTCCTGCCGGATGTGCCGACCCTGAAGGAGAATGGCATCGAGCTGGTCGCCGATGCCTGGTACGGGATGTGGCTGCCGGCAGGTAGTTCGCGGGAATTTGCCAGGCAACTGAGCACGGCGGTGACCACATCGCTTGCCAAGGCCGAGGTGCGTGAGACGCTGCTGGCGATCGGCCTGATCCCGGTCGGGACCACTCCGGAAGGTCTCACCCAGGAGCTGGCGGCTAACACCGCGTTCTGGCAGCCGATCGTCAAGGCCACCGGCTACAAGATCACCAATTGAGCGCCTTCAAACTGGCCGCATCCCGATCTTGCGGCGGATGGCAGACAATTCGGCTTCATCCCAGATGCCGATCAGGAATCCGGCCTTGACCTGAAGCTGCTGGTCCGCATAGGCGGCGATCTTCTCGGTGCTGGTGGTAATATGCCCCTTGGGATGCAGTGCCCAGTCGAACAGGGCCGACTGCAGCCGCGCGATGACATCCGCGCAGGAGGGGTCTTCGCCGCGGTCGGTCAGTTCCTGCGGGTCTTCAACGAGGTCGTAGAGCATCGGCCGGAAGCCGGAGGCGTGAATGTATTTCCAGCGCCCATCGAACACCATGAACAGCCGGCACTGCTCGATCGGCTGGTTCAGCTTCAGCCGGACCTCCTGCATGCAATAG
Source organism: uncultured Alphaproteobacteria bacterium (assembly GCA_963732455.1). Lineage (GTDB taxonomy): Bacteria > Pseudomonadota > Alphaproteobacteria > Rhizobiales > Xanthobacteraceae > Bradyrhizobium. The sequence goes on along the minus strand of CAVSZM010000007.1, from coordinate 20,686 downwards.
TCGTATTCCGAGAACGCGACCTTGCGCCAATCCGCCGGCCTCTCGCCATGCAGGAGCGGCATCAGGGAGCGTCCTTCGAGAATATGATCCGGCGGCTTGCCGCCGAAATACTCAATGAACGTCGGCGCCAGATCGATCGCCTCGACCAGCGCATCGCAGACCGTACCCCTTGTGCCGTCGGCCGCGGCGGTAGGATCGATCACGATCAGCGGGATTTTCGCGGATTGATCGTGGAATAGATCCTTTTCGCCCATCCAGTGATCGCCAAGATAATCGCCGTGATCGGAGGTGAAGACGATCATGGTCGTATCGAGCAGGCCGCGCGCTTCCAGAAATTGCATCAACACGCCCATCTGGTCGTCGATCTGCTTGATCAGGCCCATATAGGTCGGAATGACCTTTTCGCGCGCCTCGTCGCGCGACATGTTCCTGGAGTAGCGCATGTCCATATAGGCGGCGAACACCGGATGCGCGTATTGCCGTTCCTGTTCTGAACGGACCGCCGGCAGCACGTCTGCCGCGCCATACATGCTGGCGTAGGGTTCGGGCGCGATGTAGGGCCAGTGCGGTTTGATGTAGGACAGATGCAGGCACCACGGCCGTCCGTCCACTTCCGCTTCCGCGATGAAATCCATCGCGCGGCGGGTCATGTAGGGTGTCTCGGAATCCTCCTCTGGAACGCGGGCGGCCTTGTCGGCGTGGACGAGAAGCCAGCCGTTCTGCAGCGCGCCATCGGCAGCCGCGCCGGAATTGGCCCAGTGCTCCCAGGGGTTGGCCGCGTCGTATCCGTGTTCGCGCAAGTATGTATCGTAGCGCGGGCGGGGCCTGCCGGTCGGATGCAGGCCGTCATCGCGCTCAAAGGGCTCGAAGCCGCATTCGGCGACATGCACGCCGATGATCGAGTCCGGCGCAATCCCCAGCATTCTCATGCCTTCGAGATCCGGCGCCATGTGGGTCTTGCCGACCAGCACATTGCGCACGCCGATCTTCTTGAGATGATCGCCCAGCGTCGGTTCACCGACGCGCAGCGGCCAGCCATTCCAGTGCGAGCCGTGCGAACGCATATAGCGGCCGGTATAGAAGGACATGCGCGAGGGGCCGCAGATCGGCGATTGCACATAGGCGTTCGAGAAGCGCACCCCCCGCTTCGCCATTGCATCGATGTTCGGCGTCTTCAAGGTCGGATGGCCGGTGCAGCCCAGATAATCGTAGCGAAGTTGATCGCACATGATCCAGAGGACGTTTTTGGGCCGAGGCATATCTTGCACTTCGATGGTTTTCCGAGTCTGTTGCATGAGCAGCGCTCATGCGTTCCAAGCCCAGACGTGTCATCTGCCGGGCTTCGAGCTGCAACTACCCCGCATTGGCCTTCAATCCGGCGGCCTCGATGCCCGCGACCGCGCAGGCCTCGTCATTATCCGAGGTATCGCCGCTGATGCCGACGGCGCCGAGCAAAGCGCCGCCATCCTGGATCAGCACGCCGCCGGGCACCGGCACCATCCGGCCCTGCGCCAGCGTGTTCACCGCGCCGATGAAATAGGCCTGCTCCTGCGCTCGCTGGAACAGCGCCCGCGATCCCATGCCCATTGCCAGCGCGCCGTAAGCTTTGCCGTGGGCGATTTCGCTGCGCAGCAGGCTGGTGCCGTCCTGCGCCGCGGAGACTTTGACGCAGCCGCGCGCATCGAGAACGGTAACGACGAGGGGTTTCAGTTTCTTTTCGATGCCCTTGGCGAGGGCGACATCAAGAATCTTACGGGCGACGTCGAGGGTCAGTTCAGCCATGGACAGGTTCCTTTGTGATAGGGGATGAATATGGGTTGGATCGCGCGCTGTCGAGGCTCATTGCCAGCACGCGTGCGACATGGAGCGCTGCACGGTCCGTGCCATCGACAATCTGATGCCGGCACGAGGTGCCGTCGGCGACGATCAGGTCGGCGGGATCCGCGCGCCGCACGGCAGGAAGCAGCGATAATTCGGCCATGTCGATCGAGGCCCGATAGGTGTCGGCGCCGTAGCCGAACGCGCCGGCCATGCCGCAACAGCTCGAACTCGATGGTTTCGACATTCAGATCGGGAATGAGCCGAAGCACCTGCTCGACCGGTTGGAACGCGCCGAAGGATTTCTGATGGCAATGGCCATGCACCAATGCTTTCCGGGCGACAGGACCGAGCGGCAGCCGCAGGCGGCCGGCCTCGGCCTCGCGGGCAAGATATTCCTCGAGCAACAGCGCCTGCGCACTGACGCTCTTTGCATCGTCGTCGGCGCGTAGCGACAGAAGTTCGTCGCGAAGCGTCAGCAGGCAACTTGGTTCCAGACCGACAATCGGCACGCCGCGCAGCGCGAACGGCGCGTAAGTCGTGACCAGCCGATCGAGTTCCGCGCGTGCCTGGTCAACCAGGCCCACCGCAAGAAACGTCCGCCCGCAGCACAATGGCCTGCCTCCATCCGCTGGCTTTGGAACATGGACGCGGTAACCGCCTTCGGTCAGGACGCGCAGCGCGGCATCGAGGTTTTCGCGCTCGAAGGCGCGGTTAAAGGTATCGGCGAACAGTACGACCTCGCGGCCGTCGGCCGGACCCGTCGTTTCGCTGTCCGGCTTGAACACATCGCGCCGCCAGGCCGGCAACGCGCGCTGCGCGCTTATGCCTGCTACTTTTTCGAACAGCGTTCGCAACAGGGGGCTGTTGTTGCGCCAGTTGGCGAGCGTGGCGACGCGCGAAGCGAGGGCTGCATAATGCGGCAGAGAGCCGACCAGCCGATCCCTGGGCGAAAGCCCGTGTTTCGCCACGCGCGCAGCGAGAACCTCGATTTTCATCTTGGCCATGTCGACCCCGGTGGGGCATTCATGGCGACAGGCCTTGCAGGACACGCAGAGTTTCAGCGTGTCCATCATCTCGTCGGAAGAGAGCGCGTCCGGTCCCAGCTGGCCGGAGATCGCCAGCCGCAGCGTATTGGCGCGTCCGCGCGTCACGTCCTTCTCGTTGCGGGTGGCGCGATAGGACGGACACATCACGCCGGCTTCGAGCTTGCGGCAGGCGCCGTTGTTGTTGCACATCTCGACCGCGCCCTGGAACCCGCCGCCGGCGCCGGGATAGGCGGACCAGTCGAGCGCGGTCTCCAATTCGCCGACGCGGTAGTCCGGCGGATAGCGAAACAGCGAGCGGTCATCCATTCTGGGCGCATCGACGATCTTGCCGGGGTTGAGCACGTTATCCGGATCGAAGCGCTGCTTGACCTCCCTGAAATCGCCGATGATGCGCTGGCCGAACATCGTCTCGTGAAACTCCGATCGCACGATGCCATCGCCGTGCTCGCCGGAATGCGAACCCTTGTATTCGCGCACCATCGCGAAGGTTTCCTCGGCGATGGCGCGCATCGCCTTGATGTCCTTTTCGAGTTTCAGGTTCAGCACCGGCCTGACATGCAGACAGCCTTCCGAGGCGTGCGCATACATGGTGCCGCGGGTGCCGTGCCTGGCAAAGATGCCGTTGAGCCGTTCGGTGTAGTCGGCAAGGTGTTGGAGAGGCACGGCGCAGTCCTCGACGAACGAGACCGGCTTGCCCTCCTGCTTCATCGACATCATGACATTCAGGCCCGCGGCGCGAAACTCGGCGATGCCGGTCTGCATCGCGAGCTCTGTTATTTCGACTACACCACCCCACTTGCGCTGCGCATGGTCCCAGCCAAAACCGAGATCGGCCATCAGTTCGCCAAGCTGTTTCAATCGACCGAGGTTTTCGACCTGGTCTTCCTCGGCAAATTCGACGATCAGCACCGCATCGGGATCGCCGCGCACCGCCGCGGCAATGATGGGCTGAAACATCGAGATCTCGCGGCCCAGCGCCAGCATGGTGCGATCCACCAGTTCGACCGCAATCGGACGAAGCTTCACCAGATGCTGCGCGGCGTTCATCGCCTCGTAGAAACTGCCGAAGTGGCAGACGCCCAGGACCTTGTTGCGGATGACCGGCCACAGCTTCAACTCAACCTGCGTGGTGAAGGCGAGGGTGCCCTCGGAGCCCACCAGCAGATGCGCCATGTTGTTCGGCGCGTTGCGCGGCATCAGCGCATCGAGATTGTAGCCGCCGACGCGACGCTGCACCTGTGGAAATTTCTCGGCGATCTCGGCCGCCTCGCGCGCGCCGAGCGCCAGCATGTCGCGAAACAGATCAAGTCCGCTATCGCTCGAATCGACCCCCGCGAGATCGCGCGGCACCTCGCCGAAATGCAGCAGGGTACCGTCGGCAAGGGCTGCGTCCATCGATAGCGTGTTGTCGCGCATCGTGCCGTAGCGCAACGAGCGTCCGCCGCAGGAATTGTTGCCCGCCATGCCGCCGATGGTGGCGCGAGAGGCGGTGGAAACATCGACCGGAAACCACAGACCGTGCTTTTTGAGTTGCCGGTTGAGGTCGTCGAGCACGATCCCAGGTTCGACCACGCAAGTGCGGTTTTCAACGTCGAGCGAGATGATGCGGTTCAGATGCCTGGAAAAATCGACGACGATACCGTTATTGATGGTCTGGCCGCATTGCGAGGTCCCGCCGCCGCGGGGCGTGACGATCCGCCCGGCGTCGCGGGCGATGCTGAGCGCCCGCAGCGCCTCATCGATGGTGCGGGGAATCACGACCCCGAGCGGCATGATCTGATAAAACGATGCGTCGGTTGCGTACCGGCCGCGGTTGAAGGGATCGAACAAGACCCCGCCGGTAATTTCACGCCTCAGGCGTGCGGCAAGGGTACTGATTTCTGCCGAATTTCGGACATTTCCGGCCCGCGTCGTCGCCATCGGTTCGATCTCGTGTGATGCCCTCATGTCTTGCATCCCGGGTTTCGGCTTTGCAAGGCAAAGGCTCACCTTCTTATGCATTGACGAGGCACCCCGGGCGCGGGACAAGCCCGCCAAATAGTGATATTCGAGCCCTGCCAAACCAAGACAATCCGGGAAGGACGCCACATGACCGTGCATACTGGAAGGCATTTTCTCCAGATTCCGGGACCGACCAACGTACCCGACCGGGTGTTGCGGGCCATGGACATGCCGACCATGGATCATCGCGGTGCGGAATTCGGCGCGCTCGGCCTTGAGGTGCTGGCGGGTATCCAGCGCGTGTTCCGGACCAAGCAGCCGGTGATCATCTATCCGTCGTCGGGAACCGGCGCGTGGGAAGCCGCGATCGTCAATACGCTGTCGCCCGGCGACAAGGTGCTGATGGCCGAGACCGGCCAGTTTGCGGTGTTGTGGCGCGGCATCGCCGATAAATTCAAGCTCGACGTCGATTTCCTTCCGGGCGACTGGCGGCGCGGGGCTGATATCGAGCAGATCGAGGCGCGGCTTGCGGCCGATCGCCAGCACCGGATCAAGGCGGTCATGGTCGTGCACAACGAGACGTCGACCGGCTGCGTCACGCATCCGCTCGAAGTCCGCAAGGCCATGGATCGCGTCAAGCATCCGGCGCTGTTGATGGTCGATACCATTTCCGGTCTCGGCTCGCTGGAATACGAGCACGACACCTGGGGCATCGACGTGTCCGTCGCCGGTTCGCAAAAGGGGCTGATGCTGCCGCCAGGCCTCGGCTTCAACGCGGTGTCGGAAAAGGCGCTGGCGGTGGCGAAGGTCAACCCGTCGATGCGCTCATATTGGGATTGGCAGGAAGTCATTGCCATCAACAAGGTGGGCACCTGGCCCTATACGCCTGCGACCAATCTCCTGTTCGGGCTGAAGGAAGCCATCGCGATGCTCGAAGAAGAGGGGCTCGAGAATGTCTTCGCGCGGCACATACGCCACAGCGCCGCGACGCGGGCGGCCGTGAAAACCTGGGGACTGGAAACCCAGTGCCAGGATCCTCAGGCGCATTCACCCGCACTGACCGGCGTGGTGATGCCGGAAGGGCATGATGCCGACGGCTTCCGCAAGGTTGTGCTCGATAATTTCGACATGTCGCTGGGCACGGGCCTCAACAAGATCAAAGGCAAGGTGTTCCGGATCGGCCATATCGGACATTTCAACGATCTGATGCTGATGGGTACGCTGTCGGGTATCGAGATGGGCCTCGACCTCGCCAAGGTGCCGCACCGCAGCGGCGGCGTGCTCGCCGCCATGGAAGTCCTCAAGGGTCGCGACGTGGTTCCGATGCCGAAATCAAAGGCCGCCGTGGCCTGAGCCATCATGAAATCCTTCCGGAGCGTGCGCGTGGCCGTGCGTTTCGGAAGCCTCCCGTCCCAAGAACAGAAAGAGCGTGCGATGAACGCCCCGGTACAAGCAACCGACGACCTGCTCTATGCCGTCGATGACGGCATCGCCCGGTTGACCTTCAACCGTCCGCAGGCGCGCAACGCGCTGACCTTTGCGATGTACGAGCGGATGGCGGCCATCTGCGAGACGATCAACGCCGACCGCTCGATCAAGGCGATGATCCTTACCGGCACCGGCGACAAGGCGTTCGCATCGGGAACCGACATCTCGCAATTCCGCGCCTTCAAGACCGCGCAGGATGCGCTCGACTATGAGGCGCGGATCGATCGGGTGCTGGGCGCGCTGGAACAGGTCCGGGTGCCGACGATTGCGGCCATTGCCGGAGCCTGCACCGGCGGCGGAGCGGGGATCGCCGCCTGCTGCGACATCCGGATCGGCACGGCGGCGACACGGATCGGCTTCCCCATCGCGCGGACGCTCGGCAACTGCCTGTCGATGTCCAACATCAGCCGGCTCACGTCGCTGGTCGGGCCGGCGCGAACCAAGGATCTGATTTTTACGGCCCGGCTGATCGAGGCTCCCGAGGCGCTTGCGCTCGGCCTGCTCAACGAAGTGGTGCCGGATGTACCGACACTGCAGCGGCGCGCGGATGAAACGGCGAAACTGGTCGCGAGCCATGCTCCCATTACACTTGAAGTAACCAAGGAGGCGGTGCGCCGTATCCGGCGGACGCTGTCGCGCGACGAGGGCGAAGATTTGATCCTTCGGGCCTACATGAGCGAGGATTTTCGCGAGGGAATGGACGCCTTCCTCAACAAGCGCACGCCTAACTGGAAGGGCAAATAGCCGCCCCTAACGGCTTGCAATCTCATGCGAAAGTCATATGCGCCGGGTTCAAGTCCCGCTTGAACTCGCGATCGCGGCGCAGCAGAATGTGGGTCAAGCCAACTCGGGAAAATTTCCGGGATAAACAAAGACATAGGGAAGAAACCGCGTGCGAAATATCATGAAAGCCGCGGCCGCGCTGGCGGCCACGATGGCAAGCGTGCCCGCGATCGCCGCCTGGGAGCCAACCAAGCCCGTTGAGATTGTGGTTGCGGCCGGGGCCGGCGGCGCTTCCGACCAGATGGCGCGGATGATGCAGGCCGCGATCCAGAAAAACAATCTGATGAAGCAGCCGATGGTGGTGTCGCTCAAGGGCGGCGCCTCCGGTGCTGAAGCGCTGATGTACATGAAATCCAGCGAGGGCGACCCTAACAGGGTGCTGATCGCCTATTCGCTGATCTACATGCTGCCGCTCTCGGCGAAAATTCCGTTCAACTGGCGCGAGCTGACCCCGGTGTCCGTGGTCGCGCTGGACCAGTTCGTGCTGTGGGACAATTCGGCCGGACCCAAGACCGTGAAGGAATTCATCGCCGCCGCCAAGGCCGCCAGCTCGCCGTTCAAGATGGGGGGCACCGGATCGAAGCGCGAGGATCACGTACTTACCGTGTTCATGGAGCAGAAGACCGGCGCGAAGTTCTCCTATCTACCCTACAAGTCCGGCGGCGAGGCGGCGACGCAGCTGGTCGGCAATCACACCGAGTCCAACGTCAACAACCCCAGCGAAAATCTCGAGGTCTGGCGCGCCGGCCAGGTCCGCGCGCTCTGCGTGTTCGACAAGGAGCGGATCGCCTACAAGACCAAGGTGACCGACACCCAGTCATGGAACGACATCCCGACCTGCAAGGAGGAGGGCCTCGACGTACAGTACCTGATGCTGCGGGCCATGTTCCTGCCGGGCAAGGTCACTCCGGAACAGCAGGCATTCTACGTCGATTTGTTCCAGAAGGTGACGCAGACGCCTGAATACAAGGATTACATGGAGAAGCAGGCACTGAAGCCGATCTTCCTCTCCGGCGGCGACATGCTCAAATTCCTTGAGGAAGACGACGCGCTCAATAAGTCGCTAATGACGGAAGCGGGTTTCGTGGCGAAGTGAATGTCCGCCAAACGCCGACCACCCTGCAGCGCTGTGGTCGCGGGAATAGCCGCTGCGCACGGCTGGAGTTGATCTCCAGGGAACATTGATCGACCACGGCCCGGGCGCGCCGGAAAGCCGTTTTGTCTATCGATGGTCCGGTCCGGGCATGAATTCGCTTGTTTTGCCGGATATCCAGTAGGCGGCAAGGCCTATCCACTCGCGGATGCCAATGTCGACGCTTTCCAGCCCACGAGCCGATAAAAACCAGTCCTTGAGAAGGTCCGCGCGCCCTGCGGTCCGCCAGTCGACCGGATAGGGCTCGATGGCAAACCCAGCCTTTCGAAATACCCCGACGGATCGGGGCATATGGTAAGCCGACGTCACCAGCAGCCATCGATCGCCGCTTTTCGGAGCCGCCAGCGCCTTGGAGAACTCGGCATTTTCCAGCGTGTTCCGCGCTTGCCGCTCCATGGTCAGCCGCTCGGGGGAAACTCCGAGACTTTCGAATGCTGCGCCTGCGTAATCGGCTTCCTTGGCATCCTTCGATATCAAGTTGGCGCTTCCGCCGGAAAAAATAATGCGAGAGTTCGGATACCTGTGAGCAAGCGCTGCCGCTGCGATGATGCGATCAGCCGCGGCCCCGAAAACCGCCTCGCCATGCGCAGACGAAAGATCCGGATCGATCGACCCGCCGAGAACGACAATGCCGTCCGGCGCGCCTCGCGTCGCATCCCATGACGGGAATCGCGATTCCAACGGATAAAGCACCAGCTTTCCGAGCGGCGAAAACTCGCATACCGCGAGAAGCACGATGGAGAGAACGATGAGTTTCCGGCCGAGGGACGCAAATCGCGTGGCCATCAAGATCGCGCCAACAACGCCAACGCCGATCAAGAAATTCGTCGGCAACAGCATGATGCCAAGTGTCTTGGAGAGCACGAAGAACAAGAGGGACACCTCTGATGTCTACTAAAGCCCGGCAGGCGGACCGAATTCGCACAACCATCGATCATCGCGCGCTTCCCTTTCTAACATCTCAAATTGCAATTTGCGATTTCAGCGGCGCGAATGAGCCTGCACCGCTATTGACGCAAGCAAGATCATGGCCGTAACTCCTTTTGAGAAAACAACTTCCATCGTCAGCTCTATCCCCGAGAACAAGGGAACTGGACGTTCCGTCCTTCGCCAAGCACGCAAGACCTCGCCCATGTCCGATTCCGACATTGAAATTGTCGTCGACGATCCGACCGCGCCGGAAGCCGACTCCCCGGCCGTAACGGACACCCGTGTCGTCGACGTCGCGGTTTCGGTGCTGCTCGTGGTGCTGGCGGCGACGCTCGGTTATGACAACTGGCGCACCGGCATCTCCTGGGATTCGACCGGCCCGCAGGCCGGCTATTTCCCGTTCTATCTGTCGATCATCCTGGCCGGCGCCAGCCTCTACGGGCTCGCCAGCGCCTTCACTGCGCGCAACGAGATCTCGGAAACCTTCGTTACGCGCGCCCAGCTTCGACGGGTCATGCAAGTGTTCGTTCCGACGCTGCTGTTCTGCCTGGCCACGCAATTTCTCGGGCTCTATGTCGCGAGCTTTCTGCTGATCGCCATTTTTATGCGGATGGTCGGACGCATCGCGTTATGGAAATCGTTGCTCACCGCCTTCCTTTTCACCGCCATCATGTTCGTGACCTTCGATATCGCGTTTGACGTCATCATGCCGAAGGGACCGCTCGAAGCGGCCTTCGGCTACTAGCGCTGCGCAAACCGGGATAGATAATCCATGGAAGCCTTCGGTCTGCTCATGCACGGTTTCGCCGTCCTGCTGACGTGGAAGACGCTTGCATTGATGATGGTCGGGCTTGTTCTGGGCATTTTCGTCGGCGTGCTGCCGGGGCTCGGCGGGCCGAACGGCGTTGCGATCCTGCTGCCGCTGACGTTCACCATGGACCCGACATCCGCGATCGTGATGCTGTCGTGCATCTACTGGGGTGCGCTGTTCGGCGGCGCCATTACCTCGATCCTGTTCAATATTCCCGGCGAGGCGTGGTCGGTTGCGACCACGTTCGACGGCTATCCGATGGCGCAGCAGGGCAGGGCGGCCGAAGCGCTGACCGCGGCGTTCACGTCGTCGTTCATCGGCTCGCTGGTCGCGGTGCTCCTGATTACATTTCTGGCTCCGCTGATCTCGTCATTCGCGCTCAAATTCGGGCCACCGGAATTCTTCGCGGTTTATTTGCTGACGTTCTGCTCCTTTGTCGGCCTCGGGCGCGAGGCCAAGCACAAGACCCTGATTTCGATGTCGCTCGGCCTGCTGCTGGCCGGCGTCGGCATGGACACGGTATCCGGCCAGTTGCGCATGACGTTCGGCTCCGGCGAACTGCTGCGCGGCATCAACTTTCTGGTCGCGGTGATCGGGCTGTTCGGGATCAGCGAAATCCTGCTGACGATGGAAGAGCGTCTTGCGCTGCGCGGCCATGCCGCCGCCATCAGCCTGCGCGTGGTGCTGGGGGTATGGAAAGATCTACCGAAATACTGGGTGACGCTGCTGCGCTCATCGTTCATCGGCTGCTGGCTCGGCATTACCCCGGGCGGCGCCATCGCGGCCTCATTCATGGGCTATAATCTCGCCAAGCGTTTTTCCAAAGATCCGGAGAGTTTCGGCAAGGGCCGCATCGAGGGTGTGTTTGCGCCGGAAACCGCCGCGCATGCCTCCGGCACCGCGGCGCTGTTGCCGATGCTGGCGCTGGGCATTCCAGGCTCCGGCACCGCGGCAATCCTGCTTGGCGGGCTGATGGTGTGGGGTCTCAACCCCGGTCCGCTGCTGTTTGTCGAGCACAAGGATTTCGTGTGGGGCCTGATCGCCTCGATGTATCTTGGCAATGTCGTTGGTCTCGTGCTGGTGCTGACGACGGTGCCGATTTTCGCCTCGATCCTGCGGGTGCCGTTCGCCGCCGTCGCGCCGATGATCGTGGTATCCTGCGCGATCGGCGCTTATGCGATCCAGAACGCGATGTTCGACATCTGGCTGATGCTGGGGTTCGGCGTCGTCGGTTATGTCTTCAAGAAAATCGGTATTCCCCTGGCGCCGTTCACCCTGGCGCTGGTGCTCGGCAACCGCGCCGAGGATGCGTTCCGGCTGTCGATGATCGGCTCCGGCGGCGATATGAAGGTGTTCTGGTCGAACGGGCTGGTCGGCTCGATCACGACATTGGCGATCGCGTTGCTGTTCTGGCCTGTCATCGACAAGGCGTTCGGCAGTGTGGGGCGGCTGTGGCGGCCGGCGACCCATTAGCAAAAATCAATGTTGGGTACGATGAATTTGGATCCGTCCGACATGCACGAAGCCTCCTTGCGGCTCAATAAGCGCAAGCGGGATCTGCTCGACCATTTCGAGGCCAATGGCGACGAATTGGATCGCTGGCGCAAGTTCAATGCCGCCTACCACGAAGACGACACCAAGTTCATGCGATTTCTGATTCCGCCGGGCAAGCGAGTGCTGGAGCTAGGCTGCGGCCGCGGAGATTTGCTCGCCGCGCTCGAGCCGTCTTATGGGGTCGGAATCGACTTCGGCGCCGAGACGATCGCGAAAGCGAACGCCCGTCATCCTGACCTGCATTTTGCCCTGGGCGACGTGGAAGATCCGGCTACGCTTGCCGGAATTGCGGGACCGTTCGATTACATCGTCATTGCCGATACCATCGGCATGTTCGAAGATATCGATGGCACCCTGAGGCTGGTGCATCATCTGTGCACGCCATCGACGCGGATTATCATCGCCTATTATTCCCATCTGTGGGAACCGGTCCTGAAGCTCGCCGAAGCGCTGCATCTGCGGAGCAGGCAGCCGAAGATCAACTACATTGCCACCGCCGATTTTTTGAATCTGATGGATCTGGCGGATTTCGAAGTGATCCGGGAAGAGCAGCGGCAATTGCTGCCGCGACGCTGGCTCGGACTGGGACCATTCATCAATCGATTTATCGCGCCGCTGCCCGGCATCAGGCAGTTGTGCTTGCGCACTTACATTGTAGGCCGTCCGGTTCGCCAGTTTCCAGATCGGAAATTTTCGGTGAGCATCGTCATTCCTTGCCGGAACGAGAAAGGCAATATCGAGAACGCCATACTGCGAATGCCGAAATTCGCCGCTGCCCAGGAAATTCTGTTCGTCGAAGGAAATTCCAGCGACGGCACTTTCCAGGAGTGCGAGCGGGTTCGCGATGCCTACAAGGATAGCTGGGATATCAAGCTGCTAAAACAGGACGGCAAGGGCAAGGGAGATGCGGTTCGAAAAGGTTTTGCGGCCGCGACCGGCGATGTGCTGATGATTCTGGATGCGGACCTGACGATGCCGCCGGAAGCGCTGCCGAAATATCATGCGGTGATCGAGACCGGAAAGGCTGAATTCGTGAACGGCACTCGCCTGATCTATCCCATGGAGGATGAGGCGATGCGTCCGCTCAATCTCATTGCCAACCGCTGCTTTGCGTATCTGTTCAGCTATCTCGTCAACACCCGGTTGACGGATACGCTCTGCGGCACCAAGGTTCTTTTGCGAAAAGACTACGAGGTGCTGGCACGGGAACGCGCCTATTTCGGCAATTTCGATCCGTTCGGCGATTTCGATCTGATCTTCGGCGCGGCGAAGCAAAACCTTAAAATCATCGAGACCCCGATCCACTACAAGGCGCGCACCTTCGGCGAAACCCAGATCTCCCGGTTTCGCGACGGATGGCTGCTTTTGAAAATGGTATGGTTCGCCTATCGGAAACTCAAAGCCGTTTGATTGAAATATGCGTTGGCGCGTGACGAAAATCGGAACGCCAATTGCCTGAGCCCGGTGGCTCGTTGGAGGCGCCCAGGGCTTCGACTAAATCACCTTGCCCTGTTTCAGCGCCGCGATCTCCTTGCCGCTGAAGCCGAACTCGGAAAGCACTTCATCGGTCTGCTCGCCGAACTCCGGCGGTCGCGCCGCCATTTTGCTCGGCGTTCTCGACAGCGTGACCGGCTGGCCGACCAGGCGGATGTGGCGATTCTCGGCGTTCGGTACGTCCTGCGCGATGCCGAGATGCTGGACCTGAGCGTCCTCGAACATCTGGTCGATCGAATAGATCGGGCCGCAGGGCACGCCGGCGGTGTTGAGTTCCCGGACCCAGGTGTCGGTGGATTTCTTTTCGGTGAGTTTTCCGATCTCCGCGTTGAGCGCGTCGCGGTTCTTGGAGCGCGCCGGCGCGGTGGCGTATTCGGGGCGGCTCGGAAGGTCGGGCGAGCCGATCGCCTGGGCGAAGCGCTCCCAGATGCGTCCGCCGGTCGTCGCGATATTGATATAGCCGTCGGAAGTCTTGAACACGCCGGTCGGGATGCTGGTCGGATGATTGTTGCCGGCCTGTTTGGCGACGTCCTTTTCCATCAGCCAGCGCGCGGCCTGAAAATCCAGCATGAAGATTTGCGCCTGTAAGAGCGAGGTCTGCACCCACTGACCTTCGCCCGAGACCTCGCGCTCCAGGAGCGCCGTGAGAATGCCGATCGCGCAGAACAATCCGGCCGTGAGGTCCGCGACTGGGATGCCGACCCGCATCGGACCCTCGCCCGGCGCGCCGGTGATCGACATCAGTCCGCCCATTCCTTGCGCGATCTGATCGAAGCCGGGACGCTTGTGATAGGGGCCATCCTGGCCGAAGCCGGATATGCTGCCATAGACGATGCGCGGATTGATCTTGCGCAGGCTCTCGTAATCGACGCCGAGCCGCGCTTTGACATCCGGACGGAAGTTTTCGACCACGACGTCGGCCTTCTCCACCAGACGCCGGAACACCTGCGAGGCCCTTGGGGTCTTTCAGGTTGAGAGTCATCGCGCGCTTGTTGCGGTGCAAATTCTGGAAGTCCGAACCGTGGCGCGGGCCGCCCGGCTGCTCGCCGGCGGCGTCCTCCAGCAGGGCATCGATCTTGATGACATTGGCGCCCCAGTCCGCAAGCTGCCGTACGCAGGTCGGCCCGGAGCGGACGCGGGTGAGATCAAGCACGGTGAAACGGGACAGGGCTTGCGAGGCGCGCGGGATAGTCATTGAGAAGCTCCGATGACGAGATCGATATGAATGTATGAGGCGAGCAAACGGTCCGGCCCTACAGGTATAGCGGTATAACGATGCTTGGGTATAGGTGACTGCTCCACTATCGACAATCCTCTGTTTGACTGCTAGCCGCTTGTGACCGCGAGAGATTTCGACCTTGATCCAAGATGTTCAGCTGATGGACGCCACGGTTGGGAGGTCCAGGTGACTGTTCCAAACCGCGCGCGAAGACTTCTTGCAGGGTGGTCCGCAAATCTCTTCCAGTTGGCCATGGGGATTGCACAGCAGGTCGCGCTGGTTCCGATTTTTTTGCATTTCTGGACCAGCGATATATTCGCCGCATGGCTCGTCATCTACGCTTCGGGAAATCTCGTATTAATTGCCGATTCAGGCCTTCAATTGCGTGCAATCAATCGATTTTTTGCTTTCAAATCGAGTGTCGATAAGGATGGCCGGACCGCGCTGTTTTATGCCCGGATGCTACGGATCTATTTCGGACTAGCTGGAGCGCTGGTGCTTCTGGTGGTGGTGGGCCTGCAGCTTCTTTCGCCTTCCAGCGTGCTGGGATTCCGGGCGACGTCGCATTTCGACGCCGCCTTCATTGTAATGACGGCGGGCACGATCCTGACGCTGCCGTCCAATCTGGTGTCCGGGCTATATCGCGCGCGCGGCCTGTATGGTCGCGCGGTTTGGCTGCAGAGCGGCGCCATGCTGGTCGCTCAGCTGGCGCAACTGACAGCGATCGTCGCAAACGGAAGTCTGTTGGCGGTCACCATAGCATACGTCTCGGCTCAGCTGCTGCTGCTCGTTTATCTCGTAGCGATCGACGCGCCGCGCCTGTTTCCGTTTTTGCGCGCCGGGCGCGCACGTCAATCGTGGCGCTGGAGCGTCGGTCAGTTTCGCTCGGCATTTCCATTCGGCGTGGCCGGCGCCACGGAAATAGCTTTGCTCTACGCGCCCGTCCTGCTGGTCAGCGCCCTCGTTTCCGATCGCGTTGCGGTTGCCCAATGGGGCCTCACGCGCACCATCGCGGGGGTACTGCGGGCGCTATGCTACCAGACGACGCTTCCGCTCGCGGCCGAGCTTGGTCACGATTACGCCGTCGGTTTGAAGGAGCAGTTGCGGAGCCTCTATGCCCGCGGCTCGGTGTTCGTTATCTTGCTGGCGAGCATAGTTGTGTCCGGGCTTTTGCCGTTTTGGCCGGATTTTTTTGCGCTTTGGACCCGTGGGAGCATACCCTACGATCCATTGCTCACAGTCACGCTGCTGATCGGCACCAGCGTGGTGGCGCCGTCGATTTTAGCGCTCAGCTTTGCAAATTATAGCAACCGTGGCGATCTGCTGGTGCGCACCAAGGGACTTCAGCTTGCTGTTTTCCTGGTCCTGTCGGTGGTCTTGATCCCTCCGATGGGGCCGTTGGGCGCGGCAATCGCAATCGTCGCGAGCGACTTGCTGATTCAATTTGGCTTGTTGGCTCTCATTATCATGCGACAGACGCTGCAGCATCCATTCAGGCACATCGCATTTCTGGCGGCGATAGCGGCCGTCGTAATATTGTCGGGATGGGGAGTGGGAACGGTGATCGGATCGCTCGTGCCCTGGACCGGAGTCGTGCATTTTGTTGTTGCGTGTGCGCTCTGGCTGGCCGTTGTCGCGCTGATTGCCAGCCCATTGATGAGAAAAGACCTTCGCGACAGGCTGATTGCCATCATCCCCACTTGAGTTTCCTGTGAAGGTCGGCATGAGCGTCGCAGCGGCCGGGCGAGTCACGCGGCGATCCACCGGTAAAGAGACCCGCTATTTCGTAGCAAGCACCGCGACGCCGCTGCCGAGCTTTCTTGCAAATGGAATACAGTTGCATATGGCGTCGTCCATATCAGCAACCCAGGCGGCCTGTGGGACCGAAAGCACAAGCCCCGCCTTTTGAGCCACGATCGAAGGATAGCGCGTCAAGGACCCATGCTGAATGCATTCGGCGTTGCTGAAAGCATTGTAAATCGGAGATACGCGATCTTTGTCTAGAGGTGTACAAAAAGCATTGGGCTCGCGTTTGCCGAATATTTTCGTTCCCCAGGCATATCCCGGAGCTCGCCAAGGTTCGATGGCTGCGAATTTGCCGCCCGGCGTCAGAATTCTCGCCATCTCTGCAAATGCGACCTCGGTGCGCATGTGGTGCAAACATCCGCCGGCAAAGCATACGTCTACATGGCAATCTTCGATTGGAATTTCCTCCGCAATGCCGACGATGCAGCGAAGGCGGTCTTTAAGTCCAAACAGGTTAGCGAGCTCCTCGGCGACTGACGCCTCGCCGTGCATTGGCGTCAGGAATTTGATTCCGCCGCGCCGGCCAGTAACAGGAGTACGGCGACTACGCCCTTGCCGCCAATTTGGATGACGCGCTTTCCCTCGACCGATCCGATGTGACGATAACAATCGCGTTCTGCGGCGATATCGATAGTTTCGCAGAGCCAGATATCGAACTCCGGGAATGGTCCGCGCTCTGCTTCAGAAAGCCTGGCGATCGAACCTAGATGACGAAGGCCAGCCGAATCGCTGGCGTCGAGGGAGCCTGCGTCCCGAATTTGCCTGGCGTGTTCGTACCCGGTTGAGTTGTAGAATTCCATCTCCTTGTAGGCTTCGTCGTATTGGGGCGACTTGAGGTCGCGTGGCCACGGCGACTGTTCAGTAACCGCCTCCGGTCCGAGCAGTATGGGGATCTCGTTTTATGGATAGGAAATTTGACGATCGGCCGTCGTCAAATGAGTGGCGTTGCGCGTCGTCAACGGCCGCTTCGTAACAGGGCATATCAGGCCGGAAATATTCATCGAGAAGTCTTTCGAACGGAGCCAGCAGGACCAACGGAAAAGGGGGCAATCGAAAGTCCGGAATTTCGCCGATTATCCGTCGTTAGCAAGAAAAAAGTTCTCCGCTCAGTGCGCTGGTTCCGCATCAGCGACCGTACCCCTGACGGGCCTGGCGAATGAGATACTGGCCGTAAGCCGTGGCCTTCATGGGTTCGGCAAGCCGCAGAAGCTGCTCGGTGTCGATGAAGCCCATGCGGTAGGCGACCTCCTCGATGCAAGCGATCTTGAGTCCCTGCCGCTTTCTCTCGACGTAGTTCGCGGCCTGGATGAGCGAGGTGGTGTGCCGGTGTCGAGCCAGGCGAACCCGCGGCTGAACCGCTCGACGCGGAGCTGGCCGCGCTTGAGATACTCGCGGTTGACGTCGGTGATCTCGAGCTCGCCCCGCGGCGACGGTTTCAGGTTTCGCAGCGATGTCGAGGACCTGATTGTCATAGAAATAGAGACCGGTGACGGCGTAGTTCGACTTCGGCCGCGCTGGCTTCTCCTCGATCGAAACGGCGCGGCCCTTGGCATCGAACTCGACGACGCCGTAACGTTCAGGGATCCTGCACAGGATAGGCAAACACCGTCGCACCCTGGTCCTGGGCACGAGCGCGGCGAGCATCGCCTGGAATCCCTGGCCGGAGAAAATGTTGTCGCCGAGGATCAGCGCAGAGCAGCTCTTGCCGACGAACTCGCGGCCGATCAGGAACGCCTGTGCCAGACCTCCCGGATGCGGCTGCACCGCGTAGCGAAAGGCCGATCTGGCTGCCGTCACCGAGCAGGCGCTCGAAGTTGCCGATGTCGTCCGGAGTCGAGATCAGGAGGATGTCGCGGATATTGGCGAGCATCAGCGTCGAGAGGGGGTAATAGACCATCGGCTTGTCGTAGACCGGCAGCAACTGCTTGCTGACGCCCGGGTGATCGGATAGAGCCGGGTCCCCGAACCACCGGCCAGGATGATCCCCTTGCGATTCATACGTGCAGGTCTTTGCGGTTCTCGTGAAAATTCGAAGCGGGTCTCGTTAACACGCGCCGCTCCACATCTCAAAATGCTTTGAACGGCCCATGGTGGGCTTTACAAGCTGCGGTCCGAGCCGCCGTCAACTCGCGGAAAAAATCGTTGAACCGGCCTCTTGCTCATATAATTGATGTGTATCAATAGTTTGTTGGCGCGCTCCCATCGCGCTTTGTGGCCTGTCCGGTCTCTTTCGACTGACCAATTGCCTCGCGAGACATGAGTTGTTTCGCTCGAGCAACCCACTTGGGACCAGCTCGGCTGTGATGTGGCGTGGCAGCCGTGGCGGACGAGAATTCGGCTGAACAAGGGACTGCTCGATCCGTCCCGATATGGATGTGCTTAGCTCTTGCCTCTCTTCAAAATGGGTGGCATTTGCTCGCATACATCAGACGATATCGTAGCCTCCGGCCCGAAAGACGCTGACTAATGCCACGGCGAATCCCGCTGAACGATCTTGTTCGACAGAACCTCCGCCTTCAAGATGAGCTTGCCAATTCGGCGCGTCGCGTGATCGAGCGGGGCTGGTATATCCTGGGCTCCGAAGGTGCGGAGTTCGAGGCGGCGTTCGCAACCTATTGCGGAGTGCCGCATGCCGTCGGGGTGGCCAACGGAACTGATGCGATCGAACTGGCGTTGCGTGCCGTCGGCGTCGGCGAAGGCCACAGCGTGGCGACTGTGGCCAATGCCGGTTTCTATGCGAGCACCGCAATCAGGGCCATGGGAGCGCAGCCGTTGTATGTGGATGTCGTTCCCGAGACGCACTCGATGAGCGTCGATTCTCTAAATCGGCAACTCGCGCGCAACACCGTACAGGCCGTTATCGTGACGCATCTTTACGGCCGACTCGCTGAAATCGAGACGATCGCGGCGATCTGCAAGCCGCTCGGCATTCCCGTCATCGAGGACTGTGCGCAGGCGCACGGAGCCAGTCGCGATGGGAAGGGCGGTGGGCAGCTTCGGCGCGGCCGGCTGCTTCAGTTTTTATCCGACAAAGAACCTCGGTGCGCTTGGTGACGGCGGAGCAGTGACGACGGGCGACGGCGCAATCGCCGAGCGCCTGCGGGAATTACGTCAATATGGATGGGACAGAAAATACCAGGTGAGCCGGCCGGGTGGCCGCAATAGCCGACTTGACGAACTACAGGCAGCGCTTCTGTTGACGAAGCTTCCGCACCTCGACCGATGGAACGAAGACCGCCGCAAGATTGCCCGCAGGTACTCAGAAGAGATCAGAAACCCGCGCGTCAAATGCCCGAAGGATTTCGGCACGGACAATGTGGCTCATCTCTTCGTGGTTCGTTGCGAGGACCGCGACGATTTCCGGCGGCATCTGGAGACGAACGGAATTGCCACGGATATTCACTATCCGATACCCGACCATCAGCAGCCGGCCTATGCGACGGAGGCTGTCGACCGGTTGACGGAAACCGAACGACTAGCCAGGGAAATCGTTACGATCCCCTGTTTTTCGGAAATGGAAGAAGAGGAGATCAGTCAGGTGATCGCCGCCGCGAACGGCTGGTGACGAATGTACTCGGTCAGTGGTTCGGTTTATCGTAATATTGGCTCGCTGTTCGAACTGCCAGCTCAGCTTCAACCGCAACGAGGGTGTGGGTTAAAAATGTCAGTGCAAGACCCGATCAAAGTGGAGTCCAAGCCCGGTGAAACGAAGGTTCTTACGACACCCACGGGCGTGCGGGGAGTAGAGATTTATCAATTTCCCTGGATACAGGACCCTCGTGGCGACCTGACGGTCGGAGAATTCGAGAGTGAGTTCCCTTTCCGTCCGAAGCGATATTTTATCGTTTCCGGCGTTCCATCCGGGGAGATCCGTGGAGAGCACGCGCACAGACGATGTCAACAATTCCTGATTTGCGCGTACGGCCAATGCAGCGTCACGGTCGACGATGGAGCAACGCGCCTTGAAATCCTGCTGAACAAGCCAAACGTCGGTATCTACCTTCCTCCCATGGTTTGGGCAGACAATGGCAATACAGCGCCGACGCCGCATTGCTCGTATTCGCTTCGGAACTTTATGATCCAAACGACTATATTCGTGATTACAACGTTTTTCTGAATACTGTGCGCGCCGCAGACTGACCGCGAATAGCATGGCCAACCGCGTCTATTGTACCTACTTCGATCACAAATACCTCTCGCGCGGACTGGCACTCTATCGTTCACTACGACGCCACGCGCCAGGGTCGCGCTTATGGGTGCTGTGTCTCAGCGAGGCGTGTTACCAAACCCTCGTCGCACTCAATCTGCCGGATATGCTTCCCGTGCGGCTCGCGGATTTTGAAGCCGCCGATCCGGAAGTCGCCGGGACTCTGTGAAAATCGCAGCACGGATAATATTACTTCACGTGTTCGCCGGCGTGGATGCTGTTTGTGCTGGCGCGCGAACCCGGCGCCGAATGGGTGACCTATCTTGACGGCGACCTGTTCTTCTTTGCGGCGCCCGAGGTCATCTACGATGAACTGCGGGACGCAGTTATCGCTATTGTTCCTCATCGTTACACGTCCAAGCTTGCAAAGATGCGAAGGTTCGGAACCTACAATGTCGGCTGGGTAGGGGTCCGCAACGATCCGGAGGGCATT